>JALSSC010000032.1 GCA_026984455.1 Chromatiaceae bacterium
CAGCACTGGCTACTCCAGAGGCATCACTACGCCACGCCTGCACAGGTGCGAATCGCCCATGCGCCCGTGGCGGAGGCAGCGTGAATTTTGTGAAAAACAGTGTCCAGGATTTCGGGGGCTTTACAGCTTCTTTGAAATAATCCAGGCTCTCGGAGCTTAATGAAATGGTTACCTTGCTTTTTTTCTTTTTCGGCAGCAATTCATTGGGCGGTGGAAGGAAATCCGGCACCAATTCCATTTCACCGAGCGCTTCGTCAGTATATTGAATTTGCTTGCTCATAGATCTTCTTGCCCTTTCTCCAGTAACCCGCGCCAAAGATGCGGATGCGGTCTGACCGGTAGGTGAACCGGACTGTAAGGATTCCCTCCCCTGATTTGTCGCTACCGATGCAGAAGTAGCGCTTTTCCTTCTGGCTGTGCGCGAGATCTTCGGCTACGAGGCGGTTGGGATCGAAAAACGCATACTGGGCCTCATAGAAAGAGACGCCGTGCTTTTCTGATTCTCGATGTTCTTGGCCTCATCCCATTCGAAAGTGGATTCATTCACCGCGAGTTACCGATTCGCCCTGCGGATCCTCAAGCGCCAGCTCGAGGGCCGGCACGACCTGTCCATCTCCGGTAGACGCAGCGGCTTGCTGGCCGGGTATGCGGCCTTGCCAAACATTTTCATCTTCTGGCTTCGGCCCCGTATAACCTGAGCCTGTTCAAGACAGGGTTCAAGAATTATAGGACATTACAGGACATTACAAGACACCCATCCATTCGACATATCTGACATTACAAGACACCCATCCATTCGACATATCTGGTCTTTGCCGCATCGCATCGATCCCCGGGGGGCGATCCATGCACGGCGATCGCGGGCCCGAAGGGCTCGGCGGCGAGCCTTTCCGGAGCGGGGGGCGGGGCCTCAGCGGGGCGGGATCCGGAACAGGATGCGGGCACCGCCCAGGTCGCCGCGGGCGATCTCCAGGTGGGCGCCGTTGGCCGTGGCGATTTCGGCCACCACCGCCAGGCCGATCCCCTGTCCCGGGGCCCGTTGATCCATGCGCCGCCCCCGTTCCAGGACCTCGCGGGCGCGCCCCGTCGGGATCCCGGGGCCGTCGTCCTCCACCATCAGGAGGAGGCCCGGGCGGTGGGCACCGGGTTCCGGGGAGAGGCCTTCGAGGACCAGGCGGATCTCACGGTGCCCGTATTTGCAGGCGTTCTCCAGGAGATTTCCGGCCACCTCCATGAGGTCGGCGGGATCGCCGAAGAAACGCGCCCCGGGGTCGAGGTCCGTTTGAATGGTCTTGTCCCGGTGGACCTTGGCCAGGGCGCGGGCCAGGCGTTCCAGGGGCGGCGCCGCGGGGGTGGCGGTGGTGAGGGCGCCCTGACCGCTGGACAGGGCCCGGCGCAGTTGGTGCTGGACGATGCCGTCCATGCGTTGCACCTGTTCCTCGACGCTGGCGCGCAGGGCCTCCCCGCGCTCGAGGCGCGCCGCGTTGCGGAGTACCGCGAGGGGGGTCTTCATGCTGTGGGCGAGGTCGTCGAGGCTGTGTCGGTAGCGCCGCTGGGCGGCGCGGCCGCTCTCGATCAAGGCGTTGAGATTGGTGGTGAGACCGCGTAGCTCGCGTGGATAGCGGCCCTCCAGGCGTTCCGCCTCGCCCCGCTCGATGCGTTCCAGGTCGGTGGCTACCCGGCGCAGGGGGCGCAGGCCCCAGGTGAGGATCAATCCCTGGGCGAAGATCAGGCTCAGGGCCAGTCCCCCCAGCCAGCGCCAGAGGCTGGCGGCGAAGCCCGCCGCCTCCTCGCGCAGGGGGGCGAGATCGACGGCCACGGAGAAGGTGTAGCCCTCCACCGCGCCCTGGTCGTCCTCCCAGTCGATGCCGTAGTCGAGGACATAGAGGCGTTGTCCGTCGAGGTTCTGTTCGTGATAGGCCCGCGCGCCGGGGGCCTGGGGGCGCAGGAAGGTGGGGTGATGGCCGGTGAGGGAGGGAGAGCGCCACAGGATCCGTCCCCGGGCGTCGCTCACCAGGGCGTAGAGGCCGGAATCGGGACGCGACAGGCGCGGGTCGGGCACGCTCCTGGGCATCTGCATCCGTCCCCGGTCGTCGGCGTCGACGGCGGCCAGGAGGGCGTAGACCTGGCCCAGGAGGCGCTCGCGCAGACCCGCCTCGGCACTCTCGCGGAAGGCCACGTAGAGGGACCAGCCCGTGGCCCCGAGGAACCCGGCCAGGACCAGGGAGGCGGCCAGGACCAGGCGCAGACGCAGCGACATGGGTGTGGGCTAGCCCTGCTGCTTGAGGGCGAAGCGGTAACCGCGGCCGCGCAGGGTCTCGATGGGACGCAGGCGCCCCTCGGGGTCGAGCTTGCGGCGCAGGCGGCCCACGAAGACCTCGAGGACGTTGCTGTCGCGGTCGTAGTCCTGTTCGTACAGGTGTTCGGTGAGTTCGGTCTTGGACACCACCTGTCCCGGGTGCAGGGCGAGATACTCCAGGACCTTGTATTCGAAGGCGGTGAGTTCGACGGGGGTGCCGTCCATGTGGACGGTCTGGGCGCGGGTGTCCAGGCGCAGGGGGCCGAAGTCGAGCACCGGCTGGGCGAAACCCGCGGCGCGCCGGAGCAGGGCGTTGACCCGGGCCAGCAGTTCCTCCATGTGGAAGGGCTTGACCAGGTAGTCGTCGGCGCCCGCCTCCAGGCCCTCCACCTTGTCCTGCCAGGCGCCGCGGGCGGTGAGGATGAGGATGGGGAAGTCCCGCCCGGCCATGCGCAGGCGGCGAATGAGTTCGATCCCGGAGAGTTCCGGCAGGCCCAGGTCCACGATGGCCAGGTCGAGAGGGTATTCCTCCCCGGTATAGAGCCCCTCGCGGCCGTCGGCGGCCTGTTCCACGGCGAAGCCGGCGGCCTGGAGGCGCCGCACCAGTTGCGCCCGCAGGGCGGCCTCGTCCTCCACCACCAGGAGTCGCATCAGCGCCTCCGCCGCCGGAAGGGGCGGCCGGTGCGTCCATCCACACGCAGGCGCCGTACCCGGCCCTCGTTGGTGAGGATGCGGATACGATGCACCGGGCGGCCGTCTTCCTGGACCGTGTCCGCGGACAACACGCGCCCGCGCCGGCGCACCCCGGATACGGCCTCGTCCAGGGTCACGCCACGGTCGCCCACCGGCCAGAACCGGCCGGCGCCGTGGGCGGGGCCGGGCGGGACGGCGCACAGGGAGAGCAGGCAGCCGAGAGCCAGGGGGCGCAGTGGGATCATTTCACGTGCAACGGGTGGATGAAGGCATTTTCCATGCGGACAGGAAAACGGCCGGCCGGTCCGGTTCCGGGGTCCCCTTCAGGGCATCTCGAAGGATCGGGAGGCCTAAGCGGAACAGGGAGGTTCCGCCATTTTCCCGAGATCACCTCAGTAGGCGCGCACCGGCGTCACCTTGACCCGCACCCGGAGGTGCGTGCCGGGGCGCTCCTGGGTGTGGGTGGTGAAGGTGCGGCCCGCGTAACGATATTTGACCCGGTAACCGGTGATCCGTTCCTCGGTGGTATAACGGTCCAGCGTGCGGCAGCGCCGTTCCCTGCCCACGTAGTGGCGGTGACGACGGTTGCCGCGGGTGATGTCATGGGCCACCGAGGCCCCGAGCAGGGCGCCCGCGGCACTGGCCACCTTGCGCCCGTCGCCATGGCCGAACTGATTGCCCAGGACCCCCCCGACGATGGCGCCGGTGATCTCGGGGGTATAGGAGTCGTATTCGGTGACATCGTGGACCACTGGGGCGTCCCAGCATTCCTCCAGCGGCTCGCTCACCCGCACGGTCTCATAGATGGGTGTCACCTTGAGCACGCGGGCGCGGTCCGCGAAGGTGCGGCCGGCCAGGGTCGGGGTGCTGGCGAGGGCGGCGACGAGGCTGGTCACGAGGGTCAGGGTCTGCGTATTCATGGTCTTCTCCTCTGGGTCGAAACGAGGGGCCGTGGTGCCCCGATCTCGACTCCAGCTTAGGAGAAGACCACTGAACCTCCGCTGAATCCGCTATTCGCAGACGTCCATACTCGGTGGCAGGCCGTACTTCTCGCCCACATTGGGGCTGCACTTGAGGCCGCTGGCACAGTCACGGTCCTGATCGCAATCACCCTGGCCGGGCTCGCAGGGGCCACAGGCCGGGTCCGAGCAGAAACCCCAATCCCCGGGAGAGCGGGTGCAGACGGTCTCCTTGGGCTTCTCGCACACGTCCATGGAGGCGGGCAGGCCATAGTCGGCGCCGACGTTGAAGGCGCACACCAGGCCGGGTGCGCATTCGGCGTCGCTGTCACAATCGCCCTGGCCTTCGGCGCAGGGGCCGCACAGGGGATCCGAGCAGTAGCCCCAGTCCCCCGGGGTGAGGGCGCAGGTCCCCGTGGGTTTGTCGCCGCAGACGTCCACCGCCGCGGGGAAACCGAAGTCCTGGCCGCGGTCGTGCAGGCAGACCAAGTCACCCTGGCATTCGCTGTCGCTGTCGCAGTCACCCTGGCCGGCGGCGCAGGGCCCGCATTGGGGGTCGGCGCAGTAGTCCCAGGCCCCGGGATCCAGGGTGCAATCGCCGTCGCCGTTTCCTGAAGGGGGTTCACACACGTCTACGCTGGGATCGAAGCCGTACAGGGCACCCCGGTCCTGAGCACACACCAGGCCGCTCTGGCAGTCGCTGTCGGCATTGCAGTCACCCTGGCCCTGGGCGCAGGGGCCGCAACCGGGGGTGGCGCAGTATCGCCAGCTCCCGGGCTCCAGGTCGCAGGCCGGAGTGCCCCCGAGCCACTTGAAGAAGGCCTCGTTGTAAGCCAGCTCGAAACGGCCATAGAAGATGTCGCCCCCGCGGAGATCGCAGCGGGCCGACCCCCCGGTGAGGGTCCCCACCAGCTTGTGCGTGGTATCGAGAAACATCCCCGAGCCCGAGCTGCCGCCCTCCACCATGCCCTTCTGGAAGACCACCGACAGGAAGCGGCCGCCGTCGGAGTCGGCGCACACCAGGAAGGGGGAGTCGGGGACGAAGTAACAGGAGCCATCTCCCTTGATGCTGCCGAAGGCGACCTTTTGCAGGTCGCCCGCGGGGTGGCTGACGCTGGTGAAATAGCGCTTGGCCGGGACGGGCGATGCGTCCCAACCGGCGAACAGGGCCCCCGTGGGCGGGGTCTCATCGAGACGCAACAGGGTCATGTCCTCGCCGGGCACGGCGGCCAGCAGGGTGGCGCCCCCGCCGAGCATCTTCACGTCCGGATTCGGGGGTTGCCGGCACCCCAGGGTGCGGAAGAACCAGAAGGTGTTGAGGGTGGAGGCCGCGCTCTGGGTGGAGATGCAGTGACGGGCGGTGAGGAAATAGGGGATCTGGGTATGGGGATCCAGGTCGTTGACGAGGGTGCCGGTGCACAGGGCGCTGGCGCCGGAGTTGGATGTGAAGATCATCCGCGCCACGGCCGGGGCGATGTCCTTGACGTCGTCCCAGAAACAGCTCACGTCCAGGGTGCAGGACTGGGAATCGCCGATGCCGAAGGTGGTGTCCATCTCCCCGGTGGCCGGATCCATGAACAGATGTGACAGGCGCGGGATGGCGATGCGTACCTGATCGAAAGAGATTCCGGGCGGTAGGCGGATCTCCAGCCCCAGGGTCTCGCCCGCCACCACCGGCGACCAGTACAGGGCCGGCTGGGGGGCGTCCGGATCCCGCGCCGCACGATCGCGGGCGAGGCGGCGGTTGATGGCGGCGGCGCTCACGTGGATCCCCGGGGTGGTGGAGCCGGGGGCGTAGAACACCAGGTTCACGCCATCGGGCAGGGCATAGACCCACAGCGCCGCGCGCAGGGCCTTGGCGCCGGGGGAGGTCATCTCGATGCGGGCATGGCGCTCGCCGTTGCCGGCGGTACGCCATTCCAGATCGGCGAGGTGTATGACCTGGCTGAGGTCCGGGGGCAGGTCGCGCCCGAGACCCACCGTCATGGGGCCGATCCCGGGCGGGTTGGCGGCCAGGGCCTTGAAGGTCTTGAGGGCTTCGAGGCGCACCCTGAGCGCCGGCCCGGTACGGATGGCGTGTGGCGTGGCCGCCACGGGGGCGGGGCGTTGCAGGGGGCGGACGGGCTCTGCGGCGACGCTGGGGGCGGCCTGCGGCACCCGGATCGGGACCAGGGCGAGGAGAGCGAGGACGAGCAGCGGGCGGAGGCGGGGCAGGTGCATGGAGGCCTCTGGAGATGGGGCAGACGAATGGCTTGGACTCTAGGCAAGGAGGGGATGGATTTCAAGCATCGGGCGGGACCGGGTTCTCAAAACCAACCCTGGAGAAACCAGCGTCCCGCCTCCCGGAAGATCCACAGGCGCTCCCCCCGGGCATCGCAGGCGATGAAATAGTCCCGCTTCACGGGGCCACCGTCCCACCAGCCGGTCTCGATGTGTTCCCGTTCGGGCTCCAACGCCAGGGGCTGGTCGGCGAGGGCAGGGCGCCCTCGCACCAGGCCCAGGGGGCGCGGCTGGGGAAGCAGCCAGGGTGGGCGTGGCGCGGGCGCGGGCGGTCCGCCGCCACGGCCCGGGGCGCACCAACGCCAGGCGCGTTCGGGGCGGTAGTCGGCCAGGGCCTCTATGGCGCGGACCGCGTCCACTCCCAGGCGGACCTCCAGGGTTTCCCATAGGTGCTGACGTCCCGCGTCGGAGTGGGGCGCGTCCGCGAACAGATCTGGAGTGTGCGGTGCCAAGGGGAATACCCGATCCACCCGCAACTCCAGAGCGCGCACCGGGGCCTCCAGGGCCAGGCGGGTGAGGCGTTCGCGCAGCAGTCCCTCCAAGTGTTCCGGGGTGCGGCTGGGGGCGGCCAGATTCACTGTCAGATCGAGCGGTTCCGCCCCGGCCTGGTCCAGGATCCAGAGCAGGCGCCGGGCCGCTCCGCCATGGGCCTGGAGGAAGGCGCAGAGGTCCCGGAGCAGGCGTCGTGCGGGGCACAGGAGGGCCTCGGCGGCGTCCGTCTCGGTGCTGAGTTCCAGGCGCGCCGCGAAGCGTGGGGGCGGGCGATAGGGACGCCGTGGATCAGGCGCCGCACCGCGCAGGCGGTCCAGCCAGTGCACCCAGTCCGGCCCCAGGCGTTGGGCCAGGCCGGTGCGCGGCAGGGCCAGGAGGTCGCCGCCACGGCGCAGGCCCAGGGCCTCCAGCTGTCCGCTGTGGGCCGGGGCGAGGACGGCCAGGGCCAGGTCGCTGAGGACCCGTTCCAGGGTCGGGAGGTCGGCCACCACGCTGTTCAGGCCCTGGGCGGCGAGCAGGCGCGCCCCTTCCGGAGTGGGGGCCAGGCACCAGTGGATCTCCCGGTTTGGGGCTGCCATCGTCCGCAGTGTCGCGTCCACGAGGTGCCGGGGGCCGCCGAACAGGCGCAGGCTGCGGCCGGTTTCGAGGACGAGGCCCTGGGGCGGGGCCAGGCTCACCAGGTCGCTGAAGCGGCCGCCACGGCAGGCCGCCCGCTCCAGGGCCGCGGTCTCGGCCCGGGGCCGGCGGGGCAGGGGTTGCAGCCCCTTTACGAGGGCCAGGGCCGCGGCCAAGGGTTGTCCGGCATGCACCCCCGCGGCCCGGGCGGAATGGGTGGCGAGCAGCACCCGGGGCGGGTGGCCCTCCACCACCGCCCGGGGCCGGTCGTCCCCCTCCGGGAAGTGATAGACCTCCAGCGGCAACCATGGGAAATGCAGGCCGAGCCACTTCATGGCTTCCACAAGGGCAGACGCAGGGGACGCGCCCCGCACAGGCCGCGGGCCTTGGTGAGGCGCAGATTCAGGCCCTCGCTACAGGCCTGCACTTCCAGGCGCAGGCGGGCCGGGGTGGGTCCGCCCGTGTCTATCGGTGGACACAGACGGAACAGGGGGGTCTCGGCCTCCTCCGCCGCCAGTTGCAGGCGCCGCAGGCGCGGTTGGGGCAACGCCCGGGTCCACAGGACCACCAGCCCGCAGGCGCCGCTGCGCAGGCCCTGCTCGGCCGCCCACGGGGCCTGGTCCGCACCAGGCACCAACGAGAGATACGCCAAGTCGAGCCCGGCTGCGGCCAGGGCCGGGGCATAGGGCAGCAACGGTGGGGCGACCCACAGGATCTCCCGGCCTGCGCGGCCGAGGCGCGCGGCCAGGGGCAGGATCAGATTCAAGGCCGAAGGGGTGGCGGTGACCAGATCCACCAGGCCGGCAGCGGGCCAGCCGCCATCGGGCAGGAGCGCATCCAGGGCGGTAAAGCCCGTGCTCAGGCCGGGGCGGGTGCGGACCGGGGGCGCACGGTTCGCCAGCCAGATATCCGGGCGGCGGCGCAGCAGGTCTTCCAAGGCGGGTGCGGGGGCGCCCATGGCCTCAATCCAGAGAGACGGGTGCGATGCTGTCCAGGGCTTGGCGCACCAGGCCCACGGCAATCCCCTCGATCTCCAGGGGGGTGCTCCTGAGGTCGATGCGGAGGGACTCGAAGGCGGGATTGGCGGGACGCAGTTCCACCTCGTGGCCCTTGCGGTATAGGCGCTTCACGGTGACCTCGTCCTCCACCCGGGCCACCACGATGCGGCCGTCACCGGCCTCCCGGGTGCGGTGCACCGCGAGCAGGTCGCCATCGCGGATGCCGGCATCGCGCATGCTCTCGCCCCGCACGCGCAGAAGATAATGGGCATGGGGGTGGAACAGCCCGGGGTCCAGGGCGTAGCGCGCCTCGATCTGTTCCTCGGCCAGGATGGGCTGGCCGGCGGCCACCCGTCCCACCAGGGGCAGGCCCGCCGCGGCGCCCGCAAGCAGGCGGATGCCGCGCGAGGCGCCGCCGGTGAGGGCGATGGCGCCCTTGCGTTCCAGATTACGCAGGTGTTCCTGGGCGGCGTTGGCGGAACGGAAGCCGAAGGCCCGGGCGATCTCGCTGCGGGTGGGGGGGCGCCCCAGTTCGGCGATCTGCTGCTGGATGAATGTCAGGATCTGGCGTTGGCGGGGGGTGAGATCCATGGCCTGGCCTCGGCGGATGCATACTGTAATTATATACAGTATCGAGGCCTTGTCACCCCCTCCGGGGCGGTCGTCTACAGGTGAACGTAAAGGTCCGCGAGATTATATACGAATCTTTTTGAAGAGATCGGGGCGCCTGGCCTGCCATTGCCTGAGTGACTGGATGGGGGGCCTGGCGGTGGTGCTCAGGGGAACGCTCCTTGCGATGGTCATGTTTCTCCGCTTCATCGGGATCGGGGAGGGGCCGCCTTCAGCTCCACCCGGAATTCGCCCAGGGCACGCTCGGTGGTGAAGCGCAGCGGGATCCGGCTCGGCGCATCCTCCAGCCACACGCGGATGCGCCGGTCTTCCTGGACCCGGTCTTTCACCGGGATCAGATCGACCGGCACGATGCGGCGCGCCCGGTGGTGGAGAAGAACTTGCTTCCGCCGTCCGACCTCGATGCGGTAACCCCTGAGATCGCCGCCGTTGGATACGGGCCAGAACCAGGAGCGGCTGGAGGTGAGGGGCATTTTCCGCAGGCGTTGCAGCATGGCCATGCGGTCCCGTGGGGGGGCGTCGTTCCAGGGCAGGCGGAGGTCCGCGCGGGGCCGCGCGAAGGCGGTGGCGTTCACCGGCAAGGGGGTGTCGTCCGCAGGGGACAAGCCCAGGATCACCCCCGGTTCGCAATCGAAGCAGAGGCGGCGGACCTCGCGTCCTTCGCGGTCGGTCTTGCTCCAGGCCACTTGGCGGGTGGCGAGGTCACCCGGGGTCAGCCAGGCGCGGTAGTCGAAGCGCAAGGGGTGGATCCACTCCGCCTTGGGATAGGGGGCCGTGGTGACGGTGAGGCGGGCGGGCGCGGTCCCGGCGTCGGGCAGGCTCAGGTGGACGTCGGCGATGGCGAGGCGGGCCCCGGCCGAGAGCAGGCCGCGGTAGCTGGCCACGTAATCGAGTTCAACGGCCCGGGCGGGCAGGCACAGGCAGGTCAGGGCAAACAGAATCCAGCGCATGGCGGTCGTGTATTCCGGGACAGGGGGCTACAGGTTCGCCTCCTGTGGATGAACCGGGGCTGAATCTCAGTTCGCGGCCGAAGCCGCTAGCCGCCCCCGGCCGCCTTGCGCTGCAACAGGAACCCGGTCATGGCGTTCACCGAGCCCAGGTTGTCGATGTTGATCTCTTCCTGGGCAATGCTCAGGTCGTAGGCCCCCTCGTACCAGACCACCAGTTCGAGGATGGCCGCCGAGTCGAGCAGCCCGGTGGCGGGGATGATGTCGTCGTCCTGGAGGCCGGAGGCGTCGTAGCCCAGGTTCCGGGCCAGTTCCATCACCTTGTCGCGGATGGCCTGGCGGATGGCGTCGGGGTTCAGGTCCATAGTCGGGGTTCCTTTGCGTGAGGGGTCAGGCGAATGCCGGCGGTTTGGCCAGATCCTGCAACAGCCGGGCGACATCGAAGCCGGAGAGGACCCGATGATCATAGCTGGCGCCCAGGATCGCCCGGCCATCGGGACCGGTGGCGGCGTGGGCCACCATCAGGGCGGTATGGGGCGGCAGCACCGGGATGTGGCGGGCCACGCCCCAGCGGGCCATGCTGGAGAAGCCCAGGGTGGCGCCCTGGGTCTCTTCGGGGCGGAGCTTGTGCCCCATGGCGTGGCGTTGGACCTGGCCCAGGGCGTCGATGAATCCGCCCAGGTCCAGGGCCCCGGCGTCACGCACCACGGTGAGATAGAGGGTGTCACCGGCCTGGACGGTGAAGCCGAGGTTCACCGGCGCGTACTGGTAACGCTGGCCTCCCACCAGGGTGGCGTTGATCTTGGGCCGCTCCCTGGCCAATTCCACCAGGCGGTAGGCCATCAGCGACAGGAGTGGGCTCAGCATCAGGCCCTGGCGTCGGGCGTAGTCGGCGGCCGCCTGCTCCCAGACGGCCGCGTCGTAGGGGCGTTCCAGGTAGGCGGCCACCGCCTGGTCGCGATGCCAGGTCACGGTATGGACCATGCCCTGTTCTTCGGCGGACAGGGGCACGGCCTCGCCGGGGACCTCGGGGGCGGGGAGGGTGGCGGCGGGCCGGGCCGCCGCCGCGCCCGCGGTACCCTGACGCGCGAGCCAGGCCTCCACGTCGGCGGCGCTCAGGCGTTCCCCGGAGGCAGGCACCCGATCGGCGCTGAGGCCGTGCCGGCGCAGCAACATGCGGGCCTTGGCAGTGGGCCGGCCGGTCGCGATCGCGGCCGCCTCGGGGGCCGTTTCCACCGGTTCGGGGACGGGCTCGTCCCGGGTCTCGCCGATCCACATGAGCACCGAGCCCACGGGGGCGTGCGCGTCGAGGGGATGGAGGATGTCCAGGACATAGCCCTCCTGGTCCGACTCCACCTCGGCGATGGACTTGTCCGTCTCCACTTCGGCCAGGACCTGGCCCGGCTCGACGCGGTCCCCCACCGCGACCGCGAGGCCGATGATCTGGACCTGGTCGTCGTTGTTGTTGACTCGGGGGGTGTAGATGGGCTTGGCCATAGTCGTTCTTGTGGTGTCTGGGGATGAATCGGGCGCTCAGATCAATTCGAGGATGTCGCTGACGAGTTGGCCGGCGTCGGGCAGGATCTGCCGCTCGAGGCTGCGCGCCGCCGAGATGGGGATCGGCGGGGTGCCGATGCGCAGGGCCTCGCCGGCGTAGCCGGCCTCGGTCAGGGTGGCGAGGATCTCGGCCGAGACGCCGTATTCGTGGTGGGCCTCTTCCACCACCAGGATGCGCGGCCGTTCGAGCAGGTGGGCGAGCAGGGTGGCGCGGGGTAGGGGGGCGAGGAGGGCGGGGACCACGATCTCCACCGCCAGTTCCTCGTCGCCTTCGAGCCGGGCCACCGCCTCTTCCACCAGCGGCAACATGCCGCCGTAGGTGAGGATGCTGAGGTCCGGATCCCGCGCCCCCCGGACCAGGGTGGGGAACAGCGCCGCCGCCGGATCGTCCTCGGCCGCGGGCAGGGCGCGGTAGTCGCCGGGGTGGGCCCGTTCCCCGTAGAGCAGCTTGTGCTCCATGAAAAGGGTGGGGTAGGGCCAACGCTGGACCGCGTCCACCAGGCATTGGGCCACCGCGTGGCGGTGGCTGGGGAAGACCAGGGTCAGCCCGGGTACGGCGCTGAACAGGTTCTCGGGGCTCTGGCTGTGGGTGGGGCCATACCCGCGGCGCCCCCCGGCGGGGGTGCGGATGACCAGGGGGACGCGCATCTCCGGGAACACCCCGGGGAACTTGACCGCATGGTTGTAGATCTGGTCCAGGCAGAGGCTGAGGAAGTCGGCGAACATCACCTCCATGACCGGCCGCCGGCCCGCCACCGCCAGGCCGATGCTGGCCCCGGTGACCCCGGCCTCGCTGATGGGGGTGGAGATCACCCGCCCGGGGAAGCGGCTGGAGAGCCCCTGGGTGACCTTGAAGGCGCCACCGTAGGGGTCGTGCAGGTCCTCCCCCAGGAGCAGGGTGCGCTGGTCGTGGGCGAGGAGGTGATGGAGGGCGGCATTGAGGGCCTGGCGGACGTTGGCGTCCGGCGGGACCTCGGGCGTGCCCCCCATGGGGGGCTCGGGCGGCAGGCTGAAGATGTGCTCGGGAGGGCGTTCTTCGCGCGCCTCGGGAGAGGCCTCGGCGGCCGTGCGTACCCGTTCCAGGAAGGCCCGGTTGCGCGCCTCGATCCGCGCACGGAGGTCCGCGGGCAGGGTCTCGCCCAGACGGGCGAGGGGGTCGCGGGCACGGATCGCCGCCTTCTCGGCCTCGTCGCGCAGGTCGTCACCCTTGCTGTGGGGACCGAGGCGGCGGGTGTCGATGACCAGGAAGCCTGGGCGTCCGCGGTCCCGGAGACCGTTCACGATCTCCTCCACCCGGGCGCAGAAGTCCGGGGCGTCGTCGGCCAGGCGCCAGGTGTCCAGTCCGAAGGCGGCGCCGCGCGCGGCGATGTCGCCGCCGACGGTCTCGGCGGTGCAGGTGGTCTGGGCGATACCGTTGTTCTCCACCACGAAGAGCATGGGCAGCTCCCAGATGGCGGCCAGGTTCAGGCTCTCGTAGAGCATCCCCTCGCCGAGGGTCCCGTCGCCGATCATGGCACTCACCAGGGCACCGCTGCCGGCGCGCTTCAAGGCCAGGGCCATGCCCACGCCGATGCCGGTCATGCCGCCCTGGACGCCGTTGCTGTGGAAGTGCCGATAGGCGAGGTGCTGGCTGCCGCCGCGGCCGCCGCAGACCCCCGCCTGGCGGCCCATGATCTCCGCCACCAGGCCCAGGACCTCGCCGGAATAGGTGAGGAAGTGGCCGTGGTTGCGGTGATTTGACAGGACCACGTCGTCCGGGTGGTTGAGGGCGCGGACCACCGACATGGCGCACAGCTCCTGACCCATGCAGGTGTGGGTGGTGCCCGAGACCAGGCCGCGGCTGAACTGGTCGAGGAGGAACTGTTCGGTAGTGCGGATCAGATGGCCGAAGGCGTAGAGGTCCGCGGGCTCCAGACCGATGACGGGCTTGCCTTCGAGGCTGCGTTCGAAGCCGGGGAGATCGCGCGGCGGGCTGTCCATGGGTGATCGAATCGGGTTGCAGGATGGGGCCCCGCTCGGGGGATGGGCGGGTCATGGTTCCAGAAATGGGATGACGAGTCAAAGTGGGGCGTGCCGCCCGGCCGAAGCCACTCCCACGGGCACGGGCCGTATCACTCCTCTTGGCGTTCGATTCTCAATGGCTCGCCCCGGAAGCCCTCTTCGCCAGCCAGCGATCCAGCTGATTGGCGAAGGCCTGCCGATCGCCCTTGCGCAGGGGCGCGGGTCCTCCCGTCTGGATACCGCTGGCGCGCAGGGTATCCATGAAGTCCCGCATGTTGAGCCGGGAGCGGATGTTCTCTCGGGTGTAGAGTTCCCCGCGGGGACTCAGGGCGGCGCCGCCTCGTTCGATCACCTCGGCGGCGAGGGGGATGTCGCTGGTGACGACCAGGTCGCCGTGGCCGAGGCGTCTGACGATCTCGTTGTCGGCCACGTCGAAGCCGGGGGCGACCTGGAGGCTGTCGATGTTGCGTGGCCCGGGGGTGTGCAGGGGCTGGTTGGCCACCAGGGTCAGGCGCACGCCGGTGCGCCGGGCGGCCTTGAACAGGATTTCCTTGATGACCGCGGGACAGGCGTCGGCGTCTATCCAGATATGCATAGTGGTGGATTCTCGTCGGGGCGGGGTTGAGGCCGGCCGGGCCTCAGCAAGGTTTGGCGGACGCCGCGAGGCGAACGGCGGATGCAACCATATCAGCCCAGGGGCACAGCCCGCCATAGTCCCCGCCATGGCTCCCTTCCACCCTGCCGGCCGCAGGCAGGGCCCTGCCCAGGGGTACGAGGAACATCTTCGAAACACGACATATTCAGGTGCGACGGGTATAGAATATCCGTCCGATTCCACCGGCCCTCCGTTCACCCATGCAGCGCCACCCGGCCTTTCACCCCCTCATCTCGGAACACCATCGCGCCCTGGTGACCGCCCACCGCATCCTCAAGGCCCTGGCCAAGGGTGACCCGGGGGAACTGTCGGCCCTGGCCACCCAGGCCGCGGCGGATCTCCGCGGTCGCTGGGGACGCCATTTCTCTTGCGAGGAGCGGCTCTTCGCGGCCCTGCCGGACACCGTTCAGGCGCGGGCGGCGGCGCTCATCGCCCGGATCCTCGACGAACACGTGGCGATGCGCAGCCTGGCGGCCCGCCTGGAGGCAGGGGACGTACCGACCCTGGCCGTGTTTGCCGCGCGGCTCCGCGACCACACCCGGTTGGAAGAACGTGAATTGATCCCGCTCCTGGAACAACTCTCGGACGCCGATACCCTGGCGCGCCTGGGGACCCTGTGGCGGGAGTGCGACCCGACATGACGACCCCTGTGAGCGAACTCAGCGAACTCCCCCCGTTCCCAGAAGACGAGGCCGCCTTCCCTGCCGACAGCCTGCGGGTGCCGCCCCATTCCATCCAGGCCGAGCAGTCTCTGTTGGGCGGACTGATGTTGGACAACACCGCCTGGGAGCGGGTCGGCGATCAGGTGACGGAGGACGATTTCTACCGCAAGGAACACCGCCTGATCTTCCAGGCCATCGCCGCCCTGGCGGAGGACGACCAGCCCTTCGATGTGGTGACCCTGGCCGAGCACCTGGAGCGGAGTGGCGAACTGGAGCAGGCCGGGGGCTTCGCCTATCTGGGCACCATGGCCAAGGACACCCCCAGCGCCGCGAACATCAAGGCCTATGCCCGCATCGTGCGTGAGAACGCGGTCATGCGCCGCCTGATCGAGGTGGGCACCGAGATCGCCGACAGCGGCTTCGCCCCCGCCGGGCGCAAGTCGGACGAACTGCTCGACGAGGCCGAGCGCAAGGTCTTCGAGATCGCCGACCGCCTGTCCCGTCACCGGGGGGGCTTCCGACCCATCAAGGCCCTGCTCAACCAGGCCGTGGAGCGCATCGAGACCCTGTTCGAACGGGACGAGCCCATCACCGGCCTGGCGACCGGTTACAACGACTTCGATCTGATGACCTCGGGCCTGCAGCCGTCAGACCTCATCATCGTCGCCGGGCGTCCCTCCATGGGCAAGACCACCTTTGCCATGAACGTGGCCGAATACGTGGCCATCAAGAGCCGGCGGCCGGTGGCCGTGTTCAGCATGGAGATGCCCGGCGATTCCCTGGCCATGCGCATGATGTCCTCCCTCGGGCGTATCGATCAGCACCGGGTGCGCACCGGGCGCCTGGAGGACGAGGAATGGCCGCGCCTCACCTCGGCGGTGAGCCTGCTCGCCGACGCCCCCCTGTTCATCGACGACACCCCGGCCCTGAACCCCACCGAACTGCGGGCCCGGACACGGCGCCTGAAACGCGAGCAGAAGGACCTGGGGCTGGTGGTGATCGACTATCTCCAACTCATGCAGGCCCCGGGGGAGGGCGAGAACCGCGCCACCGAGATCTCCGCCATCTCCCGTGGTCTCAAATCCCTGGCGAAGGAACTCGAGGTGCCGGTGATCGCCCTCTCCCAACTCAACCGCAACCTGGAACAACGCCCGAACAAGCGGCCGGTGATGTCGGATCTGCGCGAGAGCGGGTCCATCGAACAGGATGCGGACCTGGTGGTGTTCATCTACCGTGACGAGGTCTACAACGAGGACAGCCCCGACAAGGGCACGGCCGAGATCATCATCGGCAAGCAGCGCAACGGCCCCATCGGCAAGGTGCGTCTCACCTTCCTCGGCCAGTACACCAAGTTCGAGAACTACACCGAGGATGTCTACGGCGACGAGGGGTACTGACCGCTTTCCCAGTGCCCGCGTCGATTCGGCCGCCCTGATCCACAACCTGGAGGTGGCGCGCCGGCACGCCGGTGGGGAGGGGCTGTGGGCGGTGGTCAAGGCCGACGCCTACGGCCATGGCCTGATCCCGGTGGCGCGGGTCCTGGCCCCCCGGGTGGAGGGCCTGGCGGTGGCCCGCCTGGGTGAGGCCGAGGCCCTGCGCCGGGCCGGGTTCGATGGCCGCATCCTCCTCCTGGAGGGCGTCTTCAGCCGCCGGGGGCGGTCCCGGGCGGCCATCCTCGGCCTGGATCTGGTGTTCCACGATCCGGAGCAGCTCCACCTCCTTCCCGTGGTCAACCGCGCCTGGCTCAAGGTGGACACCGGGATGCACCGCCTCGGCTTCGCCCCCGAGGCCGTGCCCGAGGCCCTGGCCCGTCTGCAGGCAGGGGCGCAGGGGCCGGTGGGTCTGCTCTCCCATCTGGCCGATGCCGACGACCCCGGCGATCCCTACACCCGTCTCCAGGTGCGGCGCTTCCATGCCCTCGCGGGGGCCGGGGAGCGCCCCCTGAGCCTGGCCAATTCCGCGGGCCTGCTCGGCCACCCCGATGCGCGTATCGGTTGGGCGCGGCCGGGGATCATGCTCTACGGGGCCTCTCCTTTCGCCGGCGAGACCGGCGGCGACCGCGGCCTGCGCCCGGTGATGACCCTGGAGGCCCCCCTGATCGCGGTGCGTCACCTGGCCGCGGGAGAGCCCGTGGGTTACGGCGGCACCTATCGTTGCCCCGAGGCCATGCCTGTGGGGGTGGTGGGTATCGGCTATGGCGACGGCTATCCCCGCCATGTCCCCAATGGCACCCCGGTGTTGTTGGACGGGGTGGAGGTGCCGCTGCTGGGGCGGGTCTCCATGGACATGCTCTGCGTGGACCTGCGTCCATGCCCCGGGGCCCGTCCGGGCGCCCGCGCGGTGCTCTGGGGCGAGGGCCTGCCGGTGGAACGGGTGGCGGCGGCCGCCGGGACCCTCGCCTATGAGTTGCTGTGCCGGGTGGCGCCGCGGGTGCGGCGCGAGTATCTGTAACGGGCCCGTGGGAGCGGTTTCAACCGCGCTGAATCCCGCGCCGGGTGGCCATGCCGGACTGCGGCCTTCGTTCTCCGGTCAGCATGGGTGTGGCCATCACCGGGCAGGGCAGAGAAAGATGCTGGACCGGGGCTAGACCAGGAAACTCACCGCAAACAGCAGCACCCCGAAGACCACCAGTCCCACCGGGATGTGGATGCCCAGCCGGCGGTGGAAGAGGCCCAGAAAACCGCCGAAGCCCATGAAGAAGATGCCGGTCCAGTAGATGAGTTCGCGTAGCTGCTCCACCTTGATCTGGGTGGAACCGCTGAAGCCGCCGGAGATGTGGGTGAACTTGTTGGCCGCCGCGGGAAGGGTGGTGACCAACAGGAGTATGCCCAGGAGTGTGGGGAGTCTCTTGATGTCCATGGGAGGGTCGTGTTCAGAGGTGCCTGGATCCTCTTAGCGGCCGCCTCGTCCGCGACTTGATCCCGTTTCGCCCGGGGATCGGCTATGCTCGACCGATCTTATCCGACCTGGCGGCGAGATCATGAGCGACAGCACCCAACCCCCCGTCGTCCTGGTGGACGGCTCTTCCTACCTGTTTCGCGCCTTCCATGCCCTGCCGCCCCTCACCAACAGCAAGGGCGAACCCACGGGGGCGGTGGTGGGCGTGGTGAACATGCTCAAACGCCTCCTGGACGAATACCACCCCCAATACATGGCGGTGGTGTTCGATGCCCCGGGGCCCACCTTTCGCGATGAGATCTATCCTGAGTACAAGGCCCAGCGTCCTCCCGCCCCCGAGGACCTGGTGGCCCAGATCGAGCCCTTGCACCAGGTGGTGCGCGCCCTCGGCCTGCCCCTGGTCATGGAGCCCGGGGTGGAGGCCGACGATGTCATCGCCACCCTGGCCCGGGAGGCGCAGGAAAAGGGCCTGCCGGTGGTGATCTCCAGCGGTGACAAAGACCTCGCCCAACTGGTGGGGCCGGACACCGTATTGGTGGACACCATGAGCAACCTGCGTCTCGATCCGCCGGCGGTGGAGGCCAAGTTCGGGGTGCCGCCCGGGCGAATGATCGACTTTCAGGCCCTGGTGGGCGACGCCGTGGACAATATCCCGGGGGTCCCCAAGGTCGGTCCCAAGACCGCGGCCAAATGGCTGGCCGCCTATGGCGATCTCGACGGGGTGATGGCCCATGCGGACCGGATCAAGGGCAAGGCGGGGGAGAACCTGCGCGCCGCCCTGGACCGCCTGGAGCGCAACCGCGCGCTGGTCACCATCCGCCGGGATCTGCCCCTGAAGGTCCACCTCGACGACCTGCGCCCGCGGCCCCGCGATCCGGCCCGTCTGCGGGAGTGGTTGGAGCGCCTGGAGGCGCGGCGCCTGCTGGAGTCCCTGGCCGGGGACACGGGGAAGTCCGCCGGCGCGGACCCGGCCCCGGCCCTGGACGCCCAGGTGATCCTGGAGCGGGGAGCCTTCGCGGCCTGGGTGGAACGCCTGGGCACGGCCGAGGCCTTCGCCTTCGACACCGAGACCACCTCCATCGACGCCCTGCGTGCCGAACTGGTGGGCCTGTCCTTCGCCGTGGAACCGGGTCGTGCGGCCTATGTGCCCCTCGCCCACCGCTATCCGGGGGCCCCCGAACAATTGCCGCGGGACTGGGTGCTGGAGCGCCTCGGCCCCCTGTTGGCGGACCCCCGACGGCCCAAGCTGGGGCAGAACCTCAAGTACGATATGAACGTGATGGCGCGCCACGGCATCGAGCTGCGCGGCATCGCCTTCGACACCCTGCTCGAATCCTATGTCCTCGATGCCACGGCCACCCGTCACGACCTCGATTCCCTGGCCAGGCGCTACCTGGGGGTGGACACCATCCATTACGTCGACGTGGCCGGCAAGGGGGCCAAGGAGATCGGTT
Source organism: Chromatiaceae bacterium (assembly GCA_026984455.1). Lineage (GTDB taxonomy): Bacteria > Pseudomonadota > Gammaproteobacteria > Chromatiales > Chromatiaceae > JALSSC01. The sequence continues at coordinate 19,141 of JALSSC010000032.1, forward strand.
TCGACCAGGTCCCCATCGAAAAGGCCGGCCCCTACGCCGCCGAGGACGCCGAGATCGTGCTGCGCCTGCATCGTACCCTGTGGCCGCGATTGCAGGCCGAGCCCGCCCTGGCGCGCCTGCTGCGCGAGATCGAGATGCCCTTGGTACCCGTGCTGGCGCGCATGGAGCGGGCCGGGGTGCGTATCGATTCCGCCATGCTCGCCCTCCAGGGCGAGGAACTCGCCCGGCGCATGGCCGAGCGGGAGGCCCGGGCCGAGGCCCTGGCCGGTCATCCCTTCAATCTGGGTTCACCCAAGCAGATCGCCCGGGTCCTGTACGAGGAACTGGGCCTGGAGGTCCTGGCCCGCACCCCCAAGGGGGCGCCCTCCACCGCGGAAGAGGTCCTGGAGCGCCTCGCCGCCAAGGGCCACGAGCTGCCCCGGGTGATCCTGGAGTACCGCTCCCTGGCCAAGCTCAAGTCCACCTACGTGGACCAGCTGCCGCGCCGGGTCAACCCCGAGACCGGGCGGGTGCACACCAGTTACCATCAGGCGGTGGCCGCCACCGGCCGCCTGAGTTCGTCGGATCCCAACCTCCAGAACATCCCGGTGCGGACCGAGGAGGGACGGCGCATCCGCCGCGCCTTCGTGGCCGAGCCCGGCCATCTGTTGGTGAGCGCCGACTATTCCCAGGTGGAACTGCGCATCATGGCCCACCTCTCCGGCGACGAAGGCCTGGTGCGCGCCTTCGCTGCCGGTGAGGACATCCACCGCGCCACCGCCGCCGAGGTCTTCGGGGTCCCCCTGGATCAAGTGACCCCGGACCAGCGCCGCTCCGCCAAGGCCATCAATTTCGGCCTCATCTACGGCATGTCCGCCTTCGGCCTGGGGCGTCAGCTCGGCATCGACCGCAACCAGGCCCAGGCCTACGTGGACCTCTATTTCGAGCGCTACCCCGGGGTGCGCGCCTTCATGGACCGGATTCGCGCTCAGGCCCGCGCCCAGGGCTACGTGGAGACCCTCTACGGCCGCCGCCTGTATCTGCCCGACATCCGCTCGCGCAACCCCCAGCGGCGCGCCGCCGCTGAGCGCACCGCCATCAACGCCCCCATGCAGGGGACGGCCGCGGACATCATCAAACGCGCCATGATCGCGGTGGATGCCTGGCTGGTGGGGGAGGGGGTCCCGGCGCGGATGATCCTCCAAGTCCACGACGAACTGGTCCTGGAAGTGGTCGAAGAGCGGGTGGACGAAGTGGAGAGGCGGTTGCGCTCCCTCATGGAGGGGGCGGCCGAGTTGCGCGTCCCCCTGGTGGTGGACCTGGGCCGGGGGCGGGATTGGGACGCCGCGCATTGAGGGCTTCCATGGCCCGGAACAGAGGGCAGCTCCTTGTGGGAATATAATCCCACGGTGTGGGGCGCTCGATGACCTCCATCAGATCCTGCCGCTGGGCGGCGGTGATCTTCTGGACCCCCAGTCGTCTCAGCTGGAGGGCGCACCCTCGTTCTCTCGGGACTGTGCGTCGAGTGTGACCGGTTGGTCTGAGAGGTGGAGGTGGGCCGAAAAGACGGAATTCCCGGTACCCCGGGTGTGCACTCCGTTTTCCGACCGCCTGCCAACGGCAGGATGCCCGCTTCCGGGCGTATAATCCTGCATTTCAACAGCCACGAGGGCCGATGATGTTCGACAACCTGCAACAACGCCTGGGCGACGTGCTCGGCAAACTGCGCGGTCGCGGCCGTCTCACCGAGGACAACATCAAGGACAGCCTGCGTGAGGTGCGCATGGCCCTGCTCGAGGCCGATGTCGCCCTGCCGGTGGTGCGTGGCTTCATCGACCGGGTGCGCGAGCGGGCCCTGGGAGAGGAGGTCCTGCGCAGCCTCACCCCCGGCCAGGTCCTGGTCAAACTGGTGCATGACGAGCTGGTGCACCTCATGGGTGACGCCAACGAGTCCCTGAACCTCGCCACCCAACCCCCGGCGGTGGTGCTCATGGCCGGTCTCCAGGGCTCGGGCAAGACCACCAGCGCCGCCAAGCTGGCGCGCTGGCTCCAGGAGCGCCAGGGCAAGAAGGTCATGCTCGTAAGCGCCGATGTCTACCGTCCCGCCGCCATCGAGCAACTCCAGACCCTGGCTGGGGAGGTGGGTGCCACCTTCTTTCCCAGCCATCCGGGGGAGCGGCCCGAGGCCATCGCCCGCGCCGCCCTGGACGCCGCCCGCAAGGGTTTCTTCGATGTCCTCATCGTCGACACCGCCGGCCGTCTGCACGTGGATGAGGCCATGATGGCCGAGATCCAGGCCCTGCACCGGGCGTTGAACCCCATCGAGACCCTGTTCGTGGTGGACGCCATGACCGGCCAGGACGCCGCCGCCACCGCCGAGGCCTTCCACCAGGCCCTGCCGCTGACCGGGGTGATCCTCACCAAGGCCGACGGCGATGCCCGTGGAGGTGCCGCCCTGTCGATCCGCCAGATCACCGGCAAGCCCATCAAGTTTATCGGTGTGGGCGAGAAGACCGACGCCCTGGAGCCCTTCCATCCCGATCGCCTGGCTTCGCGTATCCTCGGCATGGGCGACGTGCTCAGCCTGGTGGAAGAGGTCCAGCTCAAGGTGGACCGGGAGAAGTCCGAGAAGCTCGCGCGCAAGCTGCACAAGGGCAAGGGCTTCGATCTGAGCGACTTTCGCGATCAGCTCCTGGAGATGAACAAGCTCGGGGGCATGGCCGGGCTCATGGACAAACTGCCTGGCATGGATCAGGTCCCCGAGCAGGTGAAGCAACAACTGGACGACAGACAGACCGCCCGCCTGATCGCCATGGTCAATTCCATGACCCCCCAGGAGCGCGCCTTTCCCGCCCTCATAAAGGGTTCGCGCAAGCGCCGCATCGCCGCCGGTTCCGGGGTCCGCATCCAGGACGTCAACCGCCTGCTCAAGCAGTTCAACCAGATGCAGCGCATGGCCAAAAAGATGAAGGGCGGCAAGATGGCGCGCCTCATGCGCGGCATGGGCGGCGCCCTTGGTGGACCCGGGGGAATGCCGCCGGGGGGGATGCGGTTCTGAAGCCCGCCGGCGCCTGCGGCGATGCCCGGCCTGTGTCTGGGAGACGGCGAATGAGGATCGGTGGGATGGCCGCCCGGGATACTGCGGCGCTCCATCCGGGCTATGAATTGGCCCGGAGCACGGGGTTTACCGTCCCGCAGCGTTCATCAATTCTTTTGTTGTGCGCATAACCTACTGAGTTGCAAGGATAAAAGAAAAATTGTCAGGTTGACTTGGGCGTCGGTTCTGAAATAGACTCCCGCCTCATCGTTTCGTACAGCCCCGGCAAGAGGGCACGCAGAGGGGAGGTTTCCGGTGTTACAGGAATATTTGCCCGTCCTGTTGTTTATCATCGTGGGGCTGATCATGGGTGGCGTGTTGCTTGCCCTCGGCTTCGCCCTGGGTCCGCATCGCCCGGACGCGGATAAGAACTCCCCTTATGAGTGCGGATTCGAGGCCTTCGAAGATGCGCGCATGAAGTTCGATGTGCGCTACTACCTGGTCGCCATCCTCTTCATCATCTTCGATCTGGAGATCGCCTTCCTGTTTCCCTGGGCGGTGGTTCTGGACAAGGTAGGCCTAGCGGGCTTCTGGGCCATGGCGATCTTTCTCGGCATCCTGGTGGTGGGCTTCATCTACGAGTGGAAGAAGGGGGCGTTGGAATGGGAATAGAAGGTCTCCTCGAACAGGGGGTGGTCACCACCACCGCCGACAAGCTCATCAACTGGGCGCGCACCGGTTCGCTCTGGCCCATGACCTTCGGTCTGGCCTGTTGCGCGGTGGAGATGATGCATTCGGCTGCATCGCGCTACGACCTGGACCGTTTCGGGATCATCTTCCGTCCCAGCCCCCGGCAGTCGGATGTGATGATCGTGGCCGGGACCCTGGTCAACAAGATGGCCCCGGCCCTGCGCAGGGTCTATGACCAGATGGCAGAGCCCCGCTGGGTGATCTCCATGGGTTCCTGTGCCAACGGCGGGGGTTATTACCACTACTCCTATTCGGTGGTGCGCGGCTGCGACCGGGTGGTGCCGGTGGATGTCTATGTCCCGGGTTGTCCACCCACTGCCGAGGCCCTGATCTACGGCATCCTGCAACTGCAGGAGAAGATCCGCCGTACCTGTACCATCGCCCGCTGAATCGGAAGTCCTGAGATATGAACGACAGCGCGCCATCCGGGCAACATCCCCTGGTCGAGGCCATCGAGGCGCACTTCGCCGGGCGTGGCTTTCGCATCACCCGGGACCTGGGGGAGGTGACCCTGGAGGTCCCGGCGGAGGCCCTCGTCGAAGTGGCGCGGACCCTGCGCGACGCCCCTGATCTGGCCTTCGAACAGCTCACCGATCTCTGTGGGGTGGATTACGCGCTCTATGGCCAGGCGGAGTGGGAAACCGAGAGCGCCAGCGAGACCGGCTTCGGTCGCGCCGCGGAGCGGCCCATGGATCTTGCGGTGGAGGCCGATCGGCGTTTCGCGGTGGTGGTCCATCTCCTCTCCTATCGGCACAATCGGCGTCTGCGTCTGCGTGTCTTCGCGCCCGGGGATCCCCCTCGGGTCGACTCTCTGGTGGACATCTGGCCGGCGGCGAATTGGTTCGAACGGGAGGCCTTCGATCTGTTCGGTATCCTCTTCTCCGGCCACCCGGACTTGCGCCGGATCCTCACCGACTATGGTTTCATCGGGCATCCCTTCCGCAAGGACTTCCCCCTCTCGGGAGACGTGGAGATGCGCTACGACCCCGACCGCGGCCGGGTGGTCTACGAGCCGGTGAGCATCGAGCCGCGGGTGCTGGTGCCCCGCGTGATCCGTAACGACAACCGTTATCTGGATACTGCGGCCGGACAGGAGGGCGAGGCCGATGCCTGAGATCCGCAACTACACGCTCAACTTCGGTCCGCAGCATCCGGCCGCCCACGGGGTGCTGCGCCTGGTATTGGAGCTGGACGGCGAGGTGGTGGAACGCGCCGACCCCCATATCGGTCTCCTCCACCGGGGTACCGAGAAGCTGGCCGAGACCAAGCCGTACAACCAGAGCATCGGTTACATGGACCGTCTCGACTACGTGTCGATGATGTGTAACGAGCATGGCTACGTGCGCGCCATCGAGAAGCTCCTGGGGATCGAGGCACCCATTCGCGCCCAGTACATCCGTACCCTGTTCGACGAGATCACCCGCATCCTCAACCACCTCATGTGGCTGGGCACCCACGCCCTGGACGTGGGTGCCATGACCGTCTTCCTCTATTGCTTCCGTGAGCGCGAGGACCTCATGGATTGTTACGAGGCGGTCTCCGGGGCGCGTATGCATGCCACCTACTACCGCCCGGGCGGGGTCTATCGCGACCTGCCCGATGCCATGCCCAAATACCAGCCCACCGACCAGTGGCACAACGCGCGCGAGATCAAACGCCGCAACGCGGCCCGCGAAGGCAGTCTGCTCGATTTCATCGAGGACTTCAGCGAACGCTTTCCCGGTTACGTGGACGAGTACGAGACCCTGCTCACCGACAACCGGATCTGGAAACAGCGTACCGTGGACATCGGCGTCATCGACCCCGAGCGGGCCAAGGCCATGGGCCTGACCGGCCCCATGTTGCGCGGTTCCGGGGTGGCCTGGGACCTACGCAAGAAGCGTACCTATGCCGCCTACGACAAGGTCCATTTCGATATCCCGGTGGGCCGCAACGGTGATTGTTACGACCGCTATCTGGTGCGGGTGGAGGAGATGCGCCAGTCCAACCGGATCATCCGCCAGTGCGTGGACTGGTTGCGCAAGCATCCGGGCCCGGTGATGATCGACGACCACAAGGTGGCCCCCCCCCGGCGGGAGGAGATGAAGCGCGACATGGAGGCCCTGATCCATCACTTCAAGCTCTTCACCGAGGGTTACTGTCCGCCCGCGGGCGAGGTCTATGCGGCGGTGGAGGCCCCGAAGGGCGAGTTCGGCTGCTACATCGTCTCGGACGGTGGCAACAAGCCCTACCGGCTCAAGGTCCGGGCCCCGGGGTTCGCCCATATGGCGGCCATGGACGAACTCGCGCGCGGCCACATGCTGGCGGATGTGGTGGCCATCATCGGCACGCTGGACATCGTTTTCGGGGAGATCGACCGCTGATGAGCTTCAAGCACTCACCCATGGTCCGGGTCGCCGATCCGGTCGACAAGGAGGCCCTGTTCACCCCGGAGATCCGCGCCGAGATCGACCGCTGGGTGGCCAAATATCCCCCGGAGTGGCGGCAGTCGGCGGTGATGGCCGGGCTGCGCATCCTTCAGGATCACAATGGGGGCTGGCTCACCCAGCCGCTCATGGACGACCTGGCGGCCTATCTGGACATGCCCGAGGTGGCCGTGTACGAGGTGGCCACCTTCTATTCCATGTACTCCCTGGAGCCGGTCGGACGGCACAAGCTGTGCGTGTGCACCAACGTCTCGTGCATGCTCAACGGCTCGGACCGGTTGGTGGAGCACCTGGAGAAGCGACTCGGTACCCGCCTCGGAGGCACCACCGAAGACGGTCGTTTCACCCTCAAGGAGGTGGAGTGTCTGGGGGCCTGTGGGGGGGCGCCGGTGATGCAACTGGGCCGCCAGTATTACGAAAACCTCACCCCCGAGATCCTGGATTCCATTCTGGACGGCCTGGAGTAGGACATGGCCAACGAATGTTGTTTTCGCACCCTCGATCTGGACCGGCCCTGGCTGTTGGAGCAGTACCGTTCGCGCGGTGGTTACGACGCCCTGGCCCGGGTCCTCGGCGATCCCATGGACCCGGCGGCCATTATCGACGAACTCAAGACCTCGGGCCTGCGTGGACGGGGTGGGGCGGGCTTTCCCACCGGGGTCAAGTGGAGTTTCATCCGCCGCGACGAGCCAGGCGACAAGTATATCGTCTGCAATTCGGACGAGGGTGAGCCGGGTACCTTCAAGGACCGCGACATCCTCCGTTACAACCCCCATGCCCTGATCGAGGGGATGATCATTGCGGGATACGTGGTGGGCGCCAACGTCGGCTACAACTATATCCGTGGCGAGTTCTGGGAACCCTATGAACGTTTCGAAGGCGCCCTGGAAGAGGCGCGCGCCGCCGGTCTGCTGGGCAAGGACATCCTCGGCTCTGGTTTCGATTTCGATATCCACTCCCATCTGGGTGCGGGTGCCTATATCTGTGGCGAGGAGACTGCCCTCCTGGAATCCATCGAGGGCAAGAAAGGCCAGCCCCGCTTCAAGCCGCCCTTTCCGGCCATGTTCGGTCTCTATGGCCGTCCCACCCTCATCAACAATACCGAGAGCCTGGCCTCGGTCCCGGAGATCCTGCGTCGCGGTGGTGAGTGGTTCCGTGATTTGGGGGTGAAGAACAGCGGTGGCACCAAACTGTTCTCGGTCTCCGGGAATGTCAACCGGCCCGGCAACTTCGAGGTCTCCATGGGCATTCCCTTCCGCGAACTCCTGGAGATGGCGGGGGGGGTCAAGGATGGGCGCAGGCTCAAGGGTGTGATCCCTGGGGGTTCCTCTTCCCCGGTGGTCCCCGGTGACCTGATGATGGAGCTGAACATGGATTACGACAGCATCGCCGGGGCAGGCTCCATGTTGGGGTCCGGGGCGGTGATCGTAATGGACGACAGCAACTGTATGGTGCGGGTGCTGGAGCGTATGGCCTACTTCTATCACGAGGAGTCCTGCGGTCAGTGCACTCCTTGCCGGGAGGGCACCGGCTGGTTGTACCGGGTGGTCCACCGGATCGAACGGGGTGAGGGCCGGCCCGAGGACCTGGATCTTCTCGACGACGTGGCCGCCCGTATCCAGGGTCGCACCATCTGTGCCCTGGGCGATGCCGCAGCCCTGCCGGTGGCGGGGATGCTCAGGCATTTCCGCGAAGAGTTCGAATACCACATCGACCACAAGCGCTGCATGGTGGGTGCCCGATGACCGAGATCACCAAGGTGACCATAGAGGTGGATGGCCGCTCTCTGGAGGCCGAGGCCGGGGCGATGCTGATCCAGGTCACGGACAAGGCGGGGATTCCGGTGCCGCGCTTCTGTTACCACAAGAAGCTGTCCGTCGCCGCCAATTGCCGTATGTGTCTGGTGGAGGTGGAGGGGGTACCCAAGCCTTTGCCGGCCTGCGCCACCCCGGTGGCGGATGGGATGCGGGTCTTCACCCGCTCGCCCAAGGCCCTGGCCGCCCAGAAGGGCACCATGGAGTTCCTGCTCATCAATCATCCCCTGGATTGTCCCATCTGTGACCAGGGCGGCGAGTGCGAGCTGCAGGACGTGGCCATGGGCTATGGTGCGGGCAGCTCCCGCTACGGCGAGGCCAAACGGGCGGTCCTGGATGAGGATCTGGGGCCCCTGGTGGCCACCGAGATGACCCGCTGTATCCATTGCACCCGCTGCGTGCGTTTCGGTGCCGAGATCGCCGGCCTGCGGGAGTTGGGGGCCACCGGTCGCGGTGAGCACATGCGTATCGGCACCTGGGTGGAACACACCCTCGGTCATGAACTCTCGGGCAATATCATCGACCTCTGCCCGGTGGGTGCCCTGACCGCCAAGCCCTCGCGTTTCCGTGCCCGGGCCTGGGAGCTGACCCAGCACGAGGGGATCGCCCCCCATGATGGGATCGGATCCAATATCCACATCCATGCCTACCAGGGGCGCGCGGTCCGTGTCCAGCCGCGCGAGAACGAGGCCGTCAACGAGGTCTGGATATCGGATCGCGATCGCTTTTCCTACGAAGGCCTCTACAGCGGAGACCGGGTGTTGCGTCCGCGGGTAAAGAAGGATGGCGAATGGCAGGACCTGGATTGGTCCGCGGCCCTGGAACTCGCTGCCGAGCGCCTGCATGCCCAGGCCCATGGCAATGCCGGGCAGATCGCCGCCCTGGCCTCCCCCTCCAGCACGCTGGAAGAACTCTATCTGTTACAGCGCCTGATTCGCAGCCTGGGCAGCCCTCACATCGACAGCCGTCTGCGGCAGACGGATTTCCGTGGTGATCGCGTCGATCCGGCCTTCCCGTGGCTGGGTCTGCCCATTGCCGAGGTGGCCTCCCTGGATGCCGCCCTGGTGATCGGGTCCCGGTTGCGTCACGAACAGCCGTTGCTCGGCCACCGCCTGCGCGAGGCCGCGTTGAACGGTGCCCGGGTCACCTTCCTCAATCCCTTCCGGCATCTCCTCACCCATCCGTCAGAGCAATGGGTGGCCGCCCCGCGGGCAATGCTCGATGAGCTGGCAGGGCTGGTCAAGGCCCTCGGCCTGCGCGCCGCCGGTGCCTCCCATCTGGTCCGTCAGGCGCAGGTGGAGGCGCGTCACGAGGCCCTGGCCGAGACCCTGAAAGACGCCGACCGGGCCCTGGTACTCCTGGGCGCCGTGGCCCTGGCCCATCCGGAATACCTGGTCCTCAAGGGGCTTGCCCAGGCCGTCGCCGAGGCCAGCGGGGCGCGCCTGGGCCTGCTCGGCGAGGGCGCCAATGGCAACGGCGCGGCCCTGGCCGGGGCCTTGCCCTTCCTCGGTCCCGGGGCCCGGCCTCTGGAGCGGCGGGGGGCCGCCCAGGCCGAGATTCTGGCACAGCCACGCAAGGTCTGTGTGCTCCTGGGCATGGACCCCGGCCTGGATCTGGCCGACCCGGCCCGGGCCATGAATACCCTGGCCGATACGGACTTTGTCATTGCCCTGCACAGCCATGCCGGTCCCGACCTGGAGGCCGTGGCCGATCTCATCCTGCCGGTCGCCGGTTTTGCAGAGAACGGCGGTACCTATGTGAATGCCGAGGGGCGTTGGCAGTCCTTCCGTCCGGCGGTACCCCCCTTGGGGGAGGCGCGACCGGCCTGGAAGGTCTTGCGGGTCCTGGCCAACCTGCTCGATCTCGAGGGTTTCGAATATGGCCGTGCGGGCGAGGTGCGGGCCGAACTGGAATCCCTGTGCGAGGGCCTGGTGCCCGACAACCGCCCCCGCGGTGAGTGGAAGGACAGGCTTCCGCCGCCGGCCGAGGGGCTGACCCGCATCGGCGAGGTGCCCATCTATGCCGGCGATGCCCTGGTGCGCCGTGCCCGCTCCCTCCAGGGGAGCGCCCTCGGGCAGGGCCTGGTGGCGCGGCTCAATCCGGCCGAGGCCGGGCGCCTGGGCCTGGAGGCGGGCGCCGCGGTGCGTGTCTCCCAGGGCGGGGCGAGCGCCGAGATGCCGTTGGAGATCGATCCACACATCCCCGAGGGATGCGTCTGGGTGCCCGCCGCGGTAGCCGGCAGCGAGGCGCTGGGCGCCGCCTTCGGTCCTGTGAACCTGGCGGAGGTGTAGGCCCATGGAGTTTCTCACCGGCCTCTGGGAGGCGTTGCCCGCCGGGCTCCAGTACCTGATCTGGACCCTCCTCAAGATCGTCGCCATCGTGGTGCCCTTGTTGCTTACCGTGGCCTACTACACCTATGCCGAGCGCAAGATCATCGGTTACATGCAGGTGCGCATCGGTCCCAACCGGGTGGGGCCCAAGGGGCTCTTCCAGCCCTTTGCCGATCTCATCAAGATGTTGATGAAGGAGATCGTGTTGCCCACCGGGGCCAACAAGGCCCTGTTCCTGCTCGCCCCCCTGGTGACCCTGGCCCCGGCGGTGGCGGCCTGGGCGGTCTTCCCGTTTTCGGAAGGCATGGTCCTGGCCGATGTCAATGCCGGTCTCCTCTATATCCTGGCCATGACCTCCCTGGGGGTGTACGGGATCCTCATCGCCGGTTGGGCTTCCAACTCCAAGTATGCCTTCCTCGGCACCCTGAGGTCCGCGGCCCAGACCATCTCGTACGAGATCGCCATGGGCTTCGCCCTGGTGGGGGTGCTGGTGGCCGCCGGCAGCCTCAATCTGGGGGCCATCGTCGCGGCCCAGGCAGGCGGTCCGCTGCACTGGTTCTGGTTGCCCTTGCTGCCCCTCCTGGTGGTGTACTTCATCTCCGGCGTGGCCGAGACCAACCGCGCCCCTTTCGACGTGGCCGAAGGTGAATCGGAGATCGTCGCCGGCTTCCACGTGGAGTATGCGGGCATGGGCTTCGCCCTGTTCTTCCTGGCCGAATACGCCAATATGATCCTGGTCTCGGGGCTGACCGCCTTGATGTTCTTCGGCGGCTGGCTCTCGCCGTTCCAGGGGACGGCCCTGGAGACGGCCTTCGCCTGGATGCCCGGCTTCCTGTGGCTGGTGCTCAAGACCTTCGTCTTCATGGTCTTGTTCCTGTGGTTCCGTGCCACCTTCCCGCGCTACCGCTACGACCAGATCATGCGCCTGGGCTGGAAGGTGTTCATCCCCATCACCATCGTCTGGATCCTGGTGGTGGGCCTGGCGGTGGTCTATCACCTGCCTTGGTGGTTCGCCTGAGGAGGCCGGCATCATGTTGAAAGCCATGCGCCAATACTTCTCCAGCCTCCTGCTGCTGGAACTCTTCAAGGGCCTCGGGGTCACCGGACGCTATTTCTTTGGGCGTAAGTTCACCGTCCAGTACCCGGAGGCCAAGGCCCCCGTCTCACCCCGCTTCCGCGGTCTGCACGCCCTGCGCCGCTATCCCAACGGTGAGGAGCGCTGTATCGCCTGCAAACTGTGCGAAGCCGTATGTCCGGCCCTGGCCATCACCATCGAGTCGGAACCCCGCCCCGGGGACGGCCAGCGTCGTACCACCCGCTATGACGTGGACCTGTTCAAGTGCATCTATTGCGGCTTCTGCGAAGAGGCCTGCCCGGTGGATTCCATTGTCCTCACCGGCATCTACGAGTACCACTTCGAGGAACGCGGCGAGCACGTGATGACCAAGGAGCGTCTCCTCGCGGTGGGCGACAAATACGAGGAGGCCATCGCCGCGGCCAGGGAGGCGGATGCCCCCTACCGCTGACAGCGGCACCACGGGACCCGGATCAACTATGAGTTTCGAAAAATTCCTGTTCTACGTCTTCGCGGCGATCACCCTGTTCGCGGCCACCATGGTGGTGACCCGGCGCAATCCGGTCCACGCGGTGCTCTTCCTGGTGTTGGCCTTCTTCAATGCCGCGGCCCTGTGGCTGTTGATGGAGGCCGAGTTCCTGGCCATCGCCCTGGTCCTGGTGTATGTGGGGGCGGTGATGGTGCTGTTCCTGTTCGTGGTGATGATGCTGGACATCGACCTCGCGGCCCTGCGCGAGGGCTTCGTCAGGTACCTCCCGGTGGGGGCCCTGGTGGGGCTGATCATGGCCGGGGAGATGGTGCTGGTGTTCCTGCGCAGCGGCTTCGGCGGGCTGCCGGCACCGGTACCCCATGCCCCCGGTTACGCCAACACCGAGATCCTGGGCGAACTCCTGTTCACCCGTTACCTCTATCCTTTGGAGATCGCCGGGGCGATCCTGGTGGTGGGCATCGTTGCCGCCATCGGCCTGACCCTGCGCCGGCGGGCCGACTCCAAGTATCAGGACCCCGCGCGCCAGGTGCGGGTCAAGAAGGGGCCCGACCGCATCCAGGTGGTGTCCATGCCGGCCGTGAAGGGGGACGAATCATGATCACCTTGACCGACTACCTGGTATTGGGGGCGCTGCTGTTCGCCATCAGCGTGGCGGGGGTGTTCATCAACCGCAAGAACGTGATCCTGCTGCTGATGTGCATCGAACTCATGTTGCTCGCGGTGAATACCAATTTCGTCGCCTTCTCCCACTTCCTGGACGATATGGCGGGACAGGTCTTCGTGTTCTTCATCCTCACCGTGGCCGCCGCCGAGGCCGCCATCGGCCTGGCCATCCTGGTGTTGCTGTTCCGTAACCGGCGCACCATCAACGTGGCCGAACTGGACAGCCTCAAGGGCTGAGGGAGGTACCCCATGGAACAGATCCTCCTCGCTATCGTACTCGCCCCCCTGGCGGGTTCCGTGATCGCCGGCCTCTTCGGAGGGCGCATCGGCCGCGCCGGCGCCCATTGGGTCACCAGCGGCGGCGTCGGCCTCTCGGCCCTGCTCTCCCTCTACGTGCTCAAGGGCCTGGTCTTCGACGGCGCACCGGTGTTCGACCGGGCGGTCTACACCTGGATGGTGAGCGACGGCCTGCACTTCGAGATCGGCTTTCTGGTGGACCGCCTCACCGCCCTGATGATGGTGGTGGTGACCTTCGTCTCCTTCTGCGTCCATGTCTACACCATCGGCTACATGGCCGACGACGAGCACAACTGGCCCGACGACAGCCGCCTGGGGCGCAACAGCTATCAGCGCTTCTTCTCCTACATCTCCCTGTTCACCTTCTCCATGCTCATGCTGGTGATGGCCAACAACTTCCTCCAGCTCTTCTTCGGCTGGGAGGCAGTGGGCCTGGTGTCGTACCTTTTGATCGGTTTCTGGCTGGTGCGCGAGTCGGCGGTGTTCGCCAACCTCAAGGCCTTCCTGGTAAACCGGGTGGGGGACTTCGGCTTCGTCCTGGGTATCGCCGTGGTGGCCATGTACTTCGACAGCCTCCATTACGCGGAGGTCTTCGCCAAGGCGCCGGCCCTCGCGGATATGCAGATCCAGGTGTGGGGGGATGCGAGCTGGTCACTCATGTCGGTGGTCTGCATCCTCCTGTTCGTGGGGGCCATGGGCAAGTCGGCCCAGGTGCCCCTGCACGTGTGGCTGCCCGACTCCATGGAAGGTCCCACCCCCATCTCGGCCCTGATCCATGCTGCCACCATGGTCACCGCCGGCATCTTCATGGTGGCGCGGATGTCGCCCCTGTACGAGTTTTCGGAGACGGCCCTGTCACTGGTGATGGTGACAGGCGCGGTGACCGCCTTCTTCATGGGGCTCATCGGCATCGTCCAGAACGACATCAAGCGGGTGATCGCCTATTCCACCCTGTCCCAACTCGGATACATGGCGGTGGCCCTGGGGGCCTCGGCCTATGCCGCGGGCATCTTCCACCTGATGACCCACGCCTTCTTCAAGGCCCTGCTGTTCCTGGCTGCCGGCTCGGTCATCATCGGCATGCATCATGATCAGGACATCCGCAACATGGGCGGGATCTGGCGTAAGATGCCCATCACCTGGATCACCTTCCTGCTGGGTTCCCTGGCCTTGGTCGGGACCCCGGGTTTCTCCGGCTTCTTCTCCAAGGACGCCATCATCGAGGCGGTGCACCACTCACAAGTGGCCGGTTCGGGGTTCGCCTACGCCATGGTCCTGGGCGGGGTATTCGTCACCGCCCTGTACAGCTTCCGTCTGTACTTTCTGGTGTTCCACGGTCAGGGACCGCGTGACAGTCACGCCGCCGCGCACATCCACGAGTCGCCCAAGGTCGTCTGGGTACCCTTGGTGCTGCTCGCCGTTCCTTCGGTGTTGGTCGGCTGGTATACCATCGATCCGTTGCTGTTCGGCGATTTCTTCAAGGGTGCCATCCAGGTCCTACCCCAACACGACGCCCTCAAGGAAATGGGCGAGGAGTTCCACGGCAGTGCCGCGATGGTGGCTCACGGTTTGAACGGTTTGCCTTTCTGGTTCGCCCTGGCCGGATTCCTCACCGCCTTTGTTGTCTACATGCTGCGTCCCCAGACCGCCGGGCAGATCCGCCGAATGGTACCCTGGGCCTATGCCATGTTGGACCGCAAATATTGGTTCGACGAGGCCTATCTGTTCGTCTTCGGTGGCGGTGCCCGGCTCGTCGGCAAGGCCTTCTGGTTGGTGGGTGACCGTCTGCTCATCGACGGCTTGGTGGTGAACGGCTCGGCACGGGCCACGGCCTGGGCGGCGACCGTAGTGCGCCAGGTCCAGACTGGCTATCTCTATCACTACGCCTTTGCCATGATCCTGGGTCTGCTCCTGTTGCTGACCTGGTTCGTGATTCTGTGACCCCGAGGACCCAGGTATGTTCGACTGGCCCGTAATCAGCCTCACCATCTGGATCCCCATCATCGGCGGTCTGCTGGTGTTGGGCAGTGGCGACAAGGCCCCTGGGGTCACCAAGTGGACCGCCCTGGCGGTGGCGGTGGTCACCTTCGTGACCAGCCTCCCCCTGTGGTCCGGGTTCGACACCGCCTCGGCGCAGATGCAATTCGTCGAGCATACGGCCTGGATACCCGCTTTCGACATCTATTATTCCCTTGGCGTGGACGGCATCTCCATGCCCCTGATCCTGCTCACCACTTTCGTCACCCCTCTGGTGGTGATCGCCGGGTGGCGGGTCATCGACTTCAAGGTACATCAGTATATGGCTGCCTTCCTGATCATGGAGGGGGTGATGGTGGGAGTGTTCGCGGCCCTGGACGCGATGCTCTTCTATGTCTTCTGGGAGGCCATGCTGATCCCCATGTTCCTCATCATCGGGATCTGGGGTGGGCCGAACCGGGTCTATGCGACTATCAAATTCTTTCTGTACACCTTCTTCGGCTCGGTGTTCATGCTGGTGGCCCTGATCTATCTCTATTTCAAGGCCGGCAGCTTCGACATCCTCAGGTACCACCAAGTGCCGCTGACCATGACCGAACAGGTACTCGTCTTTCTGGCCTTTCTCATCGCCTTCGCGGTCAAGGTGCCCATGTGGCCGGTGCATACCTGGCTGCCCGATGCCCACGTGGAGGCCCCCACGGGTGGCTCGGTGATCCTGGCGGCCATCATGCTCAAGATCGGCGGTTACGGCTTCCTCCGGTTCAGCCTGCCCATTGCCCCGGACGCCTCCGCCTCCCTGGACTGGCTCATCATCTCCATGTCCCTGATCGCGGTGGTCTACATCGGCTTCGTGGCCCTGGTGCAGGAGGACATGAAGAAACTCATCGCCTATTCCTCCATCGCCCACATGGGCTTCGTCACCCTTGGCTTTTTCATCCTGTTCATGATCATGGCCCGCCCCGAGGCCAATGGAGGGGGGGAGTTGGGTGTCGCCGGCGGCATGGTGCAGATGATCTCTCACGGCTTCATTTCCGGTGCCCTGTTCCTCTGCGTGGGGGTACTCTACGATCGCATGCATTCACGCCAGATCGCCGACTATGGTGGCGTGGCTCACGCCATGCCGGTGTTCGCCGGCTTCGCGGTGTTCTTCGCCATGGCCAACTCCGGTTTGCCCGGCACCTCCGGGTTCGTGGGGGAGTTCATGGTGATCCTGGCCGCCTTCCGCGCCGATTTTTGGTTCGCGGCCCTTGCGGGTACCACCCTGATCCTGGGTGCGGCCTATACCCTGTGGATGGTGAAGCGGGTCATCTTCGGCCCCGTGGCCAATCCCCGGGTGGCGGCCCTGCAAGATCTGGATGGACGTGAGTTCCTGGTGCTCGGGTTCCTTGCCGCGGCGGTCCTGATCCTGGGATTGTGGCCCGCGCCCCTGGTGGATGTGATGACCCCCACGATCAAGCATTTGGTGGCCCATGTGGCCGTATCCAAGCTGTGAAGCCTGACGGACTGCCCCAATGACATTCGTGACTAACGACCTCGTGGCGGCCCTACCGGAGATCATCCTGCTCTCCATGGCCTGTGCCCTCCTGGTGATCGACCTCTACCTGAAACCGGCCCGGCGGGCACTGATCTATGCCCTGGCTCAGATCACTCTGATCCTGGCCCTGGTGGCGGCGGCCTGGGTGGGCGGTGGTCCGCGTGAGACCCTCTTCGACGGGAGCTTTATCCGCGATCCCCTGGCCGATACGCTAAAGATCGGCCTGTACCTCGTCACCCTGCTGGTATTCGTCTACGCCAAGGACGACCTGCGCCGCCTGGGCCTGTTCAAGGGGGAATATTACGTCCTCGCCCTGTTCGCCGTACTGGGTATGAGCATCATGGTCTCCGCGGGAGGCTTCCTCAGCCTCTATCTCGGCTTGGAACTCTTGGCCCTGTGCCTCTATGCGTTGGTGGCCTTCGACCGCGACTCCAAGACGGGTCCGGAGGCGGCGATGAAGTATTTCGTATTGGGGGCCATTGCCTCGGGCTTCCTGCTCTATGGCATCTCGCTGATCTACGGTGCCACTGGCTCATTCCAATTCCAAAACGTGGCGCAGGCGCTGGGCGTGACGATCCAGTCCCCTCAGGTCCTTGCCTTCGGCCTGGTGTTCGTCCTCATCGGTATTGCCTTCAAGTTTGGCGCGGTGCCTTTTCACATGTGGTCGCCCGATGTCTATAGCGGTGCCCCCACCTCGGTGGTTTCCTTCCTCGGCAGCGTGCCCAAGATCGCTGCTTTCGCCATTGCTATCCGCATTCTGGCAGAGGGGCTGGGACCGTTGCATGCCCATTGGCAACCGATGTTGGTGGTCTTGGCGGTGCTGTCCATGGGCTTCGGCAACCTGGTGGCCATCGCCCAGACCAATATCAAACGCATGTTGGCCTATTCGACCATCTCCCATGTGGGCTTCATCTTCCTCGGGGTGCTGGCGGCGACCCCGGATGGCTATGCGGACGCCATGTTCTATGCCCTCACCTACGCCCTCATGGCAGCGGGTGGCTTCGGCATGATCATCCTTCTGGGACGTAAGGGTTTCGAGGCGGAATCCATCGCCGACTTCAAAGGCCTCAACCAGCGCAGCCCCTGGTATGCGGCCCTCATGGCCCTTCTCATGTTTTCCATGGCCGGGGTGCCACCGACCGTGGGCTTCTTTGCCAAGTTGCTGGTCCTTGAGGCGGTGATGAACATCGGCATGGTCTGGCTGGCGGTGGTGGGGGTGGTCTTCTCTATCGTCGGCGCCTTCTACTATCTGCGCATCGTCAAGTTCATGTACTTCGACGAGCCGGAGGATACCTTGCCTTTGTCGGTGTCGACCGACACTCACGTGGCCCTGTCTGTCAATGGTCTCTTCATGCTGGTGTTGGGTATCTACCCCACGGGTCTGATAGCCCTGTGCAAGGCGGCGTTCGGCTGAGACCTCGAACGTCCTGTGCCTCTATCCGGACCCCTGAGGAGATACCTCGCCGGGTACGGGTATGACCGATCTCGCCGAAGAAAACCGTAAGCTGCGAACTCGCCTGCGACGACTGACCGAAACCGCACGCCACAACGAGGCGGTCTTCCGACGCTCTCTGGCGCGGGAAGAGGCGCTGCTCGCGGCGGACGATCTGCCGGCCTTGATAGAGGCCCTAAGCGTCGGCCTGAAAGACGCCTTTGCGGTGGATGGCTTGACCTTGACCCTCGCGGATAGCCGACGGGAACTGCGGGGCTTTCTCCTGTTTCACGGTATCGATCCAGGGGCCCTGCCGGGGGTGCGCTTCCTGGAGGCGCAGGCGGTGGCACGAGAACTGGGCGAGCCCATACGTACGCGCCTCGGTGCCTGGCATCCGCACCGCCACGCCCATATATTCCCCGCTTCGGCACGGATCGCCAGTCTAGCGACGCTTCCCCTTGCTCGCCATGGAAGCCTTCTCGGCTATCTTTCCCTGGGCAGCCGGGACCCTCGGCGATTCGATTTTCATCTGGCTGTGGACTTCCTGGACCGCCTTGGGCAGATCGCCGCCCTGTGCATGGAGAATGCGGTGCAGCGCGAACGCTTACGCCTCCATAGTCTGACCGATGTCCTCACCGGGCTACCCAATCGCCGCCATCTGGAGGAAAGGTTGCAACAGGAGGTGGCCCGCGCCATGCGTGAGGAACGCCCCTTGAGCGGGCTGTTCGTGGATGCGGACCATTTCAAAGCGATCAATGACCGCTATGGACATCCCGCGGGTGACCAGGCCCTGCGACTGCTGGCCGAATGTATCCGTTCCGAGCTGCGTACCAGCGATCTCGCGGCCCGTTATGGTGGGGAGGAGTTCACCCTGATCCTTCCCGGCACCACCATCGCGGACGCCCGTGCCATCGGCGAACGCATTCGCCGGCGGGTCGCGGACGCTGAACTCGCGTTGGCCGATGGCCAGCTACTCCGCCTCACCATTTCCCTGGGAGCGAGCACGTTGGAGCCGCCGTTCTCCGGCGATGATCCAGCGGTCATGGGCAGTCGGCTCTTGAGGCAGGCAGATCAAGCCCTGTACCGGGCGAAGGCGCGCGGACGCAACCGCGTGGTGGCCTATCCGGAACTGGCGGGCGAGGTGGTCGCGGCGGGCATTTCGCACTGAGGTCGTGCGTCCCGCTCACCTTTCCATGCGCCGGAAAGGTAGGATCTCCGCCTTCTTGCAGGGCAGGGGATGGTGAGGTTCGAAATCGCCCCTGGAGAGGGCGTTCAGGTATGCCAACAGCCCGCCGGGCCCTGTGACCCGCTCCCACATCATACGCGAGATACGGATGCAGGCGCCCAGGGGATGCTTGGAGCGCGCACGTTCGCCCTCGATACGCCATTGCAGTTGGCGCAGCCGTTGGCGGCGCCCGGGCGGGGCCTCGCGGATGCACTCTTCGATGAGGGCGAGACGGAGGTCCTCGAAGGTCTCGGGAGCGCTTGCGGCGAGATGGGCCCAGTCGTCGAACTCGGCCAGGAAGAGATGGGGATCGGACATGGACGCACCTCCGTAACTCCGCGTGGACCCAGCCTAGCACAAGGCCGGGTTCCAAGGGGGCAGGGTTCCGGAATCCCTTTCCCAGATTATTCAGCGGTTTGGGCGATCTGTTTCACGGGCGTCGGTGCGCTGGCGGCCCGTATCACCTGGCAGATCACGGGAATGGTGGCACTGCGTTGGGCGGCGAGGGTTTCGCGGTCAAGGCGCTCCATCAACGCCCCGAGGCTGGTAGGATCGCGTGGGCAGCGGTAGAGGATGTAGCGTACGGCGGCCTCGCTGAGCTGCATCCCGCGTTCGCGGGCGTTCTGGCGCAGCCAGTGGCCCAGGGCCTCGTCGTCCAGAGGACGGAGCCGATAGCCGGGGCCCCAGGCGAGGCGTGAGGCGAGATCGGGGAGGGCGACGGGCAGGTGGGCCGCGGGCCGGTCGGCGGCCACCAGCAGGCGGCGGCCGGCCTCGCGCAGGCGGTTGAACCAAGTGAACAGGCGCGCCTCCAGGAGGCGGTCACCGGCCAGGTGGTGGAGGTCGTCGAGGCATAACAAGTCAGGTAGATCCCCGTCGGGGGGCTCTCCGAGTCCACTGGCGGGCAGGTAACGGCCGCCGGTAGCCAGGGCCGCGGCCTGGAGAAGGTGGCTGCGTCCGCTACCGGTGCTGCCCCACAGGTAGACGTAGGGTTCGTCCCCATCCAGGCAGCGGTGCACCGCCGCGAGGGCCTCGGTGTTGGCCCCGGGGATGAAGTTCTCGAGCCGGGTGGGGTGTTCCAGGCGCAGGTCCAGCGGGAGCTGGGCGGTCATGGGTTCAGCGGGCCAGACGGATCGCGGTCTCGGCCAGACGCCGTCCGAAGGCGCGGGCAAGGCGTTTTTCGGCTTCGCTCAGGGGCAGGTCCGAGGCGCCGCCGGCGAGGTGGCTGGGGCCGTAAGGGGTGCCACCCCCCAGGGTATGGAGGAGATCGGTCTCGCTGTAGGGGAGGCCTACCAGGAGCATGCCATGATGGAGCAACGGCAGCATCATGGATATCAGCGTGCTCTCCTGGCCGCCATGCATGCTGGAGGTGGAGGTGAAGACTCCACCGGGTTTGCCAATGAGGGCGCCGGAGAGCCAGATATCTCCTGTGCCGTCGAGGAAGTACTTGAGGGCGGCGGCCATGTTTCCGAAGCGGGTGGGGCTGCCCAGGGCCAGGCCGGCGCAGTGGCGCAGGTCGTCGGGTGTGGCATAGGGAGGACCAGCGGCGGGGATCTCGTCGGCCACGGACTCGGTCTCGGCGGATACCGCAGGCACGGTGCGCAGGCGCGCCTCGATGCCGGAGACCTCTTCCACCCCGCGGGCGACCTGACGGGCGAGGGCGGCGGTGTTGCCCTGACGACTGTAATAGAGCACCAGGATGTAGGCCATGTCAACGCTCCGGGGGTACGCGCCCGGACTCGGGGGCGCGTGGATTGTGATAGATTGCTGTGTTCATGAAAGGCTTTCCAGGATGTTGAGGCCGCGATGATTCTAACCGGAAAAAAGGGTTCCCGCCCCAGGGTGGCTTGGGTCCGCCTGTGGCGCTCCCATCTACAGGCATCCGCAGTGGAGCATCGTCTGCGCCTCGTCGGCCGCTTTCTGCATCTGCTGTTCTATCGTTTCTCCGAGGACGGTGGTCTCCACCACACCGCCACCCTCACCTATACCACCCTGCTCTCGGTGGTACCCCTGATGACCGTCACCCTGGCCCTGTTCGCGGCCTTTCCGGTCTCGGAGCGGGTGGTCGGAGAGGTCCAGGACTTCATCTTCAAGAATTTCGTACCGGCCTCTGGCGAGGTGATCCATGAGTACCTCAACGAGTTCAGCCGTAAGGCCTCGCGCCTGACCGGCGCGGGTGCGGTGTTCCTGCTGGCAGTGGCGGTGTTGATGATGAGCAATATCGAGCGTGCCTTCAACACCATCTGGCAGGTGGAGCGCGGCCGTCCGCCGCTGGCCCGGTTCCTGGTCTACTGGGCGAGCCTCACCCTGGCTCCACTGCTCATCGGTAGCAGTGTGGCGGTGACCTCCTATCTGGTCTCCATACCCCTGTTCCACAACGCCGCCGAGTCCCTGGGCAGCGTGCGTCCACTGATGTTTCGGTTGTTGCCCATGCTCGCGTCGTCCCTCGCTTTCACCCTGGTCTATCTGGTGGTGCCCAACCGCAGTGTGCCCTGGCGACATGCCCTCGCCGGCGGCCTCTTGGCCGGGCTGCTGTTCGAGGGATCGAAGCGTGCCTTTGCCTTCTATGTGACCAGTTTTCCCACCTATGAGGCCATCTATGGGGCCATGGCAGTGGTGCCCATCTTCCTGATCTGGGTCTATCTGTCCTGGTTGGTGACCCTGTTGGGGGCCGAATTCACCTATTGCCTGGGGATCTTTCGCGAGGATTGGCATCCGGATCGTCCCGCCGCGGCGACCGACCTGCTTCTGGCCTACCGGGTCCTGGGTTATCTCTGGACGGCCCAGCAGGACGGGCACGGCCTGGAGGTGGAGACCCTGTTGGGGCGCGAACCCGGCCTGTCGGAGGCCGAGTTGGAAAAGCTCCTGTTACGCCTGCGCAAGGCCCGCCTGTTGGTGGTGACTGAGAACGACGAATGGGTATTGGCGCGCGATCTGCATGATCTCACCCTGTTCGATCTCTATCGCTCGGCGCGTTTCGTCCTGCCGGACCCGGAGTGCGGACTGGAACCCGAACTCGAGGACTCCCTCGGCAAGGTGGAGCAGGACCTACAAGAAGTCCTGCGGGTGCCTTTGGCGCAGCTCTACAGGTTGCGCGCTCAGGGTTCCACGACCCGATAGCCGCAACGGTCGAAGGCAATGGAGGCCTCCACCCGTGTAGTGGTCTCCACCAGGGTGGCAGGGCGGCCTTCGGCCACCTCCAGGGTGCGTCCCTCGCGGTACAGACCCTTGCCGATGAGCAGGGATTCGAGGCAGGGATCCCGGCGTTCCACCCACAGGCCTGGGCGAAATCCGGCCGCATCATTACCTTCGCTGAAGACCCTGATCCGGATGGGATGGATCACGCCCTGGATCAACTGGATCCCGGCCTCCACGCGCTGTCCGTCCCGGTGAAGGGTGTGGCGCACGATGCCGCAATGGAGACGGCCATTGCCTTCTTCTTCGATCAATACCGGCTGTCCCACCGTCGGCAGGGGCCGGGATTCGGTGGGAAATTGCAGGCAGAGGCCGCCCCGGCTGCAATTTACCTTGCGGCCGCGCAGGCGCACGTATTCACCCGCTGCGGGCGGGGCCCCGGTGCCCAGGTCGATGACCTCGTCCGGCGGTGTGTCGTCGGGGGAGACACCGTGGGCCCGGGCGAGATGATGGGCCACGGCCGCCAGGCCACTGGCGCACAGGGTCCAGCCGATGCATTCGCTACGTGGGGCCTGTCTTTCCCGGCGCTGTATCCAGGCCTTGAGGATGCGCCGCATGACCCACTCGGGCTCCAGGCCTCTGAGGTGATCGAGGCCGTGCGGGGGCGGGGCGTCGTGCTGTTCCAGCGCCCGCAGGCGGTGCTTGAGTTCAGCGATGGCCGGGAGCAGGTCGAGGCAGCGGTAGCGGTCCCCGTCCATGGCCTCGCCATTCCAGGGGCGCACGGGGTCCATTCCCTGGAGATCGATGAGGAGACGCCCCGCCGGCGGGGTGCCGGCAGCGGCGGGCTCGAAGCTCGCGGCCGTTGCCAAGTGGTTGAATAGGTCGAAGGCCGCGCGTCCTTCTCCGGGCTGTAGGTGACAGGGATCGAGGGACTGCAACAGGACGATGCGCTTGACCAGGTGGGTGATGTCGCTGGCCGATTCCGGGGCATCGGGATCCGCGACTGCATCGGCCTGTATGTGGCGCTCTTGCGCCAAGCGGTACAGGGCGAGGATCTCACGCAGTCCCTGGGCGTTGCCGCAGGTATAGGATTCCAGGCTCAGGAAGAGTTCCAGGGAGAGGTATTTGACGGCGTGATAGATGGCGTGCAACAGGCGCTTGCGCTGTTTCAGCCAGGTGGGCTGTTCGAGGGCGTCGTTGACCAGGTGTTTGTAGGCGTAGCCCATCTCGGCCATGAGCCGGCGCAAAGGGGCATTGTCTCGATCCGGAGCACCGTGCGGCGCCAGTTTGAGTAGCCGGGCGCAGGGGGCGCGGAACAGGTCGGCAAGCTGGGCGCGGTGGCGCAGCCTCTCTGGATAGCGGTTGAGGGGAGTCAGGGCGGCCAGGAGTTCCGCGCCCACCTGGGATGGATTGGCCCAGGGGAGTCGCTCCAGCCAGGAGCGCAGGCGGCCCGGATCGGTCTCCACCCGCGGGTCGGGCAGGGCGGCGGCGGGGGTGGTGAAGCGGTGTGTTGCCACGGTGGCTCTCCATTCGGTCCACCCAGGTCCGGGCGGGTCGGAACGGCGATATTGGATGATCCATGATACAGGGATCGTTTCATCCCGGACATGCCCGGGGTCCGTCCCGCCCGGTTCAATAGCCCCGGTAATACCAAAGGTTGTTCCATCCCGGCGGCGCGCTGTGTTCCAGGAACCACTGGTGGCGGCGTTCCTGCTCCTGCTCCCATTGCCTGCGGCGCTCCTCCAAGGCTTGGCGTCGCTGGGCGTGATAGTCGCGCAGGGCCTGGTGGCGCCGGCGGCTGTGCGCGCCGAGGGACGGGGCGCTTGTGGCGGGCGGCATGGCTTGCAGGGCGCGCTCCCAGGCGCGGCGTTGGGCGCGGACCTCGTCGAGCCAGGGGAGTGGCTCTTTCGCATCCGGGTTCGCGTCCCCTTCTTCCGCGCACAGGGGGCCCGAGGCCACGAGACCCAGGATGGCCGTCAGGAGAAGGGGCGCCTTCATGCCGATTTGGGGTCCAGGTGTCGTTGCAGGCCTTCGGTCAGGCAGCGGATCTGTTCGGGACCGGTCACCGGCCGGTCCTCGCGGTCGCTGAGGAAGAATACGTCTTCCACCGCAGCGCCGATGGTGGCGATCTTGGCCTTGTGCAGACGCACTCCGCAATCGGAGAACACCTGTCCCACGTCGGCCAGCAGGCCGGGGCGGTCGCCGGCCACGAGGCGCAGCAGGGTGCGCTGGTTGTGTTCGTCCTGGCTGATGTGGACCTGGGTGCGGGTATGGAAATGGCGCCGGGCCCTCGGTTGGCGCCGGGTGACCTGCTTGACGGGGCCGGCCTCCTCACCGCTGAGGGCGAGGGTGGCCTCGACCGCGTGGCGCGCACGGGGGTCCACCAATGGTTTGCCTTCGGCATCCAGCACCAGATAGAGGTTCAGGGCCTTGCCGTCGTCGGTGGTGAGGATGCGCGCATCCTGGATGTCGAGCCCGAGCTGGTCGAGGGCCGCGGCCGCGCGGGCGAAGAGGTCGTCCTGGTCACGGCTGTACAGGAACACCAGGGTGCTGCCGCGGCTGGTGTCGGGTGAGAGGACGGCGCGCGGCAGGGCGGCGTCCGGGGTGTCGAGGACCACCTGGGTCTGCCAGGCGATCTCCGAAGGGGCGTTGTAGACGAAGAAGTCGTAGCTGAAGCCGATCCACAGGGCGATGCAGCGGTCTTCTGCGATTCCTTGTTCCGCCAGCAGACGCAGGGCCTCGCGGCGCTTCTCTTCCACCAGCTCCTGCTGGGAGGGGGGACGCTGCGCGCCCAGGGTGAGATGCCGGCGGGTGTTCTCGTAGAGTTCACGCAACAGGGCGTCGCGCCAGGAGGTCCAGCGTTTCGGATCGGTGGCGCGGCTGTCGGCGACGGTGAGCAGGTAGAGGTAGTCCAGACGGTTGCTGTCGCTCACCAGATCGGCGAAGGCGCGGATCTCGTCCGGGTCGGCGATGTCACGGCGTTGGGCAGTCATGGACATCACCAGGTGGTGCTCCACCAGCCAGCTCACCAGGCCGGCGTCGTAGTAGCTCAGGTGATGTTCGCGGCAGAAGGCCCAGGCGTCCTTGGCCCCCAGGCGGGAATGATCGCCCCCCCGGCCCTTGGCGATGTCGTGGAACAGGCCCGCCAGGATGAGGAGTTCGGGCTTGGGCAGGCGTCCGGCGATGGCACTGCACAAGGGGAATTCGCCGCGGTGCTCGGGCACGAAGAAGCGACGCAGGTTGCGTACCACCCTCAGGGTGTGCTCGTCCACGGTGTAGACGTGGAACAGATCGTACTGCATCCGTCCGACGATGTGGCCGAAGGCCGGGATATAGGCGGCCAGCACCCCGTAACGATTCATCCGGCGCAGGGCATGGGTCACCCCACGGCCGTGGCGCAGGATCTCCATGAACAGGCTGGTGGCGCGCAGGTCCTGATAGAGATCGGGGTTGACCAGAGACAGGGATTCACGGATGCGGCGAATGGTGCCGGCCCGCAGGCCCTTGAGTCCGGGGCGGGTCTGCAACAGGTGGAAGGCCTCCAGCACGGCTACCGGAGAGGTCTGGAAGCAGTCCTCATGGATGATTTCGAGGAAGCCGCTGCGGCTCTGAAAGCGGGCGTTGATGGCTTCGGGCGGGTCGAGATGACATTTGAGGACGATGGCCTCCTGGAACAACTGCAACAACATCTCGTTGAGGCGGTTGAGTTCCATCACCGTGCGGTAGTAGCGCTGCATGAACTGTTCGACCCCCAGTTCACGGGCATCGTCGCGGTAGCCGAAGCGTTCGGCCAGGGTGCGCTGATAGTCGAACAGAAGGCGGTCCTCGCGCCGGCCGGCGAGGCGGTGGAGGGCATAGCGGATGCGCCACAACAGGCGGCGTCCGTCCATGAGCTGGGCGAACTCCGCCTCGGTGAGGAAGCGGCGCTCCACCAGTTCGTGGAGGGTGCGGGTACCGAAATGACGGCGGGTGACCCAGCCGATCATCTGGATGTCGCGCAGGCCGCCCGGGTTTTCCTTGATATTGGGCTCCAGGTTGTAGGCGGTGTCGCCGTATTTGTGCCAGCGCGCCTGCTGTTCCTCCCACTTGGCCTGGAAGAAGGCGTCGCTGGGCCAGATGCGCGTGGGGGCGATGGCCTGATTCAGGGCCTGGAACAGGGAGGGGGGGCCGGCCAGACGACGCGCCTCCATCAGATTGGTGATGACGGTGATGTCCCGGGCCGCCTCGCGTACGCAGTCGTCGAGGGTGCGCACGCTGTGCCCCACTTCCAGGTTGAGGTCCCAGAGCAGGGTGACGAAGCCCTCCAGGCGGTCGGCGAGGGCCGCATCGGGGGGGGCGCTCAGGAGGACAAGGAGGTCGATGTCGGAGGCCGGGTGGAGTTCGCCGCGTCCATATCCACCCACCGCCACCAAGGCGGCCGGGGCCCCCTCGGGCATGTGCCGTTGCCACAGGTGGCAGAGGACGCCATCCATGAAGGCGGCGTGTTCGGCCACCAAGACCTCGATGTCTCGGCCGGCATCGAATTCGCTGCCCAGATGCGCATGCCCCTGGGCAAGGGTCTCGCGTACCGCCTTGAGCGGGCATGCGTCGTCGAGGTGCGCGAGCAGGCGCGCCAGCTCGCCGGAGAGGGGGGGCGGGGGTGTCATGCGCTCGTTGCCCGTTCTTCTTCGCGCAGGGTCAGGATGTCACAACCGCTGGGTGTGACCAACAGGGTGTGTTCCCACTGGGCCGAAAGGCCGCGGTCGCGAGTCACCACGGTCCAGCCGTCCGGCAGGACCTTGGTCTGCCGTTTGCCGGTGTTCACCATGGGCTCGATGGTGAAACACATCCCGGGGACCAGCTCCACACCCTCGCCCGGTTTGCCGTAGTGGAGCACCTGGGGTTCCTCGTGGAATTCACGGCCGATACCGTGGCCGCAATACTCGCGCACCACCGAATAGTGATGGGCCTCCACGAAGGTCTGGACGGCGTGGCCGATGTCGCCCAGGTGGGCCCCGGGCCGCACCTGTTCTATGCCCTTGTAGAGGGCCTGGCGGGCCACCTCCACCAGACGCCGGGCGCGGACCGAGGGTTGGCCCACGAAAAACATCTTGCTGGTATCGCCGTGGTAACCGTCCTTGATGACGGTGATGTCGATATTCAGGATATCGCCCTTCTTCAGGCGCCTCTCGCTGGGGATGCCATGGCATACCTGGTGGTTCACCGAGGTGCAGATGGATCTCGGGAAGCCACGGTAATTGAGGGGGGCGGGGATGGCGCCCTGGGTGTGGACCATGAAGTCGTGGCAGAGCCGGTCGAGTTCCAGGGTGGTGACGCCCGGGCGCACGTGTGGCTCGATCATCTCCAGGACCTCGGCCGCCAGGCGGCCGGCCACGCGCATCTTCTCGATCTCTTCGGGCGTCTTGATGGATATGCTCATCGACTCAGGTACGGGGGTTGGGGCGGCGCTGGATGGAGGCGTCCAGCCGACGGTTGGGCGGGGGAAAACGGCCTCCAGGACGGAACAACCTCAACGTCGCGAAAAACGACGTGGTATCCAGGAGGGCTGGATGAATTCTGGCACACAAGCGGCCCCTTTGCCCAGCCTGACCGCAGGCCCGCTGATCGATCACCCGTTTGCCGATCTGTAGCGCAAGCCGTGTATGCGCTTGGAATTCCTGGCCCTTCAGGTCTCTTTCCGCCGCGCGCGCGGGTGGGCGCGGTCGTAGACCTCGGCCAGGTGCTGGAAGTCCAGGTGGGTGTAGATCTGGGTGGTGGCGATGTCGGCATGACCGAGGAGTTCCTGCACCGCGCGCAGGTCGCCCGAGGACTCCAGCAGGTGGCTGGCGAAGGAGTGGCGCAGGAGGTGGGGATAGAGGTGGCGCGGCGCGCCCTTGTGCAGGGCCCAGCGCGCCACCCGTTCCTGGACCGTGCGCGGGCGGATGCGCCCGCCCCTGCGGCTCACGAACAGCGCCGGTTCGTCGGCGCGGGCGAGGCCGGGACGGACCTGGAGCCAGGCCTCCAGGGCCTCCAGGGCCTTGCCGCCCACCGGCACGCGCCGGGTCTTGGCGCCCTTGCCGGTGACCTCCAGGACCCGCGCCGCCCGGTCGACGTCGCCCTGGTCCAGGGAGACCAGTTCGGCCAAGCGCAGGCCGGAGGCGTAGAACAGCTCCAACATCGCCCGGTCGCGGATCTCCAGGGCGCTGTCCGGCACCTGGTCCAGCAGACGGCCGAGGCGGTCTGCCTCCAGGGTGACGGGCAGGGGACGCCCGGCCCTGGGGGTCCGCACCCCGCGGGTGGGGTCCCGGTCGCTGAGGCCTTCCCGTTCCAGATAACGGAACAGGCCGCGCAGGGCCGAGAGCTGGCGTTGCAGGGAGCGGGCGGAGATGCCCTGGCGATGGCGCCAGGCCACGAAGGCGCGCACCCTGGCGGGGTCGAGGGCGGTCCAGCCCTCCAGGCCCTGGTGGCGCATCCAGGCCGTCAGGCCCTCCAAATCGCGGCGGTAGCCCGCCCGGGTGTGGGGGGAGAGTCGGCGTTCCCCTTCGAGGTGGGCGAGGTAGGCCTCCAGGAGTGGGTCTTCAGACACCGAGGCGGTCGAGGTGGTGGGCCAGGGTCTCGGCCAGGTGCATGAGCAGGTCGTAGGCGTGATCTGCCCGGAAGCGGTCCGGGTCGTGGCTGCCGATGGCGAGCAGTCCCCGGGATGTCTGCCCTTCGAGCGGCAGCAACACCGCCGAGGCGACGGCCTGACCCGCCTCGTCGAACAGATAGCGGCATTGCTCCGCGGGGAGGGGCCCGGCGAGTGCCCGTCCCTCGTCCAGGAAGGCGGCGAAGCGGCCGGTCAGGGGGTCGCGGGGATCCGGTGGGTCGCTGAACAGGCGCAGGCTCACGGCGTGGGCGGAGAACTCCTCCGGCAGGCGCCGCACCAACACCCTGGAGATATCTTCCAGGCCGCGGCAATCGGTCAGGTCCAGGCCCAGGCGGTGGAGCTTCTCCTGGGTACGGTAGTTGGCCGCGGCCACCTCCATCAGTTCCCGTACCCGGGTCTGGGCCTCGGCCGCCTGTCGGCGCAGCACCTCCAATTGCCGCTCCACCAGTGAGACGGTGCCCTGGGGACCATGGGGCAGGCGCAACCGGGCGAGCAGATCGGGGTGTTGCTGAAAGAATTCGGGATGGCTGGAGAGATAGGCGGCCACCTGGGCCGCCGAGGGCTCGCTCATAGGTCGATCACTCCGGTGAATACGGTTTCGGCCGGTCCGGTCATCCACACCGGGGCGTCGCCGCCCGCCCAGGCGATGGTCAGGCTTCCGCCGGGCAGCTCCACCCGCACCGGCGATTGCAGGCGTCCGTTGCGGATGGCGGCGGCGGCCGCGGCGCAGGCACCCGTGCCGCAGGCCAGGGTCTCGCCGCTGCCCCGCTCCCACACCCGCAGGCGCAGGTGGTGGGGAGCGAGCACCTGCATGAAGCCGACGTTGACCCGCTGCGGAAAGCGCGGGTGGCGTTCGATCAGGGGGCCGAGGGCCTGCACCGGCGCCTGGTCCAGATCCTCCACCTCCAGCACGGCGTGGGGGTTGCCCATGGAGAGCACGGCGATCTCCAGGTCGCGGCCGGCCACCGCCAGGGGGTGCAGGGGGCGGTCGCCATCGGCCTCGAAGGGGACCGCCCGGGGCGCGAAGCGGGGTGGGCCCATGTTCACCCGTACCCGGCCGTCGGCCTCCAGATACAGGCGGATGGGACCGGCGGCGGTGCCCACGTCGAGGACGGTCTTGTCGCTGAGGCCGCGTTCGTGGACGAAGCGGGCGAAGCAGCGGGCGCCGTTGCCGCACTGTTCCACCTCGGAGCCGTCGGCGTTGAAGATGCGGTAGTGGAAGTCGGTGCCGGGCAGGCGGGGCGGCTCCACCCGCAGGATCTGATCGCAACCGATGCCGAAGTGGCGGTCGGCGAGGAAGCGGTATTGGTCGGGGGTCAGACGGATGGGGGCGCGGGTGGCGTCGAGGACCACGAAGTCGTTGCCCAGGCCCTGCATCTTGGTGAACTCCAGGCGCATCTCAGACCACCACCGACTCGCCCGCGAAGAGGTCGCAATGGGTCTCGCGGCGGCGCACCAGGTGGGCCCGGGCGCCGTCCACCAGGATCTCCGGCGGACGCGGGCGGCTGTTGTAGTTGGAGGCCATGGTGAAGCCGTAGGCGCCGCTGCCGCGCACCGCCAGCAGGTCGCCCGGGCGCAGGGCCAGCTCCCGCCCCTTGCCGAGGAAGTCGCCGGTCTCGCACACCGGGCCCACCAGATCCCAGACGCGGGCGGGGGCGTCGTGGCGCGGCCGCACCGGCAGGATCTCCTGGACCGCCTGGTAGAGGGCCGGGCGGATGAGGTCGTTCATGGCCGCGTCCAGGATGGCGAAGGCGCGTCCGGCGGCGGGCTTGAGGTACTCCACCCGGGTCAGGAGGATGCCGGCGTTGGCGGCGATGGCGCGGCCCGGTTCCAGGAGGATCTCGTGGCGGCGCCCGCCGAGGCGTCCCAGCAGGGCGCGGGCGTAGGTGGCCGGCTCGGGCGGGGTCTCGTCGGTGTAGCGGACCCCCAGGCCACCGCCCAGATCCAGGTGCTGGACGGGGATGCCCTCCGCCTCCAGGGTGTCGGCCAGGGCCAGGACACGGTCGAGGGCGTCCAGGAAGGGGGCGTTGGCGGTGAGCTGCGAGCCGATGTGGCAGTCGATGCCCCGGACCTCCAGGTGCGCCGAGGCGGCGGCGCGGCGGTAGAGGGCCGCCGCCTCGGCCATGGGGATGCCGAACTTGTTCTCCTTCAGGCCGGTGGCGATGTACGGGTGGGTGCGGGCGTCCACGTCCGGGTTCACCCGCAGCGACAGCGGGGCGCGCCGGCCCAGGGCGGCCGCCACCTGCTCCAGGCGCTCCAGTTCGGGGGCGGATTCCACGTTGAAACAGCGGATGCCCACCTCCAGGGCGCGGCGCATCTCCTCGCGGGTCTTGCCCACCCCGGAGAAGACCACCCGCCGGGGGTCGCCGCCGGCGGCCAGGACCCGCTCCAGTTCGCCCCGGGAGACGATGTCGAAGCCCGAGCCCAGGCGCGCCAGCAGGGCCAGCACGGCCAGGTTGGAGTTGGCCTTGACCGCGTAGCAGATCAGGTGGGGGTGCCCGTCGAGGGCCTGGTCGAAGGCCCGCCAGTGGCGCTCCAGGGTGGCCCGGGAATAAATGTAGCAGGGGGTGCCGAAGCGTTCGCCCAGGTCCGTCAGGGGCAGGTCCTCGGCGTGGAGCTGGCCGTCGCGGTACTGGAAGTGGTCCATCAGCGGCCCTCCGGGTGCGGCTGCGCGGGCGGCGGCAGGTAGAGGTCGCCCTTGTTCCCGCAGGCGCTCAGGGTCAGGCAGACGAGGATGAGGACGAGCAGGGGACGCATGGCGATTCCAGACGGATGGGAGGGGTACAGTATACCCGTCACAGGTGGGATTTTCGTTATTGGGTCGCGTCTATTCCCGGTCCTGCCGAGGGGCGGGGCGGCAGCCTTCCCGGCCTCAGTCGAGGAAGCGCCGCAACAGGCCGCCGTAGGCGTCGATGCGGCGGTCGCGCAGGAACGGCCAGGTCCGCCGCACCTCCTCGCCCGCGGCCAGGTCCAGGTCCACCAGGAGCAGGGCCTCGGCGTCCGCCGGGGCCTCGGCCAGGGGCTCGCCGAAGGGGCCGCAGGCGAAGGAGTGGCCCCAGAAGCGGATGCCCCCGGCCGCGCCGGGGGCGCGGGGCTCGAAGCCGGTGCGATTGCAGGCCGCCACGGGGATCCCGTTGGCGATGGCGTGGCTGCGCTGGATGCACCGCCAGGCCTGCAACTGGCGCGCCTGCTCGGCGGCGTCGTCGCCGGGATCCCAGCCGATGGCGGTGGGGTAGAGGAGGACCTCGGCCCCACCCAGGGCCATGAGGCGGGCGGCCTCGGGATACCACTGGTCCCAGCACAGCAGCACCCCCAGGCGGCCCACCGCGGTGTCGATGGGTGCGAACCCCAGGTCGCCGGGGGCGAAGTAATACTTCTCGTAGAAGCCCGGGTCGTCGGGGACGTGCATCTTGCGGTAACGGCCGGCGAGGCGTCCATCCGCGTCCAGGACCACGGCGGTGTTGTGGTGCAGACCGGGGGCGCGGCGCTCGAACAGAGAGGCCACGATCACCAGACCCAGTTCCGCCGCCAGCGCCCCCAGGGCCTCACTGGTGGGGCCGGGCACGGGCTCGGCCAGGGCGAAGGCGGCGGGGTCCTCGGTCTGACAGAAGTAGGGGCCGTTGTGCAGTTCCTGCAACAGGGCCAGGTGGGCGCCCCGGTCGGCGGCGGCGCGCAGGGCCAGGGCGATCACCTCCCGGTTGGCCTTGGGGCTGCCGCGGTCGCGCTGCTGGATCAGGGCGAGGCGCAGGGGCCGGGCGGCCGTGGTCATCGCTGCGGGGTGCCGGCGATCAGGCCCAGGGGGGCGGCCAGGCAGGCGGGCAGGTCCAGGGCGGCGCAATGGAGGCCGCCGCGCTGGCGCGCCAGGAGGCGGCCGTCCAGGCCCACCACCCGGCGTTCCGGGAGGGCCGCGGCCAGGGTCTCCAGGACCCGGGCGTCCGCCGGGTCGGCATAGGTGGGCACCAGCAGGCCGCCATTGACGAACAGGAAATTGACTGGGCTCGCCGGCAGGTGGTCGCCATCGGGGCCGCGCAGGGGGGCGGGCTTGGGCAGGGCGATCAGACGGTAGGGCCCGCCGTGGCGGGTACGCAGGCGTTGCAACTGTCCCTGGAGCGCCTCCAGGGTCGCATGATCGGGGTCGGCCGGATCGCTGCAAGCGAGGTGGCAGAGGGTGTCGGGGGCGATGAAGCGGACCAGGGTGTCGATATGGCCGTCGGTGTCGTCGCCGGCCAGGGGGGGGATGTCCAGCCACAGGCAGCGGTCGAGGCCGAGATCGCGCAACAGGCGCTCTTCGGCGCCGGGCGGGTCCAGGTCCGGGTTGCGCCGGGGATCGAGGATGCTGGGCCGGTTGGCCAACAGGGTGCCGCGGCCGTCCGTGTCCAGGGCCCCGCCCTCCAACACCCAGGGGGCGCGTTCGTGGGGGATGCCCGCGAACAGGCCGCTGGCGTAGAGGCGTCCGCTGAAGGCGTCGTCGGCCTCGTGGGGGTATTTCTCCCCCCAGGCGTTGAAGCGGAAGTCCAGCAGCCGGGGACGGCCGGCATCGAGCACGCAGCGGGGACCATAGTCCCGCACCCAGGTGTCGTCGCTGGGGGCCGTCACCAGGTGCAGGCGGGATTCCGCGATGCCCGCCCCCAAGAGCCGGCGCCGGATCCCATGGGCGTGGTCTTCGGAGACCGCGGCGATGAGCACCGGCTGGAAACGGGCGATGGCCAGGGCCAGTGCCTCATAGCAGGCCTCGATCTCGTCCAGGCAGCAGCGCCAGTCACTGCCGGCGTGGGGCCAGGTGATCAGGGTCGCGGCTTGGGGTTCCCACTCGGCGGGGAGTCGTCGGGCCATGTTGTGCAGACGGACGGGAGACGAAGGCCCTATAATGCCCCGATGTTCAAGCCCTGGGAACTCTATCTCGGCCTGCGCTACACCCGCGCCAAGCGCCGCAATCACTTCATCAGCTTCATCTCCGGGGCCTCGATGCTGGGCATCACCCTGGGGATCGTGGCCCTGATCGTGGTCCTCTCGGTGATGAACGGCTTCCACAAGGAGATCCGCGAGCGCATCCTGGCCATGACCTCCCACGCCACCATCGCCGCGGTGCAGGGGGGGCTGAAGAACTGGCGGCGGGTGATGGAACGCGCCGAGGCCAACGCCGAGGTGGTCGGTGCCGCCCCCTACGTGGAGATACAGGGGATGCTGGTCAATGGCGGCCAGGTCAGCGGCGCCCTGGTGCGGGGGATCGAGCCGGGCGAGGAGGGGCGGGTCTCGGAGGTGGTGAAGGTGATCCGCCGCGGCTCCATCACCGATCTCGTCCCGGGGCGCTTCCGCATCATCCTGGGCAAGGAGCTGGCCCTGGTCCTCGGGGTCGGGGTGGGCGACAAGGTCACCTTGGTCACGCCCCAGGTCTCGAGCACCCCCATCGGCCTCATGCCGCGCCTCAAACGCTTCACCGTGAGCGGCCTCTTCGAGGCCGGGATGTCGGACTACGACCGCAACCTGGCCCTGATCCACATCGCCGACGCCCAGCGCCTGATGCGCCTGGGCGGGGCGGTGACCGGGGTGCGCCTGAAGCTGCGCGACCCCATGCAGGCGCCACGGATCACCCGTGAGCTGGCCCTCTCCCTGGGGGGCTATTACCGGGTCGGCGACTGGACCATGCAACATCGCAACTTCTTCCGCGCCCTGCGCAACGAGAAGCGCATGATGGCCATGATCCTGTTCCTGATCGTGGCGGTGGCCGCCTTCAACATCGTCTCCACCCTGGTGATGGTGGTCACCGACAAGGAGGCCGACATCGCCATCCTGCGCACCCTGGGGGCCTCGCCGCGCTCTATCATGGGGGTCTTCGTCGTCCAGGGCACCGCCATCGGCCTGGTGGGCAGTATCCTGGGGGTGATCCTGGGGGTCATCCTGGCCCTCAACGTGGAGCCGGTGGTGGCCTGGATCGAGGGCCTGTTCCATATCCACTTCCTCGACCCGGACCTCTATTACATCAGCGAGCTGCCCTCCGACGTCCACTGGCAGGACGTGACCCTGATCGGCCTCTCCGCCTTCGTCATCAGCCTGCTGGCCACCCTCTATCCGGCCTGGCGCGCCTCGCGGGTGCAGCCGGCGGAGGCCCTGCGCTATGAGTGAGACCCCGGTGCTGGAGACCCACGGCCTGGTGCGGCGCTTTCGTCAGGGGGACGCGACCCTGGAGGTCCTGCACGGCATCGACCTGCGGATCGCCCGCGGGCGCCGCATCGCCATCGTCGGGGCCTCCGGGTCGGGCAAGAGCACCCTGCTCCAGTGCATGGGCGGGCTCGACCGCCCCGACGCCGGGCGGGTCCTGATCGAGGGCCGCGACCTCCAAGGCCTGTCGGAGACGGCCCGCGGGCGCCTGCGCAACCGCGCCCTGGGTTTCATCTACCAGTTCCACCACCTGTTGCCCGAACTCAGTGCCCAGGAGAACGTGGCCATGCCCCTGGTGATCGCCGGCCTGCCGGTGGCCGAGGCCGCGGGCCGGGCGCGCCATCTGCTCGCCCTGGTGGGCCTGGGGGAACGCCTGGAGCACCGCCCCGCCCAGCTCTCCGGCGGTGAGCGCCAGCGCACCGCCGTGGCCCGCGCCCTGGTGAACCGCCCCGCCTGTGTGCTTGCGGACGAACCCACGGGCAACCTCGATCGCCACACCGCCTTCCAGGTCTGCGATCTCATGCTGGAACTGAACCGGGAGGTGGGCACCGCCCTGGTGATGGTGACCCACGACGAGGAACTCGCGGGGCGCATGGACGAGATCTGGTATCTGGAGGATGGGCGCCTGCGCATCTCCTCCGACCCCTGAAGCCGGCAGGGTTCCGGCCGGTCTATTCGCTGTCGGCCCCTCGCGGCCGCCTTGCTGCGGGCGACAGAGATGCCGTGAGGGTCAACCCGGCGGGGGCAGATGCGCGCTGCGTTCTATACCCGTCGCACGTGAATTTTTTGCTACTGCGGCCGCCCCTCGCACCCCTGGGCAATGTTGCGAAAGCCCGCCATAGTCCCCGCGATGACTCGCTTCCGCGCCTTGCCCAGGGGCACGAGGAAGACCTTCGAAAAACGAGGAGTGGCACAGGGAAGTGCCGTCTACGGACCGAAGGATGGAAATATTCACGTGCGACGAATATAGGAACCCGCCGACCTGTCGTACGATTTTTCTTGTCGTCGGGGCCGCTGGATGCCGGATGTCCCTTGTGGTGCAATGGCGGCGTATCCAGATCGTCAAGGAGCGTCTCATGGGTAAGTTTCTCAAGGTCCTTCTCTACATCGTCATCGTCCTGGTGTTGTTGGTGGTCGCCGCCGCCGTTGTCCTGCCCCTGGTGGTGGATCCCAACGACTTCCGCGACCGGATCTCAGAGGAGGTCAGACAGGCGACCGGCCGCGAGCTGGTCA
Source organism: Chromatiaceae bacterium (assembly GCA_026984455.1). Classification (GTDB taxonomy): domain Bacteria; phylum Pseudomonadota; class Gammaproteobacteria; order Chromatiales; family Chromatiaceae; genus JALSSC01. Next base: position 55,319 of record JALSSC010000032.1, read on the forward strand.
TCGGCGGCGACATCGGGCTGTCGGTGTTCCCCTGGCTCGGCCTGACCCTGAACCAGGTCTCCCTGAGCCAGCCCCAAGGCTTCGGCGATCGGCCCTTCGCCGCGGTGAAGAGGGCGGAGGTGCGGGTCAAGCTGATGCCCCTCCTGGAGCGGCGGGTGGAGGCCGACACCCTGCGCCTCTCCGGCCTGCGTCTGGTCCTGATCCGTAACGCCGACGGCCGGAACAACTGGGAGGATCTCGCCGGTGGCGGGGAGGGGACCACCGAGGCCGCGCCCGGCGGCTCCGCGGGCAAGGGACAGGGCCTGCGGGGCCTCTCCATCGGCGGCCTGGAGATCAGCGATGCCGATATCTCCTGGGACGACCGCCAGGCCGGGCAGAAGATGGAGATAAAGCAACTGGCGGTGGCCAGCGGCGCCATCGAGCCGGGCCGTCCCCTGGATCTGAAGCTGAGTTTCGCGTTCCACGACTCCGCCCCGGCCCTGAGCGCCCATGTGGGGTTGAGCGGCACCCTGGAAGAGGTCGCGCGCGGGAACCATTACCGGGTGACCCCCCTGCATCTGCGGCTGACAGACATCGAGACCCCGGAAGGCACCCGTGCCCACCTCGATCTGGAAGCGGGTCTCGACCTGGATCTGCAGGCCCAACGGGCACGGGTGGAGCCCCTCCGGCTCAAGCTCGGGGGCGGTGGCGGGGCCCTGCCCCTGAAGGACCTGAACCTGGATCTCCGCGGCGGTATCCTGACCCTGGACCTCGCCCAGGGCGGTGTGAACCTGTCCAAACTGGCCCTGAGGCTCCAGGCCAAGGGCAGGGACCTGCCTTTCGACTCGCTGGACGCCGCCCTCGGCGGGGTGCTGAAGGCGAACTGGAAGCGGGGTTCCCTGGCCCTGTCCGGGCTCGATCTCAAGGGCCAGGCCAGGGGTAAGGACCTGCCGGGGGGTAAACTCGATGGGCACCTGGTGACCGCCCTGGATATGAACTGGAAGCAGGGCACCTTGAGGATGCCCAAGGTCACCCTGGATGGGGCCGGCCTGCATCTCACCGGTACGGTGGAAGGCAAGGGGCTGAATGGACGGCCCACCTTCAAGGGCCGCGTCGCCCTGGCCGAGACCGATCTGCGCCGCCATCTGACGACACTCGGCGTGGCCCTTCCGCCCATGGCCGACCCCAAGGCCCTCACCCGGGTCACGCTCTCCAGCGGCTTCGAGGGCAGCCCCAAGGTGGTGGCCCTGAGCGGCCTGAAGCTGAAGCTGGACGACAGCCGTCTGGATGGCCGTCTGCGGATCCTGACCGCGGGCAGACACCCGGCCTATCGGTTCTCCCTCAAGCTCGACCGCATCGACCTGGATCGTTACCTGCCGCCTCCGGCGAAGAACACAGCCAAGGCCGCCGGGGCCGGGCACGGGCCCGCTGCCAAGGTGGACGAGAATGCCCCCCTGTTCCAGCTTGAGCCCTTGCGGGGCCTGGATGTGGACGGGAGCCTGGGCGTCGGGCACTTGCAAGTGAGGGGACTGAAGTTCGATGGCATTCACCTCAAGGTCAAGGGCGCCGATGGCCGCATCGGCCTCACGGATCGCATCGACGGCCTGTACAAGGGGGCCCTGAAGGGCAGCGCGAGGATCGACGCCTCGGGCCGGCAGGCCCGTCTCGCCCTCAAACAGGACATGCGTGGAGTCCGTGCCGAACCCCTGCTGAAGGATCTGTTGCAGGAGGACCGGCTGTCCGGGCAGGCGCAGATGCACCTCGATCTCAGCACCCGGGGCCAGAGCCTGGCGGCCATCAAGCGCGGCCTCAACGGTCGCCTGGGGGCGCGCTTCAGCGATGGTGAGATCAGGGGGTTCAACCTGGCCCGGACCCTGCGCGAGGCGGCGGCACGTCTGCGTGGCCGTACCCTGCCGCCGGAAAAGGCCCGGCCCAAGACCGACTTCACCGAACTCAAGGTGGACGCCCGGGTGGTGAACGGGGTGGTGCGGGACGACCTGAGCGCCAAGTCGCCGCTGTTCCGGGTCACAGGCAAGGGCTCTGTCGACCTGGTGAACATGACCCTGAACTACAAGCTCAAGCCGGTCCTTGTGGCCAGCCTCAAGGGGGAGGGCGGCAAGGACCTCAACCGCCTCAAGGGGGTGCCCATTCCCATCGAGTTCAAGGGCCCCCTCGCCAAGCCGCACTGGTCGGTGAACATCGCCGAGGCCCTCACCGCATCCCAGAAGGAACGCCTGAAGAAAAAGGCCAGTCAGGAACTGAAGAAGATCCTTCCCAAGGAGATCCAGCAGCAGCTCCCCGGTGGCCTGGACAAGCAACTCGACGGTGCCTTCAAGGGACTCTTCAACTGAGGCGGCCTTCGCCCGTTCCCTGCGGGCCTGGTACGCCGAACACGGACGCAAGGACCTCCCCTGGCAGGTCCGGCCCACGGCCTATGGCGTCTGGGTCTCGGAGATCATGCTCCAGCAGACCCAGGTGGCCACGGTCATCCCCTACTATGAAAGGTTCATGGCCCGTTTCCCGGGCGTGGAGGAACTGGCCGCGGCGCCCTTGGACGAGGTCCTCGGGCTGTGGTCCGGGCTGGGCTACTACGCCCGTGCGCGCCACCTCCACCAGGCCGCGCAACAGGTCATGCACAAATATGGGGGGCGCCTGCCCGAGACCCTCGACGGCCTCCAGGGCCTGCCCGGCATCGGCCGTTCCACCGCCGGAGCGATCCTCTCCCTCGCCTGGGCGCGGCCCCATCCCATCCTCGACGGCAACGTCAAACGGGTGCTGAGCCGCTGCTTCCTGGTCTCCGGCCGGCCGGGTACGGCCGGCGTGGAACGGCGCCTGTGGGGACTGGCCGAGGCCCTGTTGCCGATACACGGGGCCGGCGTCCACAACCAGGCCCTCATGGATCTGGGCGCCAGGGTCTGTACCCGCCACCGTCCGCGCTGTGGGGACTGTCCCGTGGAAGGGATCTGCGCCGCCCGTCGTCACGGGCTCCAGGATCGGTATCCGCAGCCCCGCGGGCGTGGGCCAGGTCCGGAACGCTTCACCTGCTTCCTCCTGCTGATGGTGGAAGGGCGGCTGCTGTTGCAGCGGCGTCCGCCCGCCGGACTCTGGGGTGGCCTCTGGGTGCCGCCGGAGTGTGCAACGGAGGCACAGGTGCCGGGCCGCTGCCGCGAGCTGGGGGTGGCGCCCGGGGGGATTGAAATCCTCCCCGAGCGCCTCCATACCTTCAGCCACTTTCGCCTGCGTTATCGTCCCGTGCTGGTGCGGGGCACGGCCTGTCCAGGCGCCGTGAGGGACGACGACTGCCGCTGGCATCCGCTGGGGAGCCCGCTTCCCGGGGGCGTGCCGGCGCCGGTAGCGCGTCTGCTCTGCCAACTTCAAGCCCATCACCCCAGGAGCATCCCATGACCCGTATGGTCCAGTGTGTCAAACTGCAACGCGAGGCCGAGGGCCTCGAACGTCCGCCCTATCCCGGTGAACTCGGCAAGCGCATCTTCGAGAACATCTCCAAACAGGTCTGGCAGGAGTGGCTGCGCCACCAGACCATGCTCATCAACGAGTATCGCCTGAATCCCATGGACCCCAAGGCGCGCACGTTCCTCAAGGAAGAGATGGAAAAGTTCCTGTTTGGCGAGGGCGCCGAGACCCCGCCCGACTACCGTCCCGAGGCTTGAGTCCGCCAGGGCTCCGTCATCTAACCGTCCCTCTGCCAGTGGCCTTCCCTGAAAAACGCCGTGAATACCTCCCTGTAGGCTTGACTGCGGCATCCCTGCCGCAGACATTTTCAGGGAAGGCCACTGGCGCGG
>JALSSC010000033.1 GCA_026984455.1 Chromatiaceae bacterium
GGACCACGATGGGGCGGGCGCGCAGCGGATCGGTGCCGGGGAGGCGCAGCATCCCGGCCAAATCGTCCGCCAGACGTTCCAGGCGGTTGCTGTGGTAGATCGCGATCATTCCCGCACCCTGTCCCTCACCTCGACCTGCTATACGATGGCATCGGAGGCACCCCCATGGGAAGCCCGCGATGGCCTCCGCGAGGATCGAGGCCCGAAAGAAGGGACCGAGACCGCGCCGGGCCCTTTTCGGGCACGCCGTCCAGGCTGAATTCCCGCGCCCGCTCCTGTAGTATTCCGCCTTTTTCGGGGGGATGGGTGAGTGAAGCCATTGGTCGGAGTCATCATGGGCTCCCAGTCCGACTGGGATACCCTGAGCCATTGCGTGGAGACCCTGGAGGCCCTGGGAGTGCCCCATGAGGTCCGGGTGGTCTCCGCCCACCGGACGCCGGATCTGCTGTTCGAGTATGCCGGTTCCGCCGTCGAGCGCGGGCTGGAGGTCATTGTCGCCGGCGCCGGCGGGGCCGCCCATCTGCCCGGCATGACGGCGGCGAAGACCCGTCTCCCGGTGTTGGGGGTGCCGGTGCAGTCCAAGGCCCTCAATGGCATGGACTCCCTGCTCTCCATCGCCCAGATGCCCGCCGGCGTCCCGGTGGGCACCCTGGCCATCGGCCGTGCCGGGGCGGTGAACGCCGCCCTGCTCGCGGCGGCCATGCTGGCCACCCACCACCCCGGGATCCGCGAGGCCCTGGAGGCCTATCGCGCCCGTCAGACCGGGCAGGTCCTGTCCCACCCGGATCCGCGGCCGGGCTCATGATCTGCGGGGTCCTCGGTGGCGGCCAACTGGCGCGAATGCTCGCCCTCGCCGGTCACCCCCTGGGGATCGGCCTGGTGGTACTGGATCCCTCGCCGGAGGCCTGCGCGGGCCCGGTGGCGACCCTGGTCACCAGCCCCTACGACGACCCCGCGGCCCTGGACGACCTGGCCGCCATGGCCGATTGCATCACCTTCGAATTCGAGAACGTCCCGCCCCTGGCCCTGGAGCACCTCAAGGGGCGCCTGCCGGTGTATCCCTCGCCCGAGGCCCTGGCCGTGGCCCGTGACCGGCTGCGTGAGAAGCGCCTGTTCGAACGCCTGGGCATCCCCACCGCGGCCTATGCGCCGGTCACCCGCCCGGAAGAGCTTGACGCCGCCCTGGAACGCATCGGCCGGCCGGCCCTCCTCAAGACCCGTACCCTGGGCTACGACGGCAAGGGGCAATGGCCCATCCGCGATGCCGGGGAACGGGCGGCCGCCCGCGCCGCCCTCGACGGGCGCCACTGCCTGCTGGAGGCCTGGGTGCCCTTCGAACGCGAGGTCTCCCTGATCGCGGTGCGCGCGCGCGACGGTGCCTGTGCCTTCTATCCCCTGAGCGAGAACCTGCATCGGCAGGGGATCCTGCGCCTCGCCCGGAGCCGCCCCGGCGACCCCCTGAGCGCGGCGGCGCGGGCGGCCGGGAGGCGCATCCTGGAGCACCTGGACTACGTGGGGGTGCTGGCGGTGGAGTTCTTCGTCACCGCCGACGGGCTGGTGGCCAACGAGCTGGCCCCCCGGGTGCACAACTCGGGGCACTGGACCCTCGAAGGGGCGGAGACCAGTCAGTTCGAGAACCACCTGCGCGCGGTGGCCGGCCTGCCCCTGGGGAGCACCGCGCCGGTCGGCCACGCGGCCATGGTCAACTTCATCGGCGGGCTGCCCGATCCGGCCCGGGTGCTGGCCCTGCCGGGCGCCCACCTGCACACCTATATGAAGGCCCCGAGACCCGGCCGCAAGCTCGGCCATGCCACCCTCCACGGCGAGGCGGACGAGGTGGAGCGCCTGCTGCCACAGTTGCTGGCCCTGGGCGAGGGGTCTTTCTGAGGGTCGCCGCCCCTGTGCCTGTCCGACGGGATACCGGTCATGAAAACTTCATCGAAACGGTAAGTTAGGCTAAACTGTTTAGAAACTACCTGCAACTCTGGGGCCCCGACGATGGGCAGCAAGAAAGGCAAGGACGGGACCCTGTCCGGCAAGGCGCGACGCGAACGCCTGGAGTTCCTGGCGAGGCTGGCCCAGCAACTGGACCAGCGCACCGACCGCATGGGCCTGCGTCTGGCGGAATTGGACGAATCCCAGGCGGAACTCAGCGGCCTCGTGGCCCGCCTCCGGGAGCGCCTGGAACACCTCTCGGAACAGCAGTCCGGGGCCGCCGAGGTCCTTGCCGAGGCCATGGCGCATGCCCGGGAAGCCCGCGAGCGGGCCGCACATCCTCCGGGCTTGGAAGACCTCCGTCGTGATCTGAACGCCCTGCACAGCGAGAGCGAGGGCGTGGCCGGGGTGCTTCAGGGCCTCACCGCCGGGATCGAAGGCCTGCAACGGGTCCTGGACGAGGGGCGGGTCCGGACTCAGGGGCTGGTGTCGCGCCTGGAGACCCTGGAACAGGCCCAACGGGGCCTGTTGGAGCGGGAGCGGGACCGTCAGACGGCGATGGATGACCTGCGTCGGGAACTGGACACCCGCGGCGGGGGCCTGGCCGAAGGGGAGGTGAAGGCCCTCGAATCCCGGGTCGAGGCCCTGGAAAGGACAGTCTCCGAGGATGGCCGGGGCCGTGTCGGGGCCCTGGAGACCTCATTGGCCTCCCTGGACCGGCTCGTGAGAGAGCAAGGCGCGGCACAGGATCGTGTCGAGGCCCTGGTGGACGATTGCAACACGGGCATGACGGCCCTGCGTACCCGCCTCGACGCGCTCGACCGGAGTGTGCGGGATCAGGTGGAGGCTTGGCGCCGTCAGGCCTCTCAGTGGGAGGAGAGTCAACAGACTCAGGCCACCGGCCTGGAGATCCTTCAAGGGCGGGTGGATCGACTCGATGCCCTGGTGCGGGAGACCGGCCAGTCGTTGCGCGAGGCCCTGGATGGCCTCGGCCCCCTGTCCCAGGAGGTCGATGGCCTGAGAAACGGACGGAATGGCCTGGAAGAGGCCCAGCGGTCACTGCTCACCCGTCTGGACGATCTGGAGCATCTCGGGAAGGACCTGAAGCGGCGCCTCGAAGAGCAGGAAGGATACATTGCCGAGATTCTTCCGGGCGAACTGGGTTCTTTGCAGAGAGACCTCTCCCTGGCACGAACCGGAAACGAGTATCAGGATGAACGGCTGGATAGGCTGGAGGCCCAAGGGCGCGGATTGCAAGCCAGGATCGATCATCTTGTCGATACCAATCAGGCGGCCGTAAACGCCCTGAACGCCCGGCTGGACGAGACAGGACGGCACGATGGGGTTCGTGACCAGGGCATGCGCCGCCTGGCCCGCGCCATTGCGGATCAGGCCGAAAGGACCACCGGACTACAGATGGAGCTGAAGGAAAACGAGACCCGTTACCAGGACCTGGAGCGCCGGCTCGACGAATCCAGCGCCTTCCTCGAGGAGACTCGGCAACGACTGGAGGGCCAGGGGGGGCGCCTGGAGCGCCTGAATGGTGGCCAGCGCATCCTTGCGGTCACGGCCGCCGGCGCGCTGCTGGCGTTGTTGGGCGTGACCCTGGGCACATACCGGTTCGAGGACCAACAGCGGGAACTGGATCGCCGCTCGGTGGCCAGGGAACTCGACCGCATGGAGGACCGGCTGAGCACGGTGAGTGGCGATGGGATCTCGCCGGCGCCTCAGGTGAAGGTCCTGGAACGGCGCGTGGATGCGCTCAACGAAAAGGCGGGGACCAATGATCCCGCCGTGGCTGCGGCAAAGCGCCGCATGGCCGAGTTGGAGACACGCCAGAAACGCACCGAGGCGGCCTTGGAACGGCTGCGCGCCGCGCTGGCACACCTGCGGAAACAGAGACGCAGGGCGGCCTCCACGAACGTGGCCCCGGATGAGGGAACAGCCCGCTCCACATCGGAGGCCCGGCCCCCTGCGGCTCAAGGGGCCGGGCATGGCCACCGGGATGCCCCATCCACAGCCTCTGCATCTGCCGAGGACACATGGCGCAGGGCCCAGGCGCGCGGTGAATTCACCATCCAACTCATGGGTGTGCGCCACCTGGACGGCCTGCGCTCCCTGGTGGAACGCGCGGGCATCGCCGCCCAGGTCGCCTGGTACCGCACGCGCCTGCGAGGCAGGCCCTGGTATGTGGCCCTCCTGGGCCACTATCCCGATGCCCAAGCGGCGCGCACCGCCCTGGGGCGTCTGCCCGAGCGGTTGCGCAGCGGCCGTCCCTGGGTCCGCCGGCTGCCGGCACAGGTCTCGCTGCATGCCTGGGAGGATGCGAGACCCCCGAAAGAGTGACCATCGAGGCATCCGGTTCGTCGCTTCCCATCGGCACCCGCTTCAGCTCGGATGCCCCCCCCAACCCAACTTGGCGCGCAGGATCTGATAGTAATCGTGGCCCCGGGGATGAAGCAGCCGCAGTTCGTGGGGCGAGCGTTGGATCAGGATCGCCTCGCCGGGACGGATGGAACGGTTGGTCTGGCCATCGCAGCTCAGACGCATGTGCTCCAGATCGCCGCCGCACAGGCGGATCTCGATCCGGCTCTCGCTACCGATCACCAGCGGACGATTGCTCAGGGTGTGTGGACAGATGGGTACGAGGACCAGGGCATCGAGCCCCGGATGCACGATGGGACCGCCGCCGGACAGGGCATAGGCGGTGGAACCCGTGGGCGTGGAGACGATCAGACCGTCCGAACGCTGGGCGTTGACGAAACGGCCATCGATATGGGTCTCGAACTCCAGCATCCGCACACTGTTCCATTTGTGCAGGACCACGTCATTGAGGGCAGGGACACCTTCGCCCAGTGCCACTTCGGTACCGATTCGGGCCTCCAGCAGAAAACGCCGCTCCTCTTCGAAATCTCCCGCGAGGATCGCATCCACGGCCTGTTCCAGGCGCTCCGGAGAGATGTCCACCAGAAAACCGAGGCGACCGAGATTGACCCCCAGCAGAGCGGCATTGCCCCGGGCGAGAGAGCGGGCCGCTCCCAGCAGGGTGCCGTCGCCCCCTACCACGATCACCAGATCCGCCTCCCCGCCCAGACTGGCGAGGGTGCAGGTGCGGCAGACATCGCTGTGAAGCAAGCCGCTGATATCCACCTCGGCCAGGACCTCCACCCCGCGGGTGGCGAGGTGATGGGCGAGCCGGGCCACGGTCTGCTCGACCCCGGGGTCGTCGGGTTTGGCGACGATACCGATGCGCTGGAAGTGGGGATTCATGGATTGCCTGCGACTGGAACAGACGACAGTATACCCATCGCCTGCGAGTATTTCGTTCTTCGGTATCGGACAGGGAAGAGACGAGCCATGGCGTGGATATCGGGAGGCTGAAAGGGGCCGCCCACGACTCGCCAGGCGTTACCCCAACCCGAGGCAAGGCACCTTGACACCACCGCCGGTGACGGCATAATCGGTAGGCTTGGCACTCTTCACGATTGAGTGCTAATCCATCGTTTTCTTGCGAGGTGCATGAGACTTGGCTGGCTCCAAAGCGGTGCAGGAATCGGAACTCTCCGAGCGGGCACTGCATTTCCTCAAGGCGTTGATCGAACGCTTCATCCGTGAAGGCCAACCGGTAGGGTCACGCACCCTGGCACGCGATGCCGGTCTGGATCTCAGCCCGGCAACGGTGCGTAACGTGATGGCGGATCTGGAGGAATTGGGTCTGGTGGCCTCACCCCACACCTCGGCCGGGCGGGTGCCCACGGTGAGCGGTTACCGCCTGTTCCTGGATTGTCTGCTCACCGTGAGCGAACTGGAGGAGGACCTGGTAGAGTCCATCAAGTCCAGCCTGGAGAGCACCGGCGGCCGGACGGAGTTGGTCTCCGCGGCGTCCCGCCTCCTCTCGGAACTCACCCACATGGCCGGGGTGGTGAGTATGCCCCGGCATGAACGCCATCTTTTCCGGCAGATCGAGTTTCTGCCGCTCTCCGCGGGCCGGGTCATCGCCATCCTGATCACCCGCGAAGGCGACGTCCACAACCGCATCATCCATCCCCGGCGAGAGTACAGCAAGACTGAACTGGAGCAGGCCGCCAACTATCTGAACACCCACTTCCAGGGCCAGGACCTGGCCAGCGTGCGTCGGCGCCTGGTGGTGGAGATGCAAGAGGCGCGCGAGCATATGGACCGCATCATGGCCCAGGCCCTGGAGATGGCGGATCAGGTGGTGGAGGCCTCGGAGGCGCGGGAGGATTGCCTGATCGCAGGCCAGACCAACCTCATGGGCTTCGATGAACTGGCGCAGATGGATCGTCTGAGACAGCTGTTCGAGGCCTTCACCGAGAAACAGGAGATCCTCCACCTGCTCGACCGCTGCATGGAGGCCGACGGAGTACAGATCTTCCTCGGTGGCGAATCGGGCTACCGAGTGCTGGATGGCTGCAGCCTGGTCACCGCCCCCTACAAGGTGGAGGAGGGTGTGGTAGGGGTGTTGGGGGTCATCGGTCCCACCCGGATGGCCTACGACCGGGTGATCCCCATCGTCGACGTCACCGCACGCCTGCTCGGTGCGGCCTTGAAAGCGCGCTGACCATCCACATCTTGTGGGCAATCGCCCCATCACCGGGCCCCATCCGCAGTATCATCCGAGAGGTAGATCCATGAGCGAGGCAGAGAAACCGTCCGAGAACGCCCCCCAGACCCCACCAGCCGAGGAAGCGACCGACGAGGTCCGTGAGGACGATCCCGAGCACCTCTCACGCCTTTTGGAGGATGCCCGGACCAAGGCCGACGAGCACTGGAATCAGGTGCTACGGGCACGTGCTGAGCTGGAAAACGTGCAACGGCGTCACGCCAAGGAATTGGAGAAGTCCCATAAGTTCGCCCTGGAGGGCTTCGTCAAGGAATTGCTGCAGGTCTGGGACAGCCTGGAACTCGGCCTGAACGCCGCCCAGGGCGACAGCCCCGAGGTGCGCAAATTGCGTGAAGGCATGGAACTGACCCTCAAGCTCTTCAGCGACGTAATGGCCAAGTTTGGCGTGGAGCAGATCGCCCCCCAACCCGGCGATCCCTTCGACCATGAATTCCAGCAGGCCATGACCCTGCAACCGCGCGACGACATGGAACCTGACCACGTGGTGCAACTCATCCAGAAGGGATACACCTTGAACGGACGCCTGTTGCGGCCCGCCTTGGTGATCGTCTCCCAGGCCCCCACCTGAGCGGCGACGATAGATGGAGGGCGGGGAAGGGGTGTCCCTTCACGGTCGCCCTTGAAAAGAGCGCGGGAATCCCCAACTCGCGGGACAGAAACGAAGATTCAATCCAGACGATAAATCTATAGACGGAGATCCAGCAATGGGCAAGATCATCGGTATCGACCTCGGCACCACCAACTCCTGTGTCGGCGTGATGGAGGGCGACAAGGTCAAGGTCATCGAAAACGCCGAAGGCGACCGCACCACCCCTTCCATCATCGCCTACACCAAGGACGGTGAGGTTCTGGTGGGTCAGCCGGCCAAGCGCCAGGCGGTCACCAATCCCCACAACACCCTGTTTGCCATCAAGCGTCTCATCGGCCGTAAGTTCGACGACGAGGTCGTCCAGCGCGACATCGACATGGTGCCCTACAAGATCGTGCGCGCCGACAACGGTGATGCCTGGGTGGAGGTCAACGGCAAGAAGATGGCACCCCAGGAGATCTCCGCCAAGGTCCTGCAGAAGATGAAGAAGACCGCCGAGGACTATCTCGGCGAAGAGGTCAAGGAGGCGGTGATCACCGTACCGGCCTATTTCAACGACTCCCAACGCCAGGCCACCAAGGACGCCGGACGTATCGCCGGCCTCGAGGTGAAGCGCATCATCAACGAGCCCACCGCCGCGGCCCTGGCCTACGGCATGGACAAGCAACGCGGCGACCAGAAGCTCGCGGTCTACGACCTCGGTGGCGGCACGTTCGATATCTCCATCATCGAGATCGCCGAGATCGACGGGGAACACCAGTTCGAGGTGCTCTCCACCAACGGCGACACCTTCCTCGGTGGCGAAGACTTCGACAAGCGTGTCATCGACTACCTGGTGGACGAGTTCAAGAAGGAGCAGGGCTTCGACCTGCGCAACGACCCCCTGGCCCTGCAACGCCTCAAGGAGGCCGCCGAGAAGGCCAAGATCGAACTCTCTTCGAGCCAGCAGACCGACATCAATCTGCCCTATATCACCGCCGACCAGACCGGTCCCAAGCACCTCAACATCCGCCTCACCCGGGCCAAGCTGGAATCCCTGGTGGAGGACCTGGTGGACCGCACCATCGGCCCCTGCGAGGTGGCCCTGAAGGACGCCGGCCTGTCCGCCTCGGAGATCAACGAGGTGATCCTGGTGGGCGGTCAGACCCGTATGCCCAAGGTCCAGGAAAAGGTCAAGTCCTTCTTCGGCAAGGAGCCGCGCAAGGACGTGAACCCCGACGAGGCAGTGGCCATCGGCGCCGCGATCCAGGGTGGGGTGCTCTCCGGGCACGTCAAGGATGTGCTTCTGCTGGATGTCACGCCCCTGTCCCTGGGCATCGAGACCCTGGGTGGGGTGATGACCAAGCTGATCGAGAAGAACACCACTATCCCCACCTCGGCCAGCCAGGTCTTCTCCACCGCCGACGACAATCAGACAGCGGTGACCGTACACGTGCTCCAGGGTGAGCGCGAACGCGCCGCCGACAACAAGTCGTTGGGACGTTTCGACCTCACCGACATCCCACCGGCCCCACGGGGGGTGCCCCAGATCGAGGTCAAATTCGACATCGACGCCAACGGGATCCTCAATGTCTCGGCACGAGACAAGGCCACCGGCAAGGAACAATCCATCACCATCCGCGCCTCGTCCGGACTCAGTGAGGACGAGATCGAGCGTATGGTGAAGGATGCCGAGGCTCATGCCGAGGACGACCGCCGCTTCCACGAACTGGTGGCCGCGCGCAACCAGGCCGACAGTCTCATCCACGCCACCCGCAAATCCATGGACGAGTTGGGGGACAAGTTGGAGGCCGACGAGAAGTCGCGTATCGAAGACGCCATCAAGGCCCTCGAAGAGGCCATGAAGACCGACGACAAGGCCGCCATCGATGCCAAGAGCAAGGCCCTGGGCGAGGCCTCGGCGAAGATGGCCGAACGCCTGTATGCCCAGCAGGGCGCGGGGGCCGCAGGCAGCGCCGGCGCTGCGGGAGCGGGCGAGGCCGCCGGAGGGGCCGGTACCCAGCAGTCCGCTGGCGGCGGCGCCGACGACGTGGTGGACGCCGAATTCGAAGAGGTCAAGGACGACAAGAAATAGGCCTTGCGAGAAATGATAGCCGGAGATGAGGCCGATGCCTCGCGTCGTGGCCGTTCACTCCCCCTGCCATCCATCCTTTCCTTCGGGGCGAGGATGAAGGAGAAGGGAGTGAACGGTTTCGACGTATCGGCGTTCCAGCCGCGAGACTGAACGGCGCTCGTGTCGCCCCGGACCGCGAGGTTCGCGGGTGTCATAATCCCCCCTTTCGCCCCGGACCTCTCTATGAAGTTCATGGCGTCCGCCCCATCTGGGAGGATGCAGAAGGGGGCGCCTCGAATGTGCCTTCACCCCGACCCTCCCTCTCTGGGGAAGGGGACTCGGAGCGCGCCCAGCGCGAAATTCACGTTAACCACTGACGGACATCCATGGCCAAGCGCGACTACTACGAAATCCTGGGGATCACCCGCAACGCGAGCGAGGTGGAGATCAAGAAGTCCTATCGCCGACTGGCGATGAAATACCACCCCGACCGCAACACGGGTGACCGCCGCGCCGAGGCAGAGGAAAAATTCAAAGAGGTGAAAGAGGCCTATGAAGTCCTCTCGGACAACCGCAAACGCGCCGCCTACGACCAGTTCGGCCATGCCGGGGTCGATTCCTCCATGGGTGGTGGGGCAGCGGGTCCCGGCTTCAGTGGGAGCAGCTTCAGCGATATCTTCGGTGACGTCTTCGGCGACATCTTCGGTGGTGGCCGGGGAGGGGGCGCGGGGCGGCCGGCCCGGGGCGCCGACCTGCGCTATACGCTGGAGGTCACCCTGGAGGAGGCCGCCTTCGGCACCACCGCCAAGATCCAGATCCCGACCCTGGTCAACTGTACCCGCTGCGGTGGCAGTGGCGCAAAACCCGGTACCCACCCACGGACCTGCCCTACCTGTAACGGCGTCGGCCAGGTGGCCATGCAGCGCGGCTTCTTCGCCATCCAGCAGACCTGTCCGCAGTGCCATGGCCGTGGCACGATCATCGAAGAACCCTGTCCCGCCTGTCACGGTCAGGGTAAGGTGCAGCAGGAGAAGACCCTCTCGGTCAAGGTCCCGGCCGGGGTGGACACCGGTGACCGCATCCGCCTCTCCGGGGAGGGTGAAGCCGGGGAGATGGGCGGCCCCTCCGGGGATCTCTACGTCCAGATCCAGGTGAAGCCCCACGAGATATTCACCCGGGAAGAGGCCAATCTCTTCTGTGACGTGCCCATCCCCTTCACCACGGCCTCTCTCGGAGGCGAATTGGAGGTTCCCACCCTGGATGCCAAGGTCACCCTGAAGATCCCGGCCGGTACCCAGACCGGAAAGATGTTCCGCCTGCGTGGCAAGGGCATCAAGCCCGTGCGCGGCGGCTCTCAGGGAGACCTCATCTGTCGCGTGGTGGTGGAGACCCCGGTGAATCTCACCGAGGAACAGAAGGAACTCCTGCGCCGGTTCGAGGAGACCCTGGAGGGCGGAGGTAAGAGGCACAGCCCGAATTCCCATTCCTGGCTGGATGGGGTCAAATCGTTTCTCGACAAGATGGGGATCTGAGGCGGGCCGTCCCTCGTCCCGGCCGACTCGCGGCCACCAGGGCAATGGGCGTCACGGGCTAGGCTGTGACGTCGCGCTCCAAGGCCAGCACGGAGATATCGTCCTCGAATGCATCCGTTCCCCGCCAAGCGCTGATAGCCCGCTCGAGTTCCGCCAGGGAGCCCTCCAGGGATGCGTCCCGCCCCGCTTCCAACAACCGGTCCAAGGCCTCGTCCCCGAAGGGCCCGCCGGTGGCCGACTCACATTCTAGGACCCCGTCCGAGACCAGGACCAGACGCGCGCCGGGGGGGAATTCGATACGCCGGCCTTCGTATTCGGCATCCGGAAGCATTCCCACCGGGAATCCGCCTCGTCCCAGGTGCTCGAGCGGTCGCCCGGGGAGCAACAGGCGCGGGTGGGGATGACCCGCCTGACAATAGACGATCTGCTCCTGGGTACGGTCGTAGACCCCGAAGACCATGGTGAAATAGAGCATGTCGGCGGTCTCGTCCTGGAAGTGCCGGTTGAGGGCCGTCATCAGGTCTGCCACCCGTTGTTCGAGCGGGACCTCGGGGAGGCCCATGACCGTGCGACAGGTATCGGCCGCAAGGAACTTGCTCACCGAGACCGAGAGCAGGGCCGAGCGTACCCCGTGACCCGATACGTCGAGCTGATAGAAGGCCATCTGGTCGTCACCCATGGGAAAATAGTTGAAGATGTCCCCGGCGACGAAGGCGGCGAGGTGGAACAACCAGTGGAGGTGTATGGTCTCGAACCCGGTCGAATCCTCGGGCAGTAACGCGCGTTGTACCCGGGCGGCGGCTTCGAGGTCGCCCCTGATCTCGCTGTAGGCGTACTCCAGGCGACGGTTCTGTTCCATCAGGTCTGCGCGCAGGCGCATGATGCGCTCACCGGCCCGCAAGCGAGCACGCAACTCGTCCTGATTCAGGGGCTTGCCCACGAAGTCGTCCGCTCCCGCCTTCAGGCCCTCCACCAGATCGGTCTTGGTGCCGCGGGCGGTGACCAGGATCACATAGGTGTCGTCGGCCAGAGGGCTGGAGCGGATCCGCCGACAGAGTTGCAGGCCGTCCATCCGGGGCATGATCCAGTCGGTCACCACCATGGGGATTGGATCCCTCTTCAGGTATTCCCAGGCCTGGCGGCTATCCTCCGCGAGGATCACCTCATGGCCCCAGCGACTCAGCAGGGTGCCGATGAGGTTACGGAACATGGGCAGATCGTCTACGACCAGGATGCGCATGAAGCGGAAGAGGTTTCCGGGTGCATAGACACGGAATCGGCCGGGTCAGGGGTAACCTTAGGAACCGAGGCAAGCCCATAGCCGACCTGCTCCATCCGGTCCAGCCGCTGACGAATGCCACCACCGACTTGATCCTCTCGGTCCACCGCGCCAAGCTGAAACAGGGTGCCGTTCTGGTCGACCCCAACGACGACGGCACCGAGCCGCGCATCCTGTTCATGATCGACCACGAGGTGCGTTCCCCTCGGGGTGGACATTCCGACGGACAGATTGTTATATGTATTTTCGAATTATATATTTCTAACAAAATGTTACATGTTCTTATCAGTGGACATTATCAGGGACATCCGCCGTGCCGACCTTTAAAGAGCACACGCTCACCATGCAGACGGACCGGCATGGCCCGTTCCAGTTTCTGGTGGGGGTCGATCCAGCCGCCATCGAGACCGTTTGGTTGCGCATCAACGACGCCCACCGGCGATTCATGGGTTCCCCGCTGGCGCAAGTGGCCAACCAGCTCGAAAGGGAGGTGGTGGTCACCAGCATCTTCGGCACCAACAGCATCGAAGGAGGCACCTTGTCCGAAGAGGAAACCGAACTGGCGCTGGAACTCGAGCCGCTGGTGGCGCCCGGGGTGGAGCAGCGGCGCGCAATCAACCTCAAAAAAGCCCATGACCTGGCGATCCAGGCGGCCGACACGGAAGGTTGGGAACTGGATGTAGCTTTCGTCCGGAAAATTCACGCCGCGATCACGGCCGACCTTCCCCATCGTTACAACCAACCCGGCCAGCTACGGGACAATCCCAAGGACATCGTCACCCATGTGGGCGACAGGAATCACGGTGGCCGCTACAAGCCGCCTCAGTATGGCCGAGACATCCAACGCCTGTTGGAAACCCTGGTTTCCTGGCACCACGAACTTCGAATCCGCGGGATACCTGCCCTGATCCGCGCCCCCCTGGTGCATTACTACTTCGAACGCATCCACCCCTTCTGGGATGGCAATGGCCGGGTGGGCCGGGTGCTGGAAGCGACCCTGCTCCAACAGGAAGGCTTCCGCTATGCCCCCTTCGCCCTGGCCCGTTATTACCTGGAACACATCGACCACTATTTCAGCCTGTTCAATACCTGTCGTAAGGCCCAAGCGAAAGGCCAACCCTATCCCAATACCCCTTTCATCGCTTTCTTCCTCGACGGTTTTCTGGACAGTCTTCACCGCCTACACGATCGGGTCAATCGTCTCGTTACCATCCTGCTGTTCGAAAACGACCTGAAACGCCGCCACGACGCGCGCGAAATCAACGCCCGGCAATACGCCATCGTCACCCAGATCCTTGCTGCCGGGCGCCCCGTACCGCTGGATGAGCTACGCCGCTATCCCTGGTATCTGGCCCTCTACATCCGGCTGACCGACAAGACCAAGCAACGCGACTTGCGCCGCTTGCGTGAACTGGGACTGATTCGGGAAGATGGGCAGCGCCGCCTGTGGCCCGGATGCCTATTCCGCTGAAGACGACCGCCGATTCCGAAAAAAGGCCCGGAATCGGTCACGTTCAATCGGAATAGCCGGTCACGTTCCGTCGGAATGAGCGGTCACGTTCGTTTGGAACCGGTGGTCACATTGGCTCGGAATACGCAGTCTCCGGGCCGCACCAGTGGCGTTTCAGTAGTGCGCGGTTTGCCGGCAAGATACCGGCGCTCCATCCGCGAACTGGTCAAGTGGGAGAACACCAACAATGAGGCGGTTCTGGAGCATGCGCGTGGGTTGCCCCTCGAATATTTTGGACACACATTTGGTCGTAGAGTGATAGCGACAGGAGGTGTCCATGAGTGAGAAGAAATCGCCGAAGAGGTGGTCGGCAAAACGCAAGCAGGAAGTGGTTCTGC
>JALSSC010000034.1 GCA_026984455.1 Chromatiaceae bacterium
CCGTCCGCGTGGCGGTCTCGGAGAGGTGGGGATAACGGGTCTCCAGGGCCTCGAAGGCCTCCGCCACGATGCGCGCGCGGGCCTTCTCGTCTTCCGCCGTGGACAGGCGTTCGTACAGGTCGATCACAGAGGACATGGCACACCTACGGGCCGGGGACGGTAAAGAAATTATAGCAGGCCGCACGATGGGCAAAGCATGGGTGGCCGCCGGGCACCGGGAGGATTTTCAACGCCACGCCTTCCGGGATCGCCAAGCCCGTAGGGCGGGAAAGCGATAGCGCATCCCGCCGTTGCCGTAGGGGCGGCCGCAGTCGCGAGGAGTGGCACAGGGAAGTGCCGTCTACGGACCGAAGGACAGAAATATTCGCGTGCGACGGGTATAAATCGGGAGAAACTTCAGCCTTGCGGCCACACCCGCCACAAGAGCAGGAGGATGGCGCTGAACTGGGTCAACCAGAACAGGAAACTCCATTTCAACCAGGCCGCATGACTGCGGGCGATCTCCACCCGCACATCGCCCCTCACCTTTTCGATCTCCAATTTGAGATCGGAGCGCACCTGCTCGATCTCTACCTTCAGGTCTGCCCGTACCTTCTCGACCTCCGCCCGTACCTGCTCGATCTCCACCTTGAGATCGGCCCGCACCTTCTCGGTCTCCGCCCGCACCTGCTCGATCTCCTTGATCAGACGCAGCTCGGTCTCGCTCAGGTCCGTCCGCGTGGCGGTCTCGGAGAGGTGGGGATAACGGGACTCCAGGGCCTCGAAGGCCTCCGCCACGACCCGCGCGCGGGCCTTCTCGTCTTCCGCCGTGGACAGGCGTTCGTACAGGTCGATCACGGAGGACATGGCACACCTCGGGGCGGGGAGGACAAGGAAATTATAGGGGAAGATGGCCGATGGGCACGCTGCGCTTTGGCCCTACGGGACAACTATCGACTATCCTGGGACATTTACATACTTGACGCCCTTCCCCCACGCCGAGCCGCCCCAACCGCGACGACGCGTGCACGAAGCGGCCACGCCGGATCGCGGCCGAAGCCACCGTCCTTCCAGGGGTCGGAACCTGACTCACCGGCTCAGGGCCTCCAGGCGCCGCAACTCGGTCTCGCTGAAACCGGCGGCCCGCCGCGCCTCCCGGTTGAAGGGGCCGCGCACCACCCGCGGCATCCGCGTCTCCAGGATGTCGAAAAAGGCGGCCTCGGGATCGAGGCCGCGCTCCCGGCAGAGGTGACGCAGCCAGCGGCCGCCCGCGGCCACGTGGCCCACCTCCTCCGCCAGGACCACTTCCAGGGCCTTGACCGTGGCCCGGTCGCCGGCGGCGTCCAGACGCGCCATCATCCCCGGGGTCACGTCCAGGCCGCGCGCCTCCAGGACCCGCGGCACCAGGGCCATGCGCAACAGGGGGTCGCCGGCGGTGAGGGTGGCCGCCTGCCAGAGGCCGTCATGGGCCGGGAGGTCGCCATAGTCCTGGCCGAGGTCGCGCAGGCGGGCGCGCAGGGCGAGAAAATGCCGGGATTCCTCCTCCGCCACCCTCACCCAGTCGTCATAGAAGGCCCGGGGCAGGCCGCGGAAGCGGTGCACCGCGTCCCAGGCCAGGTTGATGGCATTGAATTCGATGTGGGCGATGGCGTGGAGCAGGGCCAGATGGCGCTCGCCGCCGGTACCGCGCCGGGGCAGCTCGCGTGGCGACACCAGGGCGGGACGGGAAGGCCGGCCCACCGCCGCCACCGGCCGAATCGGCGCATCCGCCTCCAGGGTACAGGCCCCGGCCCGCCAACGGCGGGCGAGGTCCAGGCCGCGCTCCACCTTGAGGTCGGGATCGGCCTCGGCGAGGCAGGCCGCGGCGGCCTGGTGGAGGCCGCTCATGGCGCCGACCGCCAGCCCAGGACCAGATCCATGACGTTGGTCCCCGTGGGACCGGTGTCCACCAGGGCGCCCACGGCCTCCAGCACGCTCCCGGCGTCGGCGCGGGCGAGGGCCGACGCCGGGTCGAGGCCCAGGTCACGGATCGCCTGCCAAGTGCCGCCGTCCACCAGAGCGCCGGCATCGCCGGTGGGACCGTCGGTGCCGTCGGTGCCGGCCGCCAGGAGGGTGCATGCGGGCTGCCCGGCGAGGGCCTCCGCCGCCGCCAGGGCCAGGTGCTGATTGCGCCCGCCGCGCCCCGGCTCGGGTGGCAGCCTGACGGTGGTCTCGCCGCCCCAGACCTGGAGCCCCGGCGGGGTGGCGCAGAGGACGCGGGCGAGGCGGCGGCCGGCCGCGGCGGCATCGCCCTCCAGGAATTCCCGGTGCATCTGCACGGGCACGCCCAGGGCCCGAGCATGGCCGGCGGCGGCCGCCTTGGCCTGATCGAGGCTCGCCACGATCTCCACCGGCGGCCCCGTTGCCGGCAGGCCGCGGCGGGCCTCCAGGCCGCGCGCCACCCAGTCCCGCAACCAGGCGGGCAGATCCAGGGCGTGGACCGCCGCCTCCAGCCCCGGGTCGGGGGTGAGCGGACCCGAGCCGATCACCGCCGGATCGTCGCCCCGCACGTCGGAGATGGCGAGCACCCGCAGCTCGTACCCCCGGGTCCAACGCAGCAACCCTCCCGCCTTCAGGAGGGACAGGGACTTGCGCACCCGGTTCATGTCATCGATGGGCAGGCCGCTGGCCAGCAGCCAGCGCCCCACACGCCGCAGATCGTCGAGATCCAGGCCCGGGACCGGCACCTCCAGGAGACTGGAGGCGCCGCCCGAGATCAGCACCAGCAGGCGCGCGCAATCACTGCGCTGGAGCCAGTGGAGCAGGCGCCGGCCGGCCTCCAGACTGCCCCGGGTGGGCAGGGGGTGGCCGCCCTCCAGGGCCTCGAGGCCCAGGGCGGCGAGCCTCCCGGGGTCCAGGTGCCCCGGCTTGGAGATCACCAGGCCGCCGTGGATCCCTTCCCTGCCCAGGACCTCCACCGCCCCCAGGGTCATGGCCTGGGCGGCCTTGCCCACCGCCACCAGGCCCACGGGGGCCGTCACCGGGGCCTGGCGCAGCCGCGAGGCCACGGCATGATCTCCCGCCACCCGGGCGAGGGCGGCCTGAAGGCACTCCAGGAGCATGTCTCGGGGGTCCATTGAGAACACCTTGTGTTAAAGTCCAGGCGCGACGGGCACAGCGATCTATCCTACAGGAGAGACCCAGCGTGGACACGGTTCAATGGCGCACCCATTTCAGCACCGGGGTCCTCGTCCGCATGCTGGTCCTGGCCGTGCTCGGCATCGGCCTGGGGCTCTGGAAGGCGGATTTCATCGATCAGGTCTATTTCCGCCAGCAGTTGACGGTCACCGGCCTGGTCATCAACGGCGGCATCCTGGCCCTGTTCCTGGCGGGCCTGGTGAAGACGGCCCTGGGCTTCCTCTTCTACGCCCGCGAGGAGCGCGCCCTGGCCCGGTTCATCCACAACCTGGAGGGCGAAGAGACCCAACCCATCGCCGGGGTCCCCGGCGACAGCCTCATCCACCGCCGCTACCGCACCCTGGAACTCCTGCACGCCCACCGCACCCCCATCGACCACTCGGCCCTGGCCGCGGCCCTGGTGGCGGCGGAGAGCACCCGCAACAGCCTGCCCCGGTTCGTCAACAACGTCCTCATCCTCACCGGGGTGTTCGGCACCATCGTCTCCCTATCCATCGCCCTCATCGGCGCCTCGGACCTGCTCGCCTCGGCCCTGGACTCGGGCGGCATGGGCCTGGTGATCCATGGCATGTCCACCGCCCTCTCCACCACCATCACCGCCATCGTCTGTTTCCTCTACTTCGGCTATTTCCATCTCAAACTCAACGACGCCCAGACCAATCTCCTGAGCGCCCTGGAGCAGGTCACCAGCCAGTACCTGTTACCGCGCTTCCAGGTGCGCACCGAGAACGTCCTCTATGAATTCACCGGCCTGGTACGTGCCCTGCAACGGCTGACCGACCGCCTGAGCACCGCCCAGGCCGGCCTCGAAGGCCAACAACAACGCCTCGTCGAGGCCCTGGAGGAATACCGTGGCCAGGCACGCATCACCAATGCCGAGCTGAGCGCCCTGCAACAGACCCTGCGCATCGGCTTCCGTCTGCCCCCCGAGGACGCATGATCCCCGGCGGCGGCTTCACCGACCTGCGCCTCAACCGCCCGGGGCGCGACAACGAAGAGGGCTTCTGGCCCTCCTTCGCCGACATCATGACCGTGGTGGTGATGATCTTCCTCCTGGCCATGGTGATCCTGCTGCTGCGCAACCAGCAACTGGTGGAGGAACTGCGCGCCACCCTCGCCGCCGAACGCGAGGCCACCGCCCTGGCCAAGGCGCGGGGGGCCGAGAAGGAGACCCTGGCGCAACGCCTGCGCCTGGCCAACAGCGAACTGGAACTGCTCCACCGGCAGGTGGCCCGCCTGGAGACCGCGTCCGAGCAACAGGAGATCGCCATCTCCAGCCAGACCCGGCGCATCGAGGCCCTGCGCGCGGAGAAGGCGCGCCTGGGGCTGGAGGCGCAGCGCGCGCGGGAGCAGGCCGGGACCCTGAATGACCGCCTCCAGGCCGAGAGCCACCGCCGGCAGGGCCTCGAAGCGGAACAGGCGCGCCAGGCGCGGCGCCTGCAGGAGGCGCGCAAGCGCCTGGAGGCCCTGCGCCAGGCCCATCAGGCCCAGGGCCAGGCCCTTGCCGCCAGCCGCGCCGAGGCGGCGGCCAAGGCCGGCCGTTTGCAGCAGGCGCAGCGCCACGAGGCCGATCTGGAGGCCCGTCTGGCCCGTGCCGAGGCCCTGGCCCGCGACCTGAGCGCGCGCCTGGAGGCACAGGCGGGAGAGATCCAGGCCCGGGGCAGGGCCTTGGACGAGGCGAAGGCCCACGCCAAAGCGCTGGACGACCAGGTGGCCGCCCTGCGCCTCGACCTGGCCCGCGCCCGCGACCGGGCGGACGATCTGCAAGGACGCCTGAAGGCCGCCTCCAGCCGCGCCGCGGAGACCGAGGCCGCCCTGCGCGAGGCGCGGGCGCGCATCGCCGGGTTGCAGGAGACCGCCCGCGCCCAGCAGGCCGCATTGGCGGCGGCCGAGGGCAAACGCCGTGACCTGCGCGCCGAGTACGACCGCTTGCAGCTCTCCTACGACGCCCTGGTGCGGCCGGCGCGCAGCGCCGAGGGCCGCTATCTGGTGGAGGTGCGCTATCGCAAGGTGGCCGGCAGGGAGCGCATCGAGTTGCGCGCCGGCCCTGACCGGGCCTTCGTCGCGGTGGACCGGAAGACCCTGGAGGGGCGTCTGGAAGCCCTGAAGCGGGCCCATCCCGAGGGCCTCTACGTGCGGGTCATCATCCCCCGCGACAGCGGCCTCAGTTTCAACGAGGGTTGGCGTTTCACCAACCACCTGCACCGTCTCTACGACTACTACTTCCAGGGCAAGGCCCCCAACCGCGGGCCCGCGTCCCCGGATTCCCACGGAGAGAGCCATGGCGATTCAGCCCCCGCTGCGCGAGATCCTGAACTTCGACAAGGGTGACGGCCTGGTGACCGCCATCGCCCAGGACGCCGCCAGCGGCGAGGTCCTGATGGTGGCCAGCATGAATCCAGAGGCCCTGGAGCGCACCCTGGAGAGCGGCGAGGCCGTGTATTGGAGCCGTTCCCGCCGGCGCCTCTGGCACAAGGGCGAGGAGAGCGGCAACGTCCAGCGAGTCCGCGAGGTCCTGGTGGACTGCGACGGCGACGCCGTCCTGCTCAAGGTGGAGCAGACGGGCGGCGCCGCCTGCCACACCGGGCGCCGGAGCTGCTTCTTCCATCGCCTCACCGCGGCGGGGGTGGAGATCACCTCCGAGCCCCTGTTCGATCCGCGGGAGGTGTATGGCGCCAAAGGCTGACCGACCTCAGCGGGGCCCCGCCCCACAGGGGCGGCGCATCCCGGCCGGCGCTTCAGCCCCCCGTCAGGGCCATCACCCGCATCACTTGATCTGGACGTTCGCGGAACTCGTGCCGTTCGGGCTTGCGGGCGATGGCGGCGCGGATCAGGCCCTCCAGATCCTCGTCCGAGACACCCGCCCGCAAGGGCTCACGCAGCTCCACCCGGTCCTGCTGGCCGAGACAGAGGTACAGGGTCCCCTCGGCCGAGAGCCGCACCCGGTTGCAGGTCTCGCAGAAATGCTGGGAGATGGGGGTGATGAAGCCGATGCGCAGGGCGGTACCCTTCACCCGCACATACTGCGCCGGACCGCCGCCGCCCATCACCGCCGGCTCGAGCCGGAAACGCCGTTCCAGGTCGGCGCGCACCTGGCGGAGGCTCAGGTAATGGCCATCGCCGGCACTGCGCCCCGAATCACCCACCGGCATGGTCTCGATGAACCTCAGGGTGAACCCCTCGCGCAGGCAGAACTCCACCATATCGCCGATCTCGTCGTCGTTGACCCCCTTCATCGCCACCATGTTGATCTTGATGGGGTCGATGCCCACCGCCTTGGCCGCCTGCAGGCCCGCGAGCACCCGCCCGAGATCGCCGTTGTGGGTGATCTCGCGGAAGCGTTCCGGGCGCAGGCTGTCCAGGCTGACGTTGATGCGCCGCACGCCGGCGTCGTAGAGGCCCTGGGCATGGCGGGCGAGTTGCGAGGCGTTGGTGCTCAGCGAGAGGTCTTCGATGCCATCGCAGGCGCCGATGCGGCGGGCGATCTCCAGGCAGTCGGGCCGGACCAGGGGTTCGCCCCCGGTGAGGCGGATACGCGACACCCCCATGCGCGCGAAGGCGGCGACGATACGCTCGACCTCCCCCGGGGTGAGCCAGGTCTCCGGTTGAGCGAAGCCCTTGTAGCCCTTGGGCAGGCAGTAGAAGCAGCGAAAGTCACAGCGATCCGTGACCGAGACCCGCAGGTAGGAGATGCGCCTCTGGAACGGATCGACGAGCTGGTGCATGTGAAACCCCGACCGCGAATTGATGGATGTGGGTGAATTCTTGGCGGTCAGGCCGCACAATACAACGACATAATTGCAGGGTCATTACGCCCTGGCCGCACCACATCCCCTGTTGGGAGAGGGCGGACGTCGGAGGTAGACGCAGATGCCAGAACTCGACCGCGGGACCCGGATCTATGCCTATGTCTTATCGGGCCTCGGCGCCATCGCCCTGATCTGGTGGGCCGCCAGCTATGATCCGCGGGTCGCCCAACTGAACGAACTGCTGGCAAAGGACCCCCTGGTGGCCTCCTATCCCTATCCGTTCCGGGTAGAATCCCTCCACCAGGGGGTGGCCGAGGTGAGCGCGCCGCGTTCGCCCCAGGTCTCCATCCTGCGCTTCCTGGCCGTGATCCGACCGGAACTCGGCCACAAGGATCCGGACGACCCCGAGGTGATCGCGGCCCAGAAGGCCATGGCCCGGGTGCAGAAACACCTGCGCAAACGGCTCCTGGCGCAACCCGACGTGAAGCGGGTGCGCTGGGTGTTCGACCGTGACTGGTACGCCCGCCACGGCATCACCATCCAACCCTGAGGACCCGAGACCCATGAAGACCAAGACCGGGCGACGGCCCAACCCCGTCGCCAAATACGCCGCCCGCATGCAGCGGGCCGCGGCCTTTCGCGACCGCACCAAGTACCGGCGCCAGGCCCACGCCCGTGGCATCCGTGCCATTCTCGAAGAGGCGGGACACGACTGCCACGGGCATTCGCCCGGCGCCGATCCGGAGCGCCGCGGTCACGGGCGCCGGGGGCGCGAGCCCTTTTTTGCCGGGTGGTTCCGGCCACTTCGCAAAAAAGGGCTCGCGCCCCTGTTGTCGTTGATCCTTGGAGGCCTCGGCCTCCCTGCATTGGCCCCTGCGGGGCCGGGAGCAACCGCCATGCAGACCATCCACATCCATTCCCCCGCCTTCGCCCCCGAGGCGGAGATCCCCGTGCGTTTCACCTGTCAGGGAGAAGACGTCTCACCGCCCCTGAGCTGGGACGGCGTCCCCCCGGGCAGCCGCGCCCTGGCCCTGATCGTGGACGACCCCGATGCCCCCGATCCGGCCGCCCCGCGCATGACCTGGGTGCACTGGGTGCTCTACGACCTGCCGGCGGAGACCGGGGGCCTGCCGGAGTCCGTGAGCCGCCTCCCCGCGGGCACCCGGGAGGGCGTCAACGACTGGCACCGCACCGGTTACGGCGGCCCCTGTCCGCCCATCGGCCGCCACCGCTACTTCTTCAAGCTCTACGCCCTGGATCGGCCCCTCGGAGACCTCGGCGCCCCCACCAAGGCGCAACTCCTGGAGGCCATGCGCGGCCACGTCATCGGCGAAGGGCAATTGATCGGAACCTACCAGAAGCACTGATCCCCCGCGGGAGCGGCGCGTAGCCCGGATGAAGCGCAGCGCAATCCGGGATACTGCCGCGCGGGCGGCACCCGCCATGCCCCCCAGCGCCGGGGCGCTCACCTCTCCGCCCCCTGTCCCCCGGATTCCGGCCCGCGGCCTTCATCCAGGCGATGCAGACTGATCCCGCGGGCCCAGGGACGGTGGGCGCAGGCCGCGGCGCAACCCCTCAGTCCCCCTCCTGGCACAGCCCGAAGGGATCGATGCCCGCCGCCCGCGGCCAGCGCAGGCGCAAGGCCACCACCAGGTCCGGCGGGGTCCGGCAGTCCGGCAGATAGCCCAAGGCCCCGGGGGTCCGCCGCACGAACCTCTCCACCGCCTCGGGAGAGGCCAGTACGGTGGGCGGGGAGACCCCCTGGAAGTAACGTTCGTCCCAGAAGCCGCGCATGTCCTCGGGCGATTGCCGGAACAGGGCCTGAGTGAAGGCCCGGCGCAGGGGGGCGTCGGCGGGCAGGTTGACCGGCACCAGGGGACGGCCGGCGGTATCGATCCGCTGCCAGCGGCGGTAGATACGCGCCAGAGAGGCGCGGTCCAGGCCCGCCGCGAGGGCCGGATCGTGGACCACCACCGCGATGCCGGGGGCCGCGGCGAGGGCACCGCCGGAGATGCCCATCAGCAACACCGCCAGGATCGGCCAAGACCACAGGCCCACCTGCGAGCGGTATGCCCCTCTCGCCATCGGCGGCTCAGTACAGCAGGCCATAGGAGAGGATCCAGCCGTCGGGTTGGACCCTGGGTCCGGCGGACTCCTGAAAACCCAGCTTGACCACCCCGGCGCGATGGAACCGCCAGGTCAAACCCAGCAGGCCGGCGCCTCCCTCGGCGCCCAGGTCCGCGCTGCGGATATATTCGTAGCGGCCCACCAGATGGAGCCCCCCATGGATCCGGGCCACCGCCTGCAGGAAACCGCCCCAATCGTCCGCCGAGCGCCCGAACCGGTAGAAGGCCTCCGAATCCAGCACCAGACGCCCCCGGCGACGATGCCAGTCCCCCCCCAGGAGGAGCCGGTCCGCCGCCTCGCCGCGCCTCCGGAACCACGCCAGAGAGGCACCCAGCCCATCCCTGGCGTCGGCCGAGAGCAGATGCAGACGGCCGCCCAGGGCGTGATCGAAACTGTCGTGCAGCCCCATCCCCGCGCCACCGGCCAGGGGCCGGTCGCCGCGGTCGGGGTCCAGGGCGAGGGAGTCGTCCACGAACAACTGATAGTCGAAGACCCCGCCATGCCAGGCCCCCTCCCCCAACAGGGACAGGCCGCTGGCATGGGCGGCGAAGGGCAGCTCGGTGGTGAGCGGCCGGCGGGTGGTCCACACCAGGGGATCGGCGTGAATCAGGTTCCAGCGTCCGACCGGGGTCAGGAACTTACCCAGGCGCAGCTTCAGGTCCGGACGCAGATCGTACTCGGCATAGAGGCGTTCGTAGTCGAATTCCCGTTGGTCGGTGCGCAGCCGCCCCTCCCGCACCACCAAGGCCTCGCCCAACTCGAACTCGCCGAACAGGCGCCAGCGCCCCCCCGGATCCCAACCGGCGAAGAGACTCAGATCGTGCAGATCGAGGCGATTGGGGGCGCCGCGCGGGGCCTCTCCCCGCACGCTCAGATAACCGCCCAGGCGCAGCGTATCCGCAGGCCCCGCCCGGCCCGGCCCCCAGCCGCAGGCCAGACAAAGGACGCCCAGAACCCTTATGATGGGCCACCATGAACGGCGCGGGAGACGGTGAATGGGAGACTTCACACCGCGGCATGGTAGTGCCCAGCCCCTCGGGAGGCAAACGGTGACCATCCGCCATGTCCTGCTGGGGGCCTTTCTCGGCCTGATCCTGGTGGCCAGCGGGGCGCTGACCGTGCTCGCCTACGACCGTTCGCGCACCGCCCTGGAGCGCCAGATCCGCCTCAACCTGGAGGCCCAGGCGACCGCCCTGATGGCGCGCATCGACGCCCTGATGTTCGAGCGCCTGCAGAACCTGGTGGGCTGGCGGCGCCTGGAGGTGATGCAGGAGCTGCGCCTGGACGATCTGGACAAACGCCTGGCGCGCTTCCTGCGCGACCTGGTGAAGGCCTATCATGGCGTCTACCAGGATCTCGTCGCGATCCACGACGGACGCATCGCCGCGGCCGCGGACCCGGCCCGGATCGGCCTTCCGGCGCCACTGCCGCCCCGAGGCCAAGGCCTGCGCCTCAACGACACCGCCGTCCTCCTGGGCCGCCCCCAGGGGCCGCCCGGGGGGCGCATCCTGCCGCTGGAGGTGACCCTTGAGGACGCCTACAGCCACCGCCCCCTGGGACGCCTGCGCGCCGAGTTCGACTGGAGCGAGGTGGAACGCCTGCTGGACGCCGGCGGGCACGGCGAATCCGGCATCCACGCCCTCCTGATGGACGCCCGCGGGCAGCTGTTGGCCACCTCTCTCGGCGACGTGGGAGAGGCCTGGGGGCGGATGCCGGGGAGCCACCGCCTGGTGGCCGGTCTGACCCGGCACGGCACCCTGGCCACGCCCCCCATCCTCCCCCCCCTCGGGCCGGTGCTCCTGAGCTGGGCCGGCTCCACCGGCTACCGCGGCCTCGGCGGGCTCGGCTGGAAGGTCCTGGTGCTCACCTCCGAGGCCCGGGCCTTCGCCCCGGTACGGCGCCTGTTGGAGTGGATGCTGGGCCTGCTCGGGGTCACCATCGGCGCCACCGGCCTGCTGGCGATCCGTATCGCCGCGCGGGTGAGCCGGCCCCTCCAACGGCTCACCGACTACACCCGCCGTTTCGCCCGGGACCGCAAGGCCCCCATCCCCGAAGTGGGCGGGAGCAGCGAGGTGGCGGAACTCGGCGCCGCCTTCCACGACCTGAGCGAGGCCCTGCAACGCTACGAGGCCGATCTCCTGCGCATGGGCAAGCTGGCCGCCGCCGGGGAGATGGCCGCCAACCTCAGCCACGAGATCCGCACCCCCCTCGGCATCCTCCGTTCCTCGGCCCAACTCCTGGCCCGCCGCCCCGGGCTCGACCCCGAGGGCCGCGAGATGGCCACCTACATCATCGAGGAATGCGACCGCATCAACCAACTGGTGAGCGCCCTCCTCGACGCGGCCCGGCCACGCCCCCCCGAATTCCTGCCGACCCCCCTGGCGGCCACCCTCGAACAGGTGCGGCAACTGCTCCTGGGCAAGTTCGAGCACAAAGGCATCCACCTGGAGATCGACCTGGACGGCGCCCCGCAGGTGCTCACCTGCGACCGCGACCAACTGAAACAGATGCTCTTCAACCTCCTGCTCAATGCGGTCCAGGTCCTGCCGCCCGGCGGGCGGGTGGAGGTCCACGCCCGGCCGGTGACCGGCGGCGTCGAGATCCAGGTGGACGACGATGGCCCCGGCGTGCCCGCCGCGGAGCGGGAGCGCATCCTCGAACCCTTCGTCTCCCGCCGCGCGGGGGGCACGGGCCTCGGCCTGAGCATCGTGCAACAACTCGCGCGCCTCCACGGGGGCCGCCTCCGGGTGGACGCCAGTCCCCTCGGGGGGGCGCGCTTCAGCCTCTATCTGCAGGAGGGCCCCGAACCGTGAGCGGTGAACGCATCCTGGTGGTGGACGACGAGCCCAAGATGCGGCGGGTGCTGGAGATCATGCTCCGCGGCCTGGGCTACACCCTGGTGACCGCCGGCGACGGCCGCGAGGCCCTCGAACGGCAACAGCGCCAGGCCGCCGACCTCATCCTCACCGACCTGCGGATGCCGCGGATGGACGGCCTCGCCCTGCTCCGCGCCCTGCGCGCCCAGGGTGACGAGGTGCCGGTCATCGTGATCACCGCCTACGGCACCGTGGAGACCGCGGTGAACGCCATGAAGGAGGGGGCCAGCGACTATATCCTGCGTCCTTTCGAGATGGACGCCGTGGAGCTGGCGGTGGAACGCGCCCTGGCCCTGGACCGGGTGCGGCGGGAGAACCGCTACCTGCGCCGGGCCCTGGAGGGCCGGGACCACGGCCTCCTGGGCCAGAGCGCGCCCATGCAGGCACTGCGCCGCCTGATCGCCCAGATCGGGCCCAGCGGCTCGCCGGTCCTGATCTGCGGCGAGACCGGCACCGGCAAGGAATTAGTGGCCAAGGCCCTGCATCAGGCCTCGGGGCGCACTGGCCTGCTGGTGCCGGTCAACTGCGCCGCGCTGCCCGCCGACCTCATGGAGAGCGAACTCTTCGGCCACGAGCGCGGCGCCTTCACCGGCGCGGTCAAGGGCCACCGCGGGCGCTTCGAGATGGCCGACCAGGGCACCTTGTTCCTGGACGAGGTCACCGAGATGCCCGTGGGCCTCCAGGCCAAGTTGTTGCGCGCCCTCCAGGAGGGCGTGGTGGAACGCCTCGGCGGCGACCGCCCGATCGCCCTGGACCTGCGCGTGGTGGCGGCCACCAACCGCGACCCCGGGGAGGCCGTGGCCCAGGGCCGCCTGCGCCAGGACCTCCTCTACCGCCTGGACGTGCTGCGCATCGATCTGCCACCCCTGCGGGAGCGGAAGGGGGACATCGCCCTGTTGGCGGAGACCTTTCTCGGCCAACGCCTCCCCGCGGACGCCGCCCGCGAACGCTGGAGGCCCGGGGTGCTCGACCTGCTCGCCGCCTATCCCTGGCCCGGCAACGTGCGCGAACTCCAGAACGTCGTGGAACGGGCGCTGGTCCTCAGCGGCGGCGGTCCCATCGGTCCGGAGCACCTGCCGCGGGAGATCGTCGGGGCCGAGAAACCCGCCGACCCGCCAGCGCCGGGACAGACGGCTCCCGCCTCCCTGGCCCTGCCCGCGGCCCTGGAGGCCCTCGAACGGCGGTACATCCAGGCCGCCCTGGAGCGAACCCAGGGTAACAAGGCGGCGGCGGCGCGCCTGCTGCAGATCAGCGAGCGCTCCCTCTGGTACAAGATCAAGAAGTTCGCCCGCTCCCCAGCACCGGGGTGAACAAGGGCAATACTCGTCGATCCCGACCTGGGCCTCGGCCCGCTCCCGATAGAGTCCACCCAGATCCCGCAAGGCCGCGCCCGGGCCGCCCACGTTCGCCGCGGAAGCTGCCCGCCTCGGGCCGCGCGATCCCGCACGGCCTCGAAGGCGCACCAGATCCAAGGTCGGCATGTTCTCGCCGACAGCGAAGATCCCGAAGCTCTCCGGCACCATCAGGTCGGCTCGATCCGGCGGGTCCGCCTCACCTTGAGCGGGCCGAAATGTGAACTTTTTGTGACAACGCCGCCCAATCCCGGCTATGCTTCCCCTCCATCGACAACGCCGCCCCAAGGTACAGACGCATGCGCTTGACACTGTTCGGCAAATCCAAGGCCATCGAGACCGAAATCGACGATTTTCTGAACCAGCTCTCCGACGCGGGACTCATGTTCGAGCAGCTGGTCTCCCACTACGTGGACCATGGCGCGGATCCGGACTTCGATGCCAAGGCGGAGCGGCTGACCGCCCAGGAGAAGTCCGCGAACGAGACCGCCAACCGGATCGGCCGCGCCCTGTACACGGAGATGCTCATCCCCGACCTGCGTGCCGACGTGCTCAGCCTGATCCAGGACCTGGACTACCTCATCGACAGCTACTCCGGGATCGCCACGGCCTTCGAGATCGAAAAGCCCGATATCGCCCTCGCCCCGGAGGGCACGCCGGATCTGTATCGGGAGTTGGTGGCGAATGCGGTCAAGTGCGTGGAGGCGACGGTGCGGGCGGCCCGCGCCTTCTTCAAGAACATCGACGCGGTGGACGACCACGTACACAAGATCAGCTTCTTCGAGAACGAGGTGGACGAATTGGCGGTGCGCCTGAAACGCGCCATCTTCGACAGCGCGCTGGGCCTCGACCAGAAGCTGCACTTCCGCTATTTCGTGGACGCCTTGGACGAACTGGCCGACGACGCCGAAGACGCGGGCGAATGGATCGCCATCTATACCATCAAGCGCTCGCTGTAGGCGCGTCACGACTGGGTGGAGCCTTGGAGAGTGGCCATCCCGGCCTTTTTTCGGTCCGCAAAGACAAAAGGCGGTTTTCGCTTCGCCCCCGTGTCCGATCGCCCGACGATCACGAATGATGGGGCGCCCCTGCCCCACACGGACACCCTGAACCCTTCGGGGTGCCCCTACCGGAGAAGATGCCCGTGGATATCTCCATCCTGATCTATCTGTCCAGCGGCCTGTTCCTGGGCTGGTCCCTGGGTGCCAACGACGCCGCCAACGTCTTCGGCACCGCCGTGGGATCGCGCATGATCCGCTTCGAGACCGCGGCCGTGATCTCGGCGGTCTTCATCCTCCTGGGGGCGGTCATCAGCGGTGCCGGCGCCGCCCACGGACTGGGCAAGCTGGGCAGCGTCAATGCCCTCGCCGGGGCCTTCATGACGGCCCTGGCCGCCGCGGTCACGGTGTACTGGATGACCCGCCTGAGCCTACCGGTCTCCACCACCCAGGCCATCGTCGGGGCCATCGTGGGCTGGAACTGGTACAGCGGCTCCATCACCGACATGACCATGCTCAGCAAGATCGTCGGCACCTGGATCGCCGCCCCCATCCTCGGCGCCCTGTTCTCCATGATCATCTACAGGATCACCACCTGGGCGATCCGCAAGGCGCAGATCCACCTCATCAGCCTGGATGCCTACACCCGCATCGGCTTGATCCTGGCCGGGGCCTTCGGCGCCTACAGCCTGGGCGCCAACAACATCGCCAACGTTATGGGGGTGTTCGTCGCCTCCTCGCCGTTCACCGATTTCCATGTGGATCACCTGTTCACCTTCACCTCGATCCAGCAGCTCTTTCTGCTCGGCGCCATCGCCATCGGTGTGGGGGTGTTCACCTATTCGAAACGGGTGATGATGACCGTCGGCGACAGCCTGCTGCCGCTGACCCCGGTGGCGGCCTGGGTGGTGGTCATATCCCAGGCGGTGGTGCTGTTCCTGTTCGCGTCCACCGGTCTGGAACACACCCTCCTCAGCCTGGGCCTGCCCACCATCCCCCTGATCCCGGTCTCCAGTTCCCAGGCCGTGGTGGGCGCGGTGGTGGGGATCGGCCTGCTGCACGGGCGCAAGGGGGCCAAACAGATCCGCTGGCGGGTATTGGCGAACATTGCCTCGGGCTGGGCCTCCACCCCGGTGATGGCGGCGGCGATCTGTTTCGTCATGCTGTTCGTGCTCCAGAATGTCTTCAATCAGCGGGTCTACACCCAGGTCTATTTCCAGATCACCCCGGAGGTGACGGACTACCTGAAGCGCCACGGCGTGGACACCGCCCCCCTGGCCGATCTGGAAGGCCGCAAGCTGACCCCGCCCGTCCATTTCCGTGAGCTGATCCGGAAACGCGCGCACTACGACGACAAACAGGAGGCACTGATCCTGTTCGCGGCCGAACTCTACCCCATGGAGGTCACGCCGGCGGATATCGCCGCTCTCGATCGCAACTACCTCAGCAAGGCCCAGATCGATGCAGTGCAACGCCTCCAAGGCCAAGGCTATACGTACAAGTGGCAACTGGAGGAGGCCCTGGCCGCCATCACCGACGAATGGAAGCCACGCCCGGCCACGACCCTCAACAAGCTGTACAACAAGAAACTGCGTGAGCGCCTGGATTACCTGGAGTCGAGCCTGCATGTGTCGGAGCAGCAGGGCGACGAGGGTTCCCGGCGCCTGCGCTGAGTTTCGGTATCCGCCCCTTTTCCCCACCTGACGGGGCCCGCATGAGGCCCCCCATCTCTGATGGATATACCCGTCGCACGTGAATATTTCGCTACTGCGGCCGCCCCTCGCACCCCTGGGCGGTGTGGCGATTGCTCGCCATAGTCCCCCGCTATGACTCGCTTCCGCGCCTTGCCCAGGAGCACGAGGAAGACCCTCGAAAAACGAGGAGTGGCACAGGGAAGTGCCGTTTACGGACCGAAGGATGGAAATATTCACGTACGACGGGTATAGGACGACTGGCCAGCGCAAGGCCCAACTTTCACGCAGGCTATCGGCATGTCGCACATATCGAAACGCAACCGCCTGGTCCTGGACGCCATCATCCGTCTCCATCACCGGGGCGCGAGCGCGCCACTGAAACGCATCCTGGCCAAGACTCACGCCTCGGACCTGGCCCAGATCCTCTCCCTGCTCCCCCCGAACGAAGCCCTGGAGGTCTTTCACGCCATCGAGGACACGCACCAGGCGGCCGACTGCCTGTCGGAACTCGACCCCGAACTGCGTGAGCGGATCCTGCGCGAGACCCCCGCCGAGGCCCTGTTCCCGGTCTTGCACGAACTCCCCCCCGACGACCTCACCGATCTCATCGCGGAACAGGACCCGGAACTGGCCGAGCGCCTGATGGAGGGCCTGGACGAGACCAGCCAGGAGGAGGTGGAGGAACTCCTCCAGTACGCTGCCGATACCGCCGGCGGGATCATGACCACGGACGTCTTCGCCCTGCCCGAGGACATGTCGGTGGAGGATGCGGTGGAGGCCCTGCGCGGTCTCAGCGACGTGGAGATGGTGTTCTATCTCTATGTCGTGGACACCGGCAAACGCCTGCTCGGGGTGATCTCCCTGCGCCAGCTCCTGCTGGCCCGCCCCGAGCAACGCCTGGCGGAGATCATGAACCCGCGGGTGATCCGGGTGCGTACCGACGACGACCAGGAAGAGGTGGCCCGTCTGGTGGAGCAATACCGCATCCTCGCCATCCCGGTGGTGGACGAGGCCGGACAGTTGTGCGGTGTGGTCACCATGGACGATATCGTGGACGTGATCCAGGACGAGACCACCGAGGACATGCTCAAGATGGCCGGTACGGACGAGGCCGAGATGTCCACCCAGTCACCCCTCAAGATCATGCAGATCCGCCTGCCCTGGCTGTTCGCGGCCTTTCTCGGGGGGCTCGCGGCCACCGCGGTGATCGACCACTTCGAGGGATTGCTGGCGCGTCTGCTCGCCCTGTCCGCCTTCCTGCCCATCGTCATGGGCATGGCCGGCAACGTCGGCACCCAGTCGGCCACGGTCGCGGTACGCAGCCTGGCCACCGGCCATCTGGACCTCAGTCAGGCGCGCGGTTACATCCTCAAGGAGTTGTGGGTCGGCCTGATGCTCGGAGTGATCTACGGCATCGCCCTTGCCCTGGCCAGCCTGTGGCTGTTCGGTGACCCCGACCTGGGCACCATCGTCGGCCTCACCATCCTCACCAACATGACCGGAGCGGCAGTGATCGCCATCATCCTGCCCATGGTATTCCATCGCATCGGGGCCGACCCGGCCATCGCCACCGGCCCTTTCGTCACCACCGCCATCGACATTCTCGGGGTCAGCAACTATTTTCTCATCGCCTCGGTGATACTGAAGGTGCTCTGAACAGGGGAACCTATGGAATTTCCATGCCTATATACCCATCCCACGTAAATCTTTTCGCCCTGTGGTCCGTAGACGCCTCCCCGCCCCTTCGCCGTCTGCACCAATAAGGGGCATACGCCAGGACAGGATGCATCGGTTTGGTGCATCCGCCCCCACATATACCCCGACACCCCGTGACAATCTCTCGTATTTCAATGGTGCGCGTGCCTGGCATGACTTCTGCCTTCCAAACGGGGTGAGGCGCGCCCTAGCAGGCGCCGAGACAGTACGAACTTCACCTCAGGGGGACCCGATCAGATGCACCGTTCTATCACCTTGCGCCGGCTCGGCTTGGCGCTGACCACAGTCGCCACACTGGCGATCACGGCCGCCGCACAGGCGGCCGATACCATCAAGGTGGGTATCCTGCACTCGCTTTCAGGGACCATGGCGATCTCTGAGACCACGCTCAAGGAC
The DNA here is from genome assembly GCA_026984455.1 of Chromatiaceae bacterium. Taxonomy (GTDB): domain Bacteria; phylum Pseudomonadota; class Gammaproteobacteria; order Chromatiales; family Chromatiaceae; genus JALSSC01. Next base: position 18,065 of record JALSSC010000034.1, read on the forward strand.
ACCCTGCTGATGCTCATCGATGAACAGAACAAGAAGGGGGGCCTGCTGGGCAAGAAACTCGAACCGGTGGTGGTCGACCCCGCCTCCAACTGGCCACTGTTCGCCGAGAAGGCGCGCGAGTTGATCTCCAAGGATGGCGTTACCGCCATCTTCGGCTGTTGGACCTCGGTCTCCCGCAAATCGGTCCTGCCGGTGGTGGAAGAACTGAAGGTCCCCCTGTTCTACCCTGTCCAGTACGAAGGCGAGGAGTCCTCCCACTATGTCTTCTACACCGGCGCCGCGCCCAACCAGCAGGCCATCCCGGCGGTGGACTACCTCATGGGCCAAGGCGTGAAGCGCTGGGTACTGGAAGGGACCGACTATGTCTATCCACGCACCACCAACAAGATCCTCGAGGCCTATCTGAAATCAAAAGGTTTTTCCGCCAAGGACATTATCGTCAACTACACGCCGTTCGGTTTCTCGGATTGGCAGTCCGAGGTGGCTCGGATCAAGAAGTTCGGTTCCCATGGAAAGAAGACCGCCGTGGTCTCCACCATCAACGGTGACGCCAACGTACCCTTCTACAAGGAGCTAGGTAACCAGGGCATCTCCGCCGAGGACATCCCGGTGATTGCCTTCTCCGTGGGCGAGGAGGAATTGTCCGGAATCGACACCAAGCCGTTGGTGGGTCACCTCGCGGCCTGGAACTACTTCGAGAGCGTGGACGCCGAGGCCAACGACGAGTTCATCGAGAAATGGCACAAGTTCGTCAAGAACGACGATCGCGTCACCAACGATCCCATGGAGGCGCACTACATCGGCTTCAACATGTGGATCAAGGCAGTCGAGAAGGCCGGCACCACCGATCCCGAAAAGGTAGTCGATGCCATGATCGGCGTCACCGTACCCAACCTGTCTGGTGGCTACGCCGCGATGATGCCCAACCACCACATCACCAAACCGGTACTGATCGGAGAGATCCAGGACGACGGCCAGTTCGATATCGTCTATCGCACCCCGGAGGTGGTGGGTGATGCCTGGTCGGACTACTTACCGGGCTCCAGGGATCTGATCGCCGATTGGCGCAAGCCGCTCTCCTGTGGTAACTACAACGTCAAGACAGGCAAGTGCTCGGGGCAGAACTACTGAGCCCGGCCGCATGACGACGGCCGGCGGGAGCTGCACCTCCTGCCGGCCACCCGTGGACGAAAGACACGATCATGACCCTCAGGATCCTCCTGTTGCTGTGCCTGCTGACACCTTCGGCATATGCCGGCCGGGTCGATACCGGCGATCCCAGGCTAGACGCGATCTTCCGGATCCTGACCGGAAATCACTTTGCAGACAAGGCGGAGGCGCTGGCGAAACTGGCCGCCTCCCCCCATCCCAAACGCTACGAGCTGCTCGAGGGCGTGCTCAGCGGCCGCCTGCGTGTGCTCAAGAAGAGCGGACGCCTGGTATGGGCGACAAAGAAGGGGCACAAATACCTCGCCACCGACGTGCTCAGCGGCGAGCCGCTGGGCGAGTTCAAGAGGCGCAAGCTGAAGAAGATCGCCATCAACAACCGCCTGCGGCGGGTGATACGGGGCATCCTCGCCACCCGCGATCTCGACAGCGGCGACCCCGCGCGGCGCCTGAAATCGGTGCAGGCCCTGCTTGCCAACCCCTCGCCGGCACAGGCGACGCTGCTCGCCCCACGCCTCGAAAAGGAGACCGACCCCGCGGTCCGCGAGGCCATGCAACTGGTTCTGGCCCTGGGCCGGCTGGCCTCCGACGCTCCGCGGGTACGCTTGCAGGCCATCGCGATGGTGGGCGATAGCCTCCAGCCGGTGGCGCGCCAAGCCCTGGTCAGACTGGCGGCGTCCGATCCCGACCCCAGGGTGAAACAGGCCGCCCAAGACGCCTTGGGCAAGATCGAGGACCGGGTGAAGCTGTTCGCCCAGATCGAGACCCTGTTCTTCGGCCTGAGCCTGGGTTCGGTGCTGGTGCTGGCGGCTATCGGCCTGGCCATCACCTTCGGTGTCATGGGGGTCATCAACATGGCCCATGGCGAACTCATCATGCTTGGAGCCTACACCACCTACCTGATCCAGCGACTCCTGCCGGAGACGACGGGGCTGGCCCTTTTGCTCGCCATACCGGCGGCCTTCATGGTCTCGGGAGTAGTGGGCATCGCCATCGAGCGCGGGGTGATCCGCTTCCTGTACGGACGCCCCCTGGAGACCCTGCTGGCGACCTTTGGCATCAGCCTGATCCTGCAACAGACAGCACGCACCCTGATCTCCCCGCAGAACGTGCCGGTCGCCAACCCCGGCTTCATGAGTGGCTCGTGGCAGGTCAACCCGGTACTGTCGCTGACCTACAATCGTATGTATATCATCCTGTTCTGCCTGCTGGTGTTCGCCGGTCTGTTTCTGGTGCTCAAGCGCACCCGCCTCGGCCTGCAGGTACGCGCGGTCTCGCAGAACCGGGCCATGGCCCGCGCCATGGGGGTGCACTCGGCGCGCGTGGATGCCCTGACCTTCGGTCTGGGATCGGGTATCGCCGGGATCGCGGGCGTGGCCCTGTCGCAACTGACCAACGTTGGGCCCAATCTGGGTCAGGCCTACATCGTGGACAGTTTCATGGTGGTGGTGTTCGGGGGGGTGGGCAACCTGTGGGGAACCCTGATCGGCGGCCTCGGCCTGGGGGTGGCCAACAAGTTCCTGGAACCCTGGGCGGGGGCGGTGATGGCCAAGATCCTGATCCTGGTGTTCGTCATCCTGTTCATCCAGAAACGGCCGCGGGGCCTGTTCCCGCAAAAGGGCCGCGCCGCGGAGGGCTGATCCATGGCGGTCTTTCGTATCCTGCAAGGCGACCGCGGCAGCCAGGTGTTCCTGCTCGCGCTGACCGTCACCCTGATCGTGGTACCGGTGCTGGCGACCCTGCCGGCGGACCACGCCCTGCATCTGAGCGGCTACAGCCTGACCCTGCTGGGCAAGTACCTGACCTACGCCCTGCTGGCGGTGGCGGTGGACCTGGTGTGGGGCTATCTGGGTATTCTCAGCCTGGGGCATGCGGCCTTCTTCGCCCTCGGTGGCTACGCCATGGGCATGTACCTGATGCGCCAGATCGGTGACCGGGGGGTGTATGGCAACCCCGATCTGCCGGACTTCATGGTCTTCCTCAACTGGCACGAACTGCCGTGGTTCTGGCACGGCTTCGACCAGTTCTGGTTCGCCATGCTCATGGTGATGCTGGTGCCGGGGCTGCTGGCCTTCGTCTTCGGCTGGTTCGCCTTCCGCTCCCGGGTCACCGGGGTCTATCTGTCCATCATCACCCAGGCCCTGACCTATGCCCTGATGCTCGCCTTCTTCCGAAACGAGATGGGTTTCGGCGGCAACAACGGCCTCACCGACTTCAAGGAGATCCTCGGGTTCAGCCTGCAGTCCGATGCCACCCGCCTGGGCCTGTTCATCGCTTCCGGTGTGGCCCTGGGGGTGGGCTACCTGGCCTGCCGGGGCATCGTCGAGTCGCGGCTCGGAAAGGTGGTGGTCGCAATCCGGGACGCCGAGGATCGCACGCGCTTCACCGGCTATCGGGTCGAACACTTCAAGTTGGCGATCTTTACCTTTTCCGCGGTACTCGCAGGTATCGCCGGGGCCCTGTACGTGCCGCAAGTGGGGATCATCAACCCCAGCGAGTTCCAGCCACTGAACTCCATCGAGGTGGTGGTGTGGGTGGCCATCGGCGGCCGTGCCACCTTGTATGGTGCGGTACTCGGGGCGTTGGGCGTGAACTACGCCAAGACCTGGTTTACCGCGGTGCTGCCGGAGGCCTGGCTCTTCGCCCTGGGTGGATTGTTCGTACTCGTGACCTTGTTCCTGCCTCGGGGTGTCGCGGGGTGGATGCATCGGGTGAACACGAGGTGACGGACGGCCCTTCACATGCCCGTGGCCCCGTATTCGACGCCGAGGTCGCCACGGATCTGGAACAGTCGGATCTTTCTCACGGCACCCTGCTGTACATGGAGGACGTGTCGGTCAGCTTCGATGGATTCAAAGCCATCGACGGGCTGAACTTCTACGTCAACGTGGGGGAGCTGCGCTGCGTCATCGGTCCGAATGGCGCAGGAAAGACCACGATGATGGATATCATCACCGGGAAGACCCGTCCGGACAAAGGGAACTGCTGGTTCGGGCAACGCCTGGATCTGCTCGCTATGGATGAGGCGGAGATCGTTCATGCCGGGATCGGGCGCAAGTTCCAGAAGCCGACGGTGTTCGAACAGCACCGGGTGTTCGAGAACCTGGAGCTGTCTATGGCCGGACCCAAGTCCGTGTGGGCCACCCTCATGGCGCGTCTGACGCCAGAGCAGAAGGAGCGCATCGAAGAAGTCTTGGACATCATTGGCCTCACGCAGGAGGCGGCCCGCCTGGCCGGCGCGCTTTCGCACGGGCAGAAACAATGGCTGGAGATCGGCATGTTGTTGATGCAGAACCCGCTGTTGTTGCTGGTAGACGAACCGGCCGCCGGCATGACCCATCAGGAGATGGACCGTACGGTGGAATTGCTGGGCTCACTGGCCGGGGAACACTCACTGGTGGTCGTCGAGCACGACATGGATTTTGTGCGGGCGCTGGATTCGCGGGTGACCGTGCTCCACCAGGGTCGCGTGCTGGCGGAAGGCAGCATGGACGAGGTCCAGAGCGATCCCCGGGTCGTCGAGGTCTACCTGGGGGAATGACATGCTGAAGGTCCGCCACCTCGATCAGTTCTATGGTGCCTCGCAAGCACTTTGGGACGTGGATATGCAGGTCCCGAGGGGCCAGTGTACGGTGTTGATGGGACGCAATGGGGTGGGCAAGACCACGTTCCTGAAATCGGTCATGGGCCTGCTTCGGATTCGTTCCGGGGAGATCCTCTACGATGGCGAGCCGATCCAAGACCGCAGGGCCGAGGCGCGCGCCTCCCTGGGATTGGGCTATGTACCCCAAGGGCGGCAGATCTTTCCCCTGCTGACGGTGGAGGAGAACCTGCGGATCGGTCTGCCGGCCCGCCATGACGGCCTGAAGCGGATCCCGGACTTCATCTACGAACTCTTCCCGGTACTCGCCGAGATGCTTGGACGCCGCGGCGGCGACCTGTCCGGCGGACAGCAACAGCAACTGGCCATCGCCCGCGCCCTGGTGATCGACCCGAAGCTGCTGATCCTGGACGAGCCCACCGAGGGCATCCAGCCGAACATCGTGTCCATGATCGGCGACATCGTCCGCCGACTGATCGACGAGATGGGGCTGACGGTGTTATTGGTAGAACAGAAGCTGCCGTTTGCGCGGCGCGTGGGTGACCGCTTCGTCATCCTCGACCGCGGGCGATGTATGGCCGAGGGGGCCATGGCGGAGCTGAACGACGAACTGATCAGGCAATACCTGACCGTTTGAGGGAAAGCCGGATGAAACGCGCAATCAAGATGACCAGGGCCTCGTCCACTGGATGGCCGAGCAGAGGGGACTCGGGCCCCTGACAGGATGTTGAAAGGGGCCTTCCCTGGACTCTTTAGACCACGGAACCCGGAAACGCGACTTCCCGCTCTCCTGGTTTTCAGCGGGCCGCCCGGTGCCTTGCGTGGAAGCGGCTTCAGCCGGGAGATTCCTGCACGCACTGACCACCTCGGATTGCGGCCAAAGCCGCTCCTACGTCGATGCCTATGGGAAGAATGCGGAGGCGTACGATTCTCCTTCGTCACATCACCGATTGCCGCAACCGTCGGGACGAGCGGCAGTGCACCCCGGAGACGCCCATGGGATCCAATGGGTCACGCCACGCCGACCCAACCTACAGGGCCGGGTGGCACGTCAGCGCGATAAAATCGACAGCAATCGATCCCAAGACCCGTTGTCTTCGGGCCTTGTCCCAAACGACGACCGAGGCCCCTGGGTCCCATCCGTCCCTCGCTCAGGCATCCGCGGCCGCCACCTCCCGCCACAGCAGCTCCGCGAGCCCGCGCGCGGCCCCCAGGTGGGGGACGAGGCGGATCGCCACCCCGGCGTGACGGCGGCGGGCCGTCTCCACCTGCGCCGGCAGGTCCTCGCGCACGTGGCGACCGGCGGCAAGGAAATAGGGCAGCACCAGGATCTCGTCGGCCCCCGCCGCCACCGCCTGGTCCACGGCGGCGGGGATATCGGGGCTGGCCAGTTCCAGGAAACCGTGCCCCACCCAGGCCCATCCCGGCCCGGCCAGGCCGGCCATGCGTTCCGCCAGGGCCGCCACCTCGCTGTTGGACGGCGCCCGGCGACTGCCGTGGGCCGCCAGCAGCAGGGCCTTCATGCCCCCTCCAGGCTCTTGGCCGCCACCTCGTAGAGGTCGCGCGAGACCTCGGCGTCGGCCACCCGCTGCAACTGGGCGCGCATGGCCGCGGCATAGGGCTGCGCGTAGCGGCGCCAGCGGTCCAACGAGCGTAGCAGGCGTGCCGCCACCTGGGGATTGAGGGGGTCGAGACGTAGGATCTGATCCACCAGGAAGGCGTAGCCTCCCCCGTCGCGACGGTGGAAGGCCGTGGGGTTACCCAGCGCATAGGCGCCCAGGAGGCTGCGCACCCGGTTGGGGACCCCGAGACTGAAATCGGGGTGACGAGCGAGGGCGCGGACCTGTTCCAGGGTGCCGCGGCGCGGGGCCAGGGCCTGGACCTGGAACCACTTGTCCAGGACCAGGGGATCGTTCCGCCATTGGCGATGGAAGGCCTCCAGCGCCGGCCGCCGCCAGCGGTCGGGGGCGTCGGCGAGCAGGCGCAGGGCGGCGCCGCGGTCGGTCATGTTGTCGGCCTGCTCGAACTGGGCGCGGCAGAGTTCCCAGGTGTCGTCCCGGTCGAGGGCCGCGAGACAGCCCAGACACAGGTTGCGCAAGCGGCGGCGGCCGATCTCGGCGGCCTCCAGGCGGTAGGGGCCGATGGCCCCGAGGGCCTCGTAACGGGCGCGCAGATCCCCTGCCAGGGTCTCCGCCAGGGCACGGCGCAGCCCTTCGCGGGCGGCGTGCAGGGCCAGGGGGTCCACCTCCTCCAGCTGATCGGCGAGCCAGGCCTCGCCGGGCAGGGTCAGGACCTCGGCCACCAGGGCCGCCTCGCTGCGGTCGTCCAGCAGGGCATGGCGGAAGGCCGCCGTCAGGCCCTCGGGCAGGGCCGCATCGGGAGATTCCAGGCGCCTCAGGATCTCGTCCCGGAACAGCCCCTGGGCGGCGTCCCAGCGGTTGACCGGATCGGGGTCGTGGGCCATGAGGAAGCAGCGGTCCTCCGCAGTATAGGGATATTCCAGCTTCACCGGCGCCGAAAGGCCACGCAACAGGGACGGCAGGGGCCGTTCCGGCACGTCGCGGAAGACGAAGGTCTGTTCGGGCCCGGTGAGTTCCAGGAGGTCCCCGGGACGGCCGTCGGCCAGGACCGGGGGGATGGCCCGGCCGCCCGCCCCCAGCAGGCCCAGGGCCACGGGGATGTGGAAGGGCGCCTTGTGCGGCTGACCGGGGGTCGGGGCGCAGTGCTGGCGCAGGGTGAGGCGGTATTCGCGCCTCTCGGGATCGTAGGCGTCCGCGGCCGTCACCACCGGGGTGCCGGCCTGGTCGTACCAGCGGCGGAACCGGGTCAGGTCGCGCCCGGAGGCGTCCTCCATGCAGCGCACGAAGTCCTCGGTGGTCACCGCCTGGCCGTCGTGGCGCTCGAAATAGAGATCGGTGGCGCGGCGGAATCCCGCCCGGCCCAGCAGGGTGCGCAGCATACGGATCAGTTCCGCGCCCTTCTCGTAGACGGTGACGGTGTAGAAGTTGTTGATCTCGATATAGCTGTCGGGCCGCACCGGATGGGCCAGGGGGCCCGCATCCTCGGCGAACTGATGGGTGCGCAACAGGCCCACGTCCTGGATCCGCTTGACCCCGCGCGAACCCATGTCGGCGGAGAACTCCTGGTCGCGGAAGACGGTGAAGCCCTCCTTGAGGCTCAACTGAAACCAATCGCGGCAGGTGATGCGGTTGCCGGTCCAGTTGTGGAAATATTCGTGAGCGATGACCCCTTCGACACCCTGGAAGTCCTGATCGGTGGCGGTGTCCGGCCGTGCCAGGACGTACTTGGCGTTGAAGATGTTGAGCCCCTTGTTCTCCATGGCGCCCATGTTGAAGTGGTTCACCGCGACGATGTTGAAGACCTCGAGGTCGTACTCGCGGCCGTACTCGCGTTCGTCCCAGGCCATGGCCCGCTTCAGGGACTCCAGGGCATGCCCGCAGCGGTCCAGGTTCTGCGGCTCGGTGTAGATGCGCAGCGGCACCTCCCGCCCGGAGGCGGTGGTGAAACGGTCCTCCACACAGGCCAGTTCGCCGGCCACCAGTGCGAACAGGTAACAGGGCTTGGGGAAGGGGTCCTCCCAGACCGCCCGCCGGCGGCCACCGGGCAGGTCCTCCAGGGAGACCGGGTTGCCGTTGGACAGGAGCACTGGGTAAGGCCCGGCGTCGGCCTCCAGGGTGACCCGGAAACGGGCCATCACATCGGGCCGGTCGAGGAAGAAGGTGATGCGGCGAAAGCCCTCGGCCTCGCACTGGGTGCAGAGCATGGGGCCCGACCGGTAGAGGCCCTCCAGGGCGGTGTTGCGCTCGGGATGGACGCGCACCTCGGTGTCCAGGAGGAAGGCGTCGGGCACCTCCGGGAGGGTCAGACCGGCCGCGTCCAGCGTATAGGCCTCCGCGGGGAGGGGACGGCCATCCAGGGCGATGGACAGGAGTTCCAGAGCCTCGCCGTGCAGACGCAGATCGCGGGCCTGTGGAGCAGCCGGGTTGCGGCGCAGATGCAGGCGCGAGCGCACCCGTGTGGCCGCGGCATCCAGGTCGAAGTGGAGTTCCACCCGGTCGATGAGGAAGGCCGGCGGACGGTAGTCTTGCAGGCGCACAGGCTGAGGGGTGTCTCTGAGCATGGATATTCCCTGGGATTTGAGAGGTGTTTGCTGGACTGGAAAAGACGGGGAGGCTAGGATTCGGGGTCTGTGAACCCATTATAAGATAGCGGAACCATGCCAAAGGTAGAGATGTACACCACCGCCATCTGCCCCTATTGCATCCGCGCCAAGCACCTGCTGGAGCGCAAGGGGGTGCGTTACGAGGAGATCCGTATCGACGGCGACCACGAGCAGATGCGGATCATGATGGCGCGTTCGCACCGTCACACCGTACCCCAGATATTCATCGACGACCACCATATAGGCGGTTTTGACGACATGGCCGCCCTGGACGCCCGCGGCGAACTGGACCCCTTGCTCGGACTGGCATGAATCCGCCCCCCTCCATGCGTCTGGACAAATGGCTGTGGGTGGCGCGTTTCTTCAAGACCCGCCCGCTCGCCCAGGAGGCCGTCATGGGTGGCAAGGTCCACCTGGATGGCCGCCGCACCAAGCCGGGACGGGAGATCCGCCCCGGGATGCGCCTGACCATCCACAAGGGCGAACTCGCCTGGGAGATCGAGGTCCTGGCCCTCGACCGGCAGCGCCGGCCGGCCGCCGAGGCCGCCCTGCTCTACCGCGAGGACGAGGGCAGCGTGGCCCGCCGGCAGGCGCTGCTGGCCCACCGCCGCCTGGAACGCCGCAGCCCGGCCCCCACGCAGCGCCCCAACAAGAAGGAACGCCGCCTGATCCACAGATTCAAGCAGGGCGATGGATAGCGAGGCCTTCCGCAACACCTACAAGGAGATCAACGTCCAGGACTGCGTGTTCGCCAAGGCCATCCTCACCCGCCAGGCGGCCTGCCGGCGGGCCGAGTGGTTCTGTATCGCCGAGCGCGAGGGCGTGCGTTGTCTGGACGCCGAGGCGCGCGCGCGCTGCCTGGAACTCACCGCGACCCTGCGCCGCCAGGCCCGTTTCGCCCTCAAGGCCCGCCGCGATCCGGGCGAACTGGCCTATGCCCAGGGGATGCGGGTACAGATGGGCGGCCTGCGCGGGATCGCCGAGGCCCTGGAGAGCGGCACGCGCGCGGACGGCCTGGTGGAAGACATCGACGACCTCGTGGAGAAGGCCCTGGGGCGCTTCGGCACCATCGACCGCCTGCCCTTCGCGCGCATCATGCGCCACATCGCCGCCTACCGGGGACGGCGGCGCCGGCGCCGGCACAAGGGGTGAGCCAATGGGAGCCGCTCCCACCGCCCACGGCCGAGATGCCGTGATCGCCTAAGGCATCGACCCGTATTGCAACCTCCTTTGAGCCGCCGCCCCTTTCATCGAGGCCATAACCATGCCCACCTCCCTGACCGAACCCCAACGCAAGCACCTGCGGCGCCTCGCCCAGCGACTCAGGCCCGTGGTCCGGGTTGGCCAAAACGGCCTCAGCGCCCCGGTGATGGCGGAGATCGAGCGGGCCCTGGAACATCACGAACTGATCAAACTGAGCCTGCGCCTCGGCGATCGGGCGGTCCGCGCCGGGGCCATCGGCCGCATCGCCGAGGCCACCGGCGCCGAACTCGTCCAGGGCATCGGCAACGCGGCGGTGTTCTTCCGCGCCAATCCCCGCAAGCAGCGCCCCCTATCCCTGCCCGAGCCCTGAATTCAGGTCGGCCAGGGCCTCGGCGAAGAACCCCGGCACCGCCAGCGCCCCCCGGTGGGTATCCGGGTTGTAATACTTGGTGGGGAAGGGCCGCGCCGCGGCATCGTCGACACGAAACCCAGGGATCGCCTGCTTGCCCGCCAGGATGGCACTCCACCAGCCGCCGGGATAGACCGGCTGGGGGAAGAACAGGGGGGCGCATGCCCGGAATCCGCCCTCCCCCAGGGCCCGGAACATGCCGCGGATGATGTCCTGGTGCAGCAGGGGTGATTCACTCTGCTGCACCAGGAGCCCGTCCGGGCCCAGGGCGCGTGCACAATCGGCGTAGAATGAGGCAGTGAACAGCCCTTCGCCCGGGCCGAAGGGATCGGTACTGTCCACGATGATGACATCCAAGCGGCCGGGCGGCGCCGCCTGCATCCAGCGGATACCGTCCTCGAACCGGAACTCGGCACGTGGGTCGCCGTTGGCCTCGCACAACTCCGGGAAATAGCGCTCGGCCAGGCGCGTGACACGCTCGTCGATCTCCACCAGTACCACCGACTCCACCCCCGGGTGGCGCAGGACCTCGCGCAGGGTGCCGCAGTCCCCCCCGCCGACGATGCACACCCGGCGGGGATGGGGATGGGTGAAGAGCACCGGATGGGTCAGCATCTCGTGGTAGAGGAAGTTGTCCCGGCTGCTGAGCATCACGAAGCCGTCGATCACCATCAGATGGCCGAAATCCGTGGTCTCGTAGATGGCGATATGCTGGTAGGGCGTACGCTCTTCATGCAGCCGGCCGCGAATGCGCAGGGAAAAGGCGCTGCCGGCCTCTTCGCAGAACTCGGTGAACCAGTGATCTGCATCCAGCATGGCGGGTCTCAGGGTTGCATCGGAGTCTTCAGGATACCCGCTTCCACTATGGAACCTCGGCCGGATCCTGGAGGACGCTCACAACCTCTTCGAAGACACCGCCGCGGCAGGCGCCGAGGGAGAGGGTGGATAAGGGGCTGGGCACGAGCGCGCCCGCGATTCGAAGGACGGCCCGCCCGTCTACGCGCACTCCGAACTCCGGGTCCTGCTATGCGCTCACGGAACAGACGGGCTGATCTCGAGGGTTGAGCCCAGGGGCCGGGCAAGGGTCACGCGGCCCCCTTGCCGGCCATGGCACCGCTAGCCGATCAGGGCAGACACCACCACCCCGAGGATCAACAACACCGCCGCACCCATGATCGCACCTTCACCGTCGAACATCGCCTCGTCTCCTCTGTCGCATGTAAGAACCAGACTTCACGCATAGAGTGCCTATTTTGGCGATTCGATGCATAAGATCAAGCCCGCGGACGCGGTCGGCCAGGATGGCCGCCTGGGGAGAGCTATCGGCATCACGGCCCATGAGATCACATACGAATCTCTCGAAGTGATCTGGGCGCCCGGCCTGCCATTTCTTGAGTACCTGCGGGGCGATTCCAAAAAGGGCTCAGCGCACACGGAGATAGGCCGTTCAGAGGCCGAAAGAACAAAACAATCACGCGCGAAGGGTATATTCCGCCGATATCGCGGACCGCCGCCGGCGCGGGTGTCCGAATCTGGGATACGGGTTGAAGTAGAGGTGGAAAGGCCCCAATGAATAGGATCCCCCCTCAGACGCGGAACCCGAAATGCCCGAGAAGAACCGTTACGAAACGGCCGTGGCCCTGATGGATGCGGCCAATGGCGAAGACCCCAACCGAGTCGAATGGAATGGCGAGACCTGGCCCAAGGAACGACTCTACTCCCGGCGCATGGTGGAGATGCTGGAGCGTTTCGACCCCACCGCCGACGAGGCCATGAAACTGGCCGTACGCGCCCAGCACATCCAGCGCTGGCGCATCCCACGCAGTGACTTCCCCGAAGGGCGCCAGGGCTATCTGCAATGGCGTACCCGCCTGTATCGCTTCCATGCCGATACCGCCGGCGAAATCCTTGCCCGGGCCGGTTACGACGACGCCACCCGCGAACGGGTCAAGCAGGCCGTGGGCAAACGCGGCATCAAGGTGAACCCCGACAGCCAATTGTTGGAGGACGTGGCCGATTTGGTATTCATCGAATACTACCTGGAGGAGTTCGCCGCCAAGCATCCGGAATACAGCGAGGAGAAGTGGTTGGACATCATCCGCAAGACCTGGAAGAAGATGTCCGAAAGGGCCAGGGAGTTCGCCCTGTCGGGCGCGGTGAAACTGCCCGAGGCGTTGAAAGGACTGATCCGCAAAGCCGTGGGATAGGCACCATAGGGGCTGGTTCGCGGAGCCATGCCCGCCGTACGGGTATATCCTGCGGGCAGAAAACCGGGGGCACGGGCCGATCCTCTCGCAGTAGCGGAAGGGGCGAGAGACCCGGGTGTTCGTTCTCAGCCATGCATCTGCATCGGGCGCTCCTCCGGCACCGGCCCCTTGCCGTAGACCACCCGTACCCCATCCTCTCCGAGCAGCCCGCCCAGCCCCTTGAGGAGGGCGTCGCGCGGCTCCACCCGCCAGTCGTCGCCGAGCCGCAATACCCCCTGGGCGCCGGGGACGGCGCAATGGAGGCGCACGGCGCAACGGCCACCGCGATGGGCGGCGAGGTGTTCGCGCAGGGCCGCGACCAGGGTACGGACGGCCTGGGGGTCCCCGTCCCGCGCGGCGATACGCAGTTCCAGGCGTTCGGCGTAGGCGGCGCGCGCCTCCTCGAACTCGTGCACCCGCTCGGCGCGCAGGGTCCAGGCCCCCCGGTACTCGTCCATGGCCAGGGTCCCACCGATCACCAGCACCTTGTCCAGGGTGAGGAGTTCCCGGTAACGCTCGTAGCTCTCGGAAAAGAGGGCCACCTCCATACGCCCGGTACGGTCGTCCAGAGTCACCGAGCCCATGCGCCCCCGCTGGGTGTTGCGGTGGCGGGCGTCCACCACCAGGCCGCAGACCACCGCCTTGCGCGCCGCTTGGCGCCCTCCTTCATGGGAGGCCTCCAGGGCCTGGATCTCGCCCAGCCGATGGGTGGTAAGGCGGGCCGGCTCGTCGCCGTAGCGATCGATGGGGTGGCCGGTGAGGTAGAGGCCCAGGGTCTCCTTCTCGCCCAGGAGGCGTTGCTCGTCCTCCCATTCGTCGTCGGCATGAGGCAGGGTACGGGGGTCCAGGACGGGCACCGAGGGGGCGTCGTCGAGGGCGAAGAGGTCGGCCTGACCGGTGGAGGCGGTGGCATGGTGCTGCTCGGCCAGTTTCAGGGCCAGGGGCAGTTGCAACATCAGGGTGGCGCGGTTGGCGCCGAGCCCGTCCAGGGCGCCGGCACGGATCAGGGCCTCCAGCGCCCGCCGATTGGCCTTGCGCAGGTCGATGCGGCGGCAGAAGTCGAACAGGTCGTGAAAAGGGCCCTCGGCCTCGCGCGCCTTGAGGATGCCCTCGATGGCCGCCTCGCCGACGCCCTTGACCGCACCCAGGCCGTAGACGATGGTGCGTTCGCCGTCCACCGTGAAGGGATGCTGGGAACGGTTCACGTCGGGGGGGGCCACCTCCAGGTCCATGGCCCGGCATTCCTCGATGAAGGTGACCACCTTGTCGGTGTTGTCCATGTCGGAGGACAGGACGGCGGCCATGAAGGCGGCAGGATAATGGGCCTTGAGCCACAGGGTCTGGTAGGAGACCAGGGCGTAGGCGGCGGAGTGGGACTTGTTGAAGCCGTAGCCGGCGAACTTCTCCATGAGGTCGAAGATGTGGCTGGCCACGGCCTCGTCCACCCCCCGCTCCACCGCCCCGCGCATGAAGATGTCGCGCTGCTTGGCCATCTCCGAGGCCTTCTTCTTGCCCATGGCGCGGCGCAGCAGGTCGGCCCCGCCGAGGGTGTAACCGGCCAGGACCTGGGCGATCTGCATCACCTGTTCCTGGTAGAGGATGACACCGTAGGTGGGCTCGAGGATGGGCTCCAGGGCCGGATGGGGATAGGCCACCTCGGCACGCCCGTGCTTGCGGGCGATGAAGTCGTCCACCATGCCCGATTGCAGGGGGCCGGGGCGGAACAAGGCCACCAGGGCGGTGATGTCCTCGAAGCAGTCGGGCTGGAGCTTCTTGATGAGTTCCTTCATGCCCCGCGATTCCAACTGGAAGACGGCGGTGGTCTCGCAGCGTTTGAGCAGGGCGAAGGCCTCGGGATCGTCCCTGGGGATGGCGGTGATGTCCACCACCTGATCCGGGTGCTGGCGGGCGATGTTCTTCAACGTCCAATCGATGATGGTGAGGGTGCGCAGGCCGAGGAAGTCGAATTTCACCAGGCCCACCGCCTCCACGTCGTCCTTGTCCAACTGGGTCACCAGACCGGAGCCGTCCGGCTCGCAGTAGAGGGGGGTGAAATCGGTGAGTCTGCCGGGGGCGATGACCACCCCGCCGGCGTGCTTGCCGGCGTTGCGCGCCAGGCCTTCCAGGGCGCGCGCGCGATCGATGAGGGCACGCACCTCCTCTTCCTCGTCGTAGACCCGCTTGAGGTCCTCGCTCTCGGCCAGGGCCTTGTCCAGGGTCATGCCGATCTCGAAGGGCACCAGCTTGGCGATGCGGTCCACGAAACCGTAGGGGTGGCCGAGGACCCGGCCCACGTCGCGCACCACCGCCTTGGCCGCCATGCTCCCGTAGGTGATGATCTGGGACACCGCATCCCGCCCGTAGCGACGGGCCACGTAGTCGATCACCCGGTCGCGGTTGTCCATGCAAAAGTCCACGTCGAAGTCGGGCATGGACACCCGCTCGGGGTTGAGAAAGCGCTCGAACAGGAGTTCGTGCTCCAGGGGATCGAGGTCGGTGATCTTGAGGGCATAGGCCACCAGGGAGCCGGCCCCCGAACCACGCCCGGGTCCCACCGGGATGCCGTTGTCCTTGGCCCATTGGATGAAGTCGGCAACGATAAGGAAGTAACCGGGGAAGCCCATGTCCACGATCACGTCCAGCTCGGTCTCCAGGCGCTGCTCGTAGGGGCGGCGGCGCTCGCCGTAGTCGCCGGCGGCGGGATCGAGGCGGCGCTGCAGGCGCTGCTCCAGCCCCCGGCGGGCCTCGGCGCGCAGAAACTCGGCCACCGACATCCCCTCGGGCGTTGGAAAGTCGGGAAGGCAATGCCTTCCCAGGCTGAGTTCCAGGTTGCAGCGCTTGGCGATCTCGACGCTGTTGGCCAGGGCCTCGGGCAGGTCCGAGAACAGCTCCGCCATCTCGGCGGCGCTGCGCAGGTATTGCTGCTCGCTGTACAGACGCGGGCGGTGTGGGTCGTCCAGGGTGTGGCCGTCGTGGATGCAGACCCGGGTCTCGTGGGACTCGAATTCTTCGGCGCGGAGGAAACGCACATCGTTGCTGGCCACCACCGGCACCCCCTTGCGCGCGGCCAGGTCCACCGCGGCATGCAGCCAGGTCTCCTCCCCCGGGCGGCCGGTGCGCGTCACCTCCAGATAGTAACGGTCGCCGAAGACCCCCAGCCAACGCTCCAGGAGGGCCTCGGCATCGGCCTCGCGGCCGGCGCTCAGGCGCCGGGCGACGTCCCCGTCGCGTCCCCCCGAGAGGGCGATAAGGCCGTCGGCGCGGGCCTCGATCCAGGCCCTCTGCAGACGCGGCGAGCCCCGTCGCTGGCCCTCGGTGTAGGCGCGCGAGACCAGCTCGGTGAGGTTGCCGTAGCCCTTGCGGTCACGCACCAGGAGGAGCAGGCGGTGGGGGTTGGCCGGATCCTCGGGGTCCTCCAGCAGGCAGTCACAGCCGATGATGGGCTTGATCCCCCCGGCCAGGGCCGCCTTGTAGAACTTCACCAGGGCGAAGAGGTTGGACTGGTCGGTGAGGGCCACTGCCGGCATCCCCCCGTCCGCCACCGCCTCGATCAGCGGCTTTATCCGTACGATACCGTCGATGAGGGAATATTCGCTATGGACGTGGAGATGGACGAAGCAGGGTTCCACAGGACGTTCCGATGGATCGAAAGGGGCCTGGATGGTACGGCGGGGGATGGGTCAGGGCAAGATGGGATTCTCTGTCGGCTCCACGGGTCCATCTCTTTTGTCATGAGCAGCGTAGCGCATCAAGCAGAAGCAGGATAGAATGCTTGGCTTTGGCATGAATCATGGCCGGGATTTACTCAACGATGGACGCCTGTCTTCGCCATTCCCACGGTGGCCGACCGCAACCCGGTGATGCCCTTGCGGCCGAGACCACGGCCAGAACAAAGCGGCCCGGGCATCCTGCCCAACCGTCCGCGGGAAAGCCGATGTTCATCGTCGATGATCCGCTGCTGGCCCTGATCGCACGCTTCATCGGCAGTGACGCGGATCTCGGCACGTCCGAAGAGGAATTCCTGAAACGGCAAGTGGCCACACTCACCCAGTACGTGGAACGCTTCCCCGAGGAACTACAGCAGGCCAGGGCGATGGAATGGATCGAGCGCCACGCCGAGCAATACCGACGCGAATGGCAGAGGATGGCCCTTTCTCGACAGTCCAGCAGCCGGCGTTGCTCGGACTGCCCGCTGATTGCCCAAGGAGGGGGCCATTGTGAGATTCACGGACGTTGGCGGCTGCTGCTGGAATACTACCTGGCCGGCGACATCACCTCGAAAAACTATATCGCCAATGCCCTGGAGCTGCTGCGTGCCCACAAGAGCCGGCTGCGGCGCCACGCGGCCGTGATGGACCGCCGCGAAAGCCGGGCACTCGACTCCGGACATCGCTGAAGGCCCCGCCGGACATGCCTGGCGCAGGCCGAATCTCGGGCGCCAGGGCCCGCACCCCCTCGTGGAGTCAAGGCAGGGCGCGCTCGATCACCGCACCGCCCAGGCACTCGCGCCCCCGGTAGAAGACCACCGCCTGGCCCGGGGCAATAGCCCATTGAGGCGCGCCGAACTCCACCCGGCAGCGATCGCCCTCGAATCCCAGGATACGACAGGCCTGCAAGGGCTGGCGGTGGCGGATGCGCGCGCTCAGGGGCTCACCGGGCCGCGCCGCCGTGCGGATCCAATGGACCTGGGCGGCCTCCAGGCGCGGGTGCAGCAGCAGGGGATGGTCATGGCCCTGCGCCAGGATCAGGGCATTGCGTTCCAGATCCTTGGCCGCCACGAACCAGGGCGCCTCGCTGGCGCCCGCTCGCCCGCCCACGCCCAGACCCCTACGTTGGCCTATGGTGTAGTACATGAGCCCCTGGTGATACCCCAGGAACTCACCGTCGGGGGTCTCCATGGGGCCCCGGCGGGCGGGCAGGTAATGGGTGAGGAATTCGCGGAAACGGCGCTCACCGATGAAACAGATCCCGGTACTGTCCTTGCGGGCGAAGTTGGGCAACCCCGCCTTGCGGGCACGCTCGCGTACCTCGCGCTTGCTCAGACCGGCCAGGGGAAACAGGGCCCGGCGGAGCTGGCCGCCATTCAGGCGATGGAGGAAATAGGTCTGGTCCTTGACCTCGTCACAGGCGCGTTCCAGGCAGGGACGGCCGTCGCGTTCGCCGCGCGCGGCATAGTGGCCGGTGGCGATGTAGTCGGCGCCACGCGCCAGGGCGAAGTCGAGAAAGGCGCGGAACTTGATCTCGCTGTTACAGAGGATGTCGGGGTTGGGGGTGCGTCCGACACGGTACTCGGAGAGGAACCGGGCGAAGACCCGGTCCCAGTATTCGGAGGCGAAATTGACCGTGCCCAGGGCGATCCCCAGGTGATCGGCCACGGCCCGCGCGCTGGCCAGGTCCTCGGCCGCGGCGCAATGGCCCTCGCGGTCGTCCTCCTCCCAGTTCTTCATGAACAGGGCCTGCACCTCGTGCCCCTGTTCGCGCAGGAGCAGGGCCGCCACCGCCGAGTCCACGCCCCCGGAGAGGCCGACGACCACCCGGCTCAAAGGAGACGCCCCAGCAATCCGAGGGGCAGGACCAGGCCAGGCTTGCCGGGCGCACCCGACCCATGACCTAGGAAGGCATTGGGCGACAAGAAGAGCCCCCGCGATCGGCTCCGCGGCATCCCGCCGTCAGTCAGTGCAACGCCTGTTCACTCAAGTGCTCGCGATCGGCCTCGGTGGGTGTCCGCACCTCTAATACCTTCACGTGGACCAGCAGGGTCTTCCCCGCCATGGGATGGTTCCCGTCAACGGTAAGGCGGTCACCTTCGATGCGGGTCACATAGAAGGATCTCACCTCGCCCGCCTCGTTCTGCATCTGCACTTCGGCACCGATCTGCCGGAACTGAGGGGGCACGTTGGCGATGTCGTCGGTGAAGGTGAGGGCGGGGTCATGGGGACCAAAACCCTTTTCCGGGCTGACGCGCACGTCCACCTCGTCCCCGGGACGCTTACCCACCAGGGCCTTGTCCACGTCGCCTATGATCTCGGTAGGGCCGCCGTGAACATAGCTCACAGGCAGATCGTTGTGTTCGAGGATGTTCCCTTCGGTGTCGCTGATCCGGTAAGTGAAGGACACGTATTTTCCAGGGCCGATGCGGTCGTCGCTCATGAGGGGTCTTCGGAAAATAGGGGCGGAGGGACCGTTCCAGCCCCTGAGCCGTCAACTACGAGTCTTGCGCAGACGTTCGATGGTCCGCAATTGGGCCACGGCCTCGGCCAATTCGGCCTGGGCGCGGGCCAGTTCCATCTCCGCTTGCTGCCCTTCCAGGGCCTCCTCCGCGCGGCGCTTGGCCTCCAGGGCCGCGGCCTCGTCGAGATCGTGGGCGCGCACCGCGGTGTCGGCGAGGACGGTGACCTGGAAGGGCTGCACCTCCACCATCCCGCCCGAGACGTAGAAGTGTTCCATCTCGCCCTTTCCCTTGTCCACGCGCACGTCACCAGGACGCAGACGGGTGAGCAAGGGGGCATGACGGGGAGCGATACCCAGCTCGCCCTCCTCGCCAGGGGCGTAGATCATCTCACCGCTACCGGAGAAGAGGTGCCCTTCGGCACTCACGATCTCCACATGGATGGTCATTGACATGGGTGATCCCCTCTCAGGAGTGCGCGCCCTTGGCGACGGCCTCGTCGATGGAGCCCACCATGTAGAAGGCCTGTTCCGGCAAGTGGTCGTACTCGCCGTCCACGATGGCCTTGAAGCCGGCGACCGTGTCCTTGAGGGAGACGTACTTTCCGGGGGCGCCGGTGAATACCTCCGCCACGAAGAATGGCTGGGACAGGAAACGCTGGATCTTGCGCGCCCTGGCCACCACCAGCTTGTCGTCCTCGGAGAGTTCGTCCATGCCGAGGATGGCGATGATGTCCTTGAGTTCCTTGTAACGTTGCAAGGTACCCTGGACCGCGCGGGCGGTGTCGTAGTGTTCCTGGCCCACGACGTTGGGGTCGAGCAGGCGTGAGGTGGAGTCCAGGGGGTCTACCGCCGGATAGATGCCCAGTTCCGCCACCTGCCGCGAGAGCACCAGGGTGGCATCCAGATGGGCAAAGGTGGTGGCGGGGGACGGATCGGTGAGGTCGTCCGCCGGCACGTAGACCGCCTGGAAAGAGGTGATGGAGCCGGTCTTGGTGGAGGTGATGCGCTCCTGCAGGCGGCCCATCTCCTCCGCCAGGGTGGGCTGGTAGCCCACTGCTGAAGGCATCCGCCCGAGCAGGGCGGAGACCTCGGTGCCGGCCAGGGTGTAACGATAGATGTTGTCGATGAAGAGAAGCACGTCGCGGCCTTCGTCGCGGAAGTACTCGGACATGGTGAGGCCGGTGAGGGCCACGCGCAGGCGGTTGCCCGGGGGCTCGTTCATCTGCCCGTAGACCAGGGCCACCTTGTCCAGCACCTTGGCCTCGGTCATCTCGTGGTAGAAGTCGTTACCCTCGCGGGTACGCTCGCCGACCCCGGCAAACACCGAATAGCCGCTGTGCTCGATGGCGATGTTACGGATCAATTCCATGAGGGTGACGGTCTTGCCCACGCCGGCGCCACCGAAAAGACCCACCTTGCCACCCTTGGCAATGGGCATGATGAGGTCGATGACCTTGATGCCCGTCTCCAGGATCTCCGTGGCGGCGGCCTGCTCGGCGAAGGGTGGGGCGGAACGATGGATGGGCCAAAGGGTCTCGGCACCCACGTCGCCTTTTTCGTCCACCGGATCGCCGAGGACGTTCATGATCCGCCCCAGGGTCTTCTCCCCCACCGGGACCGAGATGGGCCGACCCGTGTTGGTCGCATCCACGCCACGCCGGAGACCATCGGTGGCGCCCATCGCGATCGTGCGCACCACCCCGTCACCCAGCTGCTGCTGGACCTCCAGGGTGAGCCCGGCGGATTCGATCTCGAGGGCGTCGAAGACCTTGGGCATCTCCCCGTGGGGAAACTGCACGTCCACGACGGCGCCGATGATCTCCACCACTTTTCCTGAACTCATGGAAGGAACCTCACAGATAGCTCTAAGAATTTGTTGTGGCTTGGCGCCACCCGCCCCAGCACCCACGCCCTGCGGCACAGGCTGGGGCGTCCCTTTCGACCGCAACGCGATCGACAATGCCGGAAAGCGGAACTCGCATTTCTCGGTTTCCGTGCCGATCCTGAGCGGGGATGGCCGCTGACCGCCTCTAACCCAATGCCGCCGCACCACTCACGATCTCGGAGATCTCCTGAGTGATGGCCGCCTGACGGGCCTTGTTGTAGACCAGTTGCAACTCGTCGATGAGGCCGCCGGCATTGTCCGAGGCGGCCTTCATGGCCACCATCCGGGCCGACTGCTCGCAAGCCCCGTTCTCCACCACGGCCTGGTAGACCTGCGACTCGATGTAACGGCGCAGGAGATCGTCCACTACACTGGGGGCATCCGGTTCGTAGATATAGTCCCAGTGATGCTTGAGCTTCTCGTCCGGCTCGGCGCAGAGGGGCACCAGCTGGCGGACCCGGGGCTCTTGGGTCATGGTATTCACGAAGCGGTTGTAGGCCAGGTAGATGCGATCCACCTTCTCCTCGCGGAAGGCATCCAGCACCACTTTGACCACGCCGATGAGGTCGTCCAGGTGGGGGGCATCGCCCATTTGGACGCGCTGCGCCAGCACCTTGCCGCCCACCCGGCGAAAGAAACCCAGGGCCTTGCCGCCGATGGTGACGAAATCCGCCTCCACCCCATTCTTACGCTGGTCCTTGATATCCGCCACCAATTTGCGGAACAGATTGGTATTGAGACCGCCGCACAGACCACGGTCCGATGAGACCACGATGTAGGCCACACGCCGGGGCTCACGCTTGCTGAGCATGAAGCTGTGCTGGTACTCGGGGTTGGCCTGCATCAGATGGCCTATCACGCCGAGGATCCGCTCCGCGTAGGGCCGGGTGGCCAGCATGCGCTCCTGAGATTTGCGCATCTTGCTGGCCGCCACCATCTCCATGGCCTTGGTAATCTTCTGGGTACTCTTGATACTGGCGATCTGGGTGCGGATCTCTTTCGCGCCTGCCATGGTTCAGCCCCTCCCCATAGTGGCCCGACTCACCAGGCGTGACCGGACTTGAAGGACTCGATGGCCGCCCGCAAGGCGTTCTCGCTCTCTTCGCTCAGATCGCCGCTGGCGTCGATGGCTTCGATGATCTCCGGGTGATCGGAGCGGATGTAGCTCTGCAGGGCGCTCTCGAAGTCCACCACTTTGTTCACCTCGACGTCGTCCAGATAGCCCTCGTTGGCGGCGAACAGGGAGACGGCCATCTGGCCGATGCTCATGGGGGCATACTGGATCTGCTTCATCAGCTCGGTGACCCGGGCGCCGCGCTCCAACTGCTTGCGCGTGGCCTCGTCCAGGTCCGAAGCGAACTGAGAGAAGGCAGCCAACTCGCGGTACTGGGCGAGGGCCAGCCGGATACCGCCGCCCAGCTTTTTGATGACGCGGGTCTGGGCGGCGCCACCCACGCGCGACACCGAGAGGCCGGCGTTGATGGCCGGGCGGATGCCGGCGTTGAACAGGTCCGTTTCGAGAAAGATCTGGCCATCGGTGATGGAGATGACGTTGGTGGGCACGAAGGCGGATACGTCGCCAGCCTGGGTCTCGATGATGGGCAGGGCCGTGAGGGAACCGGTCTGCCCTTTCACGCGTCCGTCGGTGAGCTTTTCCACGTAATCGGCGTTTATGCGCGCGGCCCGTTCCAGGAGGCGCGAATGCAGATAGAAGACGTCACCAGGATAGGCCTCGCGTCCCGGCGGGCGCCGCAGGAGGAGGGAGACCTGGCGATAGGCCCACGCCTGCTTGGTGAGGTCGTCGTAGACGATGAGGGCATCCTCGCCCTGGTCACGGAAGTACTCGCCCATGGTGCATCCGGCATAGGGGGCGATGAACTGCATGGCCGCCGAGTCGGACGCGCCGGCATGGACCACGATGGTGTGCTCCATGGCCCCGTGCTCTTCCAGCTTGCGCACTACTGCCGACACCGAGGAGTTCTTCTGCCCCACGGCCACGTAGATACATTTGATGCCAGTGCCCTTCTGATTGATGATGGTGTCGATGGCCACCGCCGTCTTACCGGTCTGGCGGTCGCCGATGATGAGTTCGCGCTGACCACGGCCGATGGGCACCATGGCGTCGATGGCCTTGATCCCGGTCTGGACCGGTTGGTCCACCGACTTGCGTTGGATGACCCCAGGGGCGACCTTCTCGATGGGAGAGCTGATGCTGGCCTCTAGGGGCCCCTTGCCGTCCAGGGGGTTGCCCAGGGAATCCACCACCCGACCCAGCAGGGCCTCCCCCACGGGGACCTGGAGCACCCGGCCGGTACACTTCACCGGGTCGCCCTCGCTCAGGTGTTCGTATTCCCCCAGCACCACCGCGCCCACCGAGTCGCGTTCCAGGTTGAGGGCCAGGCCGTAGGTGTTGTTCGGGAACTCCAACATCTCGTAGTACATGGCGTCGGACAGGCCATGCAGGCGGACCACGCCGTCTGCGAGGGCCACGATGGTGCCCTCGGAGCGGGCCTCGGTGACCACCTCGAAGTCGGCGATCTTGCGCTTGATCAGCTCGCTGATCTCGGAAGGATTGAGTTGCATGATGGCTTCCCGTTCAGATGCTTAATTCGTTTGCCAGATTCTGGAGCTGACCACGTACCGAGCCGTCGATGACCAGGTCGCCGGCGCGAATGAGGACCCCGCCGATGAGGCTTGGGTCCTTTTCGGCATGGATTTCCACCTCGCGTCGTAGATTACGGGCGAGAACCTTTTCGAGGGCCTTCCGCTCCGCGGCCTTGAGTGCATAGGCACTGCGAACCTCCACCTGGATATGGCCCTGACGCTCCTGTTTCAGTCGTTCGTAGAGGGCACGGATCTCCGCGGCCACCTCCAGCCGACCGTTCCCAGCCAGCAACCGGACCAGATTCCGGCCTTCGGAGTCGAACCCATCACTGGCGACATCCAGGACCAGCTCGGCGACCTGGGCCGCTGAGAGTTGGGGATTGTCCAGGACCGCTTGCAACTCCGGGGCCTCGACGATGGCCGCCAGCAAGGCTAGCTGGTCGGACCAGAGATCCAGTCGGGAGGTCTCCTCCGCGCGAGCGAACACGGCCTCCGCGTAGGGACGTGCAACGGTGGTTGATTCCTGTACCATGGGGCGACCTCAGAGCTGCTTGGTGACCGATTCCACCAACCGATGATGGGCAGCGGCGTCGATCTCCTTCTGGAGGATCTTTTCGGCCGCGGCCAGGGCCAGCTCGCCCACCCGCTCCCGCAGCTGTTCCTTCACCCGGTTGACCTCCTGATCGATCTCACTCTGGGCCGCACCGAGGATGCGCTCGCTTTCACCACGGGCGTCCTGCTTGGCCTCGTCCACGATCTCGGCGGCGCGCCGTTGGGCCTGATTGATGATCTCGCTGGCCTGGGTCTTGGCCTCGTGCAAGACCTCGGCCGCCCGTTTGCGGGCCAGCTCTTTCTCGTGACGCCCACGTTCCGCCTCGGCCAGACCAGCGGCGATCTGTGCCTTGCGGTCCTCCAGGGCCTTGACGATCGGCGGCCAGACGAACTTCATGGTGAACCAGACGAACACCGCGAAGGAGATCATCTCACCGAGCAAGGTCAGGTTAATATTCATCCGGATACCCCGTTACGGATGCAATTGACAGGCGTCGTGGTCCGGCTCAGACGACGGCAAACAGGACATACAGACCCATGGCGATCGAGATGACCGGCAGGGCATCCGTGAGACCCATGACGATGAAGAACTGGGTGCGCAGCATGGGGATGAGTTCCGGCTGACGGGCGGCGCCTTCGAGGAAGCGCCCACCCAGGACGCCGATACCGACGGCGGCGCCCAAGGCGCCCAGGCCGAGCATCAGGCCGGCGGCGATGTATAGGACAGCAGTTGCCATTTCCATGTTTTTCTCCCGTTGTCGAGGCTTTGGGGCCGGGGCCCCCTGGAGGTTGAAGAAGAGATCAGTGCGATTCCTGGTGGGCCATCTCCAGGTAGACCACGGTCAAGGTCATGAAGATGAAGGCCTGAAGGGTGACCACCAGGAGATGGAATACGGCCCACACAAACTGGAGGGCGCCGCCGAAGGTACCGAGGACGAGGCCGCCACCGTACATCAGGGCGATGAGGATGAAGATCATCTCACCGGCATAGATATTACCGAACAGCCGCAGGGACAGGGAGACCGGCTTCGACAACAGATTGATGCCCTCCAGGAGGAGGTTGGCCGGAATCCCCCACTTGCCAAATGGTTCGAGGGTGAGCTCGCCCACGAAACCACCCAGCCCCTTCATCTTGACGCTGTAGTAGAGAATCAAGAGAAACACACCGATGGACATGCCGAAGGTGGCGTTGGGGTCCGTGGTGGGTACGATCTTGAGGTAGTGGACTCCCAGATGGCCCGCGATCCAGGGCACCAGGTCTACTGGAACCAGATCCATCATATTCATCAGGAAGATCCACACGAAGGTGGTCAGGGCGAGCGGAGCGATGAGTGGATTGCGCCCACTGAAGGAACCACGCACGTTTTCGTCGATGAACTCGATGGTCCACTCGACGAAGTTCTGCCATCCGCCGGGAACACCGGTGCTGACATTGCGGGCGACCCTGAGAAAGCCCCAGAGGAAGAGGGCACCGAGGCCGATCGAGAAGACCATGGTATCCACGTTGATGGCCCAGAAGCCCATCTCCTTGGCCTGCTCCGCACTGTGGGCGAATGTCCAGGTACCGTCACCCAGGCGACCGAAGGTGAGAAAGGTGAGATGGTGATGGATGTACTCGGCGGAGGTTAGGGCTTCTGCGGACATCGCTCAACTCTCTCGTTATTCGGCCCCGCGGCCCGAGGCCACGAAGACGGGTAAGGTCTGAACAAGCAGGAAGCCCACCATCAGGGCGGGCAGACTCAGGGGGCGCACGCAAAGAAACGCCAGGCCGAATATCAACAGGATGAATCCGATGCGGACCCCCTCGGCCACGTACATCCGCGCCGCAAGGCGACCAGGCTCCCGCGCATCGTACCGCGCAAACACGCCGAGGGCGAATCCTGCGTTGGCGGTCAGGGCCGCGCCTCCACCGATTACGGCACCCAACCCTACCGGGGCAGCGTATAGCATACCAACCGCGCCCAGGAATGCGAGGGCCAGCGCCTGAAATGCCAGGATCCTGCGTGGAATGGCCTTTTGCGTATTCACGGCATAGGTTTTTCTTATCGGCCTCACACAACAAGCTCAGTATTATAGGAAGAAGATTTGATATAGGTCAACCTAGGTATCGCGGATCTTCGAGACCAGGTGAAGAACCTGGGGACAGGCCCCATCTCAATATCCCAGTCCTGGGAAACAGGCTATATGTTGCCACTGCACTGCCATTCCCTTAGGCTTCGCAGCGCGTCCCCTCCAAGATCACCCTGTCGTCCTCCAGTCCGGCTTTATGCGCGACCTCCTTCCCCTGGCCATCGCCCTACCCTTGCTCGGGGCCTTCCTGCTACGCCCCATCGGGCGGACGATGCCTGGATTGGCCCGCCTGGTCGGTCCCCTGGCGCTGATGGCCAGCCTTTGGGTATTGGCGGCTGCGACCTATGGTGAACGGCCCGTCTCTTGGACCTTCGGCGGGTTCATCGCCCCCCTGGGTATCCAGTTCCATGGCGACGGGCCGGGCCTGCTGTTGGGCCTTGCCGTGCCTCTGCTCTGTCTCCTCCTCTGGCCCTGGCAGGCGCCCCGTCCGAGCCGCTTTGTGGAGCAGGCCCTGTACCTACTGCTGGCCGCCGCGGGTGTCGGACTGGCCTTGTCGGCGGACCTGTTCAACCTGTTCGTCTTCTACGAGCTGCTGGCCGCGGCCTCCTTCGGCCTGGGGGCCTCGGGGGCCAACCCGCGGGCCTATGCCGCGGTCCTGCGCTACCTGCTCCTGAGCGCCCCGGGCTCGGCCCTGATCCTCATCGCTGTCTCCCTGGTCTACACCGCCACCGGCACCCTCAACCTCGCCCAACTGGCCTTGGTGGCCCCCCAGGCCCTGCCCCCGGAAGAGGCCGGCATGGCCTTCGCCCTGATCCTGCTGGGCTTCGGGGTCAAGGCGGAACTCTTCCCCGTCAACGCCTGGGCACCCGAGGTCTATGCCACCGCGCCACCGCGGGTGGCGGCCCTGCTCGCGGGCGTGGCCACCAAACTGGCCGCCCTGGTGCCGTTGCGCCTCCTGCTCTGGGTCTTCCCCGGGACCGCGGCCCTGTCCCTGGTGTGGGTGCTGGGGATCGCCGGACTGGTGACGGCGGAGGTCGCCGCCTGGCGCGCCCGCGACCTGCGGCGCCTGCTGGCCTACAGCTCCATCG
Organism: Chromatiaceae bacterium; assembly: GCA_026984455.1. GTDB lineage: Bacteria > Pseudomonadota > Gammaproteobacteria > Chromatiales > Chromatiaceae > JALSSC01. The sequence goes on from JALSSC010000034.1 coordinate 45,244, forward strand.
GTCAGCTCGGCCTGGTGTTCATCGCCCTCGCTGCCGCCCCCCAGGCGGGCGCCCTGCCCTGGATCGCCCTCGCCCTGCACCATCTGCTGGCCAAGCCCGCCCTATTCCTGCTCACCGGGGGCTGGCACGGTGGCATCGACGGCCTCGCCGGCGCCGCCCGCCGGGCGCCCCTGGCCGGGGGCCTGTTCGTGTTACTGGCCCTCTCCCTGGTGGGCGTGCCACCGCTGCCCGGTTTCTGGGCCAAATACTGGCTGTTGACCGGCCTCGCCGCCCAAGCCGGCCCCCTTCCCCTCCTCGCCCTGACGGCGATTCTGGTCGCGACACTTATAGAGGCCGCCTATCTGCTGCGGGTCGTCCTCCGGTTGTGGGCGCCCGCCGATGCCCGTTCGCCCTTCCCGCCGGCACCCGGAGACCGCCTCGTGGCCGCCGTCCTGGGTGTGGCCCTGATCGCCACCGTCCCCGTCATGACCCCCTTGAGCGAGGCCCTGACCGGGATCGCCCGGGAGGCATTGACCCCGCCTTCCCCACCCATCCCTTCCACCCAAGGAATCGAATCCCAATGAAACTCGGCATGATCGGACTCGGGCGCATGGGCGCCAACATGTGCCGCCGCCTGATGGCACGCGCCATCCCCTGCGTGGGTTACAACCAGACCCCGGAGGCCACCCGGGCGTTGGCTGCCGAGGGGCTCATACCGGCCGACGACCTGGCGACCCTGGTGGCCGCCCTGGAGCCCCCGCGCACGGTCTGGATGATGATCCCGGCGGCCGCGGTGGACAAGGTCATCGCCCAGGTCGCGCCCCTCCTGGAGACGGGTGACATCCTTGTGGACGGAGGCAACTCCTATTACAAGGATGACATCCGCCGTGCCGCTGAACTCCAGGTCCGGGGAATCCATTACCTGGACGTGGGAGTGAGCGGCGGGATCTTCGGGCTCGAACGCGGTTACTGCCTGATGATCGGCGGCGAGGCCGGCCCCGTGCATCGCCTGGAGCCGGTGTTCAAGGCCCTCGCCCCGGGGGTGGAGGCCGCGCCGCGCACCCCGGGCGGCACGGGCGCCGCCTCTCCGGCCGAGCAAGGCTGGCTCCATTGTGGCGTCAACGGCGCCGGCCACTTCGTGAAGATGGTCCACAACGGGATCGAGTACGGCCTGATGGCGGCCTACGCCGAGGGCCTGAACCTGCTGCGCCATGCCAACGTCGGCCAGCTCGACCAGGCCGTGGATGCCGAGACCGCACCCCTGGCCGACCCGGCGGCCTTCGGTTACGACTTCGACCTCGCCGAGGTGACCGAACTCTGGCGCCGCGGCAGCGTGATCTCCTCCTGGCTGTTGGACCTCACCGCCAAGGCCCTGGCCCAGACCCCCGACCTGGAGGGCTTCTCCGGCCGCGTCTCCGACTCCGGCGAGGGCCGTTGGACCAGCATCGCCGCGATCGAATCCGGCACCCCGGCGCCGGTGCTCACCTCGGCCCTGTTCAGCCGTTTCAGCTCGCGCGGCGAGTCCGACTTCGCCGACCGCATCCTCTCGGCCATGCGCTATGAATTCGGCGGGCACCACGAAAAGGGTTGATGAATCGTTTTCGCTGACCCGAATTGCCGATGGTGCATGATCCCGCGTCCGTTGTTTGGGAGAGCCTCGACACGCCCCGCTTATCCCGGGGATCCTGGCCTCTTCCTGGACGCATTCGCCCTCTACATTCGGTGGCACCCTACTCTTGATGTTGGTGTGTGCGGCCAGGCGAGTGTTGTTCATCGGGTGCACTACGGCCACATCAGCCCCCCCCAGACCGGCCACGACCGACAGGCCACTGAAAATCGGGGATTTTTGACCTCCTGTCAAAGGCACCACGAGCCCCCCGATCCCACCTTGGCGTGCTCCGCGCAGGCCTTTCCGCTTCCGGCCCCGCTTGCCTCGATCGGCCGGGACAGCCATAGTCCGCTCTGGCTCAATCTTCTCAGACCACGTCGATGCCCCAGGAACCCGTAGACACCCTCATCCATCCGCGCTGGATCGCCACCCTGGACCCGGACGACCGGATCCTGGAGGAACATAGCCTGGCCATCCGGCAAGGTCGGATCCTCACCCTGCTACCGCAGCGTGAGGCCGCGGCCCGTTACCGCCCCGGTGAAGAGGTGGACCTGCCCGGCCATCTCCTGATCCCTGGCCTGGTGAATCTCCACACCCACGCCGCCATGACCCTGATGCGCGGCCTGGCCGACGATCTGCCGTTGATGACCTGGCTCCAGGAACACATCTGGCCCACCGAGGCCCGCCACATGAGCGAGGCCTTCGTGCAGGACGGCACCCGCCTGGCCCTGCTGGAGATGTTGCGCGGCGGCACCACCTGCTTCAACGACATGTACTTCTTCCCCGACGAGACCGCCCGGGTCACCGCCGCTGCGGGGATGCGCACCTGCGTGGGCCTGATCCTCATCGACTTTCCCAGCGCCTGGGCCCAGGACGCCGAGGAATACCTGCACAAGGGGCTGGAAGTGTGCGATCAGTTCCGCGGCCACCCCTTGATCCGCACCGCCTTCGCCCCCCACGCCCCCTATACCGTGAGCGCCCGCCATCTACAGCGGATGCTCACCTACGCCGAAGAACTGGACCTGCAGATCCACATGCATCTGCACGAGACTCGCGACGAGGTGATGGGCAGCCTGCGCGAACACGGGCAACGCCCCCTGGCACGCATGGACGCCCTGGGCCTGCTCTCACCGCGCCTGATCGCGGTGCACATGACCCAGCTGGAGCCCGACGAACGCGAGCGGCTCACCCGCACCGGGGTGCATGTGGCCCATTGCCCCCAGTCCAACCTCAAGCTGGCCTCGGGCTTCTGTCCACTGGCCGATCTGGAGCGGCGCGGGCTGAATCTGGGTATCGGCACCGACGGAGCGGCCAGCAACAACGACCTGGACCTGCTCGACGAGGGCCGCAGCGCCGCCCTCCTGGCCAAGGCGGTGGCCGGCGAGGCGGCCGCCGTGTCGGCCCACCGCATGCTGCGTATGCTCACCCTGGACGGTGCCCGGGCCCTGGGCCTGGACGGGGAGATCGGCTCCATCGAACCGGGCAAGGCCGCCGACCTGGTGGCGGTGGACCTGTCCGCCCCCGAGACCCAGCCCCTGTACGACCCCATCTCCCAATTGATCTATGCCGCGGGCCGGGAACAGATACGCCACGTCTGGATCGCCGGTAGGCGCCTCCTGGCCGATCGCCGCCCCCTCACCCTGGACGCCGAGGCGATCCTCGCCCGGGCGGGCGAATGGCAGACGCGGATCGGGACGGCGGCCCGGGGTTGAAGCCCCTGTTCCATTCATAACCAGTTGATCTTACCTGTCCGACATGACCTCGACGTGGGCGGCTGTTTTCGACCCGTTTCTCCAGGCTCACGCTTGGTGTGTGGATGGCTGACCGCCCAATGATCGGCACAGCGCAAAAGGCTCGCCTCCGCAGGATATTGACCGACCGACACAGGCAGTGGATACTGCTTTCTGGCGGCTGGACGCTGCAATGAACGAGATGGAAAGAGCGATGGACATGAACCCCATTCCTCCCGCACTCAATCTTTGGTTGGGTCTCCTTTCCTGGGCCGTGGTGATTCTAGCCCTTCTCTGGTTGCTCGTATGGATCTTCGAACGTCTGCAACGACGGCGTTACAACCTGACTCGGGTTACCGTGGCCGAGGCAAAAGGGCACCGTCCCGACTTCCTGCGTATCGACCGTGAAAAGCGCGCCGCGCGGATCGCCCGCGGCGAGACCTACCGCCGCGCCCGCGAGACCCCGCTGGAACCAGAGCCAAGCGGCGAGGAAACTGCCCCACCCCCCGCGAAGCGCCGCTGGGCAAAGCTGCTCCACATCGTGGTGCTCATAACAGCCCTGGCCAACGTGGTGGCCGTGTCCGCGGGTGCCCTGCTGCGCATCGAGAGCACCCACGAATTTTTCCTCAGCCTCACGGACCTGGAACGCTGGACCACCCTGCTGCGTGAGTACTGGATCGGTTTTCTGGTGGCGGTCGGCGTGATTCTGGGCCAGATCTATCGCTTCGGGACCCTGCTGTTCGCACCGGCCGAGTCGAAGAAACGGGCAGACCACGCCCGCACCGACCTGAACGACGATCACCCCGGGCAGGACGGAGACAGCGACGGGGGCGATTGACGGCCCGCTGAGAAACGCGCTTTTTTCGTGGCCTGTTTCTGCTACAGGGGTGTACGGCCATTCTTCGATGACTGCAAGTAAATGAGGAACCGAAAAATCACATTTTCCGATTCTGGAGTCTATAGAGTACAAGGAGGAACTTGTTCAATATCCTCTCAAGACACCCTGGCGTCCGCTGGGCATTGAGCCACCTGCCCAGGGAGAGCGTACCTATGACTGAGACCACATGGCTGACCGGTGACGGGGAGACCCTGGCCGAGTATGTTCCGCAGGATCTGTTCCGGGGCCTGCTCGAACGCCGCCTCGCCATCCCCCCGGACCGGGTGGGGATCCTGATCCGCGACGGTGAGATCGTCGACACCTATATCGGCGGGCATTTTTCGGTGGGCGGCCTGTGGAGCCGTCTGAAGGAAGTCATCGGCGGCCGGCACGCGCTGCGTATGCTGGTGGCCGACCTCAAGCCTTTCCCGCTGGATCTGGCCGTGCAGGGCAAGACCCGCGACGATATCCCTGTGGCCGCCACGGTACACGCCGAGTTACAGCTCGATCCTGAGCGTCCCGCCAACATCCTCGGTCTGGTGCGCGGCGAGACGCTCACCCGCGACGACATCGCGCAACGCTTTCAGCCGGCACTGCAAGGCCGGGTCTTCGAGCGCGCGCTAGCCGGCCACGACGCCAATGAGCTGCGTGGCAACACGGGCCTGCAAGACCAGATCCAGGGCGACACCATGCAGACCGTGGAAGGGCAGGCGGAAGACCTGGGGCTGCTGTTGCGGTCTACCAACGTGGAATGGGCTTGGAGCCCCGTGGAGATCCAGGCCATGGACCAGCGCTTGCAAGCGCTGGAGGACCAACAACGGGATTTCCAAGCCCAACGCGAGCTGCGCGAGCTGGAACGCAAGAAGACCGGCACGGTGTGGACCCTGCGCGTCAAAGGCGATATCGACCGGGTTCGGGCCGCCGAGGACCACGACCTGCAGATGCTCCTGACCCGCCAGGAACTGGAACTGGCCGACGTGCGGGACACGGCCACCCGCCTGAAAGAGGCCCAGGCCCTGGAACACCGCGTCCGCCTGGAAGCCGAGGCCCGGCGGGCGGCCCTGGAGGCGGCCCTGGAGACCGAGCGGAACGCCCTCGAACAGACGCGGATCCGCCAGCAGATCGCCCTGGAGGAAGGGCGCGCGCGCCAACGCTTGCGGCAGTTGGATCTGGAGACCCGCCGGCTGGAACTCCAGCTCGAACGCGAGCAGGCCGACTGGGCCCGCCAGCATCAGCTCGGCCAGCTCCAGGGGCTGGAGGACATTGAGGACCGCAGGGCGGCGCGCGCCACCGAACAGGCCGACCGAGAAACCGAGCGCACGATCCGCCTGGAGACGGCGCGCAAGGAGATGGAGTTGCGCATGCTCGAACTCAAGGCGGCCATGACGCCGGAACAGCTGCTCGCCCTGCAGGCGGGCGACTCGACCGCCGTGGCGGCGGTCTTCGCCAAGCAGATGGAGGTCCAGGGAATCAACCAGGCCGAAAAGGAAGGGCTCTTGCGCGAAATCATCGACGCCGAGCGCAGCGCCCGGGAAGCTCAGGCGGCCCAGGCCCGGCACATGTTCGATCAGTCCACCGACCGGCTGGCCGACGTGGGTAAGGCGGCCGCCGGCGGCCACACCAGACCCGCTCCGACACCGCCGGCCGCCCCGCCGCCGGCCGCGGCGGCCCGGGAGACCGTCCGCTGCCCGGCCTGCGGGGCCACGGTCTCGCAGGGTGCATTCTGCAATGAATGTGGGGCCCGGTTGTCCACCGCGTGACCATCCGATGAGTTGGACACCCTACAAGGACTGCTGCCGTGAGGCCGCGCGGACCACTGCCGCCCCGCTGTGCAGCCAATGCGGCCATCCCCTGCTGCGCTGCCACCGCTTCGCCCAATGCGGCCGCCTCCTCACCCCGGGGGGACATTGTCCCGAGCACAACCGTCCCGCGCTCATGGCCGACGGGACCACGGTCGGTACGGTACGCGCCAACGAGCGCCTGGACCTGCCACTGCTTCTGGGCAATCCCACCGCCGACGTCCCCATGCAGATCCTCGGGCTGCGCTACCGTCACGGGCACGCCGACTGGAAGGCGCTGGACCTCCCCTGGCGTCGCCTGGAACCGGCCGTGGTGCGGCCCTTTTCCCTGGACCTCGGTGTGTTGCAACACGGCGGCGCCCAGGCGGTGCAGGTGTTGACCGTCGTGCGGGTGGAATTCGGCGAGATCTGCGAGACCTATGCGTTTACCGGAGAGGTCCGCTTCCGCGTCGCCGCGGAGTCGGGCGGGCAACAGATCGTGCAGCATATCCATCTGGAGGGCGCCACGCTGGGCACGGGGGCTACCGGGGTCCTGCAGACTGGACACACGGTCTCCGCCGGCACCGGCGAGGCCAGGCGCAGCCTGTCGGAGGAGACCGTGGTCATCGAATTGCAGCGCGCCGACGCCTACGAGCAACGGGAAGGGCTGCGCGGTTACCCCTCCGGCGCCTTCGTCGCCCGCAGCGCGGCGGTGCACTGCGAGGGCTTTCCGGCCTCCGACGCCCCACCCCGCGCCTATCCGTTCCTGAAACGCCCCTGGGCCACCATCGGACGCGAACGCAGCGAACGCGACCCCAAACGCCCCGGCGCCAATTTCATCAGCCTGCGTGCCTACGATCCCCACACGGGGGCGCTGCGGCCCGAACTGAGCATGGAGATCTCGCGCCGCCACTTCGCCCTGGGGGTGAGCGACGGTCGGCTGCTGCTGCGCAATCTCGGCCACCAGGCGAGCCTGGGCGGAAGCACCCTGGCGCAGGGCGAGACGGTCGTGCTCCAGGACGGGGACGTATTCAACCCCATGGACGAACCCCTCGCCCTGCTGGACGTCGAGGTACGGTTCCACGGCGATAGCGAACTCATCGACATCATCGTTCTGCGCCGGGTACGGCCCGTGCCCGCGCAGTCCAAGGAGGAAGACGTTTGAAGTGCCCGCAATGTCACGGTGAAGTCCGCCCCACGGCCCGCTATTGTCCTCACTGTGGGGCCGCCCTGCAGACGACCGAGCAACCCGCCGTATCCGCCACCACCCTGGACGCCGGTGAGACGCGCTATGCCCCCGGACCCACTGCCGTGGCCGAGGCGCCGGTCCAACTCGACCCCGGCACCCGCTTCGCCGGCCGCTACCAGATCCAGGCACGGGTGGGGGAAGGCGGGATGGGGGTGGTGTACAAGGCCCTGGACGAGCAGAATGGCCAAGTGGTCGCGTTGAAGCTGTTGCGGCCCGGCCTGGCGGACGACGCCGCCGCCCTGGAACGCTTTCGCCGGGAAGGCCTGCTCACCCGCGGCCTGCGCCATCCCAATATCGTCGCCTTCTACGACATCGCGCGCACCGAGGACGGGGTCGCCTACCTCACCATGGAGTGGCTGGAGGGCCGGACCCTGCGCCGGTGGATGCTGGAACACCGCGCCCGGCGCGAGGCGATCCCCTTCGAGGCGGCCCGGCGCATCGTGGACGAGATCCTCCAGGGGCTGGCCGAGGCACACCGCAACGGGGTGGTGCACCGCGACCTCAAACCCGAGAATATCGTCCTGCTGGGCGACCCGGACAGCGACGATTTCCGCCTGCGGGTGCTCGATTTCGGCATCGCCCGCATGTTGAGCGACGACAGTGGACTGACGCGCATGGGCACGGCCATGGGCACCGCGCTCTATATGGCCCCGGAACAGAAGACGGGCTCAGAGACCGTGGGGCCTGAGGCCGATCTGTATTCGGTGAGCGTGATCTTCTATGAACTGCTGCTGGACATCGTGCCGGAGGGCCAGTGGGAGCCGCCTTCCCGCCTGCGCGCGGACGTTCCCGCCTGGGTAGACGAGCTGATTCGCCGCGGCCTGGCACCGCCGCGGGCCCGCATCCAGTCCGCGGAAGAATACCGCCAGCAGCTGACGGAGGCGGCCCCGGTGCCGTCCCGCCCCACGCCCAGCCCGGTGGACGACGACTTCAAGGTGCTGTTCCGCAAGCGGGCTCGGGCCGGCCTGGTGGATGTGATGTTGATCTATCTCCTCAGCGCCGTCCTCCTGGAGATCCTGGGTTACCTGCTGTGGGGAGAGAGTATCGTCGATACCACAGACGATCTCGAATATCAGTTCCTGTTGTCGTGGACGTCCCTGCCGGTCACGCTGGCCTACCTAGTCGGCTACTGGACCCTGGGCGGGGGCCGCACCCCGGGCAAGCGCTGGCTGAAGCTGCGGGTGGTGGACGAAGGCGGGGGACCACTCAGTCAAAAGCAGGCGCTGCGTCGGGCGGTCATGTGGCTGGTGAGCCTGAACGTGTTCCTGCTGGGGTTTTGGTGGATGCTCTGGGATCCAGAGCACCTGACCTGGCATGACCGGGTGGCGCACACCCGCGTGATCCGCGGCTGAGACACAACGAAGGAGGCCGTGCAGGACGGTTGCGGAGGTCATCGTGCTGGAAGACGTGCGTTTCGACGGTTGGCTGCCGGACACCGAGGACCCCCGGGATTACCGGGCGGTCTTTGCCGAGGGTCAGGAACTGCCGCGGCGCGTTGACCTGCGCCCGCACTGCAGTCCCGTGGAAGACCAGCGGCACATCGGCAGCTGCACGGCCAACGCCGTGGTGGGTGCCGCGGAATACCTGGAGGGCACCGCCACCGGCAGCCCGCGACCGCCGGATCTCAGCCGGCTGTTCGTGTATTTCAATGCGCGCTATCTCTATGGTCAACAAGCGCAAGACAGCGGCAGTCAGGTGCGTGCCGCCATGGCGAGCCTGGCCGTCTACGGCGTCTGTCTCGAACGTATCTGGCCCTATGACCCGCAACGCTATGCCGAGCCCCCACCGCCCGAGGCCTACCGAGACGCCGAACGGCGCCAGGGCCTGGAATACGCCCGGCTGCGGCCCGGCGCCGAGATCAAGCAAGCCCTGGCGGCGGGCTTTCCGGTGGCCTTCGGCACCTTCGTCCCCAAGGCCGTCTTCGAGGCCGCCACCATCAACGGTGGCCGCCTGCCGATGCCGAATACCGTACCCCAGGACGAGATCGTGGGCCACGCCATGCTTCTGGTGGGCTACGACCTGGACCAGGGACACTACGTCCTGCGCAACAGTTGGGGCGAGGGCTGGGGGGACCGGGGTTACGGCTACGCACCCCTCGCCCTGATCGATGCCTATCCAGGTTCCAGGGATTTCTGGGTGCTGCGCCGGCTCGAGCAGAACGCAAGCTACCAGGTGATCCGGCCCGCCGGCTCGCACGCCGGGCCTGCTTGCCCCGCCTGCGGCACCACGGTCCCGGCCCGAGCCAGGTTTTGCAAGGCCTGCGGCAGACCGCTCCCGGCGGCGGCATCTCAAGGTACGGCGGGCGCGGAGAGCGGCGACCTGCTAAAGGAGATCGACCGGCGCCGCGACCAGGCCCAGCGCGACCTGGACCGGCGCCTGGACGAGAACCGCCGCCGACTCCAGGACGAGATCGACCATCTGTTGGGCCGGAAGAAGAAAGACGAGCCATGAACGACACCCAGCGCTATTGCGAGCAGTGTGGCGCCGCCCTCGCACCGGGCGCCGCCTTCTGCGAGCAGTGCGGGCACCGGGTACCGCAAACCGCAGGGGTCGCTCCCTCGCGGGTACCGGAGCCCGAGCCGGCGGCGGCGCAGGACACATCGCCCGTCTCCACCTCGGCGACGACACGAGAAAAGGAACGCCGCAGTGGCGCCCCATGGCTGATTCTCGGTATCGTCGCCCTGTCCCTGGCCGCTGCGGTGGTGGTGCTGGTCTCGGTGCGGGACCAGAGCGTGGGGCTCGAAGGCATGGACTCGACAACGGACCGGACGCCCGCGGTCCAGCCCACAGCCCAGGCCCCCCTCCCCGTGGATGCGGTGGACTTGAGCGGCCTGTGGTACGCGGAGCTGCCGGGCACCGGGGTGGCCTTGGCGCAGGTGATCATCAAGCAGGAGGGAGACCGGTTCCAGGGGACGTCGATCACCCTGGATGGCGGTATCCAGGGGTCCTTCTCCGGAAGCATACGCGGTCGCACCGCTCGGTGGCAATTCATCGACAGCTTCGGCAACGTGGGAACGGGTGTGGGCACCCTGCGCCCCGACGGTCGGCATCTGGACGCCCAGGTCACCGCCGGCGGCATCACCGAGCTCCATGTGCTGCACCGGGGACACCTGCCCGAATAAGGACACCGCCGTGGGCACCATCTGTCGCATATGCGGTGCCAAGCGCTGTATCCCCGACACCCGGAGCCCGGCCGATGACCCTGGCCCGCCATTCCCTCATTGATCTCTCCGCCCCCTTTCTGCCGCGATTACCGGAGACTGCGCTGCCCCCCGGAGGCCCGTCGAATTCGGATACAATCCAATCTTTTGCCGAGACCCCGCCCGTGCAAACCCTTCAGATCGTCATCCTCTCCCTGGTCCAGGGCCTCACCGAGTTCCTGCCCATCTCCAGCTCGGCGCACCTGATCCTCGCCCCACGGGTGTTGGGCTATGCCGATCAGGGCCTGGCCTTCGACGTGGCCCTGCACCTGGGCACCCTGGGGGCGGTGGTCCTCTACTTCCGCCACGAGATCGGCCGCATCCTCCGTGACTGGTTCCTCACCCTGGCGCCGAAACGCCCCTTGACCCCGGATGCGCGCATGGGCTGGCTGATCATCCTCGCCACCCTCCCCGCGGGACTGGCGGGGCTGGCCTTCAAACACCTGGTGGAGACCGAACTGCGCTCGTCCTTGGTGATCGCCGCAACCACCATCGGTTTCGGCGCCCTGCTCTGGTGGTTCGATGTACGCGGGCGGCGGACACGCAGCGAGGCCACACTGAGCGTCTGGGACGCCCTGGTGATCGGCCTGTTCCAGGCCCTGGCCTTGATCCCGGGGACCTCCCGCTCCGGTGCCACCATGACGGCCGGCCTGATGCTGGGACTCACCCGCGAGGCCGCCGCGCGTTTCTCCTTTCTCATGTCGATCCCCGTCATCTTCCTTTCGGGGACCTTGGTGATCCACGATCTGATCGCTGCGGGGACAGACGTCCACTGGGGTGAACTGGCCGTCGGTGCCGGGCTGTCCTTCGCCACCGCGCTGTTGTGTATCCACTATTTCCTGCGCTTCATCGAGGGCGTGGGAATGTGGCCTTTCGTTTTGTACCGCCTCTTTCTGGGGGTGGCGATCCTCGGGGTGGTGCTCTGAGATCCACTCAACCTGCCCGCCTCAGGCAGATGATGGCCGGGATCACCGTGCCCTGGAGATCGTGGAGCGCAAGGAAACACCCCCGGCCGTCCCCGGCGACCGAACATTCCCTGACCGCCGGGTTCTCCGATCCCGACGGCCATGACATCCACACCGTCCAGGGTCACGTAACCGCCCCAGATTGGAGTCATCCCTCCGCGCTCGAGAGGAGGCCGCGCGATGCCGCCGCTGGCCCCATCGCGCGCCTGAAGACACTGGCCCGAATAGCGCCCCAGGGACTGCGGAAACCCAATGGTTTTGCAGCCGGGCTCGTGGATCGCTGGAGCGGAAGTCGTGGTCGACGCTACGGCTTGAGGGCATCTCGAAAAATCGGGATGCCCGTGCGGAACCTCCCTGTCCCGGCCCCTGCCTGAACCAAAATGAGGTTTGGTTCAGACACTGATTCACCAGTCCCGTGTGATTATCTAATTTGTCGCTACCACGGCGGGCCTGCCATCAGGGCTCCGTCATCTAACCGCCCCTCTGCCAGTGGCCTTCCCTGAAAAACGCCGTGAATACCTCCCTGTAGGCTTGACTGCGGCATCCCTGCCGCAGACATTTTCAGGGAAGGCCACTGGCGCGG
>JALSSC010000035.1 GCA_026984455.1 Chromatiaceae bacterium
AGAACAGTTGCTGTGGATACGCACCTTCGACACCGTCGAGGAGCTGCGGCAGGTCTTGCTCGAGTTCAAGGTGCGCTTCAATCAGCACTGGCTACTCCAGAGGCATCACTACGCCACGCCTGCACAGCTGCGAATCGCCCATGCGCCCGTGGCGGAGGCAGCGTGAATTTTGTGAAAAACAGTGTCCAGGATTTCGGGGGCTTTACATCCGTCTTTTATTGATCCCCCCGCCCGCCAACCCATCCGCCCCGGATGGGCTCCCCGGTGGCTTCGTTCAGGCGCTTTGATGCGCACCATCCCTGGTGCGCCCCCTTCAGGCGCACTGCGTGCGTCCAAATCAGCTCCCGGCTGATTTGTGGTTTATCGGGACGATCTCCGCGCCCGCTTTCAGCTTGTCGAGGTAGTCCGCCCAGTCCTGCATCATCTTGCGCCGCTCCGGCAGGTGTGCGGTGCGGTTGTAGGCGCGGCCATTGGGGTCGCGTACCGCATGGGCAAGCTGGTGTTCGATGTAATCGGGGCGAAAGCCCAGCACTTCATCGAGGATGGTTCGCGCCATGGCCCGGAAGCCGTGGCCGCTCATTTCGTCCTTCTCAATACCCATGCGCCGCATGGCTGAAAGGATGGCATTGTCGCTCATCGGGCGGTCGCCTTTGGGATTCCTTGCGCTGGGGAACACGTAACGCCCCCTGCCAGTAAGCGGGTGGAGTTCCTGCAAGATTTCGACAGCCTGGCGGGAGAGGGGAACGATATGCTGGGTTTTCGTTTTGGAGACCGTATAACGCCACTCTGCGGCATCCAGGTCGATGTCTTCCCATTCCGCATGGCGCAGCTCGCGGGGGCGTACAAAGACCAGCGGGGCGAGGCGGAGGGCGCAGCGGACAATCAGGGTGCCTTCGTAGGCGTCGATGGCGCGCAGCATTCCACCGACTTTCTTGGGGTCCGTCACTGCGGCAAAGTGGGTGCCTTTCACTGGTGGCAGCGCGCCTTTCAGATCGCCGGTTGGGTCACGCTCCGCTCGGCCGGTGGCCACCGCATAGCGGAAGATCTGTCCACAGTTGCCTAATGCACGGTGGGCGGTTTCCAGGGCGCCACGTTTTTCTATCCGGCGTACCACTTCGAGGAGTTGTGGCGCAGTGATTTCAGCAATGGGCTTGTCGCCGATCCAAGGGAAGATGTCCCGCTCCAGACGGCGGATGATCCGGTCGCCATGACTGGCTGACCAGTTGGGGGAGTGCTTGGCGTACCACTCCCGCGCTACCACCTCAAAACTATTGGCCTGCTTCGCTACCTTCGCCGCTTTCCTGGCCTTGCGGTGTTCGCCGGGATCGACCCCGGCCGCAACCTGCTTACGGGCCTCGTCCCGTCGTTCCCGGGCATCCTTCAGGCTCACATCGGGGTAGGTGCCGAGGGAAAGCAGTTTCTCCTTGCCGTCGAACCGATATTTGAATCGCCACCATTTCCCACCCTTGGGGGTGATGAGCAGGAACAGCCCGCGCTCATCAAACAGCTTGTACTGTTTGTCCTTGGGCTTGGCTTTCCTGATTGCGGTATCTGTCAGTGGCATTTTGGGGTAACTCTTCCGGTCGCTGCGGGGTAACCCCAAAAGTTACCCCTGCTAGGTTCAGGATTCTATGGGGTAACTTTAGACCTTAATTGGACAAGGAGGCAATAAAAAAGCCCGCTGTTATGCGGGCTTGTGGACTTTCTAGGATGTTTTCGGGAATCGAATTGGTGGAGGCGGCGGGAATCGAACCCGCGTCCGCAAGTCCTCCGCCACAGGATCTACATGCTTAGTCGGCCTATTGTGTTTGACCGCTGGCCACCCAGCCGACAGGGCAGTCCAACGGCGAGTCCGGTAAGGTTTTAGCGAATCCGCCCCGGACGTGCTTCATCGCGATCTCGTGAGATATGACGCCTGAAACCTGGACGCACGAGCACGGCTCCAGTCAGACGGCACTCTACCGGTGTTTAGGCGGCGAGTGCGTAGTTGTCGTCGTTGGCAACTATTGGTGTGCGGTTTGATTTACGAGGTGAACCGCACCTCGGCATGCACCTGGGGTTTTGCAACCTGCGTCGAAACCATGTCGCCCCCTGGTCGTTCCATAGGACATCCTAGCAGGAAAATGGTTTCATTTCGCGTCATCGTTCGGGGCAAAACCGGACAGGGTGTGCTGATGCCGGACCGGGGTGACGTCGCAATGGTGGTCACCGATTGTCGGCCTGCGAAGACGGAGAGGCGCAGGCCGGCCACCAGCGGAGGAAGGGCCTCCGGGATCGGCCGGACGGCCGTGGTCGGATTCTCTTATTGGTGCCATCTACGGGGCACGGGATGTGGATCCCAGTATGACAGGTGTCGCTGCCCACTGCGTCACCCACCCCCGGGGCTTTCCGCCCTCCCGCGCCTGGGCTATAAAGGGGGCATCCCTCCCGTTGGCCCTTGGAGTGCCGCCCCATGTCCTCGCGTCCGCTGCATCGAGCGCCCGGTCCCTTCTCCGTCCACCAGATCCGAGACGGCGACCCCTACGAGCTGGCCGACGGCCACCCCGTCGAGTGTCTTCCCAGCGGCGGCCGCCACGCCCGGGCCAATGTCTCCGGGGGCCTGACCCTGGAGACGGATCCCGAGGTGGATGCGGCCGGCTTCGACGCCGGCTTCACCCCCGATGAGCGGAACCTGCGCGCCCCCGACATCGCCGTGGGCAATGTCCCGGACGCGCCCGGCTGGGTCTCCGGTGCCCCGCCGCTGGCGGTGGAATACGCCGACATCGGTCAGGACGAGGCCGGGTTGCGGGATAAGGTGGCGGCCTTGCTGGCGGCCGGGACCCGCTATGTCTGGGTGGTGCGTCTGGCCGGGCCGCGGCGGGTGGAGGTCCACGAGCGGGACGGTGGGCGGTTCGTGGCCACCCCCGGTCAGGAGCTGAGGGCGCCGGGGGTGTTGCGGAACCCGGTGCCGGTGGAGGCCCTGTACGACGCGGACGCCGCGCACCGGGTGGCCCTGCGCAACCTGTTGCAGCGCCAGGGCTACGAGGATCTGGAGGCGGTGTTGCGGAAGGGATGGGAGAGGGGCCTTAGGGAGGGTGCCCAGAGAGGGCTCCGGGAGGGTCACGAAAAAGGGCTCCAGGAAGGCCAGGCCGCCATGGCCGTGCGTCTCGCGCGGCGCCTGATCACCGGCCTCGGGGAGGGCGAGGCGGCCCGCATCCGGGAGCTGCCCACGCCCCGGCTGGAGGCCTTGGTGGACGTGCTGCCGGATCTGGGGGACGTGGAGGCCCTGCGCGCCTGGCTGGCCGCCGGGCCCTGACCCATGGCGAGCCGCCATGGGTGCGGCATTTCCCCTCCGCCCGGGAGCAGGCCGCCTTCCTCGCGGCCTCTCTGAAAGAGCGGAACAGGCAGGGCGTGCCCTTGGGGGATATCTGTGTGGTGGCGCGGACCAACCGGGAGGTGGATGCCGTCGCCGAGGGACTGCGAGGGCAGGGGATCGGGGTGGAACGGATCGGGCGCGACGCCCTGCGGCCGGCGCGCCCCGATGTGGTGCGGGTGGCCACCATGCACCGGGTCAAGGGGCTGGAGTTCGACGAGATGGTGCTGGCCGGCATGAACGAGGGGCTGGTGCCCCAGTAGATCGAATCCCGGTGTGGATCGCGGTCTCTTGGTTTGTCCCTGGTGGTAGCATATACGTCCTCCGACACCCCGGAGCTGACTCGCAGAGGACCCTGCCTCCATGTTTACCGGTATCGTTCAGGCTATCGGCCGTGTGCAAGCCTTGGAGCCCCGCGGCGGCGACGTGCGCCTGCGTCTGGCCGCGGGCAGGCTGGAACTCGAGGGCGTGGCCTTGGGCGATAGTATCGCCGTGAACGGGGTCTGCCTCACCGCGGTGGAGCTGCATGCGGACGGGTTCGCCGCCGACGTGTCGCGCGAGACCCTGGAGGTGACCACGCTCGGGCGCCTGGCGCCGGGCAGCCCGGTGAACCTGGAGAAGGCCCTGACCCTGAGCACGCCCTTGGGCGGCCATCTGGTGAGCGGCCACGTGGATGGCCTCGGCCGGGTCCTGGAACGCCGCGAGGACGCCCGTTCGGTGCGTTTCCGCGTCCAGGCCCCGGCGGAGCTGGCCCGCTACATCGCCCCCAAGGGTTCCATCTGCGTCGACGGCACCAGCCTCACCGTGAACCGGGTGGAAGGCCGCGAGTTCGAACTCAACGTCGTCCCCCACACCCTCCAGGAGACCATCATGGACACCTATGCCCCCGGCCGCGAGCTGAATCTGGAGGTGGACCTGATCGCCCGTTACCTGGAGCGCCTGCTTTTCGGGGAGCGGGCGGCGGAGGCCGGCGGCGGGGTGACGGAGGCGTTGTTGGCGCGCGCCGGATTTCTGAAGTGAGGGTGCCCGGATGTCCTTGAACAGCACAGAAGAGATCATCGAAGACGTCCGCCAGGGCCGCATGGTCGTCGTCATGGACGACGAGGACCGCGAGAACGAGGGCGATCTCCTGGTGGCGGCGGAGTGCGTCACCCCCGAGACCATCAATTTCATGGCCCGCTACGGGCGCGGCCTGATCTGCCTCACCCTCACCAAGGAGCGTTGCCAGCAGCTGCGCCTGCCGCTGATGGTGAGCGACAACCGCGAGGCCCAGGGGACCGCCTTCACGGTCTCCATCGAGGCCGCCCGCGGGGTCACCACGGGCATCTCGGCGGCCGACCGGGCCACCACCATCCGCGCCGCCGTGGCCGCGGACGCCCAACCCCACGACCTGGTGCAGCCGGGGCATATCTTTCCCCTCATGGCCCAGCCCGGCGGGGTCCTGGTGCGCGCCGGGCACACCGAGGCGGGGTGCGATCTGGCGCGTCTCGCGGGTCTGACCCCGGCCGCGGCCATCGTCGAGATCCTGAACGAAGACGGGAGCATGGCGCGCCGTCCCGAACTGGAGGCCTTCGCCGCCGAGCACGGCCTCAAGATCGGCACCATCGCCGATCTCATCCACTACCGGCTGCGCAACGAGACCACCGTGGAGCGGGTCACCGAATGTACCCTGCCCACCGCTTACGGCGAATTCCGCCTGGTGGCCTATCAGGACATGATCGACCAAGAGCTGCATCTGGCCCTGATCCGCGGAGAGCCGTCGGCCGCCCGGCCGACCCTGGTGCGGGTGCACATGCAGCACACCCTGTGCGACCTCTTCGCCACGGTGCACAGCGGTTGCCACTGGCCCTTGCACAAGGCCATGGAGAGGGTCGCGGCGGAGGGCGAGGGGGTCATCGTGGTGCTGCGCAACCAGGACACCCCGCGCGACATCGCCGAGCGCATCCGCGATATCGACTTGCACGACTCGGGGCAGCCGATCCCCCCGCGCCCGAATCGGGGGGAGAAGAACCTGCGCACCTACGGCGTCGGCGCCCAGATCCTCATCGACCTGGGGGTGCGGCGGATGCGGGTGCTCTCGGCCCCGAGGGCCATGCACGGCCTCTCGGGTTTCGACCTGGAGGTGGTGGAGTACGTGGAGTTCGCATGATCCTCGGGATCGGCACCGATCTGGTGGACATCGAGCGCATGCGCGCCATCCTCGATCGCCGCGGGGAGGCCTTCGCCCGGCGCGTGTTCACCCTGGGGGAACGCACCCGCTGCGCCGCCCGGCACGATCCCCTGCCCTGTCTCGCCAACCGCTTCGCGGCCAAGGAGGCCCTGGCGAAGGCCCTGGGCCTGGGGATCGCGCGCATGGGCCTGCGCAACGCCGAGGTGGTCAATGCCGCCGGCGGCGCGCCGGGGTTCCGGCTGGCCGGCCGTCTGGCCCGCTGGGCGGCGCGTCAGCCGGGCCTGCGCCTGCACCTGAGCCTGTCGGACACCACCGCGCAGGCCCTGGCCATGGTGGTGGTGGAGGCGGAGAGCGGTGGCGTCCTGCCCGGCGACAGCGAGGTCTTCGGATGCGACTGAATACCTTCGGATATGGCGGCGGGCGGGTGATCCTGTGGGGGTTCCTGCTCTCGTCTCCGCTCGCGGCCGCGGAAAAGGTCGTCAAGTCCGTGGACGCCCAGGGCCACGTGACCTACTCGGATCATCCCCCCGCCACGGCCGCGCCGAGTACCGAGGTGGAGACCCTCCCCGGACCTTTGGGGCGGCCACCGGCCGCCGGCGGCGATCATCCCGATTTCCGGCCACCGTCGCCCGTCCCCCCCCGTGGCGGCGCCCCTGCCGTCGGCCCGCTGAAGGGCCTGCGCCGGCCATAGCGGAGGCGGTCATGAGTTCCGGGCCCCGTATCTCCCTGGTCCTGGGCAGCGGCGGTGCCCGCGGTCTCGCCCATATCGGCGTGATCCGCTATCTGCAGACGCAGGGGGTCCATATCGCCTCGATCTCGGGCTCCTCCATGGGCGCCCTGGTGGGCGGCATCTACGCCGCCGGCAGGCTGGAGGAATACCGCCTCTGGGTGGAGGCCATCACCCGCATGGACATCCTGCGTCTGCTGGACCTGACCCTGCACCCGGCCGGGCTGGTCAAGGGCGACCGCATCATCGCCACCCTCAAGGCCATGGTGGGCGAGCGCCGCATCGAGGATCTGCCCATCGCGTTCACCGCGGTGGCCACCGACATCGGCAGCGAGCGCGAGGTCTGGTTCGACCGCGGCCCCCTGTTCGACGCCATCCGCGCCTCCATCTCCCTGCCGGTCTTCTTCACCCCCGTGGAGCGGGACGGGCGGGTCTTTCTCGACGGCGGCATCGTCAACCCCGTGCCCATCGCCCCCACCTTCAACGACCACACGGACCTCACCATCGCCGTGAACGTCAACGGCGGCATGCAGCGCGACTACCGGCCGCCCCGGATGCGCCGCGCCGCAGAACCCGACCGGGGGATCGCCGAGCGCATCCAGGACTTCATCGCCCAGTTGCAGGGCGAGGACGGCCCCAGCACCGAGGCCGAATGGAACATGCTGGACGTGATCAACCGCTCCCTGGACATCATGCAGGGGGCCATCGCCCGCCAGCAGTTGGCCGCCTATCCCCCGGACCACCTGGTGGAGATCCCCAAGAACGCCTGTCAGGTGTTGGAGTTCTACCGCGCCCGGGAGATGATCGCCCTGGGGTTTCGCGCCGCCCGCGAGCGCCTGGGGCCGGTGTTCGCCGCCGACCCGCCTTGACCCCCAGGCACCCTCTCGGTTACTTTGATCCGTTTTCAGAACCAAGGCCGAACCGGCCTGTTTGGAGGGCCCAGCGGTGGAATTGAGCGGTGCCGAGATCCTCATCCAGTCCTTGATCGACGAGGGCGTCGAATATGTGTTCGGTTACCCCGGCGGGGCCGTTCTGCACATCTACGACGCCCTGGTCGCCCAGGGCCAGGTCAAACACATCCTGGTGCGCCACGAACAGGGCGCCACCCACGCGGCGGACGGCTATGCCCGCTCCACCGGCAAGCCGGGCGTGGTCCTGGTCACCTCCGGCCCCGGGGCGACCAACGCCGTCACCGGTATCGCCACCGCCTACATGGACTCCATCCCCATGGTGGTCATCACCGGGCAGGTGCCCACCCCGGTGATCGGCAGCGACGCCTTCCAGGAGGTGGATACCGTGGGCATCACCCGCCCCTGCGTGAAGCACAACTTCCTGGTGAAGGACGTGAACCGCCTGGCGGAGACCCTGCGCAAGGCCTTCTACATCGCCACCACCGGGCGTCCGGGGCCGGTGGTGGTGGATATCCCCAAGGACGTGGTGGATCCCAACGTCAAGATCCCCTACGAATATCCCAAGGAGATCAGGATGCGCTCCTACAACCCGGTGAAGAAGGGGCATCCGGGGCAGATCAAGAAGGCCGCGGACCTCCTGGTGGGGGCCCGCCGGCCGATGATCTACTCCGGCGGCGGGGTCGTCCTGGGGGACGGCGCCGAGGAGCTGGTGGACCTGGTGCGGGGGCTCGGCTATCCCATCACCAGCACCCTCATGGGCCTGGGCGCCTATCCGGCCGGCGACCGTCAGTTCCTCGGCATGCTGGGTATGCACGGGACCTACGAGGCCAACATGGCGATGCACGAGTGCGACGTCCTGCTGGCGGTGGGGGCGCGCTTCGACGACCGGGTGACCGGCAAGATCGAGCAGTTCTGCCCCAGCGCCACCATCATCCACATCGACATCGACCCCGCCTCCATCGCCAAAACGGTGCGCGTGGACGTGCCCATCGTCGGCCCGGTGAAATCGGTGCTCAAGGACCTGAACAAGGCCCTGCGCGGCCTCGGCCGCAAGCCCGACGCCGAGGCCCTGGAGGCCTGGTGGGAGCAGATCGGCCGCTGGCGGGCCATGGAGTGCCTGCGCTACGACCGTACCGGCAGCCGGATCAAGCCGCAGTTCGCGGTGGAGACCCTGTACCAGGTCACCGGCGGCGACTGTTACGTCACCTCGGACGTGGGTCAGCACCAGATGTGGACCGCCCAGTATTTCAAGTTCGAGCAGCCGCGCCGCTGGATCAATTCCGGGGGGCTGGGGACCATGGGCTTCGGCCTGCCCGCCGCCATGGGGGTGCAGATCGCGCATCCGGACGAACTCGTGGTCTGCGTCTCGGGCGAGGCGAGTATCCAGATGTGTCCCCAGGAGCTGGCCACCTGCAAGCAGTTCGACCTGCCGATCAAGGTGATGTTGCTCAACAACGGCTACATGGGCATGGTGCGCCAGTGGCAGGAACTCTTCTACGACGGCCGCTACGCCCATTCCTATGTGGACGCCCTGCCGGACTTCGTCAGGCTGGCGGAGAGTTACGGTCACGTGGGCCTGCGCGTGGAGCGGCCCGAGGACCTGGAGGGCGCGCTGCGCGAGGCCTTCGCCATGAAGGACCGCCTGGTCTTCCTGGACGTGATCGTGGACCCGGAAGAGAACGTCTACCCCATGATCGGCATGGGCAAGGGCCACCACGAGATGTATCTGCCACCGGAACGGGAGCTGGCCTGACATGAGACACGTGATTTCCATCCTCATGGAGAACGAGGCGGGCGCCCTGTCGCGGGTGGCCGGGTTGTTCTCCGCCCGCGGTTACAATATCGAGGCCCTCACCGTGGCCCCCACCGAGGACCCCTCCATGTCGCGCATGACCCTGGTCACCCGCGGCAACGAGGAGATCGTGGAGCAGATCAAGAAACAGCTCAACAAACTCATCGATGTCATCAAGCTCCAGGACCTGAGCGACGGGCCCCACATCGAGCGCGAGTTGATGATGGTCAAGCTGCGCGTGGTGAAGCACGACCGCGAGGAACTCAAGCGCCTGGCCGACATCTTCCGCGGCAACATAGTGGACGTCACCGAGACCAGTTACGTGGTGGAACTCACCGGCTCGGGAGACAAACTGGACGCCTTCCTGGCGACGGTGCCCGAGGGGCAGATCGTCGAGGTGGTGCGTTCCGGGCCGAGCGGCATCGCCCGCGGCGCCAAGGGCCTCGGGGTCTGACGGGTCCCGCGGCGGCGCCCCGCTTTTACATGCACAGACAGGGAGGTGGGCGTCGCCCACCCCACAGCCTTTTTCACAGTCTCTGAGGAATCCCCATGGCAATCAACGTGTATTACGACAAAGACGCCGATCTCTCCCTCATCCGCAGCCGGCGGGTGGCCATCATCGGCTATGGCTCCCAGGGCCACGCCCATGCCAACAACCTCAAGGACTCGGGGGTGGACGTGGTGGTGGGCCTGCGTCCCGGCTCCCTGTCCCAGGCCAAGGCCGAGGCCGCCGGGCTCAGCGTCCAGCCCATCCCCGAGGCGGTGGCGGGCGCCGATCTGGTGATGATCCTGGCCCCCGACGAGCACCAGGCGCGCCTCTACCGCGACCAGATCGGGCCGAACCTGAAGGAGGGCGCGGCCCTGGCCTTCGCCCACGGCTTCAATATCCACTACGGCCAGATCGAGCCCCGCGCCGACCTGGACGTGATCATGATCGCCCCCAAGGGCCCCGGCCACCTGGTGCGGTCCACCTACACCCAGGGCGGCGGCGTGCCCAGCCTGATCGCCATCCACCAGGACGCCACCGGCGAGGCCAAGGCGCTCGCCCTGTCCTACGCCTCGGCCAACGGCGGCGGCCGCGCCGGGATCATCGAGACCAGCTTCAAGGAGGAGACCGAGACCGATCTGTTCGGTGAGCAGGCGGTCCTCTGCGGCGGCACCACGGCCCTGGTGCAGGCCGGCTTCGAGACCCTGGTGGAGGCCGGTTACGCCCCCGAGATGGCCTATTTCGAATGCCTCCACGAACTCAAGCTGATCGTGGACCTGATGTACGAGGGGGGCATCGCCAACATGCGCTACTCCATCTCCAACACCGCGGAGTACGGCGATCTCACCCGTGGCCCGCGGGTGGTGAACGAGGCCACCAAGGCCGAGATGCGGCGCATCCTCGACGAGATCCAGGGTGGCGACTTCGCCCGTGAGTGGATCCTGGAGAACCAGGCCGGGGCGCCGCGTCTCAAGGCCCTGCGGCGCATGGGTCAGGAGCACCCGATCGAGGCGGTGGGCGAGCGTCTGCGGGGCATGATGCCCTGGATCGCGGCCAACAAGATCGTGGACAAGAGCAAGAACTGATCCCGTCACGGGGGGAGCGCCATGGCCGACTACATGATCCTGCCCAGCAAGGATGTGACCCGCATCCGCCTGTTGCGGGTGCCGGACGACTACGAGGCCCACGAGGCCTACCGCAAGGTCACCGGGCTGGTGGCCGGGGAGGAGGAGCGCACGGGCCGGGTGGACTGGGAGGCCATCGAGGCGGCCCTGGAAGAGGCCGGTTTCGAGACCCTGCCCTTCCAGCTCGGTCCGGCCCTGGACTGAAGCAGGGGCGTGCGTATCCACCTGCTGAGCGTCGGCTCGCGCATGCCCCCCTGGGTGACCGCCGGGTATGAGGAATATGCCGGACGGATGCCGCCCGAGTGTCGTCTGAGCCTGCACGAGATTCCCCAGCCGGCCCTGGGACGCAAGGTGGATGCGGCACGCCTCAAGGCGGAAGAGGGGAGGCGCCTGTTGCAGGCCATCCCCAAGGGCTGCCGGGTGGTGGCCCTGGACCCGCGCGGGCGCGCCTGGGATTCGTCCGGCCTCGCCCACCGCCTGGGCGACTGGCTCGCCGGCGGCCGCGACCTGGCCCTGCTGGTGGGCGGTCCCGAAGGCCTGTCCGCGGCCTGCCTGGAACGCGCCGACGAACGCTGGTCCTTGTCTCCGCTCACCTTTCCCCATCCCCTGGTGCGGGTGATCCTGGCGGAACAGCTCTACCGTGCCTGGAGCATCCTGCGTGGCCACCCCTACCATCGCCGGTGAAGATCCGTCTCGCCTCCGCCTCGCCCCGCCGGCGGGAACTTCTCGAACGGATCCGCGTCTGCGTAGAGGTGAGCCCTATCATCATGGACGAGTCCCGCCAACCCGGTGAATCTCCCGAGGCCCAGGTCCGCCGCCTGGCCCGGGCGAAGGCCGAGGCGGCGCGTGAACACTGGGGCGACAGCCCGCCCATCCTGGCCGCGGATACGGTCGTGGCGTTGGCGGACCGGGCGCTGGGCAAGCCCCGGGACGCGGCCGAGGGGATCGCCATGTTGCAGGCCCTCGGCGGGCGCAGCCACCAGGTCCTCACCGCCGTGGTCCTGGCCTGGGACGGCCGCCTCGAGGAGGCCCTGAGCCGCACCCGGGTGTGGATGGGCGCCATCCCCCGAGCCCGCGCCGAGGCCTACTGGGCCACCGGCGAGCCGGCCGACAAGGCCGGCGCCTACGCCATCCAGGGCCTGGGGGCGCTGTTCGTGGAACGGATCGAAGGCAGTTGGTCCGGCGTGGTGGGGCTGCCGCTGTTCGAGACCGCGGCCTTGCTCGCCAAGGCCGGGATCGACCCCTTTTCGGAAAGGCCGCCCCCATGAGCGAAGAGATCCTGGTCAACGTCACCCCCCCCGAGACGCGCGTGGCCCTGATCGAGAATGGGGTGGTGCAGGAGATCGTGATCGAGCGCACCGCCTGCCGGGGCCTGGTGGGGAACATCTACCGGGGGCGGGTGTCGCGGGTGTTGCCGGGCATCCAGGCCGCGTTCATCGACATCGGCCTCGACCGGGCGGCCTTTCTGCACGTCAACGAGATCGCGCCGTCCGACGCCGAGGGGCGTCAGTTGTCCATCGACGAACTGGTGCGCGAGGGCGACCGCGTGGCCGTACAGGTGGTCAAGGACCCCTTGGGGAGCAAGGGGGCGCGGCTCACCACCAACCTCTCCATCCCCTCGCGCTACCTGGTGTTCATGCCGGGGGTGGAGACCATCGGGGTATCGCAGAAGATCGAGGACGACCGGGAGCGTCAGCGTCTGCGCCAGGTCCTCTCGGATCTCTCGCGGCAGATCGGGGGCGGTGGCTTCATCGCCCGGACCGCGGCCGAGGGGGCCTCGGCCGAGGCCCTGGAGGCCGACCTGAAGTTCCTCTCGCGGCTCTGGTCGAGCATCCAGGAGCGCCTCGACGCCGCCTCGGAGGTGGCCCTGGTGCACGAGGATCTGCCCCTGGCCCTGCGTGCCCTGCGCGACCTGGCCGGTCCCGAGGTGGAACGCATCCGCTTCGACTCCAGCTCCAACTACGAGCGCGCCCGCACCTTCGCCACCCAACTCATGCCCGAGATCCTGCCGCGCCTGGAGCGCTACCGCGGGGAGCGCCCCCTGTTCGACCTCTATGGTGTGGAAGACGAGATCCAGAAGGCCCTGGAACGCAAGGTCCAGCTCAAGTCCGGGGGGCATCTGGTGATCGACCAGACCGAGGCGATGACCACCATCGACGTCAATACCGGCGCCTTCGTGGGCCACCGCAATCTCGAAGAGACCATCTTCAAGACCAACCTGGAGGCGGCCCAGGCCATCTGCCGGCAACTGCGCCTGCGCAACCTCGGCGGCATCATCATCGTGGACTTCATCGATATGGCCGAGGAGGAGCACAAGCGCCAGGTCCTGCGCGCCCTGAACAAGTGCCTCGCCCGCGATCACGCCAAGACCCACGTCAGCGAGGTCTCCTCCCTGGGCCTGGTGCAGATGACCCGCAAGCGCACCCGCGAGTCCCTCGAACACGTCCTCTGCGAGCCCTGCCCCTGCTGCGGCGGGCGGGGCTCCCTGAAGACCGCCGAGACCACCTGTTACGAGATCTTCCGCGAGATCATGCGCGAGGCCCGCCAGTTCGACGTGGAGACCCTGTTGGTGCTGGCCTCCAGCGAGGTGGTGGACCTCCTCCTGGACGAGGAATCCACCCATCTGGCGGAGTTGGAGGACTTCATCGGCCATCCCATCCGCCTGCAGGCGGAGGCCCTCTATACCCAGGAACAGTACGACGTGGTCTTGATCTGACACCGGCCAAGGATATACCCGTCGCACGTGAATATTTCGCTACTACGGCCGCCCCTCGCACCCCTGGGCTGTGTGGCGATTGCTCGCCATAGTTCCTGCGATGACTCGCTTCCGCGCCTCACCCAGGGGCACCAGGAACACCCTCGAAAAACGAGGAGTGGCACAGGGAAGTGCCGTTTACGGACCGAAGGACGGAAATATTCACGTGCGACGGGTATACAAGGCTCCCCCTCGCAAGATCGTAGATGAAACGTGTCGTCATTCCCCTGTGGCGCCTGCTCCTGCTGGGCGTGATCCTGGCCGGTCTGGGCATCGCCGGGGTGCGCCTGG
>JALSSC010000036.1 GCA_026984455.1 Chromatiaceae bacterium
TCTGATTTCATCGTGGATGAGGCCATCGAGGACAAGTTGCAGATTACCGTAGCGCCCAATGGCTACCTAAAAAGGGTTTCTGGGTGAGCATGGGGTGAGGTGGAGACAGGTCAAGGCCAGTGAGGTTACATACACCGTTTTTTGAAGGGCGCAACCCGTCCTCCGCACAGGTAATCCATCGAAACAAGATGGAGTGAAGGGGGGGATCAGTAGTCAGTGGCGTGAAACCCTGGGACCCGGGAGTGGACATAGAGATCCGTCCGCACAACCGCGCGGCCATCGAGTCCCACCCCCTTTTCCGGCGGATCGACATGCTGGAGGGTTCGAGTATCTCCCCGGAGATCGTCGCCCAGGTGCGCCGTTTCGCATCCGATTTCAGCCGGCCCTTGGTGATCCTGGATTCGAACCACACCCATGAACACGTCCTGGCGGAGCTGAACGCCTATGCCGGTTTGGTGGCCCCGGGGAGTTATTGCGTCGTCTTCGACACCTTCGTGGAGGACATGCCCGAAGACCTGTTCCCAGACCGCCCCTGGGGGCCTGGCAACAATCCGAAGACCGCGGTCCATGCCTTCCTCGGCGAGCATCCGGAATTCGAGATGGACAAGGAGACCGAGAACAAGTTGATGATCACCACCGCCCCGGATGGATTCTTGCGCAGGCGGGGCTGAGTGGCCATCGGGGCCGTGGCCCGATGCTGTGATCGGCTGTGCATGGTGGCCGAACGAGGACGGCGCTTGCATATCGGCTAGCACCTGACAGAACCCCAAGGAGTGAAGTCTTTGCCGACTGGACAGTCCCCGGAGAACGCCGTGATCCGGCCGCTGCGCGCTGGCGATCTCCCCGCGGTCTGCGATCTGTTTGAGCAGGTCTTCGGTACCGCGAGGACGCCGGTGCAATGGTCCTGGAAGTACCGTCTGGAGACGCCCCTGTTCAGCACGCCGGTCGGGATGGTGGCTGAAGATGACACCGGCCGGATACTGGGCCACGCGGGGGCGGTACCCCTCCATGGCTGGCTGGACGGCGCCTCTTGCCGCATGTATCAGATCGCGGATGTCATGGTCCATCCGCGGGCCCGGGGGCATCATGCCCGCTCCAATCTGTTCACACGTCTGGTGCGTAGTCTGCTGGAGGCCCTGGCGGATACCCCCGAACCGGTGTTCGCCTATGGTTTCCCCGGGCGGCGTCCCTTCCTGCTCGGCGCAAGGGCCAGGGTATACGACCGCATCGAGGATGCCCGGACGTTTCACCGTGTCCCACGACCGGCCTTATTACGGATGGGTCGTTTACTCCCTGCCACCTGGGAAGATCCGCAATTCGACTCCGCATGGCGCCGTTTGCGGCGTCATGTCCCCCTGGGCGTGGCGCGTGACCGGAACTACCTGGTGTGGCGTTACCGCGACAACCCCTTCTTCGTCTACCAGCCTTGGTGGTTGGTCCTGGGGGGGCGCCGCAGGGGATGGATGGTGACACGCGCGGGAGCAGGGACCCTGACCTTGATGGATGCCCTGTTTCATCCGTTTTGGTGGAAAAGGGCGCTTGCAGCCTTGGATGCGGAGGCCTTGGCGATGGGTATGGACCAGATCGAGGCCTGGTGGCCCAGGACCTTGCCTCTGCCAGGGAATGCCCAGGTGACGAAGACGGATATCGTGGTAACCCACATGGTATGGAAGACGTTCCTGACTACGGCCAGGGTCCGCCGGACCCTGTACTACACGTTCGGGGACGTGGATATCTATTGATATACCCGCCCCGCGGATGCCGCGTGCCGGTTCACCGACCCGCTGGCGTGGTACGTGTCGCATGATGCCCTTTTGCCTTTTTACCCCCGTTCACTCCCGACGCCTCTCTCCCGGCCCCTGCTATAATTTTCCCGCCGGCCCCTGTCCGAGGTTGCCCATGTCCTCTGTGATCGACCTGTACGAACGCCTGTCCACGGCGGAAGACGAGAAGGCCCGCGCGCGCATCGTGGCGGAGGCCTTCGAGGCCCTGGAGGCCCGTTACCCCCACCTCTCCGAGACCGCCACGCGGACGGACCTGAGCGAGACGGAGCTGCGGTTGATCAAGGAGATCGAGCAGGTGCGCACGGAGACCGAGAAGGTACGGGCCGAGCTGAGCGAGACCGAGCTGCGTTTGACCAAGGAGATCGAGCAGGTACGGGCGGAGACCGAGAAGGTACGCTCTGATCTCAAGTTGGAGATCGAGCAGGTGCGGGCGGAGGTCGAGAAGGTGCGGGCCGAGCTGAGCGAGACGGAGCTGCGGTTGATCAAGGAGATCGAGCAGCTGCGCGGCGATGTCCGCGTGGAGATCGCCCGCAGTCACGCGGCCTGGTTGAAATGGAGTTTCCTGTTCTGGCTGACCCAGTTCAGCGCCATCCTCCTGCTCCTGTGGCGGCTGTGGCCGCAAGGCTGAACATTGTGATTTTCCGACTGTTCACGGCCCGGAGTATGCCATGTCCTCTGTGATCGACCTGTACGAACGCCTGTCCACGGCGGAAGACGAGAAGGCCCGCGCGCGCATCGTGGCGGAGGCCTTCGAGGCCCTGGAGGCCCGTTACCCCCACCTCTCCGAGACCGCCACGCGGACGGACCTGAGCGAGACGGAGCTGCGTCTGATCAAGGAGATCGAGCAGGTGCGGGCAGAGACCGAGAAGGTACGGGCCGAGCTGAGCGAGACGGAGCTGCGTTTGACCAAGGAGATCGAGCAGGTGCGGGCGGAGACCGAGAAGGTACGGGCCGAGCTGAGCGAGACCGAGCTGCGTTTGACCCGGGAGATCGAGCAGGTGCGGGCGGAGACCGAGAAGGTACGCTCTGATCTCAAGATAGAGATCGAGCAGGTGCGGGCGGAGGTCGAGAAGGTACGGGCGGACCTGAAGGTCGCGATCGAGCAGGTGCGCGGCGATGTCCGCGTGGAGATCGCCCGCAGTCATGCGGCCTGGTTGAAATGGAGTTTCCTGTTCTGGCTGACCCAGTTCAGCGCCATCCTCCTGCTCCTGTGGCGGCTGTGGCCGCAGGGCTGAAAGGGGGCCGGCGCACTCCGGAAAGAGCAACGATGTCGGCGGCCCCGAACGCGCTCAGGCCGCATGAGAAAAGAGGATGGCCGCCGTGATGGCGCAGGCCGCCAGGGAGAGGATCCAGGCCATCCGCCGGTAGCCGTTGCGGATCTCCCGGCGGATGGCGTCGAGGTCCTGCGACCGCCAGCGCATCTCCAGACGTCCATGGGCGCTGTCGTCGAGCACCCGGTAGGCCAGGGCGGGCAGTTCGGGCCATTGCTCGGACCACTGGGGGGCGGCCTTCCTGATCCGCTCCAGGAAGGCGCGCGGCCCCACCTGCCGTTCCATCCATCGCTCCAGGAAGGGCTTGGCGGTGGCCCAGAGGTCCAGTTCGGGGTACAGCATCCGCCCCAGTCCCTCGATGTTGAGCAGGGTCTTCTGCAACAGCACCAGTTGCGGCTGGACCTCCATGTCGAAGCGGCGGGCGGTCTGGAACAGCCGCAACAGGAAGTGGCCGAAGGAGATCTGCGCCAGGGGGCGCTCGAAGATGGGCTCGCAGACGGTGCGGATGGCGGCTTCGAACTCCTCCACCCGGGTCCCGGGGGGGACCCAGCCGGATTCCACGTGCAGTTCGGCCACCCGCCGGTAGTCGCGGTGGAAGAAGGCCAGGAGGTTCTCGGCCAGGTAGCGCTGGTCCTCGGTGGTGAGGGTGCCGACGATGCCGAAGTCCACGGCGATGTAGCGCCCATTGGGTTCCACGAAGATGTTGCCCGGGTGCATGTCGGCGTGGAAGAAGTTGTGCTCGAAGACCTGGGTGAAGAAGATCTCCACCCCCCGCTCACCCAACAGGCGCATGGAGATGCCCTGGGCGCGCAGGGCCTCCACCTGGTTCACCGGGGTGCCGTGGATGCGTTCCAGCACCAGCACCGACTTGCGGCAATAGTCCCAGTGCACCTCGGGGATGTAGAGGGCAGGGCTGTCGAGGAAGTTGCGCCGGAGCTGGGAGGCGTTGGCCGCCTCGCGCAACAGGTCCAGTTCGTCGAGGATGGTCTTTTCGTATTCCCGCACCACCTCCAGGGGGCGCAGGCGGCGGCCCTCTTTCCAGTAGCGTGCGGCCAGTTCCGCCACCAGGTACATGAGGGCCAGGTCCTGGTGGATGGTGCGTTCGATCCCGGGGCGGAGGACCTTCACCACCACCTCGCGCCCGTCCTTGAGGCGGGCGCTATGGACCTGGGCGACCGAGGCGGAGGCCAGGGGGTGGTCGTCGAACCCGTCGAGCAGGTCCTCGATGGGCCGCTCCCAGCAGCGCTCGATGATGGCCCGCGCCTGTTCGCCGGGGAAGGGCGGCACCCGGTCCTGGAGCTTGGCCAGTTCGTCGGCCCAGGCGTCGGGCAGGAGGTCGCGGCGGGTGGAGAGCATCTGCCCGAACTTGACGAAGATGGGGCCGAGGTCCACCAGGGCGGCCCGGACCCGCGCCGGATAGGGCAGGGGGGCGGCGCGGCGGCGCCAGTACCAGGGGGAGAGATAGGTGAGGAAGCGCAGGGGGCGGAACAGATGGAAGGCGAGGATGACCTCGTCGAGGCCATGACGCAGCAGGATCCAGTTGATGTGGAGCAGGCGCAGGGCCTGGCCGGGGCGGATCATGCGTCGCCGGGCTTCGGGCGCAGCCGTTGCAGGCGCTCGACCCGGGCCGCCAGGCGTTCGGCGTCGTCGCGCAGGCGGTCCACGGCGTCGGCGAATTCGTCCACCTCGTAGCGGGTGGGGAGCAGGCGGGCCTCCTCCTGGAGATATTCGCTCAGGTCGCGGACCAGCACATCGCCGTCCCGCGCCAGCTGGCGGCGCATGGCCCGCGCCCCCTGCCCCAGGGTATGGGCGATGGGATCGCCGGTGACCTTGGAGAGGAGTTCCTCCCAGTCGATGTCGAGCCTGGCCAGGATCGCCCCCAGGCGTTCGCCCAGCGCCGTGTCGCCCTCGATCTCCACCGCCCCCTTGAACAGTTCGTCGGCGCGCTCGCCCAGGCCCAGGCGGGCGAAGCCCAGGGGTGTGCCGCGCAGTACGCAGTCCGGTTCGGCGTCGTAGCGGGGGTAGACCTGGACCCCCTGGGCCCCGGGCACCAGCCAGAGTTGCAGGCCGAGGCCGAGGATGTCGAAGCGGATCACCCGCCCCTGGAGGTCGGCGAGATCGCGCCGGGCCTCGGGGTCCAGGGCCAGGAGGCGGTTGAGGGCCGCCTCCAGGGGGGCGACGAGGGCGTCTTCGGCGCTCATGGGGTCAGACCTTCCAGCCGCGGTGGATGGCCACGATCCCGCCGGTGAGGTTGAAGTATTCGCAGCGTTCGAATCCGGCCGCCTCCATCATGGCCTTCAGGGTCTCCTGGTCGGGGTGCATGCGGATGGATTCGGCCAGATAGCGGTAGCTGTCGGCGTCGCCGGTCACCAGGCGCCCGAGGGTGGGCAGGACGTTGAAGGAGTAGAGGTCGTAGAGGGTGTTCAGGGGGCGGCTCAGCGGGTGGGAGAACTCCAGGATCAGGGCGCGTCCGCCGGGGCGCAGCACCCGCTGCATCTCCACCAGGGCCCGTTCCTTGTGGGTGACGTTGCGCAGGCCGAAGGCCATGGTGACGCAGTCGCAACAGGCGCCGGCGAAGGGTAGGGCCTGGGCGTCGGCCTGGACGTATTCGATATTTCCGGCGCGGCCGGCGTCGGCCATGCGGATCCGTCCCTGTTCCAGCATGGCGCCGTTGATGTCGGAGAAGACCACCAGGCCCGAAGGGCCGACGATCTCGGCGAAGCGCCCGGCCAGGTCGCCGGTGCCGGCGGCGAGGTCCAGGACCCGCTGACCGCGCCGGACCCCGGCGAGGGCGATGGCCTGGCGTTTCCACAGACGGTGGATGCCGAGCGACATGAGGTCGTTCATCAGGTCGTAGCGGTCGGCCACGGAGTCGAACACCTGGCGCACACGCTCGGCCTTTTCCTCCACCGGGACCTGTTGGAAACCGAAATGGGTGGTGTCGGGTCGTTCGTTCGCCATGGCCGGGTGCCTCGGATGGATGATGGCCGATTCTATACCCGTCGCACGTGAATATTTAGTTTTTCGAGGGTGTTCCTCGTGCCCCTGGGCAAGGCGCGGAAGCGAGTCATAGCGGGAACTATGGCGAGCTTTCGCAACACAGCCCAGGGGTGCGAGGGGCGGCCGCAGTAGCGAGGAGTGGCACAGGGAAGTGCCGTCTACGGACCGAAGGATGGAAATATTCACGTGCGACGGGTATACACCATGTGGGAGCGGCTTCGGCCGCGACGACTTCATCACAGAGTGGCCACCCTGCATCGCGGCTGAGGCCGCTCCCACAGCCCTGGGGGTGGCCGCGGGCTCATGGT
This sequence comes from Chromatiaceae bacterium, assembly GCA_026984455.1. GTDB lineage: Bacteria > Pseudomonadota > Gammaproteobacteria > Chromatiales > Chromatiaceae > JALSSC01. The sequence continues at coordinate 6,364 of JALSSC010000036.1, forward strand.
GGCCGCGGCCGTCTCCGCATCCCGGCGAGCCCCATGAGGAGCAGCAGCCAGCCCGCCGCCAGCCAGCCGGTGATGCCGTCATAGGGGCTCACCAGGAAGCCGAGGGGTGCCCCCGGGGTCAGGTCCGAAGTGGAATGGGCGATGCGGATCACCAGCACCCAGGCCGCGTGCAGGCCCAGGGCCCAGGCCAGATGGCCGCTGCGCAGGCGGGTCCAGGCCAGGAACAGGCCCACCACGAAGAGGGCGGCGAAGGCGTCCCAGGGGGTGTTGCGCAATAGGCCGATGAAGGCCGCGCCCACCGAGGTCAGGCAGCCCCCGGCGGGCTGGGGCTTGAGGAAATGGAGCAGGGCGAAGAGCCCGCTCGACCACAGGGCGGCAGCGAGCGGGCCGCCGCCACGCCGCAGGATGGCACTCATCAGGGCGCCGCGGAAGAAGACCTCTTCGATGGCCGCCACCGCCAGGCCGCCGAACAGGCCTTGGGCCAGGACCTTGGGCCAGGGGGCGTCCCAGGGGGTTGGATGGCGTAGGTCCAGGGCGAGAAGCAACCCCAGGAGGCCCCCCAGGATGGCGAGCCCGGCCAGATAGCCGAGACCGAACCTTCGCCAGAAGGCCCCATCGCGCAGGTCCAGGCCCAGGGCCGCCGCCCGGCCGAGGCCCTGGGCGCGCAGGAACCACCAGAGCCCCGCCAGGGCCAGGAGCAGGCCCAGGCGGTTCACCACCCGGTGCGGGGCGAGGCCGCCGAGATCCGGCCAGAGCGCGGTAGTGAGGGCGCACAGGCCGGCCCCGGCGAGGGTCGCGCCCAGGAGATAGAGGAAGAAGACCAGGGTGACGGTCACGCGGCGGCTGCGCTTGCGATGGCCGGCGAGGGTGCCGGCCCTCAGGGAAAGACCGTCTCGGCGGCGAACACCGGTCCGTCTACGCACACCCGGCGCATGGCGGGTCCCTGGGCGGTCTCTACGCGCACCGTACAGCCCGCGCAGCCGCCCACCCCGCAGGCCATGAATTCCTCCAGGGAGACCTGGGCCGGGACGGCGAATTCACGGGCCAGGGCGGCCACGGCCTCCAGCATGGGGTGGGGACCGCAGGCGAAGATCTCGACCTGGCGGCGCGCGGGTGCGTCCAGGCCCTCCAGCCAGAGGCGCGCCAATTCGGTCACCCGGCCCGGGTGACAGCCCGGGAATCCCTGCCCGCTGGCCAGGCGGCTGGGGATCCCCCAATCGTCGAGGAGGGGCAGACAGGCGATGACCCCCGCGGGCATTGCGGGCACCAGGATGTTGGAGGGCCGGGGCTGGAAGGGGAAGGGGGATTCGGATCCGAACAGGGCCAGGGGCAGGTAGAGGGAATCGCGCCGGAGGTGTTGGCTCAGGAACACCAAGGGCGGGATGCCCACACCACCGCCCACGAGCAGGGGCCTGGGGCGCTCCGGATGGGGGATGAAGGGATGGCCGATGGGGCCGAGCAGGTCGATGGCCTCGCCGACCTCCTTGGCCGCGAGGAGGGCGGTCCCTCGTCCCACCACCTTGAACAGGATCTCGATCCAGCCGGCCTCAGGGTCGGCGCGCATCAGGGAGAGGGGGCGGCGCAGGGGGAGCAGGGCATCGCAGCGCAGGTGTACGAAGTTGCCGGGCAGGGCCCGGGCGGCGCAGGCCGGGGCGTGCAGACGGAGGACGACCTGGCCGTCGGCAAAGGCCTCGCGGGCGAGGATCGGGGCCTGTTCCAGGGCGATCGGGGCGGGGTCCTTCATGGTTTGGATTCCTCGTATACGAGGCGGCCGGCGAGCAGGGTGTGGGTCACCCGGCCGCGCAGTTCGCGGCCGATGAAGGGGGTGTTGTGGCCGTGGCTCAGGAGGTCCGTGGGGCGCAGGGTCCAGCGGCGCTCCGGGTCGAAGATGCAGATATCGGCGCTGCGCCCGGGATCGAGGCGGCCGTAGGGCAGATCGAGGACACGCGCCGGCCCCAGGGTGAGGCGTTCGATACCCTGGGCGAGGGTGAGCAGGCCCAGGTCCACCAGGGCGAGGGTCAGGGGCAACAGGGTCTCGAGGGCGGAGATGCCCGGGGCGGTATCGGGGAAGGGAGCGGTCTTGGCGTCGCGGTCGTGGGGTTGGTGGTCGGAACAGATGGCGGCGATGTGCCCCTGGGCCAGGGCGTTCCTGAGGGCGTCGCGGTCGGCGCCGGTGCGCAGGGGCGGGAGGACGTGGCAGTTGGGATCGAAGCCCTCCAGGGCGTGTTCGTCCAGATGCAGTTGGTGGATGGCCACGTCGGCGGTCACCCGCGGATTGTCGTAACGGCCGCGCCCCAGCAGGCGCACCCCCCGGGCGCTGGAGAGGCCGTTGAAGTGCAGGCGCACGCCGGTCTCTTCGGCCAGGGCGAGGTCACGGGCCAGGGCCAGGGTCTCGGCCGATTCGGGGATCCCGGGCAGCCCCAGGCGGGTGGCCACCGTGCCGTCGTGGGCGCAGCCTCCGGCGGTGAGTTGCGGGTCCTGGGGTTGGGTCATGCAGAGCAGGCCGAAGGTGGCGGCATATTCGAAGGCCCGGCGCTGCACGCGGTTGTCGGCGGTGGGCCGGCCGCCGTCGCCCAGGGCGACGCAGCCGGCCTCGGCGAGGGCGCCCATCTCGCTCAGCTGCCGGCCCTCGAGGCCGCGGGTGAGGGCGCCCACCGGCAGGACGCGCGCCGAACCGGCGGCCTGGGCGCGGCGCTGGACCAGGGTGGCGACGGCCGGGGTGTCCATCACCGGGTCGGTGTCGGGGGGGCAGCAGAGGGTGGTGACGCCGCCCGCCGCGGCCGCGCGGGTCTCGCTGGCGATGTCGGCGCGGTCGGCCTCGCCCGGTTCCCGCAGGCGTGCGCGCAGGTCGATGAGGCCCGGGCAGACCACGCGGCCGCGCGCATCGATCCCGCGGTCGGCGTGGAAGCCGTCGGGCGCCTTGCCCACGGCGGCCACCCGGCCTTCGGCCAGGTACAGGTCGAGGGGGGCGTCGAGGGCGTTGGCGGGGTCGATCAGGTGTCCGCCGCGGATGGCGATCTTCATGGGCCCGCCTCGTCGTATCCCAGGAGCAGGGCGATCACCGCCATGCGCACGGCGATGCCCAGGCGGACCTGCTCCAGGATCACCGATTGGGGGCCGTCGGCCACCTCCGAGGCCATCTCCACCCCCCGGTTGATGGGGCCGGGATGCATGACCAGGGCTCCCTCTCCGACCGCGGCGAGCCGTTCCGGGGTGAGCCCCCAGCGCTGATAGTATTCGCGCTCACTGGGCAGCAGGGCGCCGGCCATGCGTTCCCGCTGCAGGCGCAACATGATCACCACGTCCACCCCGTCGAGGCCGGCCGCGAGGTCGTGAAAGACGCGCACCCCGAGGGCCGCGGCGGCCTCGGTGGGGATCAGGGTGCGGGGGCCCACCACCCGCACCTCGCGCGCCCCCAGGACGTTGAGGGCATGGATCTGGGAACGGGCGACCCGCGAGTGGAGGATGTCGCCCACGATGGCCACCCGCAGGTCCGCGAACCCTCCCCGGTGCCGGCGGATGGTGAACATGTCCAGCATGGCCTGGGTGGGATGGGCGTGGCGGCCGTCCCCGGCATTGACGATGCGCACCCCGGGGGCGCTGTGCTGGGCCAGGAAATGGGCCGTGCCGCTGGCCTGATGACGCACCACGAACAGGTCGCACTGCATGGCCTCGAGGTTGCGCAGGGTGTCCAGGAGGGTCTCGCCCTTGGCGGTGGCGGAGGCGCCGATGTTGAGGTTGAGGACATCGGCGGAGAGGCGTTTTGCGGCCAGTTCGAAGGTGGTACGGGTGCGGGTGCTGGTCTCGAAGAACAGGTTGGCCACGGTATGCCCCCGGCACAGGGGGACCTTCTTGATCAGGCGTTCGCCGACCCCGGCGAAGCCCTCGGCGAGGTCCAGGATGCGGGTGAGCAGGGCGCGGTCGAGCCCTTCGATGGAGAGGAAATGGCGCAGGCGGCCTTCGGGGTCGCGCTGGATGGGACCGAAGGGGGTCATGAAGTCAAGGGTGGGCACGGACGATGTGCAGCGCCAGGGGGGCAGGGCCCTGCAGGTGGATGCGGTCTGTGGCCGGGAGTTCGGCGCGAATGCCACTCAGATCGGGCTGGATCGGCAGTTCGCGTCCCCCACGCTCCGCCAGGACGGCCAGGAGTACCCGCCGTGGGCGGCCGAAATCGAAGAGGGCGTTGAGGGCGGCGCGCACGGTGCGTCCGGTCTGGATCACGTCGTCCACCAGGATCAGGGTGCGGTCGTCGATGGACAGCGGCAGGCGGGACGGGCGCACCTCCGGATCCAGACCGATGCGGCTGAAGTCGTCCCGGTAGAAGCCGATGTCGAGGCGCCCCAGCGGGCCTTCCAGGGCAAGCATCTCCAGCAGGCGTTCGGCCACCCAGACCCCTCCGCGGTGGATGCCCACCACCAGGGGGCGCTCGATGCCCTCGGCCTCGAGGCGTCGTTCCAGCTTGCCGGCCATGCCCTGGAGCAGCGAATCGACCCCCGCGGGGTTCATCCATATCTCAGTGCCCACGCAGCCAGGTCTCCAGGATGAGTTGGGCCGCCACCGCGTCCACGCCCTCGCGCGCGCGCGTCCGGCGGCCCATGAGCCGGCGCGCCTCCAGGGTGGTCAGGCGCTCGTCCACCAGGTGGACCGGCAGGCGGAAACGGCCCTCGAGCCGATGGGCGAAGCGGCGTATCCGTGGGACCAGGTGGGTCTCGCTATCGTCCATGTTGCGGGGCAGGCCCACCACCAGCGCGTCGGGGGACCACTCGTGGATCAGGGCCTCTATGCCGTTCCAGTCCGGGCGTTGCCCGCGGGCGCGCAGGGTGGTCAGGGGGCTGGCGGTGGCGGTGAGGGTCTGGCCCACGGCGATGCCGATCTTGCGTGGCCCGAAGTCGAAACCGAGCAGGGTCATGTCAGGCGTGACCCGCGACGCCGGCAATCAGGTTGAGGTCCACCCCGAGGAGGGATGCGGCGGCCTGCCATCGGGCCTCGGGCGGCAGTTTGAACAGGATGGCCTCGTCGGCCGGACCACTCAGCCAGGCATTGGAGGTGATCTCGGTCTCCAGCTGACCGGCCCCCCAGCCGGCGTAGCCCAGGGCGACCAGGATACGCGCCGGACCCTCGCCACGGGCGATGGCCTCGAGCACGTCCCTGGATGTGGTGATGCAGACCTCCGGGGTGATGGCCAGGGTGGCGTCCCAGCGGGACTCCCCGCTGTGGAGCACGAAACCGCGTTCGGGCTGGACCGGGCCACCCCAGTACAGAGGGATCTCCGCCGCGTGCGGATCCTCGATGGTGATACCGAGTTGATCGAGCATCTCTCCCAGGTGCATGGGTGTGGGGCGGTTGACGACGATGCCCATGGCCCCCTGTTCCCCGTACTCGCAGATATAGCTCAGGGTCCGGGAGAAGTTGGGGTCCTTGAGGCCCGGCATGGCGATCAGGAAGTGGTCGGTCAGGTCGTGCTCTGGGGTCATGGCGAGGTCCGGGTGGGCGACGGGTCCGTGGGGTGAGTATACCGCCACTTGAGGGGCGGGGTGGTATACCTGGAGGAAGGCTGAGGGGGTCTTCTGTGGGTGGCTGACCCTGCCGCCTTTCCCCGGGGGTCAGGGAAAGGCGGTGTGGGGCCGTCAGGGGATGATCAGGGTGACGCCTGGAATGAGGCGGTTCGGGTTCTGCAGGACATGGCGGTTGGCCTCGTAGAGGGGCTGCCAAGTGCCGCTTTGGCCGAAATACCAGCGGGCGATAGAGGCGAGGGTATCGTGTCGATGCACCCGGTAGATGCCACTGCCGCCCTCGCTGCGGGCGATCTGGAACTGGAGGTTCGCGAGAGCTGCGCGCGCCTTGGCGTAGTTCGCATCCGCATCCGCCGCGGCTTTGCGCCGGTGTTTTGCCTTGAAGGCCTGGGTCAGGGCCTCGGAGGCCTGGGTTGCGGCGGCCTTCAGGTCTTGGAGTTCGAGGTCTCCACCTTCGGCCTTGGGCACCCGGGCGCGGAGTGCGGCCAAATCTGCCTCGATGGCGGCCAGCCTGTGCTGACAGGTGTCCTTTTCGTGACGGATCCCCGCCGCCTCCGATTCGAGGCCGTCATAGAGGGCCTGACAATGTTCCCATGCCCCGCGTACGCTGGACAACTGGTCGGATAGGCGTTTGTTTTCGCCTTCGGCCTCGCTCAGGCCGAGCTTCATGTCGGCTGAAGATTTGCGGCTGTCTTCGAGGGCGGCCGCGATCTGCGCCTTTTCCTGTTGGCAGGAACGCATTCCCTGGCGGGTGTCGGCCAAGGCCTGTTGCAGCTGAGCATGTTCGCTGCGCAGTCTCTGGATGGCTGCATGTGCCGAATCGAGTTTCGTGGAGCAGGAGGCCAGGGCCTGTGTCACCCGCTCCCGATCGGCCTGGTTCCGATCGAGCTGCTTCCGGGCCTGGGCCGCCTGGGCCTGAGCCTGTTGCAGCGCATGCTGGAGTTGGGTGAGGCGTTGCGCGTCCTGCGCCTTGAGATCGGCCAGGGTCTTTTCCAATCGCTCCCGGTCGGCCTGGCTCTGCTCAAGCTGTCTCCGGGCCTGGGCCGCCTGGGCCTGAGCCTGTTGCAACTCATGCTGGAGTCGGGCGATGCGTTTCGCGTCCTGCGCCTTGAGATCGGCCAGATCCTGCGCCTGTTGCCGATGCAGGCTCTGGCAGGCCTGGGTGGCTACCCGGGCACGGGTGAGATCGCCTTGCAGCGTGTTCAGTGCTGTCTTCAGCTGCTCTTTGCCCGCTTCGCAGCGCTCTGCCTGCTTCACCAAGCCGGAGAGGGTGTCTTCCTGTTCGGCCTGTTTGTCCCGGCAGGTGGCCAGATCCCTTGCCAACCGCGCACGTTCCGCCGCCGTGGTCTGACGTGCGTTGGCCAGGGCCTGGATGCAGTTCGTGAGTTCGTTGTTCGCGCCATCGTTGGCGTCGCTTGCAAGGGCAGCCACCCACAGGCTGGCGAGCAGGGGCAGTGCCATAAATGCTCGGTTTCTCATCGAGGATCTCCTTTGCTGGTCGATCGAAATTATACCTGTCGTACCCGGGCTTCTGCTTTTCGAGGCCGTTCCTCGCGTCCCTGCACAAGGCATGGAAGCGAGTCATAGCGCCACGTTGGCGGGCAACCGCCCCCCGTCCAGGGGGCGAGGGGGCCCGCCGTGGCCGAAAATCCATCTGCGACGGGTATATATTCACATATCATCGCAGACGGTTGTTGCTCAGGAACTGCCAGGTCCGGGTGATATCGAGGACGTCCGTCTCCTTGCGGATTGCCGGGGGGAAGGGGGCGAAGGGGGCGGCGAGGCGCACGATACGCACGGCCGCATCGTCGAGCACCTGATGACCGGACGAGCGGATGACGTGGATGCGTTCGATACTGCCGTCGGCACGCACGGCCACATGCAACAGCAGGTTGCCATGCAGCTTCCTGCGCCGGGCCTCGTCGGGGTAGTTGAGGTTGCCGATGCGTTCCACCTTGCGTCGCCAGGCCTCGAGATAGGCCGCATACTTGTATTCACGGGTACTGGCGTTGATGGCCTTGCGTCTGGGGCGCCTGGCATAGGCATGGGCCTTGCGCTCGATCTCCTGGCTGAGTTCGGCGATCTCCAGATCCACGCTGCGGAGGATATGCGCGGCATCCACCCTGGGGCGGTGGGGTGTCGGCCGCGCCGGAGCGGCCTTGCCCCGCGCCGCGCGGCTTTCGACGACCTTGGGGGTGATCTTGTGAAGATGGGCGGCCCGCTCCGGGGGGGAGGCAACGGTCCTGGCAGGGGATGGGCTGGCGGGGCCTTGGGGAATGGGTTGGGCACGCGCCGGCCTCGCCTTGGGGGCGCCCCCGCCTTCGCGGTTGGCCTGAGCGAGGAGGTCGGGCTTCTCCACTCGCCGTGGGGGTTTGCGCGCGGGGCGGACCAGGGTGATGCGTACCAGGTCCTGGCGTGGGTGGGGCTTGGGGGGTTCCGGAACGAAGGCCAGGCCCAGGATCACCAGACCGTGGATCGCCAACGCCAGGAGCAGGGTATAGGGCAGCAGCTCCCGGTGCCGGGAGCGGGGCGGAGGCAGGACGGAGGCAGTCAGGCTCTGATTCACGTGCTCACAGCGGTTCGCTCAACGAGATATCCGGGTTGTGCTCCAGCAGTCGTACCCGTTTCGCCATGGCCGGGGTCATATGCAGGGTGCCGGCATAGTCCACCGCCAGGACCTCATGGACGCCCATGCGCCGGGCGATCTCCACCCAACGCTTGGGTCCTGCCACGAACAGGGCGGTGGCGGCGGCATCGGCCGTCGCCCCGTCCGTATGGATCACGGTCACCGAGTGGAATCCCCGTGCCGGATAACCGGTGCGCGGATCGATGATGTGGTGGTAGGTCTGGCCCCGATAGATGAAGTTGCGCTCGTAGTCCCCCGAGGTGAACACGCTTTCGTCACCTGAGACCTCCACGAAGCCCAAGGTGCTGCCACCGCTGGGCGCGCGGATGGCGATACGCCAGGGACGGCCCTCCCGGGAGCCGATGGCGCGCAGGTCCCCGCCGGCATTGACGATGGCATTGCGCACTCCCATCTCACGCAGGTGGTCGATCGCCCGGTCGATGCCATAGCCCTTGGCGAAGGCCCCGAAGTCGAGCTGTACCGCCGGGTTGCGGGACCTCATCATGATTCCCTTCACATCGATGTCTGACATGCGCGGATGCGCTCGTACCAGGCGTTCGATCTCTTCCTTCGGCGGTGGAGGCCGGCATTCGGGGTGGTCCTTGTGGAACCCCCAGAGGGCGATCAGGCGGCCGATGGCGGGGTCGAAGAGGTCGTCACTCTGGCGGGCATAGCGCTGACCGAGCTTCACCAGGGGCAGTACCGAGGGAGGGGCGGCGAACCAGTCACCGCTGGGCAGGAGGCGGTTGACCCGGCCGAGGGGTCCGGGGCGCCAGGCGTGCCACGCCCGGTCCATCGCGGTGAAATCCTGTTCGATCGCCGCCACCACCCGTTCCGCGTCCGCCCGGGAGATGCGGATGAGGCTGATGTCCACCAGGGTCCCGAAGGCGAGGAAACGGGCATTGTATACAGGTTGTTCCTGCTTGCAGGCGACCAGGCCCAGGAGCAGGGTGAGGGCCAGGACGAGCTTCAGGGCGCCTGCGCCTCCCGCGGCAACGAATGGATGCGGGCGCTTCGCGGGCCTCGTCTGCCCGCTTCTCTGCGGACGGGGGGCCGGGAGTGCGATTTCCACGGTAATGGCCTGGTTCATGGGGCGAGCCTGCGTTCGATGCAATCCAACAACCGCCCGGCGATATCCAGCCCGTAGGCGCGGTCGAGTTCACGGATGCAGGTGGGGCTGGTGACGTTCACCTCGGTGAGGTACCCACCGATCACGTCGATGCCGGCGAATACGATGCCGCGTCGGCGCAGCTCCGGGCCTATGCGTTCGGCGATGGCGAGGTCCCGGTCACTCAACTCCACCCCGTGGCCACGCCCACCCACCGCCAGGTTGGCGCGGATCTCGCCGGGCGGGGGCATCCGTGCCAGGGCATAGGGGACCGGCTCCCCGTCGATCAACAGGATACGCCGGTCACCCCCTTCCAGCACCTCGGGAAGGAAACGCTGGGCGAGGACGAGACGTCTGCCGTGCTGGGTGAGGGTCTCCCAGATCACGGTCAGGTTGGGGTCGCTGGCGGTGATCCTGAACACCGAGGCCCCGCCCATGGCGTCCAGGGGCTTGAGCACGATATCCCCCTGTTGCGAGAGGAACGCCTTGATTCGGGTCAAGTCGCATGTGACCAGGTTGGGCGGGGTCAGTTCCGGCCAGCGCAGGGCAAACAGCTTCTCGTTGGCGTCACGCAGGGCGGCGGGGGGGTTGAACACCGCCAGGCCCCGACCCTCGGCAGACTCCAGCAGGTGGGTCAGATAGAGGTATTCCAGGTCGAAGGGCGGATCCTTGCGCATCAGCACCAGGTCCAGGCGGTCGAGGGGCAGGTCCTCTTCCGGACCGGGGAGAAACCAGCGGTCCGCATCGTCGAAGACCTCCAACGTCCGGGTGCGCGCCCAGGTGCGGCCGGCCTCGAGACGCAGGTCCCGACCTTCCATATAGTGCAGTTCCCAGCCACGGCGGCGGGCCGCCAGCATCATCGCCAGGGTACTGTCCTTGAAGGGCTTGATGTGGTCGATGGGGTCCATGAGGATCCCGAGGTGGAGGCTGCTCATGGGTAGAGGATGATACTGGATTCGGGGCGGGGGTTGAAAAATCCGTCAATCCAGGGCAATCGGCGGTTTCCTGTCCTTGTCAGTCTACCTTGGCCTTGCTATGGTCGAAGCAGTATCCAGGGAGACGGGGGTGGCTGTTTCGGCACCGCAGCCTCGTCGCCGTCTCCCCTGAAATGCCTTCCCAGATGCCCGGAACCAGAAGAGCGAGAATATCCGGCATCCCCGTTCGTCGGGGTCTCACCGAGGAGGAAATGCAGTATGTCCGGTTCCCGCGTGATCGGCACGCCCTTGTTGGCCGTTCGTTGGGCCCTGACAGGCGCGATGTTGTTTGGAGGCATGACCGCCGCTGGCGACGAGGAGGATTTCCTCGACACGCTGCAAGCGGATGCGGCACGGGTCGAAGGGCCGCTGGGGGCGGCACCGGTCCCCGCGATGCCGGTTTCTGTGGAGGATCGGAGGCGGGCGCGCAAGGCCTTCGAGGCCGCGTTGGAGGAAAACAATCGGGGGACTTGGTTGTTCTACCGCAGGCTGCCGCGCAGGTATCGCGACGAGGTCTTCGAGGATCACCTGCGCGGGGCCTCCACAGCAAAAATACGTACCAAGATCCTGCAGCGGTATCTGCACGGGCGTTGATCGTGTCCATGGGGCGCGGGTCCCGTGCAGGTCTGACCGATGCAACGACTGTTTCGGAGAAAAACGTGAAAACACTCCATAAGTCTGTGTGGGGGACGTTGATCCTGCTGTTCGCCGGCTGCGGGTTCGCGGAGGGACCTGCGACGGGGATCGGGATCCCGCTCTACCCGGGCAAGCCCTATATACACGTCATGTTCCAGGGCCGTTCGATCCGGGTGCAACGGATCCAGGACCCGGACTACGAACTCAAGGGCTACTATGCCAAGACAGCACGCAAGTGCCCGCCCTATTGCCTGCAGCCCGAGCACGCCGCCCCCGGGGTGGAGACGGTGGGCGAGATCGAGGTCCTGAAGTTCATGGAGCGGGATCTGCGCGATGGCACGGGCATCCTGATAGATGCCCGCCTGCCCTCCTGGTTCCACCGCGGCACCCTCCCGGGGGCGGTGAACTATCCGTTCACCCTGTTCGTCGACAAGACCGATACGGATCCGGAGGTTGCAAGGTTGTTCAAGCAGTTCGGCGCCAAGCCCAGGGGTGAGCTGGGGTTCATCCGGCGCAAGCTGGAGGCCTGGGGGCTGGTGGATCCGGGGCTGGTGGATGCCCACTGGGATTTCAATCAGGCCAAGGATCTGTTGCTGTTCTGCAACGGGCCGGCCTGTGGCCAGTCGCCACGGGCCATTCGTGGGTTGGTTGCGCTGGGTTATCCCGCTTCCAAACTGCACTATTATCGCGGTGGAATGCAGCTTTGGGAGTTGTGGGGGCTGACCACGGTGGTTCCCTCGGAGAAGCCGTGAATTCGGGTACGCGGAGGTTGTGCACATGACGGGAGGGGCGGTGGATCTCCAGGGCACGAAGGTCATGGTGGTGGACGACAGCAAGACCATTCGGCGCTCCGCCGAGAACCTGTTGCGCAAGGCGGGCTGTGATGTGGTCACCGCCAATGACGGTTTCGAGGCCCTGGCCAGGATCGTGGAGGAAGAACCCGATCTGGTCTTCGTGGATATCATGATGCCCCGCCTCGATGGTTACCAGACCTGTGCCTTGATCAAGAACAATGCCCATTTCAAGGACCTCCCGGTGATCATGTTGTCCAGCAAGGACGGCCTGTTCGACAAGGCGCGCGGCCGGATCGTGGGTTCCGAGGCCTACCTCACCAAACCCTTTGCCCGCGATGAGCTGCTCGGGATGGTGGAGCGCTACCGGCGCGGCTGGGATCGGCACAGGGATTCCGGGGGCGATCACTAAGACTTCAGGTGGATGACACTCAGACGATGAAACGTTTTCTGAAAAAACTGAAGGGGAGTGACGGGCCATCATCTCCACCAGCGGCCATGTCCAAGGGCCGTGTATTGATCGTGGACGATTCTCCGACGGAGGTTCACGTCTTGAGCCGGATCCTGACGAAGGCGGGCTTCGAAGTGGAGGCGGCATTGGATGGGGAGCAAGGGATCGAGGCGGCGCGCACCGGCCATCCGGACGTCATCCTGATGGACGTGGTGATGCCTGTGCTCAATGGTTTTCAGGCCACTCGCAGACTCCACAACGATCCCGAGACCCGGGCCATTCCCGTCATCATGGTCACCACCAAGGACCAGGAGACCGACAAGAGCTGGGGCATGCGTCAGGGTGCCCAGGCCTATCTGGTCAAGCCGGTGGCCCCGGCCGAACTCGTGGCCCGGATCGAGGAGGTGATGGGTGGTTGAGGCCTCGGTGGGTCGGACCTTGGATGCAGAGGGCCTGTATGGGCTGCTGGAGGGCATCGAACACCGGGCAATCGCGGGGGCCAAGGGCCTGCCTCAGCAGCGTCGGATCGAGGTCACTTGGGAAGGGGTCCTGTTCACCTTGAGCAGGGAGCGCCTGGTGGCCGCGCTGGACCAGGTCAAGGAGATCCTCAACTATCCCGACGTGGTGACCCGGGTCCCGGGTACCCGGGGCTGGGTCAAGGGGATCGCCAATGTGCGTGGCGACCTGCTGCCGTTGATCGATCTCGAGTCGTTCCTGTGGGGGCACAGTGCATCCATCCGTCGCCGAAGCCGGATTCTGGTGATCGAGTTCGCGGGTCAGCGTGTGGGCATGCTCGTGGGGGAGATGGTGGGTATCCGGCATTTCTCCAGGGCCGCCAGGATGGCTGTCCGCACGGATCTGGACCCGGTACTTGCCCCCTATGTCACCGGGGCCTACGGGTTGGGCGACGAACTTTGGTCCGTGTTCGATGTGCAGCAGCTCGCCGCCGATCCTCGTTTTCGTGTAGCCGCTGGCTGAGGCCGTAGCGTGGAGAGAATTCAATCATGGGTAGGAGAGTCTCAATATGAAACCCAGGTCTTCCAGGAAAGGTGACGGTACCCCTCGGGGGGTGGTGCTATTGGCCGTTCTATTGCTGGCATCGCTGGTGCTGGCGTTGGTGAGTTTCTTTCATGTCCAGCGTTGGGCCGGCTACAGTTCCCAGTATCTCTCCATCGCGGCCGATGAACAGATCCTCGCACAGCGTATGGCGAGGTATGGGGTCGCTGCGATCCAGGGCGATGCCTCGGCATTCAAGATGCTGCGAGAGGCCCGCACCCGGTTCGACAAGGAGATCGGGCGGTTGAAGAAGGGCGGCAACGGCCTGCCCCCCTCCCCCCCCGAGGTGAGCGAACCCCTGAGCAAGGCCGAAGAGGCCTGGCTCGGTCTGCGTGAAGAGGTCGACAAGATCCTGGGCAGCCAGGATGCGATCCTGAACGTCGACAGGTTGACCCGGGACACCACGGGCCTCATTCCAAAGCTCTACGACACCACCAATGCCGTGGTGCAGCACCTGTTGGATACAGGTGCCAGTAGTCGCCAAGTCTATCAGGCGACCCTGCAACTGATGTTGGCGGAACGCATCGCCAACAATCTGCGCCTTGTTCTGGAAGGGGGTGATACCACACTCACCGCCATCGACCGCTTCAGTCAGGATGCCGATCGCTTCGGCCAAGTGCTCGATGCGATGCGGAACGGCAACGACCACCTGGGAATCTCGGCGTTAAAGGACAAAGAGGCACGGAAGGTTCTGTCCGAGGCCACCGAGGTGTTCGCCCAGGTCAGGGACAATGCCACCAAGTTGGTGGCATTGGCGCCCGATGTGCTGCCCGCCCTGGATTCGGTAAACCGCCTCAACCGCGCCAGTGATGAACTCAGCGACGTGCTCGAACGGCTGATCGCCGCCTATCGATCCGAGCCCGGACGCTTAACCGTTCTGGGGTATCGAGTCGGTCCCTTTACGGTGCTGATCCTTGGTGGTCTCAGTGTCATCTTCCTGATCATCATGGGAGGGCAGTTGTTGCTGCATGCCCGCCGCCGGGAGGAGGAATCGCGGGCCATCAACGAGGCCAACCAGAAGGCCATCCTCACCCTGTTGGATGAGATGGGCGATCTCGCCGACGGTGATCTGACGGTGCAGGCGACGGTGACCGAGGACATCACCGGAGCCATTGCGGATTCCATCAATTACGCTATCGAGGCCCTGCGTAATCTGGTCACCACCATCAACGGCACCTCAGAGAAGGTCTCGGGGGCCTCTCAGGAGACACGGGCGACTGCCATGCATCTGGCCGAGGCGAGCGAGATGCAGACCCAGCAGATCACGCAGACCACCAGTGCCATCAAGGAAATGACAGAGGCCATGGAGCAGATGACCAAAGACGCCAAGGAATCGGCCGATGTGGCCCAGCGTTCGGTGGAGATCGCCGGCAAGGGCGGTGCCACGGTGCGCAACACCATTCGTGGGATGGACACCATCCGCGAGCAGATCCAGGAGACCTCCAAGCGAATCAAGCGGTTGGGTGAGAGTTCCCAGGAGATCGGCGATATCGTGGAACTCATCGACGACATCGCCGACCAGACCAACATCCTGGCCTTGAATGCGGCCATGCAGGCAGCCATGGCCGGCGAGGCCGGGCGCGGTTTCGCGGTGGTGGCGGACGAGGTCCAACGTCTCGCCGAGCGTTCCAGTAACGCCACCAAGCAGATCGAGGCCCTGGTGAAGACCATCCAGGCCGACACCAACGAGGCGGTGGCCTCAATGGAGGCCAGTACTTCGGGTGTGGTGAGTGGGGCCAAGCTGGCGGAGGAGGCCGGCGCTGCCCTGCTGGAGATCGAGAACGTGTCCAACTACATCGCGGATCTGACCCGTAAGATCGCCGATTCGGCCGAGCGCCAGTCGCTACGCGCGGGCGAGGTCGACACCAACATGACCGTGATCCAGGAGATCACCACCCAGACCGCCGAAGGCACCCGGGAAACGGCGGCCAAGGTCGGCGAACTGGTGGATTTGGCGGTGGAGTTGCAACGGACGGTGGCTGGCTTCCGGTTGCCGGCCTGAGCGGCCTGAAGGAGAACGACGGAGCCTTTCATGGCGCAGCATAGAACCGTGGCCGGCCTGCCCTGGGTGCGGGAGGAACTGGCTGAAGTCATCCGCAAGGCCAGGGACGCCTTGGAGGAATATATCGAGGGTGGGGGGCAGAGCCTGGTCCTCAAGCCCTGTGCCGCCTACCTCGAACAGGTGCGCGGGGTACTGGAGATGCTGGAACTCACGGGCGCCATGCATCTGGCCGAAGAGATGCGCCAGTCGGTGGCCGCCCTTATCGAGCGAACTCCCGAGGATCCGCGTGAGGCCGCCGAGGCCTTGGTCCTCGCCCTGATCCAGCTTCCCGATTATCTGGAGAAGCTGGGGACGGGAGGGGAGGATATGCCCCTGTTGCTGTTGCCGGCGATCAACGATCTGCGGGTCTCCCGCGGTGAGCCGCCGCTCACCGAGGCCGATCTGGTCCTGGCCGATCTGGGCCGCGACACCGTGGATGCGGACAGGGAAGCAGAAGCAGGTGCGACGGGGTTGCGGCAGGAGGTCCGTGGCTTGCGTCCTGTCTTCCACAGACATCTGCTCGCCTGGTTCAAGGGCCAGAATGCGGAGCAGGCCCTTGCTGATCTGTTCGCCGACCTGGAAGAGGCCTTGGCCCCCGGGGGCCTGTTGCGGGCCGGGGTGCGGGCCGCACGTGTGTTGATGATAGAAGTTGTGAGTGGCGATGTGCCTGCCGACAAAGAGGTCAAGACCCTGGTGGGGCGCATGGACCATGTGTTCAAGCACCTTCTGCAAGGCAACACGCCGCGGCAGACGGCCGAGGACGAGCGTGGGCTGATTCGGGACCTGTTGCGGCGGGTGGCGCACAGTGAGAGCAGCCACCCGGAGGCCATCGCCTTGCGCGCGGACCTCGATCTCGATCATCTGTTTCCTTCCCCGGAGGTATTGGCCGAGTCTCGTCGTAAGCTGCTCGGCCCCGGCAGCGGGGTGATGGCGAGTATACGCGATGCCGCCGCCACTGAACTCCTGCCCATCAAGGATGCGCTGGACCTTTACATCCGTGGCGGGGTCCAGGATATCGCTCGGCTGCGCGAACTCGGTGACCCTATCGAGCGCCTCTCAAAGACCCTGGACATGGTGGCCCTGGACGGGCTTTCCGGACGCCTGAGGCGGCGTGCCGGCGAGCTGCGCGCCCTGGCCGACGGTGAGGCGCCGGCCGAATCTCTGCTCATGAGTATCGCGGGAGATCTTCTGGCGGTGGAGTCCACCCTCGACGACCTGGCGCGTGATCATGGAGCGGAGCAGGGTGAGGGAGGTGCACCTTCACCCGCCGAGTTGGCGCGACTGCGGACTCAGACCCTTGGCGAGGCCAAGATCGACCTGACCAAGGCCAAGGAGGCCATCACCGATTTCATCACCGACAGCCGTGATACCGAGCGCATTGCTCTGGTTTCCGGGCTGTTTCAGCGGGTCGCCGGGGTCCTGAGATTACTCTCCCAGGAACGGGCGGCGGGGCAACTGGAGCGCGTGAACGCCTTCATCAGGGACCAGCTTCTGGCCCGTGGCCGGGTTCCCGAAGACGACGTGCTGGAGGCCCTGGCGGATGCCATCAGTGCCATCGAATACTTCATGGAGGCCCTGGCCGAGGAACGTGCCGACCGGGATCGGATCCTAAACATGGCCGAAGACGCCCTCGCCCAGATGGAGCGAGCCCAAGCCCGGGAGTCTTCCGAGGTCTCCCTGCCGGAGCAAGAGGCAGCGCCGGCCGGAAAGGTCGCGGTTGCCGAGCCCGAACCGGTCGTCGAGACGGGTGGCGTGGATCTGTTGCCACTCGAGGTGGACAGCGAACTTCTGGAGATCTTCCTTGAAGAGGCGCGGGAGGAGGAGGAGGCCATCGCCGGCAACTATCCTCGTTGGCGGGAGGATCCCGAGGACCAGGCCGCGCTTGCCAGTATCCGCCGTTCGTTTCATACCCTCAAGGGCAGTGGTCGTCTGGTCGGCGCCGAGGCCATCGGGGAGTACGCCTGGGCGGTGGAGAATCTGCTCAATCGCATCATCGACCAGACGCGCGTGGCGACACCGGAGATCCTCGCATACCTGGATCGGGCGGTCGCGGCGCTACCCGGCCTCATATCCGCGCTCGCGGGGGAGCCAGCGCCCGAACTGAACCTCGACGACATGATCGAGACGGGGCATCGGCTCGCCGAGCAGCCCGCAGAGGCCGCAGAATCCCTTTCCGAGCCCTCTTCCGAGGCCTCGGCGCCGGAATCGCTTCCGCTTCCGGAAGAGATTTCCGCTCCGGGTCTGGAAGACAGTGAACTGCGCGAGATCTTCCGGGAAGAGGCGGGCGAACATCTCGATGCGCTCAGGGCCTTTCTCGCCCGATGCCGGGAGCACCGCGGTGCCTGTGTGGTGGAAGACTCCCTCGTGCGGGACTTCCATACTCTCTCCGGCAGTGCGCGTATGACCGGTCTGGACGCCCTGGCAGACCTTGCCAAGGCGTTCGAACTCAAGGCGCTCGAATGGCAGGAGGCCGGCAGCGCAATGGGCGGGGAGTTCCTTGGCCTGTGCGAGCGAGCGGTGGAGGTGATCGGGGCCCTGGTGGGGGGGGGACTCGAAGGGGGCGGGAAGGCGGGGGCCGACGCCCTGCTGGAGCGGGTGCGCGGTATACAGCCGGGAGCGGAGGTGTCTCCGGAGATGGAGGAGGTGGGCGAGGGATCGGCGACCGGGATCGAGGACGAGGAGGAGATCGAGATCTTGCCGCCGCCCGTGGAGTTCTCGGAACCGCCTGTCGCGCCCGCGGGGCCTGCCGAGGCCGTCTCCGAGCCGGTGTCGGGGTCCGTGGAGGAGGTGTCCCCGCCCGAGGAGGCACCGGTCGCGCCCCTGGAGGAGGTCCCGGTCCCCGCTGGCGAGGCCGAAGAGGTCCCCGGGCTTTCGCCGGGCGGGCCCGCGGGGCCTGCCGAGGCCGTCTCCGAGCCGGTGTCGGGGCCCGTGGAGGAGGTGTCCCCGCCCGAGGAAGCACCGGTCGCGCCCCCGGAGGAGGTCCCGGTCTCTGCTGGCGAGGCCGAAGAGGTCCCCGGGCTTTCGCCGGGCGGGCCCGCGGGGCCTGCCGAGGCCGTCTCCGAGCCGGTGTCGGGGCCCGTGGAGGAGGTGCCCCCGCCGGAGGACGCACCCCTCGCGCCCCCGGAAGGGATCCCCGTCCCCACTGGCGAGGCCGAAGGGATCCCCGGCGCTCCTCCGGTCCCGGAAGGCGGGCCTGGCGTTCCCGAAGAGGCCATCGAGCAGATCGATGCGGACCCGGAACTGCTGGAGATCTTCCTCGAAGAGGCCGAGGACCTGCTCGAACGCCTGGATTCGGATCTGCGCGCCTGGCGTGAGGCACCGGCGTCCCCGGATGTTCCGGCACAGATGCAGCGTACCCTGCACACCCTCAAGGGGGGTGCCCGTCTGGCCGGGATCGGTGCCGTGGGGGATCTCAGCCATGCCCTGGAGACGCTGCTGACCGCCGTCACCGAACGGGGTGGTGACGAGGCCGCGCTGGCCCTTGCCCAGCAGGCCGTGGACAGCCTTTCGGAGCAGATCGAGGCGGTGCGTGGCGGAGAGCCGGTGGACCGTGCCTTGCCTTTGCTGGAGCGCTTGCAGCAGGCCCGCGAGGGCGGGCCGATCACTGCGGAGGCGGAGGTCCCTGCCGGGCCCACGGCAACCGCAGGGCCCCAGCCCGCCGCCGGGGGACTCGAACCCGCCCTGCGCAAGGTCGTGACTCCCGAGGCACGGCCCGCGCCGAAGGCACCGGTGGTGGCCACCCGGGAACAGGTCCGGGTACGTCCGGAACTCCTCGACCGCCTGGTCAACGATGCCGGCGAGATCGCCATCTACCGTGCCCGTCTGGAAGAACACAACACCAATCTCGGTTTCACCCTCGGCGAGCTGGCACAGACCGTGGAACGGCTGCATGGGCAGCTGCGCCAACTGGAGATCGAGACCGAGGCCCAGATCCTCTACCGCTTCGAACGCGAGGGTGGACAGGAGGGCCGCGGCAAGTTCGAAGAGGGCTTCGACCCGCTGGAGCTGGATCGCTTCTCCACCATGCAGCAACTCTCGCGCAGCCTGATGGAGACCGTGGCCGACCTCGGCAGCATCGGCGACATGTTGGGTGAATTCCAGCGCGGTACCGAGACTCTGCTGGTGCAGCAGTCACGGGTCGCCAACGACCTTCAGGATGGACTCATGCGCACGCGTATGGTGCCGTTCCAGCGTATCGTCCCACGTCTCGCCCGCCTGGTGCGCCAGACTGCCCATTCCCTGGGGAAACAGGCGGAACTCGAGATCCATGGCGCCGAGGGGGAGATGGACCGGAACATCCTCGAACGTATGGGGGCGCCCCTGGAGCATCTGTTGCGCAACGCCGTTTCTCATGGCATCGAGTCTCCCGCCCAGCGCCAGGCCGCCGGCAAACCGCCGATGGGGCGGATCTCCCTCTATGTGGCCCGGGAGGGTAACGAGGTGGTGATCGTCGTCTCCGACGACGGCGCCGGATTGGATCTGGCCATGATCCGGGCCCGGGCGGAGGAACGGGGCCTCATCGAGTCAGGGGCGCAAATCGACGACGACGACTTGATGCAGCTCATTCTCGAACCAGGGTTCAGCACCGCCGGCGAGGTCACCCAGATCTCCGGTCGCGGGGTGGGCACCGACGTGGTGGTGAACGAGGTACGCCACCTGGGTGGCACCCTGGAGATCGAATCCCAACCCGGACGCGGTACCGGCTTCACCATCCGCCTGCCCTTCACCCTCGCCATCAGCGAGTCTCTCCTCGCCGAGGCCGCTGACGAGATCTTTGCCATCCCCCACGTCGGTATGGAGGGCGTGGTGCGCATCTCCGCCAACCACCTGGCGGCCTGTTATGAAGGCCGGGCCGAGGGGTTCGAGTATGCCGGCCACCGTTATCAGGTGCGTTTCCTGGGTGAACTGCTGGGCCTGGGCGAGCCGGTCTTGGCCGAGGGGCGCAAGTGGTATCCGCTGTTGTTGGTACGTACCGGTGAGCACCGCATGGCCATGCAAGTGGACCGGCTGCTGGGCAATCAACAGATCGTGGTCAAGTCTGTGGGCCCTCAGATCGCCAGCGTGCGCTGGATCAGTGGCGGCACCATCCTCGCCGACGGGCGTGTGGCCCTGATCCTCGACCCCGGCGCCCTGGTGCGTGCGGCCCTCGTCCACGGACAGGTCCATGCGGAACCGCCACGGCCCGAGGCGGCGGCTCCCGCCGGGCCCCAGCGGCCGACGGTGTTGGTCGTGGACGACTCCATCACCGTGCGCAAGGTCACCAGTCGCCTGCTGACCCGGCACGGCATGAACGTGCTGACCGCCAAGGATGGGGTGGATGCGGTGGCGGTGATGCAGGAACAGCTGCCCGATTTGGTCCTGCTCGACATCGAGATGCCGCGCATGGATGGCTACGAGCTGGCCCGTCACATGCGCGCGAGCCCCGATCTCAACGCCATCCCCATCATCATGATCACCTCGCGGGCCGGCCGGAAGCACCGTGACCTGGCCCTGTCCCTGGGGGTCAGACGTTATCTCGGCAAGCCCTATCAGGAGACGGAGCTGTTGGAGAACATCCATGGGGTGCTGGCGGAGGTCGAGGCATGAACGCGGCCACCGCCCACAGCCACGAGATGCGTGGGGTGTTGCTGCCGGTCGCCTCGCGACCCCTGTTGCTGCCCAATGCCGCCGTCGCCGAGGTGATCGGTTTTCAGGTTCCCGCCGCCGAGGGACGTTCCCATCCGGGGTGGCTGGGATTCCTCGACTGGCGTGGCCGGCGGCTGCCGGTGACTTCCTTTTCCGGCCTTCTCGGTGAGACAGATTTGCGGGGATCGGGGCGTCAGCGTATCGTCGTGCTCAACGCCCTGGGCGAGAGCGATCTGGATTATATCGGCCTGCATGCCTTGGCATCGCCGCGCTTGGCGCGCATCACCCGGAGACAGATCCAGCCGGACCCCGAGGGACTCCCTGAATCCGATCTCGTGACCGCGGCCCTGCGTTTCGAGGGCCTGCCGGCCTGGGTCCCCGACCTCGATCGGTTGGAGGCCCGGGTGGCGGCGATGGTGGCCGGCGATTGAGCCTTTCCCTTTCGGTCAAGGATCCCGATATCGGGCCGCTACCCCTCGTCGGCCATATGGCCATGAATTTCAGTGAGGCGCAAGGTGCCGGGTCGGATCGGGCGGTTTCAGGTCGAACGCAAGCTGGGTGCGGGGGCACAGGGTAGCGTCTGGCTGGCCCGGGATCACGATCTCGAGCGGAGAGTGGCCATCAAGGTGCTCGACCGTGGTGGATCCGATGAGGCCGTAACGGCCGCCTTCCGCCGTGAGGCCCGTACCCTGAGCCGGATTCAACATCCCAATATCGTGACCATCTACGAGGCGGGACGTTGGCAGGGGCGGCCTTTCCTGGTGTTCGAATATGTGGACGGCCGCCTCCTCAAGGAACTGATCCCGGCCACGGGGATGCCGGTGGACAAGGCGACGGAACTGTTCGCTGACCTGCTCTCTGGGATGGCGGAGGCCCACCGGCAGGGTGTGGTCCATCGCGATCTCAAACCCGGTAATATCCTGGTGACCGCGGAGGGCATCCCCAAGGTGATGGACTTCGGCATCGCCAGGATGTTGGAGGCCCCGTCGCGCCGCCTTGCCGAGGACAGCGGCAGCCCCCGTTACATGGCCCCGGAGTACGTGCGCGAAGGCCGCGTGGGTGCGCCGGCGGACGTCTTTGCGTTGGGCCTGATCTTTTACGAGATGCTCACCGGGCGTCCGGGCTATCCGCAGACGGATACCCGCGGGGTGCTGGAGGCGCTGCTGGCGGGTCCGCCGCCACCTCCCTCGAGCCTCCTCCCGGACCTGGACGAGCGCCTCGACCGGCTGGTGCTCAAGGCCTTGGAGCCCGATCCCGAGGCCCGCCACGCCGATGCCGGTGATTTTCTCGCCGCCCTGCAGGCGGGCCTGGAGCCCGCTGTGGAGCAGGATGCCTTGCGGGGACAGGGGACGGTGGAATTCCTTCTCCGGCGGATGCAGCGCAAGAACGACTTTCCGGCCCTGGCGCACTCCATCCGTCGCCTGAATGCCCTGGCCGCCACCAGCGACCGGGACCTGTCCGAGATCGCCGCCCTCATCGCCCGCGACTTCTCCCTCACCAACAAGGTCCTCAAGGTCGTCAACTCTGCCTATTACGGGCGTTTCTCCGGGCACGTGGGTACCGTTTCGCGGGCGGTGGTGGTGCTCGGGATGCAGCCGATCCGTGCCCTGGCCGCCTCTCTCATCTTCTTCGAACACCTCCAGGACCGCCAGCGGGCGGACGGACTGCGTGCCCGGGCCAGCGCCGCCTTGTTTGCCGCCGTGTTGGCCTCGCGTCTCGCCCCTCCCGGGGCGCCGGATGCGCATGAAGAATTCTTCTTGTCGGGGATGCTCTATCGCCTGGGGGAACTGCTGGTGGCCTATTATCTCCCCGACGAGGCCGCCGGCATCGCCGCCCTGGAGGCCCAGGGCCTGCCCCGGGGCCAGGCCCAGGTGCGCACCCTGGGGCAGACCTACGACAGCATCGGCCAGGCCGTTGCGCGGAGCTGGAACTTCCCCCAGGAGCTGGTGGCCAGTCTCGGCGAACTGCCCCCGGAGGCCGTGCTTGCGGGGGGGAGCCGGGCCTTCGACCAGCGCCGTCTGGCGGCGGGTTTCGCCGCGGAGACCGCGGACTGGGTGCAACAGGGCCGGGACCCCGAGGGCCGCGCACGCCTGCTGCAGCGCTTCGGCCAGGCCTTGGGCCTGGATGGCGAAGGCCTGGATCGGCTCTTGGCCGGGGCCACGGACGAATTCCTGAGCCTCACCGCCGAACTGCGCGAGACCCGGCCTCCGGATCCCTTCATGCGCGCCCTGGCCGGTGCGGAGACCCGGCCGGATGCAGCGGTCCGGCCGTTGGAGGGCATGGGGACGGCCGAGGTGCTGGCCGACGACGGAGATACCCCGATTGACGCCGAATCCGTGCTCACCGCCGGTCTCCAGGAACTGACCGCCCTGATGGTGAGCGAGCCGCCCCTATCGGAACTCTGCGCAGTGGTGTTGGAGACCCTGTACCGGGCACTGGGGTGCGGGCGGGTGGTGCTCTGCCTGCGCGCCGCGGGGGGCGCGCATCTGCAGGGCCGGCTCGCCTTCGGCGAGGGCGCCAAGGAGGCCGCGGCACGGTTCCGTATCCCCTTGGCCTGGCGCAACGATGTGTTTCACGCCGCCATCAGGAATGGGGTCGATGTACACATCGAGGACGCTAGCAATCCCAAACTCCAGGACAACCTCCCGGATTGGTATCGCCGTGCCGGCGTGGCCGGGAGCTTTCTGCTGTTCCCCCTCCTGCTCAAGGGCAGGCCCCTGGGGCTGATCTATGCCGATCGTCCCGAGCCTCACGGCCTCGATGTCGGTCCGCGGACCCTCAATCTCCTCAAGGCCCTGCGCAATCAGTTGTTGCTCGCGGTGCAACGGGCCGGAGAGCGATGACGGACACCTTCGCCCACGGCGGCCTGCGGATGGGTTCGGCCGGCATGATGAGACCATCTTCCGACGGCGTTCTCATTCCTTCCAGCCCTTGACCAGGGCCTTTCGTGTCCACACCCAGACGTACTGGCCACCGCTGCCCAGGAGGGTGACAACCAGGGCCCACTCCAGCGTGGAGATGGCCCCCGCGGGCAGGGGCACGGGCCCGGCGTCAAGGGTCACGGCGAGCACCAGGATGATCTCCAACAGGGTATTGAGCTTGCTCGCCAGGGTCGGGGCGGCCTCTAGGTCCTCGACCCGGAAATGGTAGTAGAGGGCCCCGCCCACGATCACCAGATCGCGCAATACCGCCAGCACCACCAGCCACATGGGGATGAGTCCGGTGGCCCCCAGCACCAGGAAGGCGCTCATCAGCAGGGCCTTGTCGGCGAGGGGGTCGAGGAGGCCGCCGAGATGGCTCTGCCAGTGATAGTGCTTGGCGAGGAAGCCGTCGAGCCCGTCCGAGAAACCGGCGATGGCGAACAACCAGAGGGCGGTGACGTAGTCCCGTTCCACCAGGAAGTAGATGACCGGCAGGGTGAGCAGGATGCGCAACACGCTGATGATGTTGGGGATGTCGCGTGGGTGCAGGGGCAGTCTCATGGCCGCAGGCGGAGACACAGATCGGGCGGGGGGGCCTCGTCCTGGGCCGGGGCCTCGGGGTCGGCCAGGCGTCTCAGACCGGGCAGGCGGGTGAGGGCGTCACGGCCGCCGGCCACCCGGAGGCGGAACCAGGCGCGATCGTCCTCCACCGCCTCCAGTGCCCAATGGGTGACGGCCCGGCGGCCGTCGAGAAAGGCGGCGAAGCGGTGCAGGTCGTCGAGATCCGTCACCCCGGTGAGTTCGAGGCGCAGGCCGGGAGTGGTTGCATTGCCGGCGCCGGGCGCGGCCACGGGCGTGAGATAATGGGCGGCGATGGCGTCCGCGGCCTGGTCCAGGGCCTGGGCCATGGCCGTATCGAGGGCCTGGGCGCGGGCCGTGCCCTGGTCTTCGGAGCCGGTCAGGCGCCATTGGACACGCGCCCCGCTGGGGCGTATCCGGGCCAGGGCCACCATCACCAGGTCGGGGCGGTAGCGTTGGGAGGCCCTCTCGATGCGCTCGTCGAACCCGCCCCAGAGGTCACCGGCCTGGAGATGCTGGCGGTCTTCCAGGTCGTTGAGGGGGAGCAGCAGGGGCAGACCGCGGTCCGCGGCGGCGGCCTCGAGGGCGGCGAAGACCTGGGCATCGGTATCGTTTTGCAGCAGGTGGCGGCGTCCATGGCGTTCCTCCGCCGCCCACAGCAGGACCAGGGGGCGGTCGGGCCCCCACAGGGGGATGCCTTGCGCCCGCAGGGCCCGGTTCAGGGCTCGAGGGTCGAACTGTACCTCCAGGGCCATAGGGTGTTCGGGATCCCGGGTGTCCCGGTAGCGGAACGTCTCCACCCAGTCCGGGGCCTGGTCGAGCAGGGCCTGGGGCGCCTCGGTGGTGCGTCGCCCGGTGAGCTTGACGAGCACCTTCTTCAGGGCCTCCCGGAGCGCCGCGTTGCGGCTGTCGGGATCGCGTCCGGCCACGGCTGCCTGGGCGCTGTACAGGCCCTCGACCTGCCCGGCGGGGGCGGGCAGGGCGATCAGGAACAGACACCACAGCAGCAGGGCGCGCATCGCCGTCAGTCCCCCGCGCCGCGTGGGGCCCGTCCCAGACGACGCTCCAGTTCGAGCACGCGCAGGGTGGTGGGGATCACCGTGTCGGGGTTGAGGCTCATGGAATCGATGCCGATCTCCACCAGGTACTCGGCCATCTCCGGGTAGTCGGAGGGGGCCTGACCGCACAGGCCCGAGTGGCGGTGGTTGCGGCGGGCCCCCTCCACGGCCAGGCGGATCATCTCTTTGACCCCCGGATCGCGCTCGTCGAAGTCGAAGGCGACGATCTCGGAGTCGCGGTCCACCCCCAGGGTGAGCTGGGTGAGGTCGTTGGAGCCGATGGAGAAGCCGTCGAACAGTTCGGCGAAGGCGTCGATCTGGACGACGTTGTTGGGGATCTCGCACATCACGTAGATCTCCAGGCCGTTCTCCCCCCGTTTCAGGCCCTGGGCGGCCATGGCCTCCAACACCCGGGCCCCTTCCTCCACCCGCCGGCAGAAGGGGATCATCAACCTGACGTTGGTGAGGCCCATGGTCTCGCGCACCCGCTTCATCGCCCGGCACTCCAGGGCGAAGCCCTCGGCATAGGCGGGATGGGTGTAGCGGGCGGCGCCGCGAAAGCCGATCATGGGGTTGTCTTCCTCCGGCTCGAACGCGCGCCCGCCCAGGAGGGCGGCGTACTCGTTGGACTTGAAGTCGGACATGCGCACCACCACCGGCTTGGGCCAGAAGGCAGCGGCGATGGTGCCCACCCCTTCGGACAGGCGCTCGACGAAGAAATCGGCGGGGTTCGGGTGCAGGCGGGTGAGTTCCTCGATGCGGGCGCGTTGGTCGGGGTCCTCCACCCGTTCGGGGTGGAGCAGGGCCAGGGGGTGGGCCTCGATATATTGGTTGATGATGAATTCCATGCGCGCCAGGCCGACCCCGTCATTGGGCAGGAAGTGGGTCTTGAAGGCGATCTCCGGGTTGCCCAGGTTGAGCATGATACGGGTGGCCGGGCGGGGCAGGGTGGCCAGGTCGGTGCGTTCCACCTCGAAGGGCAACGTACCGGCGTAGACCCGGCCCACGTCGCCCTCGGCGCAGGAGACGGTGACCAGGTCCCCGGTGTGGATGCGGCGGGTGGCGTCGTCGCAGCCCACCACCGCCGGGATGCCGAGTTCGCGCGAGATGATGGCGGCGTGGCAGGTGCGCCCGCCGCGGTCGGTGACGATGGCGGCGGCGACCTTCATCACCGGTTCCCAGTCGGGGGTGGTGGTGACGGAGACCAGGACCTCGCCGGGCTGGAAGGTGGAGAGTTGGGAGAGGTCGGTGATGACCCGGGCGCGTCCGCTCGCCACCTTGGTCCCCACCGAGCGGCCGGTGGCCAGCACCTCGGCCCCTTCGGGCGGGGAGATCACATAGCGCTCCAGGACCGTGCCCCGGGCCTGGGAGGCCACGGTCTCGGGCCGCGCCTGGACCAGATAGAGCTGGCCGTCGATGCCGTCCTTGGCCCACTCCATGTCCATGGGCCGGTCGCCGCCGGCCTTCGCGCTGTAGTGGCGCTCCACCTCGATGGCGTAACCCGCCAGGGTCAGGACCTCGGCATCGCTGATGCAGAAGCGCCGGCGGTCGGCCTCCGGGGTGGGGACGTTGCGGGTCTCGCCACCCTGGCCCTCGGCGGCGTAGATCATCTTGATGGCCTTGCCCCCCAAGACCCGGCGCAGGACCGCGCGGTGGCCCTGGAGGAAGGTGGGCTTGTGGACGTAGAACTCGTCCACGTCCACCGCCCCCTGGACGACGTTCTCGCCCAGGCCCCAGGCGCCGGTGATGAAGACCGCGTCGCGGAAGCCGGTCTCGGTGTCGAGGGAGAACATGACCCCGCTGGCGGCCAGGTCGGAACGCACCATCTTCATCACCCCGATGGAGAGATAGACCTTGAAGTGGTCGAAGCCCTGGTCGATGCGGTAGTGGATGGCGCGGTCGGTGAACAGGCTGGCGAAGCAGCGGCGGCAGGCGTCGAGCAGGTCGGCGTCGCCGGAGATGTTGAGGTAGGTGTCCTGCTGGCCGGCGAAGCTGGCGGTGGGAAGGTCCTCGGCGGTGGCGGAGGAGCGCACCGCCAGGCTCAGGCCTTCGCCGTACTGTTCCTGCAAGCGGTGGTAGGCGCTCAGGATCGCGGCCCGCAGATCCTCCGGCAGACCGGCCTCATAGACGATGCGGCGGGCCTCGGCCCCACGCCGGGCGAGGTCCTCCACATCGTCGGGGTCGAGCCCGTCCAGGGCCTGGTGCAGGCCCTTCCAGGCCCCGGCCGAGTCGAGCACGTAGCGGTAGGCCTCGGCGGTGATGGCGAAGCCGTTGGGTACGCGCACCCCCTTGGGGGCGAGTTCTCGGTACATCTCGCCCAGGGAGGCGTTCTTGCCGCCCACCAGGGGGACGTCCTCGATGCCGAGTTGTTCGAACCAACGGATGTATTTGTTGCTCATGGGTGATTCTCCGGGTCAGCCGCGGGGGGCGGTTTGAGGGCAGGGGTTGATACAGGGTAGGTCGGCCAGGCCGATGAGGGATTCCAGATGGGCGAGTTCGGTGAGGCGTTCCTCATCCTGCACCCGCACCTCCTGACCCTTGACCTCGATGATGCCGTCTGCACTCAGGTTGTGCAGGATACGGGAGAAGGTCTCGGGCTTCACCGACAGGCGCGAGGCCAGGACCCCCTTGGGTGCGTGCAGACTGAAACACTCCTGGCCCGCATCCGCGCGATGCTGGAGGAGCATGGCCGCCATGCGGGCGGTGGCGCTCTGCAGGGTGAGGTCGTCGATCTCCTTGATGAGGCCCCGAAGGCGCTGGCTCATGGTCCCCATGAGGCGGAAACAGGTCTCGGTGGATTCGCGCAAGAGACTCAGGAACTGGTGATTGTCGAAGGAGATCACCCGCGCGGCCCCCAGGGCCGAGGCGCTCACCGGATAGCCCCCCTGTTCCAGGAACATCAGCGCCTCGGCGAAGGTGTTGCCCCGTTGGATGATGTCGATGACCTTCTCCTTGCCCTCGGCCGAGAGCCGGAACAGCTTGATCTGGCCCTTGGTCACCAGGAAGAAGCGTTGCGCCGGGTCGCCCGTCTCGAACAGGGACTGGCCGTCGTCGAGGTCGATGCGGTGACTCGATCTCAAGACCTGTTGGAGCTGGGCATCGTCGAGGGCGGAGAACAGGTGGGCGATGCGTATGTCGAAGTCCATGGGGTCTGCCGGATTGGGACGGAGAGAGGGGCATTCTACGGGAGGGATCCGCAGAAGGGGAAATGGCGGCCGCGACGGGCTTGAGAAAAATCAACGTGTTCGCGGGCGGGTTGGGGCAAACTTCTCTCGATTTCGCCCAACCTGATCTTAGGAGAGAGGATTCATGAGTTCAATTCGTTGGATCGTGGCGGCTGCGCTCGCCGGGATGACCCTGACCGCCCTGGCCGCCTCCGAGGCCGAACTCACCCGGGAGGCCCGCGCGCTGGTCAAACAATATGCCCATAGGCTCAAACACGAACTCAAGCACGCCCTCTCCGAGGAGGGGGTGACGGGGGCGATCAAGGCCTGCCGGGTCAAGGCCCCCGACATCGGCGCCGAGGTGTCGGACGCCTCCGGCTGGAGCGTGCGCCGCACCAGCCTCAAGCTGCGCAGTCTGGACGATGTCCCGGACAAATGGGAGGTGAAGGTCCTGGAATCCTTCGAAAGGCGCAAGGCCGCCGGCGAGCCCGTGGCGCGGATCGACCATGCCGAGGTGGTGACCCAGAAGGGCAGGCGATGGTTTCGCTACATGAAGGCCATCCCCACGCAGAAGGTCTGTCTGAAGTGCCACGGCGGCGATATCTCCGAGGACGTGCGCGAGGCCCTGGACGCCTCCTATCCCTTCGATCAGGCGCGGGGCTTCAAAGAGGGCGACATCCGCGGCGCCTTCACCCTGAAACGCGCCCTGGATTGACGAGATGGGAGGGGGCTGAGCGGCGATCCCTCCGGACCCCTGCCGGGTCCGGGCGGCGGGGTGGCTGAGAGTAGCTTGATATACGTCAATGCCCTCGAGGACCTTCCAGGGTTCCATGGGCCCCGGCGGATCGGCGGCGGGGCGAGTCGCGCCCTGCCTGCATGATCCGGCCGTCAATCCATTTCAAGGTCCCGGAATCGAGGGGGAAGTTCTATGAAGATGACTGAGCAGACGAGGTCCGGCGCGGGCCGCCTGGCCCTGGCCGTCGCCCTGGCCCTGGGCACGGGCGCGGCCTTCGCGGCCACCGCCTACAAGGACATCAAACCGGCGGACAACGTCAACGGCCGCAGCGTGACCGAGTTCGTGAGTTCCGAGTGCGGCGGTTGCCACAACCCCAAACTGACCGGCGCCACCGGTCCCAACATCACCATGGAACGCCTGCGTCACGGCCTCAAGGGGAAGGCCGCGAAGAAGGCCGGACGCTACACCTATCCGATGAACGAGGAGTTCATCTACCAGACCATCTATCATGGCCGCGCCGGCACCTCCATGCCCAAGTGGAGTTCCGCCGCCAACCCCATCGGCAAGCCCCTCACCGAGGGTGAGATCAAGGCCATCGCTCAGCACATCTACAACGAGCCGCCGCCCAAGGACTTCCATTGGGGCATGGCGGACATGATGAAGACCCTGCAGGACGTGAAGCCCTCCGAGAACGGCAAGGTCACTCCGGCCAAGGACGTGGACGACCTCCTGTTCGTCACCGAGCGTGAGAACTTCTCGGTGGCGGTCATCGACACCACCAAGCAGGCGGTGGTGGCGCACTTGCCGGCCGGCGCCCGCGCCCATGGCTACACCTTCAGCCCGGACGGCAAGTACGCCTACAACCTGGGCCGTAACGGTTGGTTGTACAAATACAATCTGAAGACCCTCCTGGCCGAGAAGAAGGTCCGCCTGGGCCTCGACGCCCGCGGCATCGCCATCTCCGACGATGGCAACTACGTCCTCACCGGCATGTACATCCCCACCCAGGCGGTGATCGTGGATGCCCACAGCCTCAAGCCCCTGAAGATCATCGACACCCACCACGTCAAGGACCCCGATGGGGACTTCGTGGACTCCCGTATCTGCTCGGTCAACGATGTCGATCCCAACAAGGTCGGGCCCTACTTCCTCATGGCCCTCAAGGAGGGCGGTCAGGTGTGGCGCATCGACTGGAGCAAACCCGACTTCCCGGTCACCAAGGTGGCCAACGTCGGCAAGATCCTCCATGACGGCTTCCTGCGTCCCGACAACAAGGTCTTCTATCTGGCCTCCCAGTCCTCCAACTGGGTGGCGGCCATCGATGTGGCCGACATGAAGATCATCAAGAAGATCAAGACCGGCACCAAGCCTCATCCGGGCGAGGGCGCGATCTGGGAAGAGGACGGTGTCGAGTATGCCGCCACGCCCCATATCGGTGAGGGGAAGGTGACGGTCTGGCGGACCGACACCAACGAGATCGTCGGCACGGTCAAGACCGGTGCCCCGGGGCTCTTCATCCGCGCCAACCACAAGATGAAGTATGTCTGGGCCGACTCGGTGTTCCCGCCGAAGCCTCAGGAGATCACCGTCTTCGAGCGCAAGCCGCCCTTCAAGGTGGTGAAGTATATCGACGACGGCACCCAGACCGTCCATCCCGAGCCGGACAAGGACGGCAAGTTCGTCTACGTCTCCGACTGGAAGGAGAACGTGGTGCGGGTGTATGACGACGAGACCTTGAAGCGGGTGAAGACCATCGAGGGCATCAAGACCCCCACCGGCATCTTCGGCGTCAATCGCCGTCACGAGACCGAAGGCCACTGACCGGCCATCCGGGGAGACGGCCGATACGGGTCTCCCCGGTTCCATCGCCATACGAACCTTCTCCCCGACGGTCGTCCGACCGTCGGGCCCCATGCGTTGAGGTATCCATGAGACCGTGCGTCAGAAGCGGGATGGCATTCGCCGCTATTCTGGGTTTCACCCTGACTGTCCAGGCGGCGGGGCCTTCCCCCGAACGCCAGCGGTATCTGGACGATCTTCTGCACGAAGACTGCGGCGCCTGCCATGGCATGACCCTCAAGGGCGGCCTCGGTCCGGCGCTCCTGCCCCAACGCCTGCGCCGCTATCCGCGCGCCTTTCTGCGCGCCACCATCCTCCAGGGCCGCCCGGGCACGCCCATGCCCCCTTGGCGGCCCTTCCTTTCCGACGCCGACGTGGACTGGATCCTCGATCGCCTGCTGGGAGTCATGAAGCCATGAGCACGAAGATCCTCCTGTCGCTGATCTGCCTCTGGCCCCTGGCCGCCCTCGCGGAGGCCGGCTGCGAGCTGCGCGGCACCGGCGATCTGGGCGTGGTGGTGGAACGCGCCAGCGGCAGCCTGGAATTCATCGAGACCACCCACGACCGCCTGCGCGGCCGGGTGGAGGGCCTCGGCGACCTCTCCCACGCCTCCGTGGTCTATTCCCGCGACGGCCGCTACGCCTACGTGTTCGGCCGCGACGGCGGCCTCACCCAGGTGGATCTGCTCTGCCGCCGGGTGGTGAAGCGGGTGATGCAGGCCGGCAACTCCATCGGCGGCGCCATCTCCCAGGACGGCCGTCTGGTGGCCGTGTCCAACTACGAACCCGGTGGGGTGCGGATATTCGATGCCCGGACCCTCGATCCCGTGGCCGAGATCCCGGCCGAATACGCCCCCGGCCGGCGTTCCAAGACCGTGGGCCTGGTGGATGCCCCGGGAAACCGCTTCGTGTTCAGTCTCTGGGACGCGGGCGAGATCTGGGTGGCGGACATGGGCGATCCCGCCCATCCGCGCGTCCGGCGCTTCAAGGGTATCGGCAAACAGCCCTACGACGGCCTCATCACCCCCGATGGGCGCTACTATATCGCCGGCCTGTTCGGCGAGGACGGCATGGCCCTGCTCGATCTCTGGAACCTCGACGCCGGGGTGCGCCGCATACTGCCCCACTACGGCCGCGGCGAGCAGCGCCTGCCCGTATACAAGATGCCCCATCTGGAGGGCTGGGCGGTGGCCGGCCGGCGCGCCTTCGTGCCCGCGGTGGGGCATCACGAGGTCCTGGTGGTGGACACCGACGACTGGTCCCTGGCCGGGCGCATCCCGGTATACGGCCAGCCGGTGTTCGTCATGGCCCGCCCCGACGGGCGCCAGGTCTGGGTCAACTTCGCCTTTCCCGACAACGATACCGTGCAGGTCATCGACACCCGGGACATGCGCATCGTCAAGACCCTGAAACCCGGCAGGGCGGTCCTGCACATGGAGTTCGAGCCCCGGGGCGAGGCCGTCTGGCTGTCGGTGCGCGACCGCGACCTGATTCAGGTCTACGACACCGCCACCCTGGGGCTGGTGAAGGAACTCCCGGCGCGCAAGCCCTCCGGCATCTTCCTCACCGACCGCGCCGCGCGCACGGGCCTCTGAGATGTACCGGCCATCCTCCCTGGAACGCCGCCTGCTGGACGAGTTCCAGGGGGGATTCCCCCTGGAGGAGCGGCCTTTTCGGGTCATCGCCGAGCGCCTGGGGACGACCGAGGCGGAGGTGATCGAGGCCCTGCGGGGCCTCCAGGAGCACGGGGTGGTGAGCCGGGTGGGGCCGGTGTTCCGCCCCAACCGGGTGGGGGCCAGCACCCTGGCGGCCATGCGGGTGCCGCCCGAGCGCCTGGCCGAGGTGGCCGAGCGGGTCAGCGCCCGTCCCGAGGTGAACCACAACTACGAACGCGACCATGAGTTCAATCTCTGGTTCGTGGTCACCGCGGCCGACCGTCAGGGGGTCCGCGCCGTGCTGGACGAGATCGCCGCCGCCACCGGCCTGGAGGTCATGGACCTGCCCATGGTGGAGGACTATTTCATCAATCTCGGATTTCCGTTGAGGTGGACATGAACGCTTCCCCAGGCTTCGAGACCCCGGATCCGCGTGACCTGGCCCTGATCCAGGCGGTGCAGGGCGGGCTGCCCCTGGTGCCCCGGCCCTATGCCGCGGTGGGCGAACGCGTCGGCCTGTCCGAGGGAGAGGTGCGCGAGCGCCTGCGCCGCCTGCTGGAACGTGGCGACATCCGCCGTCTCGGGGTGGTGGTGCGCCACCGCGCCTTGGGCTACCGGCACAACGCCATGGTGGTCTGGGACGTGCCCGACGGGCGGGTGGCGGAACTGGGCCGCCTCCTGGGGGCCCAGGCCTTCGTCACCCTGTGCTATCGCCGCCCACGGCGTCCTCCGGCCTGGCCCTACAACCTGTTCTGCATGATCCATGGACGTGACCGCGACGAGGTCCTGGCCAACTTGGCGGACCGGGTGCGGTGCCTGGGGCTCCAGGACATCCCCCACCGGGTGCTGTTCAGCCGCCGCTGCTTCAAACAGTGCGGGGCGCGCTATCTGTCCCCGGATACGATCGCACGGGATCGCCGGAAGGTTCGCCATGAGACCCGTCCTGACTGAGGTCCAGCGCCGCTTCCTGAATGGCTGGCAGGGCGGATTTCCCCTCGCGGAGCGCCCCTTCGCCGAGGTCGCCGAACGGATCGGCTGCACCGAGCTGGGGCTCCTGGGGGCCGTGGGAGACCTGCTGGAGAGCGGATTGCTGAGCCGCTTCGGTCCCCTCTACGACGCCTCCGCCCTGGGTGGCGCCCAGACCCTGGCCGCCCTCGAGGCGCCGGAGGCGGAGTTCGAACGCATCGCCGGGCAGGTCAACGCCTTCCCCGAAGTGGCCCACAACTACCGTCGCGGGCATCGCCTGAACCTCTGGTTCGTGGTGGCGGCCCCCGACCGGGGCCGGGTCGAACAGACCCTGGGTGAGATCGAGGCGGTGACCGGCTGCCGGGTCCTGGCCCTCCCCAAGTTGCGTGAGTTCCGCCTCGGCCTGTGGCTGGTGGTGGACGACCACGGCCGTTGTGATGTCCGGCCCCTGCCGTGTGCCCCGGGGAGGGGCGGGGTGGACCTGGACGTGGCCGACCGCCGTCTGCTGACCGCCACCCAGGCCGGCCTGCCCCTGGATCCGCATCCCTATGCCACCGTCGGGTGCGGTCTGGGGATGGCCGAGGCCGAGGTCCGCGGGCGTCTCCGGCGCCTCCTCGCCGGGGGGGCGGTGCGGCGTATCGGGGCGGTCCCCAACCACTACCGACTGGGCCTGAGGGCCAATGCCATGACCGTCTGGGATGTCCCCGATCCGGCCGTGGCCGAGGCCGGCACGTGCCTCGCGGCGCTGCCTTTCGTCACCCACGCCTATGAACGCCCCCGGCATCCGCCGATCTGGCCCTACAATCTGTTCGCCATGGTCCACGGACCCGACCGGGAGACGGTGGATCGGCGGATCCGCAGGCTGGAAGGGAAGCTGGCCGGTCTGGCCGGGGGGCACGCGACCCTGTACAGTCGCGCCCTGTTGAAAAAGACCGGCCTGCGCCTGGTCGCCTGAATGCCTGCCTGAGGACGTCCATGTTCAGAATCTCGCGTATCCTCCACGCCCTGCGCGCCCCGGCGGCCAAGGCGCGGACAGGGCCCGCGCCCAGGGGCCCGGTGGTGATCTGGAACCTCCTGCGCCGCTGTAACCTCACCTGCCGGCACTGCTATGCCACCAGCGCGGACAAGGACTTCCCGGGGGAACTCAGCTTGGACGAGATCTACCGGGTGATGGACGACCTGCGCGCCTACGGCGTCCCCGCCCTGGTGCTCTCCGGGGGCGAACCCCTGTTGCACCCCCATATCTTCGATATCTCGCGCCGCGCCAAGGCCCTGGGCTTCTTTACCGCCCTGTCCAGCAACGGCACCCTCATCGACACCGGCAATCTGGCCACCATCGCCGAGGTGGGCTACGACTACGTGGGGATCAGCCTGGACGGTCTGGGCGAGACCCACGACCGCTTCCGCCGCCGCGAGGGGGCCTTCGAGGCCTCCCTTGCGGCCCTGCGCCTGTGCCGGGACGCCGGCCTCAAGGTGGGTATCCGTTTCACCCTCACCCGGGACAACGCCGGAGACCTCCCCGGCCTCCTGCGACTGATGGACGCCGAGGGCATCGACCGCTTCTACCTCTCACATCTCAACTACGCCGGACGGGGCGGCAGGAACCGTCGCGACGACGCCCATCACCGCATCACCCGGGCGGCCATGGACCTGCTGTTCGACTGCTGCTGGGACGATGCCCTGGCCGGCCGCTGGCGTGAATTCGTCACCGGCAACAACGACGCCGACGGGGCCTATCTGTTGCATTGGGCCGAACGTCACATCCCCGACCGCGTTCCGCGCCTGCGCCTCATGCTGGAGCGTTGGGGCGGCAATGCCTCGGGGGTCAGCATCGCCAACATCGACAACGAGGGTCGGGTGCATCCGGACACCATGTGGTGGGACTATGACCTGGGCAACGTGCGCGAGCGTCCCTTCTCGGAGATATGGGAGGACCGCTCCGACCCCCTCATGGCCGGGCTCAAGGCCTCGCCCCGCCCGCTGGAGGGGCGTTGCGCCGCGTGTGTCCACCGCGGCATCTGCAACGGTAACAGCCGCACCCGTGCCTGGCGCCTCACCGGCAATCCCTGGGCCGAAGACCCCGGTTGTTATCTGGACGACGCCGAGATCGGCCTCCCATCCGAGGCCCTGGGGGCCACGGCATGAGGCGCTGGCTCCTCGTCCTCCCGCTGTCGCTGTGTTGGACGCTCGCGGTGGCGACCGATGCCCCCCGCCTGTTCCAGCAGCACTGCGCCGCCTGTCATGGCAAGGACCGCCTCGGCGGCACCGGCCCCGCCCTGGTCCCCGAGAACCTCTCCCGTCTGGACCCGGCGAAGGCCGCCCGGGTCATCGACAAGGGCCGCGCTGCCACCCAGATGCCGGCCTTCGGAGACCGCCTCCACGCCGGCGAGATCCTTGCCCTGGCCCATTGGATCTTTACCCCCCCGGGCCGCTCCCTGGCCTGGGGAACGGACGCGATGGGGGCCAGCCACAAGGTCTTCCGCACCCCCGCGCAACTCCCCTCGGCGCCGGTCTTCAAGGCCGACCCCCTCAACCTGTTCGTGGTGGTGGAGAGCGGCGATCACCACGTCACCGTTCTCGACGGTGACCGCTTCGAGCCCCTGGCGCGCCTGCCCACCCACCGGGCGGTCCATGGCGGGCCCAAGTTCAGTCCCGACGGGCGCTTCGTCTACATCGCCTCGCGCGACGGCTGGATCCAGAAGCTCGATCTCTGGTCCCTGCAATACGTGGCCGAGATCCGCGCCGGCATCAACACCCGCAACCTGGCGGTCTCCGGCGACGGCCGCTGGGTCCTGGTGGGCAACTACCTGCCCCATACCCTGGTGGTCCTGGACGCCCTGGACCTGCGCCCCGTGCGGGTGATCCCGGTACGGACCGGCGGCAAGGGCTCGCGGGTGAGCGCGGTCTATACCGCCTATCCCCGGCACGCCTTCATCGCCGCCCTCAAGGACATCCCCGAGGTCTGGGAGATCCCCTACGGTGGCGCGCAGCCGCCGGGGGGAGGGATCCGGCGTATCCACAGCGACGTCTTCCTCGACGATTTCCTGTTCGATCCCGGTTATCGTCACCTCCTCGCGGCCTCCCAGGATGGCCGGACCGAGGTCATCGACCTGGACAGCGGCAAGGGCATCGCCCGCCTCCAGTTGCCCGGGATGCCGCACCTGGCCTCGGGCATCACCTGGGACTACCGGGGGCGCCCGGTGATCGCCACCCCCAATCTCAAGCAAGGGGTGGTGAGCGTCATCGACACCACCACCTGGCAGGTCATCAAACGCATCCCCACCCTCGGGCCAGGCTTCTTCATGCGCAGCCACGAGGACACCCCCTATGCCTGGACCGATGTCTTCTTCGGCCCGGACCGGGACGCCATCCACGTGATCGACAAGGCCACCTTGAAGATCGTGAAGACCCTGCGCCCGGCCCCGGGCCGGACCGCGGCGCACGTGGAATTCACTCGTGACGGGCGCTACGCCCTGGTGAGCGTCTGGGCCATGGATGGCGCCCTGGTGGTGTATGATGCGCGCACCCTGAAGGAGGTGAAACGCCTGCCTATGGTCAAGCCCTCGGGCAAGTACAACGTCTACAACAAGATCACCCGCTCACGCGGGACCAGCCACTGAGCCCGGGTGAGACGCGGGGCGACCGTTGGGTCCCCCAGGAGTCCCGTCTCCCAACGGGAGAAGGTCAGGGCCAGGGGGCAAGGATGGGGGACGAACGGTGAGGATGCAGACGTTCGTTTCCACGCTCGATGTTTGATCGATATCAAGGTGTTCCGGGGTCTTCACCTATGAAATAGGCCCCGCCTGAAAACAGTGCGAGGAGGGGACTTGTATGTCGCAGATATTGACCAAAGAGATGGCGAGGAACATCTTCTACGGGGGGAGTCTGTTCTTCTTCCTGTTGTTTCTCGCCCTCACCTACCAGACCCATGCCGACATCTCCAAGGGGGATCGACACCAGTTGCTGGACGATCCGCAGGTGGGAGAGCAGATCCGCCTCGGCAAGAAGATCTGGGAAGAGAACGACTGCATCGGCTGTCATACCCTCCTCGGCGAGGGGGCCTATTTCGCGCCCGAACTGGGTAACGTCTATGTGCGCCTGGGCAGCAACATCGACACCCTGAAGGCGCGCATCAAGGGCCTCATCAACATGCCCGCCACGGGCGTACCCACCCGCCGGATGCCGCGTTTCCCGCTGACCGACGAGCAGGTGGACGCCCTGGCCCAGTTCCTGAAATACGTTTCGGAAATCAAGACCAACCGCAACTGGCCCCCGACGAAGCAGGGTTGAACTGGAGGAAGCACAGATGAAATACAAATCCCAAGCCGTCGCCAAACCCTATTTCATTGCGGCCATCGCCCTGTTCGTCGCCCAGATCCTGTTCGGGCTGATCATGGGGCTGCAATACGTGGTCGGCGATTTCCTGTTCCCAGAGATCCCCTTCAATGTGGCGCGCATGGTGCATACCAATGCCCTCATCGTCTGGCTGCTCATGGCCTTCATGGGTGCGGCCTACTACCTGATCCCGGAGGAATCCGAGACCGAACTCGCCATGCCCTGGCTGGCGACCCTGATGTTCTGGATCTTCCTGATCGCGGCCGGCCTCACCGTGGCGGGCTACCTGCTGGTGCCCTATGCGGAACTGGCGAAGATGACCATGAACGATCTCCTGCCCACCATGGGGCGTGAGTTCCTGGAGCAGCCCACCGTCACCAAACTGGGCATCGTCGTGGTGGCCCTGGCCTTCCTGGCCAACATCGGCATCACCATCCTCAAGGGCCGCAAGACGGCCGTCAGCCTGGTGCTCCTGATCGGTCTCCTGGGCCTGGCGGTGTTCTTCCTGTTCTCCTTCTATCTCCCCGACAACGTGGTCCTGGACAAATACTACTGGTGGTGGGTGGTGCATCTCTGGGTGGAAGGCGTGTGGGAGCTGATCCTCGGCGCCATCCTCGCCTTCGTCCTGATCCGCGTCACCGGTGTGGACCGCGAGGTGATCGAGAAGTGGTTGTACGTCATCATCGCCATGACCCTGATCACCGGCATCGTCGGCACCGGCCACCACTACTACTGGATCGGCACCCCCGAGTACTGGCAGTGGTGGGGGTCCATCTTCTCCGCCATGGAGCCGATCCCCTTCTTCATGATGACCGTGTTCGCCTTCAACATGGTGAACAAGCGCCGCCGCAACCACCCCAACAAGGCCGCCACCCTGTGGGCCCTGGGCACCGCGGTGATGGCCTTCCTGGGGGCCGGCGTGTGGGGCTTCCTGCACACCCTGGCGCCGGTGAACTACTACACCCACGGCACCCAGATCACCGCCGCCCACGGGCACATGGCCTTCTATGGCGCCTATGTGATGATCTCCCTCACCATCATCTCCTACGCCATGCCCCTGCTGCGCGGGCGTGAGGCGGCCAACCCGGCGCGTTCCCAGGTGCTGGAGATGTGGTCCTTCTGGCTGATGACCGTCTCCATGGTCTTCATCACCCTGTTCCTCACCGGCGCGGGCATCCTCCAGGTCTATCTCCAGAGGTATTCCGACAACCCCATGCCCTTCCTCGCGGTGCAGGAGAAGATCTCCCTGTTCTACTGGTTGCGCGAGATCACCGGGGTGGTCTTCCTGATCGGCCTGATCCTCTACGTCGCCAGCTTCTTCGTGGGCCAGAGGGACCCGGAGAAGGCGGTGGAGGCGGCGCCCGCCGAGGCCTGATCCTGATCCACTCATCCCCCGTCCAGGGACGGGGGATATCCCTTCGTCTTCGCAGCCGGGCCCGAGTGCCCGGCTTTTTTTCAGGCGTCTGGTTCCAATTCGTCTGGGCGTTGGGTGTGTTGGCACGCTTTCGCATAAGGTTGTGTCTTTTGACGCACATCAAGGTTATTTGCCCTTCCCCTGCCTAAGGTTCGCGGGTGCGCCCATTCCGGGCGTATCCGTTGTGTAATCTGTGGAGGGGCTTACATGAAAGCAAGATCCAAACGCGCCCTGTCCCTGGCCCTGGGGATGGGCCTGGGTCTGGGGGTGGCGGGCACCGCCTGGTCCCAGGCGACCCTGCAAGAGGTGATGAAGGAACGCGGCCTGACCGACAAGGACATCCTCGCCGCCGCCAAGACCTACACCCCGACCGGTCGGCGGGACGAATACCTGGCCTTCAGTTCGGGCGGGCAGAGCGGCCAGATCATCGTGTATGGCATCCCGTCCATGCGCATCCTCAAATATATCGGCGTCTTCACCCCCGAGCCCTGGCAGGGCTACGGCTTCGACGACGAATCGAAGAAGGTCCTGGCCATGGGCCGGATCAACGGCAAGGACATCACCTATGGTGACACCCATCACCCGGCCCTGTCCGAGACCAAAGGCGACTACGACGGTCAGTACCTGTTCATCAACGACAAGGCCAACCCCCGGGTGGCGGTGATCGACCTCAAGGACTTCGAGACCAAGCAGATCGTGGTCAACCCCCTGTTCAAGTCCGAGCACGGCGGCGCCTTCGTGACCCCGAATACCGAATACGTGATGGAGGCCACCCAGTATCCGGCCCCCTACGGTGACGACTACGTGCCCCTGTCCCAGTTCAACGAGAAGTTCCGGGGCGGACTCACCTACTGGAAGTTCGACCGCAAGGAGGGCCGCCTCAAACTCGGCCAGTCCTTCACCTTCGAGCTGCCGCCCTACAGTCAGGATCTCTCCGACGCGGGTAAGAAGGACAGCTACGGCTGGGGCTTCACCAACTCCTTCTGCAGCGAGCGCTACGTGGGCGGCATCGAACGCGGGCGTCCGCCCTTCGAGGCCGGGTGCTCCTCCAAGGACACCGACTTCCTGCATGTGACCCACTGGCAGAAGGCCGCGGAACTGGTCAAGGCGGGCAAGATCGGCCACAAGGTCAAGGGCATGACCCTGATCACCATGAAGGAGGCCATCGCCAACGGCCTGCTCTACCTGATCCCCGAGCCCAAGAGCCCCCATGGCGTTGACGTGACCCCGGACGGCACCAAGATCATCGTCTCCGGCAAGCTCGACACCCACACCTCGGTGTACAGCTTCGCCAAGATCATGAAGGCCATAAAGAACAAGGACTTCGAGGGCAAGGACCCCTACGGGATTCCGATCCTGAGCATGAAGGGCA
Source organism: Chromatiaceae bacterium (assembly GCA_026984455.1). Classification (GTDB taxonomy): domain Bacteria; phylum Pseudomonadota; class Gammaproteobacteria; order Chromatiales; family Chromatiaceae; genus JALSSC01. The sequence goes on from JALSSC010000036.1 coordinate 47,223, forward strand.
CCCTCCATACCCAGGTCTCGGTGGGCCTCGGACCCCTGCACACCCAGTTCGACTCCAAGCCCTGCGTGGCCTACACGTCCATCTATGTGGACTCCATGATCACCAAGTGGGACTACTGCAAGGGCCGGGTGCTGGATCAGATCCACATCCACTACAACGTCGGGCATCTCCTGACGATGGAGGGCGATACCGTCTCGCCCGACGGCAAGTATCTGGTCTCCCTGAACAAGCTCGCCATCGACCGCTTCAATCCCGTCGGACCGCTGCATCCCCAGAACCATCAGTTGATCGACATCAGCGGCGACAAGATGCAGTTGCTCTACGACATGCCCATACCCCTGGGCGAACCCCACTATGTGGTGGCCATCAAGGCCGACAAGCTCAAGCCGGTGATCCGTTACCGTTCGGGCTGGAACAGCCGCGAGGACCGGCGTTCCGAGTGGCGCACCCGCGCCGGGCGTGAGAAGACCGAGCGGACCTGCGACGCCCAGGGCCACTGCACGGTGAACGTCTATGGCACCGTGATCCGTTCCCACATCACCCCGGAGATCATCGAAGTGACTCAGGGCGATACGGTCTCCATCCATCTCACCAACCTGGAACGGGCCGAGGACGAGGTGCACGGCTTCGCCATGTACGGCCACAATGTCCAGCTCTCGCTGGAGCCGGGCAAGACCGCCTCGGTCACCTTCAAGGCCGACCGTCCCGGCGTGTTCCCGTACTACTGCACCGAGTTCTGTTCGGCGCTGCACCTGGAGATGGAAGGCATCCTGTTGATCAAGCCCAAGGGTTACAAGGGTGAGGCGGCCGGCATCGCCACCGGCACCACCTATACCGAGGCCGACTACAAGAAGCAGGTCAAGACCAACCTCGAGACCCAGGCCGTGATCGACCAGGTGGTGGGCTTCATCACCGCGCGCAATTTCAAGGACTTCCCCACCGCGGTCGCCCTGGTGGAGGACGCCACCGCCCAGCTCGGCTTCGCCAAGGACGCGCGCAAGAAGGCCGAGGCGGCGGCGGCCAAGAAGGACTGGCAGAACGCCATGCTCTGGGCCAACCAGTGGTGGCAGTACCAGGTGAAGGCCGCCGACCTCGGTCTGCGCGCCAAGACCCACCTGGAGCAGAACGGCGCCAAGAAGATCAAGTGACCTGATCTGAATCCGGTGTATCTGGAGGGGGCCGCGAGGCCCCCTTCGTCATTGTCCGATTCCGAAACCGTTATATTTCAGAGGTAGATGAAATGCATAGAGCCATTAGACTGATCGTAGCGGCCGCCGCCTGTCTGGCCATGGCCGCCCCGGCCCAGGCCCTGGACGGTGCCCAGTTGTTCAAGAAGAAGACCTGTTGGGCCTGTCACGGCAAGGACGCCAAGACCCCGGTGATGCCCAACTATCCCAAGCTCGCCGGGCAGAACGCCGCCTACGCCCTGGCGCAGATGAAGGACATCAAGAGCGGCGCCCGCAACAACGGCCAGACCGCGGCCATGAAGGGCGTCATGCACTTGGTGAGCGAGGAGGAGATGCAGGCCATCGCCGAGTGGATCGCGACCCTGAAGTAGCGCGCGCTGGATGGCCGGAGATGACGACCTGGATTCTCCGGACATCCGCGCCTTGAGCGACATCAAGGCCCGGGTTCCGTCCTCCCGCTATAAATGGCAAGGATCATCTCATCGATCATTGGAGACCCTGTATGAAGACACATGTTTCTGCCAAGGCGTTGCTCACCGCTGCGGGCCTGGCCCTGAGTTGTTCGGTCTGGGCCTGGAACGAGGGGGGTGGGGAGAAGGACGAGGCCATGCACCTGACCCCGAACGTGGAAAACGGCATGGACGTATTCGAGGTCTGTACCGCCTGCCATCAGCCCGAGGGTTGGGGCACCAAGGACGGCACCTTCCCGCAGTTGGCGGGCCAGCACAAGTCGGTGCTGCTCAAGCAGTTGCAGGACATCCGCGCCAAGAACCGCGACAACCCCACCATGTACCCCTTCGCCCTGCCGCGCGAGATCGGGGGCCCCCAGGCCCTGGCCGACGTGGTGGCCTATATCGAAAAGCTGCCCATGAATCCCGACAATGGCAAGGGCCCCTGGCCGAAGGGGACGCCCCAATACGCCAAGGGGGAGAAGCTGTTCAAGGAGAACTGCGTCAAGTGCCACGGTGAGCACGGGGAGGGTGATGCGGAGAAGTTCTATCCGCGCATCCAGGGTCAGCACTACAAGTACATGCTGCGTCAGTTCGAGTGGATCGAGGCCGGCAAGCGGCGTAATGCCAACCCGGACATGATGAAGCAGATCAAGAACTTCACCCCCGACGATCAGAAGGCGGTGATCAACTACGTGTCCCGCATCCCGGTGCCCAAGAAGGACCTCGCGCCCTCGAAGGACTGGCGCAACCCCGACTTCGACTGATCCCCTCCGGACCGCCGGACGCCCTTGGGGCGGCCGGTCCCGGGGGCGCCCCCGAATCCCCCCTTTCCCCTGATTCCGTCCGGTGACCCCTATGAACGCCCAAGCCGAAACGCGCACGAATCCCCTGATCTGGCTCCTGGGGCTGGTGGCCGTAGGCCTGCTGGTGGCCATCTTCTACGCCCCCGTGTGGTGGGTGTCCCTGACCGCCCCCAACTATCCGCCCGAGGCCTTTCCCGACGGGGTGCGCATCCACTTCCACGTGAACGGGGTGTTCAATGGCTGCAAGAAGGTCAAGAAGACCGAGATCGAGGAGGAGGAGGCCCTCAACTGCGTCCATGAGATGGACACCATCAACCACTATGTGGGCATGTATCCCATCGCCGCCGGCGCCCCCATCGAACGCGCCCTGGGGCAATTCCTGATGGTCTTCCTGGGGATCATGGTGGTGGGTTTCGTCATACCCCGGCCGGGGGTGCGCCTGGTGGTCATGGGCATCGCCTTCGCGGCTCTCGCCCTGTGGATGTACCTCACCTTCTTCGGGACGGATGGACTCAAGTACGAGAACGAGGGCTACCTCTCGGCCCTGGTGACGGCCCTGGATCAGGAGGCCAACGACGAGTCGAATGCCGACCTCAGCCCGGGGCAGGAGCTGATCCGCCGCCTCAAGGCCTCTCTCGCCGAGAGCGAGCACAAGGCCTTGCAGGAAGAGACCGCGCATCTGAGCGAGCGAGAGAAGGCCATCGCCTTTCTCAAGTCCACCTATGAGCACGACCGCGTGGTCTCGGGTGGCAGGATGGCGCCCTGGAACGGCAGCGCCTATCAGGTCATCGCTTGGCACTATGGCAAGACCCTGGGCCGTTATTTCAACGATCCCCGGCAGATCGAGCCCATGGTGGCCAGGCTCGAGACCGCCTTGAAGGGGGTGATCTGGGGTCTCATGGGCGCCATGCTCCTGTTGCTCTGGGGGGCACGCAAGAACCGCGGCCTCCTGTACTGGCTGCTGATCCTGGTGCCCATCGCCCTGCCGGTCTTCTTCGTGATCGACTATTCGGCCTGGCTGTGGTGGTTCGGCCATACCCTCAACAAGATGGGGGCCTTCACCGTCAAGCCTTTCATGCCCACGGTCTTCGGCAACGGCAAGGTGGCCCAGTTCACCACCCATTCCTACCCTTACATCGGCTTCTTCCTGATGCTGGCCCTGTCCCTGGTGGGGACACTCATCGCCCTGCTGCGGCGCAAGGCACTGCGGGGGGCCTCCTGAGCGGGCACATGCACCCTTGGCGGACGGTGGCCCTGGTGGTCTGGGTCCTGCCTCTGGGCCTGGCCCGGGCGGCCCTGCCCCCCTTGCAGCCCTTCATCGACCGGGCGGAGGAGAATGCCGTCGTGGCGCCGCCGCCCGGCATCTATGCCGGCCCGGTGACCATCGACAAGCCGCTGGTCCTCGACGGACGCGGCCGGGTCACCATCGATGGGGGAGGCAAGGGCTCGGTGATCCATCTGCAGACCGACGGCGCCACCCTGAAGAATCTGCGGCTGGTGAACTCCGGAGGCTATCACAACGATCTGGACGCCGGCATCCAGGTCCGCGGCAGCTACAACATCATCCGCGACAACCGCATCGAGGACTGCCTGTTCGGCATCGACATGCAGCAGTCGAACCACAACGTGGTGCGGCGTAACCACATCGCCTCCAAGCAGGCCCCCCTGGGCCTGCGGGGCGACGCCATCCGCCTCTGGTACAGCTTCGACAACCAGGTGACGGACAACGTCATCCGCAACGCCCGGGACACCGTGGTCTGGTATTCCGACGGCAATCTGATCGCCCGCAACGATGCCCGCGGCGGGCGCTATGCCCTGCATTTCATGTACTCCAAGACCAACCGGGTGGAGGCCAACCACTACGAGAACAACACGGTGGGCATCTTTCTCATGTACAGCGACGGGGTCGAGGTGGTGAACAACTACATCGCCCGCGCCGCCGGCCCCACCGGCATCGGCATCGGCTTCAAGGAGACCTCGGCGCTCACCATCGAGGACAACCGCATCCTCTATAATGCCGTGGGTCTGTACATCGACCTGTCGCCTTTCCAGCCCGGGACCATCAACCGCTTTCGTGGCAACCTGATCGCCTACAACGGCATCGGTGCCAGTTGGAACACCCGCTGGCACGGCAGCGTGTTCGACCACAACGCCTTCCAGGGCAACCTGGTCCAGGTCTCCGTGGCCGGCGGCGAGAGCGCCCGGGCGAACAACTGGGAGGGCAACTTCTGGGACGACTACGTGGGCTTCGACCGCGATCACGACGGGATCGGCGATGCCCCCTACACCCGTTACGCCTACGCCGACCGCCTGTGGATGGACGTGGCCGACGCCCAATTCTTCAAGGGCACGCCCATGCTGGAGACCCTGGATTTCCTGGAACGCCTGGCCCCCCTCAGCGAACCGCGCCTGTTGCTGCGTGACGCCCACCCGGTCATGTCCGCGGATCGGGCCCTGACGGCGGCGCGCAAGGACATCGAGCGCGAGGCCCGGCGCAAACAGGAGGCCCGGGCCAAAGGCAAGCCGAGCGCCCTGGAGCTGCTCCAGCGTGCCCTCGAGGCCCCCTGATTCCTTCGGAGTCCTGCCTATGAACGACCAGAAACCGAAGAGGCGGTCCGGGCGCATGCCCACCACCGCCAAACGCCGCGCCCAGACCCGCCGCGAGTTCCTGCGTACCGGCGCCCTGGCCGTGGGGGTCACCGCCCTCTCCCTGACCGGGATGGTGCCGGTGCTCAGCGGATCGGCGGCGCGCCTGCGCCCTCCAGGGGCCATCAAGGACCGTCTCGACGAGCATGAATTCCTCGCCGCCTGCATCAAGTGCGGCCAGTGTGTCCAGGTGTGTCCGGTGGAGGCCATCAAATTGTCCGACCTCGACGAGGGCTTCGGTGTGGGCGTGCCCTACATCGCCCCACGCGACCAGGCCTGCGACTTCTCCTGTGACGGCCTCCAGTGCGTGTTGGCCTGTCCCACCGGGGCCCTGACCCATCACCTGGATTTTCCGGCCGACGCCCGCATGGGCTTCGCCCGCCTGGCCCGCCCCAAGGCCTGCCTGGCGGTCCAGGGCAAGGGCTTCGAGGGGCAGGCGCGGGGCCCCGATTTCAAGGGCATCCTGCGCTACAGCGAGGTGGACCGCTGGCACCCCATCCCGGTGGCGGACCACCCCTACGATCTCGAGATCTGCGATCTCTGTGTGCGCCAATGCCCCATCGAGCAGCGCATCGCCCAGTGCGCGGCGGAGGCCCGGGAGGCCCCCAGGAACGAGGCCCGGGTGGCCAGGAAGATCGGCCATGAATGCCCGCCGAAGCACGCCATCACCCTGGAGCCCGCGCCCGACGGCCGGGGCCGCAAACCGACCCTGCACGAAGGCTGCGTGGGCTGCGGGGTGTGTGAGATGATCTGTCCGGCCGAGGGTGGGGCCGCCATCGTGGTGGACATCGACCGTGACGCCGACCACCTGGAGGCATGAGCATGGGTTACATCGTCGAGTCCCTGCGCCAGATCTTCGGCGCCCGGCCCACCAAGCCGGAACCCCATCAGGTGAAGGTGGCGGTCAAGGATATCTATGCGCGGAAACGCCAGACCAAGGTCACCCGTCAGCACCTGGAGGTGCTGCACGAGGCCCACGAGGGACGGAACCGCTGGCGCATCCGCCGCTGGATCACCCTGGTGGTGGTGAATCTGCTGTTCGTGGTGTCCTACCGGTTCGACGTGCAGCTGGTGGAGGGCGCCCTCACCGCCTCGCGGGTGGTGGGTTTCCATTTCGCCGACCTCAATTCGGCCCTGCAGGTGATGCTGGCCTACAAGCACGTGGTGCTCAATCTCGTCATCGGTACCAGCACCGTCCTGGTGCTCTGGTGGCTGCTCGGCGGGCGCACCTTCTGTTCCTGGGTCTGTCCCTACCACCTTCTGGCCGAGTGGGTGGAGCCCATCCATCTGTGGCTGGCGAAGAAGCGGTTCATCAGGAACCACAGCTTCCATCGCGGGGTCCGCGGGGTCTTCTGGGTCCTGTTCGCGGTCCTCGCCCTGGTCACCGGTTACACCGTGTTCGAGACCATCTCCCCCACGGGTATCCTCAGCCGCGCCCTCATCTATGGCCCCGGTGTGGCCCTCGGCTGGGTCGCCCTGTTGCTCCTGTTCGAGATCTTCGTCTCCCGCCGAGCCTGGTGCCGCTACGTCTGTCCCATCGGCCTCACCTACGCCATCGTCGGGGTCTTCTCGCCGCTGCGGGTGCAATACGACGTGCACGAGTGCAAGCACGAGGGCGACTGCCGGGCGGTGTGCATGGTGCCCCATGTCCTCGACATCACCATCCGCGGGCGCGCCATCGACGAACAGACGGACATCACCGCGGACTGCACCCGCTGCGGGCGTTGCGTGGAGGTCTGTCCCACCCACTCCCTCACCTTCAAGGTCAAGGGCCTGGACAGGCTGCTGTGATCCGCTTCGAGAGACTCGGCAAGCGCTTCGGCCGGCATCGGGTGCTCAAGGGCATCGACCTGGAGATCGAACGCGGTCACCGGGTCGCCCTGGTGGGCTCCAACGGCGCCGGCAAGACCACCCTGATCCGCTGCCTGTTGGGGGAGTACCTGTGCGAGGGCCGGGTCAGGATCAATGGCCTGGACCCGCGCAGCCACCGGCGGGAGGTGCTCTCCCTGGTGGGCTTCGTGCCCCAGTTGCCACCGCCGCTGAAGATGCCGGTGGGGCAGTTGATCCACTTCGCCGCCGATCTGTGCCGGGCCGACCCGGGGCGCATGGAGGGGGTGGCGGCGCGCCTCGGCCTGGATCTGGACCGGCACCGCCGCCAGCCCTTCGTCCGCCTCTCCGGCGGACAGAAACAGAAGCTCCTCATCGCCATCGCCCTGGGGCGGGACAGCGAACTCCTGGTGATGGACGAACCCGCGGCCAATCTCGATCCCGAGGCGCGGCACATCTTCTTCGGCCTGCTGGCGGAGAAGCGTGATGCGGCCATGCTCGTCTCCAGCCACCGTCTGGACGAGGTCGCCACCCTGGTGAACCGGGTGGTGGAGATGGATCAGGGGGCGGTGGTCCTCGACGACCGGGTGGCCGATCTCGTGGACATGAGCAGCCGCCTGCGCTGCCGGGTGGGCCTGTTGCGCCCCGAGCCCGCCTTCGCCCGGGCGATCGCCGAATGGGGCTTCAGCGGCGACCGGGAGGGCCTCGTCTGGGCCGGATGGGTGGCCGGTCCCGACCGTCTGCGTTTCCTCGGCCTGCTCTCGCGCTATGCCGCCCTGCTCGCCCATATCCACCTCGACGAACCCGTGGAGGGTGCATCGTGACCCGCCGTGAATGGCTGCTCCAGGCCGCCCTGATCCCCCTCCTGGCCGCCTGTGGCCAGCGCGATGTGGGGCCCATCGAGCCGCACTGGGACCGCGATGTCTGCGAGCGTTGCCGGATGGTCCTGTCGGACCGCAGACACGGCGCCGAGATCCGTCATCGCCTGGCCGGGGGGCGCTCCAAGGTGTACGAGTTCGATGACATCGGGTGCGCCCTCATCTGGCTGGACCAGCAGCCGTGGAAGGCGGATCCGGAGATCGGGATCTGGGTGAACGACTGGCGTACCGGCGAATGGATCGACGCCCGCAAGGCCTGGTACGTCCCGGGCCAGGTCACCCCCATGGGATACGGCCTCGGGGCGCAGAAGGATCCGGCCCCGGGGGCCCTGGACTTCGCCCAGGCCCGCAAGCACATCTATGAGGTCGAGCGCCGCTTCAATGCCCCGCCCGAAAAGGCTGCCCCACCCGCGTCCGAGGCCACCCCATGAGACACCTCTGGCTCACCGCCTGGGCGGACATCGTCGAATCCCTGCGCGCCCGTTGGTTCCTGGTCTACAGCCTGGTCTTCGGCGGCATCATCGTGCTGCTGTTCCTGTTTGGGGTCACCGAGTCGCGGGTCATGGGGTTCACCGGCCTCACCCGCCTGCTGCTCACCTATATCCAGCTCACCATGGCCATCCTGCCGGTATTCGTCCTGGTGACGACGGTCCGTTCGGTGGCCGGCGACCGCGAGGCCGGGGTGTTCGAATATCTGCTGTCCCTGCCCGTGGGCCTGGGCGCCTGGTACTGGGGCAAGTTCCTGGGGCGCTTCCTGGTGGTCTTCCTGCCGGTCATGGGGGCCATGGTCCTGGGCGTGCTCTGGGGCGTATTGCGTGGGGCCGCCGTCCCCTGGGGCCTGTTCCTGTACTATACCGCCCTGCTCATGACCCTGGCCTGGTGTTTCCTCGGCATCGGCTTTCTGATCTCCTCCCTGACGCGCTCCAGCGACGTGGCCCAGGGCGGGGCCTTCATCGTCTGGCTCACCCTGCTGCTGTTCCTCGACCTGATCCTGCTCGGGGTCATGATCCGCGAGGGCCTGCCCCCCGAGGTGGCGGTGGGCATCGCCCTGGCCAACCCCATGCAGGTCTTCCGTACCGCCTCCATGCTCCTGTTCGACCCGCAACTGGTGCTGCTGGGCCCCTCCGCCTACGTCATCCTCGACCATTTCGGCCGTATCGGCTACATGGTCTATGCCCTGGTCTATCCGGCGCTGCTCGGTAGCCTGTTCGCGGGGGCCGGTTTTCTCTGGTTCAGGCGCTCGGACTTGCCGTGAACACACCCCAGGACCACGTCATCCAACCACTCAAGTCATTGAAAACCGCGCCAGTGGCCTTCCCTGAAAATGTCTGCGGCAGGGATGCCGCAGTCAAGCCTACAGGGAGGTATTCACGGCGTTTTTCAGGGAAGGCCACTGGCAGAGGGGCGGTTAGATGACGGAGTCCTGGAACACACCCAGCCCGGCTATCGACGGAGCCTTCGATATGCGACACTGGGCATTGCGACGACCGGTGAGGGCCACCGGCCGCTCCACGCCAGGGCCTTGGCAGGCGCCTG
>JALSSC010000037.1 GCA_026984455.1 Chromatiaceae bacterium
CGACCTCCCGGAGGTGTTGGCCGATCCCGCCTTCCCGCCCGGCGTGCGGCCCCACCTGCTGCGGCCGGGGGCGGGCGGCTGGCGGGACCTGGAGGAGCGCCTCGGGGTGGGGAGGGCGGTGCCGTGTTGAACGCCGCGCTGGAGGGGGGCCAGCGTGGGCATCCGGCGGCGGTGGCGCCGGCGGCCCTGGCCGCGGACCTGGCGGGCGAGCCCTGCGCCGCCGTCCGGCCCGTGGCGGGCGGGGGCAACAGCCGCGTCTACCGGGTGTGTACCCGCTCCGGCGCCCGTTACGCCCTCAAGCGCTATCCCGACGCCGGCGACGACCCCCGCGAGCGGCTGGGGCGCGAATGGGCGGCGCTGCGCCTTATGGAGCGGCTCGGGGTGGACACCGTCCCCCGGCCGCTGGCCTGCGACCGGCCCCGGCACGCGGCCCTCTACTCCTGGCTGGACGGCACCCCCGTAGCGGAGCCGGGGGCGGCGGACATCGACCGGCTGGCGGCCTTCCTCGCCCGTCTCCACGGCCTCAGGGGGGCGGCGGAGGCGGCCGCCTTTCCCTGGGCCTCCGCGGCCTGCCCGACGCCCGCGCACCTGGAGGCGCAGATCCACCGGCGCCTGGAACGCCTCCGGGCGACCCCGCTGCCCGAACCCGTCGGGGCCTTTCTGGAAGAGTCCTTCCGCCCGTGCTGGGCGCGCCTGCGGCGGGCCTACCGGCACGCCACCCGGGCCGCCGGCCTCGCCCCGGACCAGGCCGTCCCGCTCACCCTGAGCCCCGCGGACGCCGGCTTCCACAACGCCCTGCGCACGCCCCGCGGCCTGGTCCACGTGGACTTCGAGTATTTCGGCCGCGACGACCCCGTGAAGCTGGTGGCGGACATCCTGCTGCATCCGCGCGGCGCCCCGCCGCCGGCCCTGCGCCGGCCTTTCCTGGGCGCCGTCCAGGCCCTCTACGGGGGCGGCGATCCCGATTTCGCGGCCCGCCTGGAGCGCGGCCTGCCGCTCTATGCCCTGGTCTGGTGCCTGATCCTGCTCAACGTCTTCCTGCCGGGAGGGGCGCGTGCCGCCGCGCCGGCGGCGGGCGACGCCCTCCGGCGGGAGCGGCTGGGGCGCGCCCGCGCCCTGTTGCGGCACATCCCCGTCCTGCGCGAGGAGGTGAGAGATGCCCTCTGAGGCCCCGTCCCCGCCCCTGGACGCCCGCTCTCTGCACCTGCGCCGGCTCGTGGTGGAGGCCCTCGCCGGGGCCCGCCGCGGTCATCCCGGTCCGGCCTTCTCCCTGGTGGAGATCCTGCGCGTCCTCTACGACGACTTCCTCCGCTACCGCTGCGACGATCCGCAATGGCCGCAACGCGACCGCTGCATCCTCAGCAAGGGCCACGGCTGCCTGGCCCTCTACGCCCTCCTCGCCGACAAGGGCTTCTTCCCGCGCGCCGAGCTGGCCCGCTTCTGCGCCCCGGACGGGATCCTCGGCGGCCACCCCGAGCTGGCCAAGGTGCCCGGCGTGGAGGCCTCCACCGGCGCCCTGGGGCACGGCCTGGCGATCGGCATCGGCATGGCCCTGGCGGCGCGTATCCAGGGCCGGGACTCGCGGGTGGTGGTGGTGACCGGCGACGGCGAACTCGACGAAGGCGCCATCTGGGAGGCGGCCCTGGCCGCCGCCAAGCATCGTCTCGGCCGCCTCCTGGTGATGGTGGACTACAACAGGCTCCAGTCCTACGGCCCCACCCGCGAGGTCCTGGACCTGGAACCCCTGGCCGACAAGTGGCGCAGCTTCGGCTTCGCCGTGGCGGAGGCGGACGGCCACGACCCCGCCGGCCTGGGCGAGGTCATCCACGGCTTCGACTACGGCGACGGGCGGCCCAAGGCGGTGATCTGTCACACGGTCAAGGGACGCGGGCTGCCCTTCGCCGAACAGCGCCCCGAATGGCACCACCGCTCGCGCCTGAGCGACGCGGACATCGCCGCGATGCGCGCGGCCCTCGGGGAGCACGCATGAGACGGACCTGCCTGGAAGGCATCCACGCCCTGGCGCGCCGCGACCCGCGGGTGGTCTTCGTGGGCTCCGACCTGGGCGCGGGCACCCTGGAGCCCTTCCGCCGCGAGTTCCCCGGGCGCTTCTTCATGGAGGGCATCTCCGAGGCCTATGTGGTGGGCATGGCGGCCGGCCTGGCGCGCGACGGCCTGATCCCCTACGTCAACACCATCGCCACCTTCATCACCCGGCGGGCCCTCGAACAGGTGGCCGTGGACCTGTGCCTGCAAGACCTCCCGGTGCGCCTGATCGGCAACGGCGGCGGCCTGGTGTACGCCCCCCTGGGCCCCACCCACATGGCCACCGACGACTTGGCCCTGATGCGCGCCCTGCCCGGCATGACCGTGATCGTCCCCGCCGACGCCGAGGAGATGCGCCGCTGTCTCCCCCTCACCCTGGACTGGCCCGGGCCCGTCTACATCCGCCTGGCCAAGGGCCGCGATCCGGTGGTCTCCCGCCCCGAACACGGCTTCGCCATCGGCCGCGCCATCCTCCTGCGCCCGCCCGGCGAGGTCCTGATGATCGCCTGCGGCGTCCTCGTCCAGCGCGCCCTGGCCGCGGCCGACCTCCTGGCGGCGCGGGGCATCGCCGCCGGGGTGCTGGACATGCACACCCTGAAGCCCCTCGACCGGGCGGCCCTGGAGCGCTGGGCGCCGGGGCGGTCGCTCGTGGTGACCCTGGAGGAACACGGCCCCATCGGCGGCCTGGGCAGCGCCGTGGCCGAGGCCCTGGCCGACGCCGGCGTCGCCGTCCCCCTGCTGCGCCTGGGCCTGCCCGACGCCTTCCCCGATCGCTATGGCAGCCAGGACGGCCTGCTCCGCCGTTACGGTCTGGACGGCGAGGCCGTCGCCGGGCGCGTCGCGCGGCGTCTCGCCGGCGGCGGGGGGGCGGAGACATGAGCCCGGCGGTCCTCGTGATCGGCGCCGGGGGCAAGCTCGGCAGCGCCCTGCAACGGGCCTTCGCCCGGGACGCGCGGGTCACCGGCCTCGGCACCAGGGACCTGGATGCCTGCGATTTCGCCGCGGTGGACCGGGTGATCGACCGATACCGGCCGGATATCCTCGTCAATTGCGCCGCCTTCCTCGGCATCGACCCCTGCGAACGCGACCCGGAACGGGCCCGGCGGCTCAACGCCCTCTATCCCGGGCACCTGGCGCGGCGCTCCCGGGAGGCGGGCTTCAAGCTGATCCACATCAGCACCGACGCGGTCTTCCCCGATCTCGAAGGGGACGGCGCCTACGTGGAATCGAGCCCCCCGGGGCCCTGCAACCTCTATGGACGGACCAAACTGGAGGGCGACGAACGGGTGCGGGAGCAGGGCGGAGACTACCTGATCGCGCGCATCGGACTGCTGTTCGGCCGCACGCAGCGCACCACCCAGTTCGTGGAGAAGATGCTCGCGCGGGTCGCCGCGGGCGCCCGCTCGTTGCGGGTCGCCGCCGACATCGAATCCAGCCCCTGTTACAGCGCCGACGTGGCCGCGGGCATACGCGGCCTGGTGGAGCGGAACGCCCCCAGCGGCCTCTATCACCTGGCCAACCAGGGCCGGGCCTCCCTGTACACCCTGATGAGCGCCCTCGTGGAGGAACTGGGCCTGGCGGTGGAGGTCCTGCCGGCGTCCCACCACGACTTCCCGGCGCTCGCGCGGAAGAACCTGTGCACCCCCCTGGCGAGCGAAAAACACCCCCCCCTGCGGCCCTGGCGTCAGGCCCTGCAGGCCTATTGCCGGGATCTGCGGGAGGCCCCCGGCCCCGGCGCCCCGGCCCGAGAAACCACCCATAGGAGGTGAAGCCCGTGTCCCACAACAACTCTGTCGTGGTCCCCTTTCATCCGCGCAACGAGACCGCCGCCGGCGGCCCCCGGGATACGGGCCGCCCCCTTCCCGGTCAGGGGTCCGACCGCTATCTCATGGACGGCAACAAGATGCTCTGGCACCTCGACCGGGTCGCCGCCTGGCAGCGGGGTGAACGCATCGCCCCCCTGCACATCGACGTGGGGCTGAGCAAGGGCTGCAACATCAAGTGCCGCTACTGTTACGGCATCACCCAGGCCAACGCCTTCCGCCGGGGGCGGGAAAGGGTGTTTCCGCGCGAGCCGCTGCTCGCCTACATGCGGGACGCGGGCGAACTGGGGGTCCGTTCCATCGCCCTGATCGGCGAGGCCGAGCCCACCCTCAACCCGGCCCTGTACGAGGCCGTCGTGACCGGGCGGAAGGCGGGCGCCGACATGGCGGTGGGCACCAACGGCATCCTCTGGGACACCGGGCGCGCGGGCCAGGAGGCCCTGGAGCACCTCACCTGGATCCGCTTCAACATCAGCGCCGCCAGCGATCACGCCTACCGCCGGGTGCACGCCAGCAAGGACTTCGCCACCGCCATCGACAAGATCCGCTTCTGTGTGCGGCACAAGCGCCGGCAGGGGCTCGACGTCACCGTGGGGTTGCAGATGGTCCTGACCTCGTACAACGTCGATCAGGCGGTGCCCCTGGCCCGGCTGGGGGCGGAACTGGGGGTGGACTACCTGGTCATCAAGCAGTGCAGCGACACGGTGCGGAACGATCTCGGGGTATACGCGGCCCTGGACCAGTATGCCGACTATACCGAGGTCCTGGAAGAGGCCGCCGCGGTGGGGGAGGGCAACCCGGACTACAGCGTCATCGTGAAGTGGAACAAGATCCTGAACCGGGGTCAGCGCGACTACCATCAGTGCCTGGGGGTGCCCTTCCTGCTCTATTCCAGCGGTGACGGCCGCCTCTATCCCTGCGGGATGTTCTTCGACGACCGTGAGGAGGAGTTCCGCATGGGGGACCTGGTGGAGACGTCGTTCAAGCGGATCCTCGAAAGCGACCGCTACTGGGCGGTGGTGGAGCGGGTCAGGGAACGCATCGACGTGCACAGGGAATGCTATTCCAACTGCCGCACCCATTCGATAAACGACTTCCTGTGGCGGATCCGGAACCCCCCGGCGCACGTCAACTTCGTCTAGCCCGAACGGCCTGTTTGTTCCGTCCCCTCTGACTATTTCCGTCCTTCGGTCTGCAGGCCGCACTTCCCCGTGCCACTCTCCGCCTTCCGAGGGCGTTCCCTGAACCCCTGGGCAAGGCGCGTGAGTGAGTCAGGGCGGGGGCCGGCACCGCCGCCGGTGTGGGAGCCCTCGTTGGCGTGGATCGGCTCGGAGGGATATCTCCTCAGGTGCCCCGGGCCCGGCGTCGGACCTCGGTCACCAGAGACCTGGCGAAGGCCTCGTAGGTGGACTCCCGGGCGATCTCCCTGGGAGGGCGCCGCGGCCTCCGGGCGAAGGCGGCGCGCAAGGTCTCACGGCTGTGGAAGAAGAGACACTGGTCCTCCCAGTAGGGGGCGTCCGTGACGTGACGGGCGTCGTATACGACGGGGATACAACCGCAACCCGCCGCCTCCGCCAGACGTTGGGAGTGCACCTCGAAGGGGTGGGTCACCAGGGCGAAGCGGGCCGAGTTGTAGACGCGGGCGACGGGCTCGCCGTGGGGGAGGGGCCCCTTGAAGAAGGGGACGACCTGCGGATAGATCTCCCAGCCGCGCCCATAGACCTCCACCGGGATGGGGGCCGTCTCGCACATCCAGCGTACCGTGGTGTCGCGCACCACATAGTGGAACAGGTCCCACAGGGCGCGGCGCCCGTCCACCCCGTGGGCCTCGGCCAGGGCTTCGATTTCAGTGATGGAAAACCGCTGCCCCTGGGCGAAGGCCGTCTCCAGGCGGTCGATGAGGTCCCTTTCGGCGGCCGAGTCCCTGAGGCGCGAGGCGTAGGCGCTGCCGACGAAGACGATCTTTTCTTCACGGGGGATCTCCGGGCGTTCGCGGAAGACCTCGCCGTCGATGCAGAAGCGCTGGCGGCGGATATCCCGGGCGCCGGTCCGGCGCAGATAGCCGTCGATACGGGGGGAAAAGGAATAGACCAGATCCCGCTCCCGCCACGGCAACAGGTCGCGGTTGTGAACGATCTCCGGCATCGGGTCCTGATACCAGACGGCGTTGAAGACGCTGGGATGGAGGAAGAAGTTGTCCTGGTGATTGATGTCGACCACCAGGTGTGGGCCCAGTTGGAGGAAGGCGTCCAGTTGATTGACACGGTCCAGGCCTTCGAGGTCGTTGTGTTCGATCGACAACAGCGGCCGATGGCCCAGTTTCTCGAAGGCCCGGGCGAGGCCCCGGGAGCTGTATTGCATCACTTCCGTCACCCGGGACGCGGGCAGAAAGACCCGCAACGGCCCCTGGAAGTCGTCCACCGCGCGCGTTCTGCACCGTTCCGTCAGCTCCTCGAAGAGGGCCTGGCGGTTCGCGGCCACTTGCGCATTCAAGGCCGCGAATCCCTGCTCGATGTCACGGCGCCGAGGCTCCGGCGTGGCGATTGGCAGGGCGATGCGCGTCGGCCGTCGGTAGCGGGTCACCGTCAGACGCGGGACGAAATCTCGGGCCGGCAACGGGATGAGATTGTCCGGGGCATCCGCCAGGGGCTCGCCGTCGTAGTAGCACAGTTGTCTGCCGAACACCGAGCGGTGACCGAGATTCACCTGCTGTTGGAGCAGGGCGCATTGATAGGCGACTACCGGGTCGATGTAGTAGGTGTCCTCCGCGAATGGGCGGATGCCGGATGCAGCCACTGCCTCGCGATGCGCCCGTAGGGTGGAGACGGCCTCGTCGAAGGCCTGTTGCAGCGCGGCGCGGACCTCCGGCGGCAGATCCAGGCCGCCGCACTCGAATCGCCCGGGCAGGCGCAACGGATGTTCGTCGAAGAAACGGAGTAGATGGACGAGTGGAACGTTGACCAGGTTGGGCGGGGCATGGGACAGGGGTTCGCCGTCGTAGTAGCAGAGTTGAACCGCCTCCTCACCCGATTCGAGGATCACCCGGTTCTGTTCCAGGGCGACGCGCAAGGCGCGGTGGCGGTCGATGAAATAGGTGTCCTGATGTCCTGTGGTCATTGGCTGGTGGGCGGCCTGTGTCTGTTCATGAGGGGTACGGGGGCGGAGTGCGCCGTCCCTGTTCCGGCGCGCGGGTGCCGGAAGTCCGGCGCGGGGTCGTCGGCAAGGGTCTCTGGCGATACCCGTGCAAGATTCGTGACGGATCCGGTCCGGGGGCAAGGCGGGGTCGGCAGGTGCCGCCGCGTCTCCCGCGGCTTCCCACGGCCCGAGAGGCATCGGCCATGAACAGACACTACAGCCCGCTGAAATTCCTGGGCCTCCCGGAGCACCTGGAGGCCCTGCGCCGGGCGCTTCCATGGGGCGTTCAGGCAGTTAGGGGATATTCGTGTCCATGGCGGGAACGTCCCCGGCAGCCTGCGCCTGGGATGGCGGCGGCGATGGCGCGGAGCACTGAGTTGCCTCACGGCCCAGTGGCCCGAGAGATGACCACCCGATCGCGCCCCTCCGCCTTGGCCTCCATGAGGAGGCTATCGGCCAGGGAGAACAGGGCCTCGGCATCGATTTCCGTCCCCGCGTCCAGGAAGGTCCCGCCGATACTGAGGGTGATGCGCAAAGGGCCATCGCTCGTCTCCACTTCGCGGCAGGACACGCATTCGTGGATGCGGGCCGCCACCTGTTCCAGGGCGGCCTTGTCCTTTGGGAACACCACCACCGCGAACTCCTCTCCACCCCAGCGAAATACCGAGTCCGCCGTCCGCACCGCCTCTTCCAGGCGCTGGGCGAAGGCACGGAGGACTTCATCCCCCACGGCGTGACCGTGCGCATCGTTGACCTGCTTGAAGTGATCGAGGTCGATCATCAGCAGACCCAGGGGGACCCGGGCGCGACCCGCATAGGCCAGGTCCTGCCGCAGTCGCTGATCGAAGGCGCGGCGGTTGCCGAGGCCGGTGAGCAGGTCCTGGGTGGCGATCCGGCGTAGGCGTTGATAGAGCACTTGGCCGAAGATATCCACGATCTCGTCCGAGGCGGCCTCGATATCAGCCAGGTAGTCCAGGATGCCATACGGACGGCCCGCGTCGGCGTCTTCGAAGGCCAGGCGGGTGAGGCGGTGGAGGCGTCGATGGGCCGATCTCAGCCCCTCGCGCTCCTTTTCGGGGACCTGTTCGAGGCCGCCGGCGTCCAGCCACCGGCCCAAATCGCAGGCGTTCTCGGACAGGGGCAGGAGTTCCCGCGCCACCGGCTCGCCCAGGGCCAACCGATAGACACGCGACTTCCACTCCAGGTGGTCGGTGTAAGCCTTGAGTACCTGGTCCCGATCCACCATGAGGAGGGTCTCACAGCTGTGGTGTATACGCGCCAGCTCTTTGTCCACTACCTCCTGGTAGCGCTGCAGAGAGATGACCAGATGTGTGACCAAGGCCTGAATGGCCTGAGCGAGATCGATGACCCGGCACAGGGAGCGGGCCACCTCCTGCCCGCCTTGGGCCATGAGCTGGTCGACGAACAGGCTGCGCATCTGACTAAGAGCAGAGATGGAGGTGGCGTGCTCACAGTCATGATTACGCCAGTACAGGGCCTGTCGATACTGGATTCGGAAGAAATCCCGTCCATATTCCCCGGCGATGAAACTCTCCAGGTAGGTAGGCAGGAAGGGTGGGTCCCCGTCGGACCAGGCCGAGGTCTCACGAAACCAGGCCTCGTACTCCTCGCGCCTTTCCGCCAGGATCGCCTGCAACAGACCGCTATGAGTGGCCAGGGTATCGATGTCGGCCTCGCTGAGGCACACCAGACGGTGCAGGCGGCGAATGTCTTGCATGGGGACGAAGCGCAACTTCGGGAGGGATCTTCGATGGTAACATCCCATTCCGTGCGTCGCTGTGTGATTTGCCCCCTGGCAGGGGGACGGGCGCGGCGAGATCGCTACGGGCACCGCCCGCCGGTCAGCCCCCCAGGAGCTGCCCAGCCCGGCCCGCCGTTCCTCTGCACCCTTGTCGTCGCAGCCTTCCCAGGCGACAAGGGTGTCATCGCACAGGCACGCCGCCTGCTGTCTCAGGACCCACCAGGTCGTTACAGCACCCGCGGGGCGCTCAGCGTGGTGGATCCTCGCGGATCATGGGCAACTGCTTGAGCTGGGTGGGCGACGGGGGCCTGTGGATATCCTCGTCGAAGCGTTGGAAGCGCAGGCTGGTGCGGGCGCGTTGGATACGCGCCTTTTCCGCGTTCAGGTCGTTGGTGAGGAAGAACAGATAGGCGTCCGCCTTGTCGTTCTGGTGGATGGCGAACAGCATGCCCTGGTGGTATCTGCTGCTCACATCCGGGGAGATGTCGAACACGCCGGCGGCGGCCCAACCCGCGTTGTAGTCCCGCCGGGCCTTGGACGGCGGATAGGTCCGGCTGAGCATCTCGTGGTCCTTGGCGAGGGTCTCGCCGAGGGCGCGGAAGAGCATATTGAACAGATCGTTGGGCGAGGGCGCGGCGTTGTGCGGATCCCGATAGTCGATCTCCACGCGGCGCAGGGGGCGGATGGCGTAACGCACCTCCAGTCCGCCGTCGGCCGTGACATAACGCGCCTCATAGGGCAGGACGTAGTCGGGCGCCACCGGCAGGGGCCGGAAACCGGCGGCCGGCGTGAAGCTCAGGCCGCCTTCCTTCAGCAATTCCTGAAAGTCGGGCGCTTCTCCGGCGATGCCCGGCAGGCTCCAGAACAGGGCCCCGAGAAGGACCAGGGCAGACAGGCTCATGGCCCGCCCTCCGGCCCGTGGGGGGTGCCTTTCTCCTGTTCCCGCCATGCCTTGAGCAGGTCCCGGCCGGCCTCCTGCCATCGGGGCTCCCTGGCCAGTTCGATGAAACGGCGGATATCGGCCCGGGCCTTGGCGTGCTCGCCCAGGCTCCAGTACATGGAGCCCCGGTTGAACCAGGGCGCAGGCAGGTCCGGCTGGATCGCGATGCAGTGATCGAAATCGGCGAGGGCCTTGCGCGGCCGGCCCAGGTTGGCCAGCAGGGCGCCCCGGTTGAAGCGGGCCGGGATGAGATCGGGCGCCAGCGCGACGGCCTGGTCGAGGTCACCGAGGGCCTCTTCCACCCGTTGGAAACGCAGATAGAGCTGGGCCCGGCCCACCCGGTAGAGGGGGTCGTCCGGCGCCAGTTTCACCGCCTGTTCCAGATCGGCCAAGGCACTCTTGATATCACCCTGGCGCCTCTCCAGGTCGGCCCGCATGGCGAACAGGCGGGCGCTGTGGGGATACTTGGACAGCGCCTGGGTGAGTACCGCCATGGCCTGGGGATAGCGTCCGGCGGCCATGTGCTGGGCGGCCACGGCCAGCTGCTGCTCCGCGCTGAGACGGGCATGTGGATCGGGACCGCGGTGCAGGGCCGCGGCCCGCCCCGCATCCAGGGGATCGATATGCAGGGGCGCGGCGCCGTTGCCGGTGGCCGGCTCGGGGGCCGGGCCCGGGGCCGATACCGCGCCGCCCGCGCCAAACAGCAACCCGCTCAGAAAGAATGGACCGATTCCGCGCATGGCCCCGGTATACCCCGTTCGATAGATCATAGCCGACAAAGGGAGGCCGCCATGGCACATGGCGGCCTCCCCTCCCTCCCTGTCAGGATGTCGAAGAAGTCCTTCTGAGGACTACTTCTTGGACGCGGCGTACACCTTGAGCATCTTGTTCAGCATCTCGATGTGCTGCTGGTCGGTGAGCCGCCCGGGCGTGTTGACCTTCGCCCAGAGTTCCTCGTTGGTCATCTCACGATGGCAACCCATGCACAGGCCGGTGCGCTCGATGCCCTTGCGCATCTCCTCGGGCAGGGCCCGCGAGAGCGGCCAGTGGGTCCCCACGGTCTGCACCTGCTGGCCGTCCTTGACGATGGTGGACCAGTCGAAGTCCAGATCGGCGATCTTCGGGATCTGGATCTTGTAGTTGCCCGGCTTGGGGATGGGTCTGCCGTTGCGCTGGTCGATCAGGTCTTCCACCACATCCTCCACATAGCGGGTCTGGAAGACCCCGCCGGCGATGCCGTAGCCCAAGGCCTTGGGGTTGTTGTGGCAGGACTCGCAGGTCCGCGCCTTGCGCTGCACCGAGTGGGGTTGCACCGGCGCCATGTCGATAGCCAGAGGGGTGCGTTTCTGCCCCAGTTCCGCACGCTCGTCCTCGGAGTGGGCGACCTGGTTGAGGGCGATGGTCTTGTTGTTGCGGTCGATGACCGTGTAGACCACCTGACAGCCCGGCATCAGGGGCGTCACCCGGCCTTCGCCGTTGATGCCCAGCACCGGGTCTTCCCAACGCAGATAGGAGCGGGTCTCGAAGGCCTTGCCCGGGCTCTGGATACCCTTCACCCCCAGGGTGGACTCGGCGGTGGAACCGTCGGCGTTCCGCTTGGAGCCCGAGGCGATCCAGTCGGTGTCGTGATAGGGCTTGCCGTCCTTGCCCTTGCCGTAGTTCATCTGCACGTGGCAGCCGTAGCACTGCGGCACCCAGGAGGCGTGGCAGGTGTAGCACTCGAGGCTCTCGTTGTGCTTCTTCACCTTGCTCATGGCCACCATGGCGTTCTGGCTCTTCCAGGCGCCGTCGAGCTTGATCTGCTTGAGGATGGGCACCTCGAAATCGTTGCCCGTGGCCGAATGGAGGATCACCTTCTTACCCTGCTTCACCACGTTGCCGAAAGGATTGCCCCGGGCGGTGAGAAGATAGCCGTCCCCCTTGGGATAGACCGTGGCGAAGGCGGCGGTCTGGTCGAGCGGTTTCTGCGCCAGGCCGCGCGGCGGCGCCTTGCTCAGGTCCTTCTTGAACTCTTCGCCATAGCCGAGAGGAAGCTCCCAAGGAAACTTCTCGGGCGTGCCGTGGCAGTCCTGGCACTCGATCTCCACCTGCGCCAGCGTGGTGCCGGGGATGTTGCCGTCGCCGTGCATGTCGATAGTGGTGTGGCAGTCCTGGCACAACATGCCGCCCTTGGGGTTGCCGGGCCGGCTCTGGTTGTACTGGTGGTGGAGATCGTCGGAGATGAAGAGGTATTTCTTGGTGTGCAGCTTGGGCTGCTTCATTCCTTTCTCGTTCCAGGGCGAGCCGTAGGGGAACTCCATCAGGCCCTGGTAGGTGACACCGATCCGCTTGCCGCGGTTGTGACAGTGGTTGCAGCTCTCCACGGGAATGCCGGAGTAGGCAATGTGTCCCGTCTTGACCACGGACTTGCGGGTGGCCTGGATCTGGTGGGTGAGCATGTGCCCCTTCTGGTGCTTGTCGATGGTGGGATCGTTGCCCTCGTAGAGCCCTTCGTTGCCGTAGGGGATGTGGCAGGCGGAGCAGCCCTGACCACGGTAGTCGCCCCGCTTCTCGCGCCCCTTGACGGTGACGTGGCAGCGCTGGCACTGCTGGCGCTGGTAGGTGAAGCCGGCCAGTTTCGGGTCCTTCTCGATCTCGGCCACCGAGGGTTGGGGAATCTGCGCCAATTCGCTGGGGAACTGGTCCTTGTGGGCGGCCATCATATCCTTCATGTAGGCCTTGTAGGCGGGCGTGCCCACCGCGGGCACCGGGCCGTCGCCGTCCTTGATGGCGTAGTTGCCCCAGGGCACCTTGTGGTTCTGCACCTCCTTGATACCCCAGGTGTGCAGATTGCCCTGGATCTTGCCGGCCTCGGTGTTCATCAGGGCCTTTTCGAGACGGTCCGGATAGCCCTGGTGACAGGCCGCCTGGCCGCAGGTGAAGCGGTTGACGTCCATGGCCCCGGGATCGGGATAGAAGGTCTGGGGACCCTTGGCCGCCTTCAGTCCGGCGGGCGAGCCGGAATGGGCCTTGTTCTTGTCCTGGGTCTCCATGGGGTCGCCGCCGTGGCAGACCACGCACCCCTCGGCATCGCCGTGGGTCTTCCCGAGCCCCTTGATCATCGCCATCATCGGCGTACCGGGATCGCGGATGCTCTCGATCCCCTGGTGGCAGGCGAGGCACCCCGAACCGGCGCTCGCCCCGCCGGCGAGCGCGAAGACGCCGCCGATCGTCCACAGCAGACCGCCCCACAGTCTGCGCAAACCCCTTTCATTCATGCTGTTTCCCCCATTTGTGTCAATCGGTTCGACCAAACGTCGAACGACGAATGGCCGTCGTCAGGTTAGCAAGGCATTGATGAATCGCATTGATATCGATCAACTATTTGAATCGCTACCCGTATCACCTGGTCCACTCAGCACCGCCTGTCCCGGGCGGTCCCCGTGTATATACCCGTGGCACGTGAATATCCCGCGACTGCGGCCGCTCCTCGCACCCCTGGGCTGGGTGGCGAGTGTTCGCCCTAGTCCCGGCCGTGACTTGCTTCCGCGCCTTGCCCAGGGGCCCGAGGAACACCCTCGAAAAACGAGGCGTGGCACAGGCAAGTGCCGTTCACGGACCAAGGGATGGAAATATTCACGTGCGACGGGTATACCGCCGGGACGGCACAGAGGCGCTACCTTCGAAACGTTTACGGACCCCGAACAACCCCTCACCCAGGAGAACGATGGCCTCGCGGTTGCTCCAGGAGGTGGCCCGCCGCGCCGCCTGGGGCCAGGGCAGCCAGCGGTATTCGCGGTGTTCACCGGGAGCGAGGCGGATGAGCCGGCGGTGGGGCAGGAGCAGGGCGTAGGCGTGCTCCAGGTTCCAGTGCCGGTCGGGGGCGTAGCGGGCCCGCCAGGGGCCGACGATGGGGAAGCGGACCTTGCGGCGCAGGTCGATCAGCCGGCCGCCGGCGCGCAGGCCGGTCTCTTCGTAGAGTTCACGCGCAGCGGCCTGGGGGGCGGTCTCGCCCCACTCGAGACTGCCGGTCACCGACTGCCAGAAGCCCGCGGGCCGGCAACGGCGCATGAGCAGCACCTCGCCGCCGGCGGTGATCACCACCACCAGGACGGATTCGGGGCGTTTGAACGGGGTCCCCTGTGAGGTCTTCAGTCGGCCGCCCCCTGTGACCCTCTGAGGCGCAGGTGCAGCTCGCGCAACTGTCCCGGGGAGACCTCGGACGGGGCGTCGGTGAGGGGGCAGGCGGCGGTCTGGGTCTTGGGGAAGGCCATGACCTCGCGGATGGAGGCGGCCCCGGTCATGAGGGCCACCAGGCGGTCGAGGCCGAAGGCGATACCGCCGTGGGGCGGGCAGCCGAAGCCCAAGGCGCGCAGGAGGAAGCCGAACTTCTGCTCAGCCTCCTCGGGGCCGATGTCGAGCAGGTCGAAGACCTGGCGTTGCACCTCCGCGCGGTGGATACGGATGGAGCCGCCGCCGATCTCGGAGCCGTTGAGCACCAGGTCGTAGGCGCGGGAGTGGCAGGCCCCCGGGTCTTCGCGCAGCAGGTCGATCTGTTCGTCCTTGGGGGCGGTGAAGGGGTGGTGCAGGGGGTTCCAGCGGCGCGCCTCCTCGTCCCACTCGAACATGGGGAAGTCCACCACCCAGACCGGGCGCCAGGCGTCATCCACCAGGCCGCGGTCCTCGCCCAGCCGGACCCGCAGGGCGCCCAGGGCCTCGTTCACCACCTGGGCGCGGTCGGCGCCGAAGAAGACGATGTCGCCGTCGCGGGCGCCGGTGCGCTCGAGGATGGCCTCCACCACGGCGTCGGGCAGGAACTTGAGGATGGGGGACTGGAGCCCCTCGCGCCCCTTGGCGACCTGGTTGACCTTGACGTAGGCGAGGCCGCGGGCGCCGTAGACGCCGACGAAGCGGGTGTATTCGTCGATCTCCTTGCGGCTGAGGCTGCCGCCGCCGGGCAGGCACAGGGCGGCGACCCGGCCTTTGGGGTCCTGGGCGGGGCCGGAGAAGACCTTGAACTCCACGTCCCGCATGAGGTCGCCCAGGTCCACCAGTTCCAGCGGCACGCGCAGGTCGGGGCGGTCGCTACCGTAGCGGCGCATGGCCTCGGCATAGGTCATGCGCGGGAAGGGGTCGGGCAGATCGACCTCCAAGACCTCGCGGAAGAGTTCACGGACCATGGTCTCCATGAGGCCGGTGAGCGCATCCTCGTCCATGAAGGAGACCTCTATATCCAACTGGGTGAACTCGGGCTGGCGGTCGGCGCGCAGGTCCTCGTCCCGGAAGCAGCGCACGATCTGGTAGTAACGGTCCATGCCCGACATCATCAGCAGCTGCTTGAACAACTGCGGCGATTGGGGCAGGGCGAAGAAGCGCCCGGGGTGGGTGCGGCTGGGGACCAGGTAGTCGCGCGCCCCCTCCGGGGTGGCCTTGGTGAGCATCGGGGTCTCGATCTCGAGGAAGCCGGCATCGTCGAGGAAGCGGCGCAGGGCACGGGTGACGCGGCTGCGGGTGCGCAGGCGGTGATGGGCCTCGGGGCGGCGCAGGTCCAGGTAGCGATAGCGCAGGCGGAGTTCTTCGGAGACCCCGTGGACGTGTTCGTCGAGGGGGAAGGGCGGGGTCTCCGCGCGATTGAGGATCTCCAGGTCGAGGCCCAGGACCTCCACCTCGCCGGTGGCCAGTTCGGGGTTCTCGGTGCCCTCGGGACGGCGCCGCACCCGCCCGCGGATACACAGGACGTATTCGCTGCGGACCTGCTCGGCGCGCTGGAAGACCTCCTCCACGTCGGGATCGTAGACCACCTGCACCAGGCCCTCGCGGTCGCGCAGGTCGATGAAGATCACCCCCCCGTGATCGCGGCGGCGATGGACCCAACCGCAGAGCGTCACCTCCCGGTCGATATGGGTGCTGTCGAGTTGTCCGCAATAATGGCTGCGCATGGTCCGGTGCTTCCTGGGAAGGTCGAAAAAGCCGCTTACCTTAAGGCGCGGCGCGGCGCAGTGCAAGGTATGGGCGCGAGCCGGCCCGATGCGGGGTTCGGCGCGGCCGAAGCCGCGCCCGCCGGGGGATTTGATCCCCATCAATCGGCCCACGGATGTCTCTGTTATAAGATCAAAATCTCCCTCCCGACTCCGAGGACAGGCCTTGGCCCTACCGGATCTCCTGCTCACCTTCGGCCGCCTGATGCGCGAGCGTCACGGCCAGCGGGTGCACAAGCTGGCCCTGAACGCCGCCTTCACCTGCCCCAACCGCGATGGCACCCGTGGCCGTGGCGGTTGCACCTTCTGCAACAACGTCTCCTTCAGCCCCAATGCCCGCCGTCCCCCGCCTATCGCCGCGCAGATCGCCGCCGGCCGCCGGGTCGTCCGCAAACGCACCGGGGCGCGCCGGTATATCGCCTATTTTCAGGCCTATACCAACACCTATGCCGATGTGGAGACCCTCGCGCACCTCTATGGCGAGGCCCTGGCCGAACCCGACGTCATCGGCCTGTCGGTGGGCACCCGTCCCGACTGCGTCCCGCCACGGGTCCTGGACCTGCTCTGCGCCTACCGTGACCAGGGCCACGAGGTCTGGCTGGAGCTGGGCCTGCAATCGGCCTTCGACCGCACCCTGGAGCGGGTCAATCGCGGCCACGGCTTCGACGAGTACCGGCGCGCCCTGATCGCGGCTCGCGGGCGTGGTCTCCAGGTCTGCACCCATTTGATCCTGGGGCTGCCCGGGGAGGGCGCCCGCGAGGCCCGAATCACCCTGGACCGGGTCCTGCAACTGGGGGTGGACGGCCTCAAGCTGCATCCCCTGCACGTGGTGCGCGGTACGGCCCTGGCCAACGCCTGGCGGCGCGCGGAGTACCGGCCGTTGGCGTTCGACGAATACGTCGCCCTGGCCGCCGATCTGGTGGACGCCACCCCGCCGGGGATCGCCTTCCACCGCCTCACCGGTACGGCCCGTCCCGAGGTCCTACTGGCCCCCCGTTGGTGCGCCTGGAAGTGGCGGGTGCTCAATGCCATCGAGGGCGAACTGGTGCGCCGCCGTTCGCGCGTGCGCGCCGCCGCCTGAGGAACCCCTATGGAACTGGTCTGTCCGGCGGGCAATCTGCCTTCACTCAAGGCCGCCGTGGACAACGGCGCCGACGCCGTATACCTGGGTCTGCGCGACGCCACCAACGCGCGCCATTTCCCCGGCCTCAACTTCGACGAACGCCGCCTCCGGGAAGGGATCCGGTACGCCCACGGGCGCGGGCGGCGGGTGTTCATGGCCATCAACACCTATCCCCAGGCCCAGGCCTTCGAGCACTGGCGGCGGGCGGTGGACCTGGCGGCGGGGAGCGGCGTGGATGCCCTCATCCTCGCCGATCTCGGGGTCCTGGACTACGCCGCCGGGCGCTGGCCCGGGCTGGCCCTGCATCTCTCGGTGCAGGCCTCGGCGACCAGCTACGAGGCCCTGGCCTTCTATGCCGAACGCTTCCACATCCGGCGGGCGGTGTTGCCGCGGGTGTTGTCCCTGGCCCAGGTGGCCCACATCGCCCGCAACAGCCCGGTGGCCCTGGAGGTGTTCGGCTTCGGCAGCCTGTGCGTGATGGTGGAGGGGCGTTGCCTGCTGTCCTCCTATGCCTGCGGCAAGTCGCCCAACACCGTCGGCGCCTGTTCCCCGGCCGAGGACGTGATCTGGGAAGAGACCCCGGCGGGCCTCGAATCCCGCCTCGGCGGGGTGCTCACCGACAGATACGGCCCGGGCGAGCGGACGGGTTATCCGACCCTGTGCAAGGGGCGTTACCGGGTGGGCGGGCAGACCTACTACGCCATCGAGGAGCCCACCAGCCTCAACACCCTGGACATCCTGCCGGCGCTGCGTGAGGCCGGAGTGGCGGCCATCAAGATCGAGGGCCGTCAACGCAGCCCGGCCTATGTGGGGCAGGTGGCGCGGGTCTGGCGGCAGGCCCTGGATGCCCTGCAGGCCGGACGGTTCCAGCCCCGCGCGGACTGGGAACGCACCCTGGGCGGCCTGTCCGAGGGCGCCCAGACCACCCTCGGCCCCTATCATCGCCCCTGGCAGTGAGGTCGCGCATGCGCCTGAGCCTGGGGCCCGTGCTCTACTATTGGCCGCGCGAGGCCCTGCTCGCGTTCTACGCCCAGGTGGCCGACTGGCCCCTGGATAGCGTCTATCTGGGGGAGGTGGTCTGTTCCAAGCGCCGCGCCCTCAACCTGGACGACTGGCTGGGTCTGGCCGCCGATCTGAGCGCCGCGGGCAAGGAGGTGGTGCTCTCCAGTCTGGCCCTGATCGAGGCCGAATCGGAGTTGAAGGTCCTCCGGCGCATGGTGGAGGACGGCCGTTTCCGGATCGAGGCCAACGACCTCTCCGCGGTGCAGGTGGCGGTGCGCCGGGGCCTGCCCTTCGTGGGCGGGGTCAGCCTCAACGTCTACAACCCCCATAGTCTGCGGGTCCTGGCCGAGGCCGGCCTCTATCGCTGGCTGCCGCCGGTGGAACTCACCCGGGAGGGGCTGGCCGGTCTCCAGGCGGCGCGCCCCCCGGGGGTGGAGACCGAGGTCTTCGCCTGGGGACGGATGCCCCTGGCCTGGTCGGCGCGCTGCTTCACCGCCCGCGCCGAAGATCTCCCCAAGGACGATTGCGGTTTCCACTGCCTGGACGATCCCCAGGGACGCCTGCTCGACACCCAGGAGGGCGAGCCCTTCCTGGTGCTGAACGGCATCCAGACCCAGTCGGCGCGTACCTGTGACCTGCTGCCCCATCTCCAGGAACTCCAGGCCCTGGGGGTGGATCTGCTGCGCATCAGCCCGCAGCCCCAGGGCACCGGGCAGGTGGTGGCGCGTTATCGCCGGGCCCTGGATGAGGGTGCCGTGGAACCCCTCTCGCGGCGGCTCGCACCCCTGGGCACCTGTGATGGTTACTGGCGGGGCGCGGCCGGGATGCGAGCGCCGGATTGAATTTCTTCGGCACAGCGGGCAGGATGCCCCCTCGATCCGACGGCATGGGCACGGGGCATGGCTTCAACCCGAGGCGACGGCCTGCACACCCGTTGGCGGCGGGTGCGGGCCTGTGCAGGGGCCATCTGCGCCTTCCTGGAGACCGACGGCTACCCGATCCAGTCGATCTTGGAGACCCGCCCGCCCAAGTGGAATCCGGCCCCCTTCAGACGGGATCGCGGGCACTCGATGGTGCTTCAGGAGCCCTCCCTCGCGGGCCGTCCGGTCGCCGAGGGCATACACCTGGAGGTCAGCTACAGCGCCTTTGCTGCCGCCATCTGTCCTACCTCGGAGAGGGCCGGGCCAGCACCGGCCTGCGGCTGGCCCAGGACGTTCCATGACGCCTCCTCGTTACACCTTCCACGACTACCACCCGACCCTGGCCGATCTGCATGCGGAGGTGGTGGCGGGGCTGTCGCGCTCACCCAAGGCGATCCCCCCGAAGTTCTTCTACGATGCCCGCGGATCCGAACTGTTCGAGGCCATCTGTGCCCAGCCCGAGTACTATCTGCCGGACGTGGAGCGGGCGCTGTTGCGCAGTGCCCTTGGGGAGATTCGCGAGATCGTGGGCCAAGGGCGGGTCCTGATCGAGCCCGGCGCGGGCAGTCTGCGCAAGGTGCGGTGGTTGTTGCCGGCCCTGCGGCCCGGCGCCTATGTGCCGATGGACATCTCCCGTGAATTCCTGCGCACCGCCGCGACCGCCCTGACCGAAGATCATCCCTGGCTGCGGGTCCACGCGGCCTGCGCGGACTTCACCACGGTCCTGCCCATTCCCGAGGTGGTCCCCCCGGTCCCGCGTCTGGGCTTCTTCCCTGGTTCCAGTCTGGGCAACTTCGACCCCGAGGACGCCTGCGCCTTCCTGGGGCGTATACATGAGATGCTCGGCCACGGTGGGATGCTCCTGATCGGGGTGGACACGCGCAAGGCCAGATCGGTGCTCGATGCCGCCTACAACGATGCCGCCGGCTTCACCGCTCGCTTCAATCTGAACCTGTTGCACCGTATCAGGCGGGAGCTGGACGCCGACTGCGATCCTGACGGATTCACTCATCGTGCCTTCTACGATCCGGCCAAGGGACGGGTCGAGATGCATTTGGTGAGCCGTCGCGCCCAGCACATCCGGGTGGGGTCGCAGCGTTTCTCCTTCGGCGTGGGCGAGACACTGCGCACCGAGTGCTCCTACAAGTACGCCCCCGGCGAATTTCTCGACCTCGCCCGCCGTGCCGGCTTCGACGAGTGCCGTCACTGGATCGATCGAGCTGGATGGTTCGGTCTCTACCTACTGGCCGCCTGAGCCTTTCAGCTGGAGGGCAAACCGAGGCTGAGGTTCATCGATCGCGGGAGGGCCAGGGACCGGCAGCGACGATATCCTATCCCTCGCATGTGCAACCTCGCTTCTCTGGCCACCCCTCGCGCCCCTGGGCGCTCGGGCGATCACTGGCCATAGCCCTCGCGATGACCCGCTCTCGCGCCTTGCCCCGGGGATACGGGGAACGCCTTCGAGACACGACACAACGCGACGGCGTCATGTGCGACGGGTACACGAGCTGCGGAGGCCGGGCATGAGGGAAGAGTCTTTTGACGCCACCTGTGCCCGTGCCCTGGTACAGTGTCACCGCCACGACTGGATGGGGCCGAGGCGGTCCTCGGCCGGTGCCTGGAGAGCGGTCCCGACGGCAGGCCCGGCCGGGTGCTTTCAGCGCCGCCCCTTCCGTCCGGGTGGGCCCGCGTTTCCGGATGACGGGCAGAGTCTCGGTGGGACCTGTATTCAACTGTGAAGAGGTCTGGATGTGGAATAATCGTCTCTGGAGCTACCCGATGAAGAAACGGATTGTTTCGTTCGACCCGCCGCTCGACGCACTCTTGGCCGTCACCAGTCCTCTCAACTGCGACGAGGCCGCGGCCGCGCCACGCAGACCGGCGGCGCGGTGGACGTTAGCGCCTTCCGCCGCCCGGCGCGCGCGCCCGTGGCGGGCGGAGACCGGCCCCGCGGGGAGCCTGCAGGCCGAGGGATTCGGAACGGGGGCCGGCCACTGGTGAGGTCCTGGCTCTGGCGTCTCCTGGCCCTGGCGGTGCTGGCTGCCGGCACAGGCGGTTTCCTGTGGCTGCGTGCCACCCGTCCCCAACAACCCCCGGCGCCACTGAGCGAACGGGTCTGGCGGGTGGCCGCGATGCCGGTGCGGCCGGCCCGTGCCCGCCCGGTGGTGCACCTCTACGGCCGGGTGGAGGCGCCGCGCCTGTTCCGGGCGGCGGCCCCGGCGGTGGGGTGGGTGCGGCGGGTGGCGGTGCGCGAGGGGGACTGGGTGGAGGCGGGGCGCCTGCTGGTGGCCCTGGATCCGGCGGACTTCACCCTGCGGGTGGCGGAGGCCGAGGGCGCGGTGGCCGAACTGGAGGCGCAACTGGAGACCGAGGCGGTGCGCTTCCGTACCGATCGGGCGGAACTGGAACAGGAACGGCGCCTGCTCGCCCTGGCCCGCGAGGCCCTGCAACGGGCCAGTCGTCTGCGCGGCCGGAAACTGGCCTCCCAGTCAGACCTGGACGAGGCCCAGAAGGCCGTGGACCGCCAGCGCCTCCAGGTCCAGGCGCGGGAGGAGGCGGTGGCCGGACATCCCTCGCGGGTGGCGGCCCTGGAGGCGCGCCTGAAGGCGGCGCGCGCGCGCCTGGGGCGGGCGCGGCTGGATGCCGCGCGCAGCCGGGTGGAGGCGCCCTTCGCCGGACGGGTGGCCGAGGTGCCGGTGGCGGCCGGGGCGCGGGTCGCTCCCGGGACCCTCCTGGTCAGCCTCTATGCGCCGAAGGCCCTGGAGGTCCGCGCCCGCCTGCCCGCGCCGTTGGTGCCCGAGGTGCGCGCCGCCCTCGCCGCGGGCGAGAATCTGGAGGCGGAGGCGGGCGCCCTGCGCCTGCGTCTGGCGCGCCTGGCGGGGCAGGGCGCCGCGGTGGGGGTGGATGGCCTGTTCATGCCCACCGCGGGGGCCGGGGCCTTGCGTCCGGGCGAGGTCTTCGGCCTGCGTCTGCACCGCCGCGAGCACCGCGCGGCGGTGGCGGTGCCGGCGGCGGCCCTGTATGCCGACGACAAGGTCTACCTGTTGCGCGACGGCCGCCTGCACGGACTGCGGGTGGAGGTCCTGGGTGAGGCGGAGCGCCCGGGGCGGCTGCTGATCTCGGCCGCCGGTCTCGCTGCGGGCGATGTCCTGGTGACCACCCACCTGCCCAACGCCGTGGAAGGGCTGCGAGTCGAGGCGGTGCCGTGACGGGGGAACGGAAGGGCCTCGTCGGCCTCTTCGCCGGTCACCCGGTGGCCGCCAATCTGCTCATGCTCATGATGCTCCTGGGCGGGGCCTTCGCCCTCTCGAAGCTGAACGTGCAGTTCTTCTCCAACTTCAGCCTGGATCGGGTGAGTGTCTCCGTGGTCTGGAGCGGGGCCAGCTCAGAGGACGTGGAGCGCGGCATCACCGATCCCCTGGAGCAGCGCCTGCGCACCGTGGACGGGCTCAAGCGGATGACCTCCACCTCCACCCTGGGGGTCTCGGCCATCAGCCTGGAGTTCAAGGAGGGGACGGACCCGCTGCTCGCCCTGGACAACACCCGGCGGCTGGTGGACGAACTGCGCAATCTGCCCGTGGACGCCGAGAAACCCGCCATCGCCCGCATCTCCCGCTACGAGAACATCGCCCAGATCCTGGTGACCGGCCTCGACGACCCCCACGAGATGCGCCGCCTGGCGCGTCGCTTCGAGCGCGAACTCCTGGACCGAGGCATCGACCGGGTGGGGATCCAGGGCCTGCCCAGGAGCGAGATCGCCATCGGCCTGCGCCCGGAGGCGCTGGAGTGGCTGGGCATGAGCCTGGACCAGGTGGCGGCGCGGGTGGGCGAGACCAGCCTCGACCTGCCCGCGGGCATCGTCGGCCGCGCCGAGGCGGCGCGCGACCTGCGCAGCCCGGGCAAGCGGCGCACCCCCCGGGCATTCGCCCGGGCGCCGGTGTTCACCGACGACCACACCCGGGTGACCCTCGGGCAGGTGGCGACGATCCGCCGCCTGGCGCGCGACGGGGCGGTGACCCTGAGCGTGAACGGCCATCCCGCGGTGGGCCTGTCCCTGCAACGGGCGGAGACCGGCAACACCCTGGAGGCCGCGCGCATCCTCGCGGACTGGCTGGCCGAGACGCGTCCTCAGTTGCCTCCCGGGGTGCGCCTGGAGGTCTACGACCAGTCCTGGCAACTGATCCGTGACCGTATCTTCCTGCTCCTGGAGAACGGCGCCCAGGGCCTGGTGCTGGTGGTGGTGATCCTGTTCCTGTTCCTCAACGGGCGGGTGGCCTTCTGGGTGGCCTGGGGCATCCCCACCTCCTTCATGGCCACCCTGTTCGTCCTCTGGCTGGCCGGGGGCAGCATCAACATGGTGAGCCTGTTCGCCATGATCATGGCCCTAGGGGTCATCGTGGACGACGCCATCGTCGTCGGCGAGGACGCCCTGGCCAACTATGAGCACGGCGAGGATCCCCTGCTCGCCTCCGAGCATGGGGCCTGGCGGATGCTGGCCCCGGTGATGGCCTCCTCCCTCACCACGGTGGCCGCCTTCCTGCCCCTGATGCTGGTGGGGGGGGCCATCGGCAAGATCCTCTTCGACATCCCCCTGGTGGTGGTGAGCGTCCTCCTGGCCTCCCTCCTGGAGAGCTTCCTGGTCCTGCCCGGGCACCTGCGCCACGCCTTCGTGCACATGCACCGGATCCGCCCCGACTCCCTGCGCGCGCGCCTGGACCGGGCCTTCGACCACCTCCGCGACCGCCTCTTCAGGCCCCTGGTGACCTGGTGCCTGGGCCATCGTTCCGTGGTCCTGGCCGGGACCCTCGCCACCCTGGCCCTGGCCGCGGGGCTGCTCGCCGGCGGACGCCTCAAATTCGTCTTCTTCCCCTCGCCCGAGGCCAAGATGCTCTATGCCAACGTCACCTTCGTGGCCGGCACCCCGCGCGCCCGAGTGGACGCCTTTCTGCGCCACCTGGAGGCCACCGCCCGGGCCACCGAGAAGGCCCTCGCCCGGCGGCCCTTCATCCGCACCCTGGTGGTGTATCACGGCTCCAAGACCGGCCCCAGCGCCGGCGGCGAGGCCCGCGGCGACCAACTGGGCGGGATCCGCCTGGAGCTGCTCGATCCCGATCTGCGGGCGGTGCGCAACGCCGACTTCATCCGCGCCTGGCGCCGGCGCATCCGCGAACCCGCCGGCCTGGAGCAGCTCACCATCACCCCGCGCCGGGTGGGCCCGCCGGGGCGCGACCTCACCGTGCGTCTGAGCGGGCGCGACGCCGATACCCTCAAGGGCGCGGCCCTGGAGCTGGAAGGGGCGCTCAAGGCCATGTCCGGTGTGCGCGAGGTGGAGGACGATCTCTCCTATGGGCGCGAACAGTCCATCTATCACCTCACCCCCCAGGGGCGCGCCGCCGGTCTCACCCTGGCCGCGGTGGGGCGGCAGTTGCGGGCCGCCTTCGATGGGCGCCTGGTGCAGATCTTCCAGGACGGGGCCGACGAGGTGGAGGTGCGGGTCAAGCTGGACGAGACCGACCGCGGGCGCCTGGACACCCTACGCCGGCTGCCCATCCGCCTCCCGGACGGCCACCTGGAGCCCCTGGAGAACCTGGTGCGCTTCGAACCACGGCGGGGCTTCGAGGTGCTTCGCCACGCCGACGGCCGTCTGGCGGTGGAGGTCCTGGCCGACGTGGACAACGCCGTCACCAGTGTCGACCGGGTGAGCGCGGCCCTGGAGGCCGGACCCCTGCCCGAACTGGCGGCCCGCCATGGCGTGCACTACTCCTTCGAGGGCCGTTCCGCGGACCAGCGCGACACCCTGGCGGACATGAAACGCGGGGTGGTGCTCGGCCTGGTCCTCATCTATCTGGTCCTGGCCTGGGTGTTCGGCGCCTACGGCTGGCCCCTGGTGGTGATGGTGGCCATCCCCTTCGGCCTGGTGGGGGCCCTGTTCGGCCATTGGCTCATGGGCCTCGACGTGACCATCGTCTCCCTGTTCGGACTGTTCGGCCTGGCCGGGATCGTGGTGAACGACTCCATCATCCTGGTGAGCTTCTACAAACGCCTGCGCCGCGGCGGCATGGCCGTGGACCAGGCCCTGGTGGAGGCCGCCTGCCAGCGCCTGCGGGCGGTCCTGCTCACCTCCCTCACCACCATCGCCGGCCTCAGCCCGCTGATGTTCGAGACCTCCTACCAGGCCCAGTTCCTGATCCCGATGGCCGTCTCCCTGGCCTTTGGCCTGGGCTTCGGGACCCTGTTGATCCTGATCGTGGTGCCGGCGCTACTGTCCATCCACGAACAGATCACCGGGGCCGGGTGAAGGCGGGCGGTCACGGCACCCGTTCAATACTCCCTCTCTGTAGCCCCGGCTCGGGAGGCGGGATGCGCTGTCGCTTTCCCGCCCTACGGCCTCTGCGACTGCTGTCCATCCACGAACAGATCACCGGGGCCGGGTGAAGGCGGGCGGTCACGGCGCCCGTTCAATACTCCATCCCTGGGGCCCCGGCTCGGGAGGCGGGATGCGCTGTCGCTTTCCCGCCCTACGGCTTCCACGGCGGGCCTTGAGGTCCTCCGGCTTCCACCGGCAGCCCGTCCAGGCGCCATTCCGGCAGTCCACCATCGAGCCTGCGGGCATCGAATCCCCTCTCCCGTAACCTGGCCACGGCGTCGAAGGCCAGCACGCAGTGTGGACCACGGCAATAGGCCACGATCTCCCGGTCGGCCGGCAGTGCGTCCACATGCTTCTCCAGCTCCTCGACCGGTACGTTCACGGCCCCCGGGAGGTGGCCTGCGGCATATTCCTCCGGTGGCCGTACATCGAGTACGGTGACCTCGCCGCTGCGCATCCGCTCCAGAAGCTGCCGGGCAGGTACCGGTTCCAGAGAGTCCTTTACCGTCAGGTAGTCCTCGATGAGGCTGCGCACGTCCCCTGAGAGGCGTTCCGCCACTTCCCGCAGGGCGGAGAGCAGCCGTACCACGTCCTCTCCGGCCAAACGGTAGAAGACCCGATGCCCCACCTTCCGGTTTTTCACCAGTCCCGCCAAGCGCAACTGTTGCAGGTGCTGAGAGGCATTGGCCACGGTGAGCCCCACCAATCGCGCCAGTTCCTCCACGTTACGCTCGCCCTGGGCAAGGAACTCTAGCATCTCCAGGCGGTAGCCGTTCCCCATCACCTTGGCGATGCGGGCGAACTGGCTGAAGAGGTCGTGTTTGAAATTTGTGGTTGACAAGGTCTTCCCCCACGCTAGACTTTTTGTATTCAAGAGAATAATTGAACAAGTTATCTACAGAAACCAAAGGAGGCATCCGCCTGTGGATTGGCAGCAGCTGATATTAGATCACGAGGTGGGCATTCGACTCGGCTTCTTTCTTGGTGTCTTCGGCATCGTGGCGGCCTGGGAACTGGCGGTGCCCCGGCGGGCACTGATGGTCTCCAGGGCGCAGCGTTGGGCGAACAACCTCGGCCTGGTCCTTCTCAACAGTCTCGTACTGCGTCTGCTCTTTCCGGCCGGAGCCGTGGGTGTTGCGGCGTTGGCCCGGGAAGAGGGCTGGGGACTCGTGAATCTGTACGAAATGCCCTTTGCCCTGGTCGTGGTGCTGTCGGTGATCGCCATGGATTTCGTCATCTGGGTGCAGCACGTCATGTTCCATGCCATTCCCGTGCTGTGGCGCCTGCACCGAGTGCACCACGCCGATCTGGATTACGACCTCACCACCGGCGCCCGCTTTCACCCCGTCGAGATCATTCTCTCCGTGCTCATCAAGTTTGTCATCATCGTGCTGCTGGGGGCGCCGGTGCTGGCGGTGGTGATCTTCGAGGTGCTGCTCAACGCCACCGCCCTCTTCAACCACGGTAACGTGAAGCTGCCGGCCGGCCTGGACCGGGCGCTGCGCTGGGTGCTGGTGACGCCGGACATGCACCGGGTCCACCACTCGGTGGAGGACGACGAGGCCAACAGCAACTTCGGCTTCAGCCTCACCTGGTGGGACCGGCTCTTCGGCACTTACCGCGACCAGCCCCGCGCCGGCCACGAAGGCATGAGCATCGGCATTCACCGGTACCGCGACCCGCGGCGGGTGGATCTGCTGCCGGGGATGCTGGCGCTGCCCTTCGTCGCTCCCATCACCGGTTATGCCATAAACCGCCGTCGGTGGGGTGACTCCGATGAAGAGTAACGCCTTGCGCTGGGTGCTGTTCCTGCTGATGGTGGGGGCCATCAGCGCGGGTTTCGTCTACCGCGACCGGCTGGACGCGGCCACCCTCCAGCAATGGATGGCGGGCGCCGGCCTGGCCGCGCCGCTGCTGTTCATGGGGATCTACGCCCTGGGCACGGTGCTGTTCATGCCGGGCTCGGTGATGACCCTGGCCGGAGGGGCCCTGTTCGGACCGGTGGCGGGCACCTTCTACAATCTCACCGGCGCCACCCTCGGCGCGGCCCTGGCCTTCCTCATCGCCCGCTACCTGGCCTCGGATTGGGTCGGACGCAAGACCGGTGGACGTCTGCAACGGATCGAGGCGGGGGTGGAGAAGGAAGGCTGGCGCTTCGTCGCCTTCGTGCGCCTGGTGCCGTTGTTTCCCTTCAACCTGCTCAACTACGCCCTGGGCCTGACCCGCATCCGCTTCGGGCACTACGTCACCGCCACCTATGTCTGCATGCTGCCCGGCGCCATGGCCTACACCTACCTGGGCTATGCGGGGCGCGAGGCGGCGGCGGGCGGCGGGGGACTGATCCAGAAGGGCCTGCTGGCCCTGGCGCTGCTGGCCGCGGTGGCCTTCCTGCCGCGCATCGTCGCCCATCTGCGTCTCGGCCCCAGCCTGGAGATCGACGCCCTGAGGGAGAGGCTGGAACAGGAACCCAGGCCCCTGCTGCTGGATGGGCGCACCGCCGAACCCTCATACCGGACGAGGACTGGTGGTAGGCCCTCCCGCCCGATCCCGAAGGGGTCTTGCGGAAGGTGGGCGGCGAAACCCATCGGCCCGAGGCACCGGCAAGACATTCCCCGCCCATGAGCGTCAGCGGGCCTGTGCTTCGCGCTCTCCCCTGTCATCTGCTTCCCAGTCCATGACGGCCCGCACCGCCGCCTCCAACTGCTGCATGGCGTCCTCCACCGGCCCCTGGGTGGCGGCCTCCTCCAGGGTGTGCACGGCCTGACGCAGAGCGGGGACGCCGCAGTAGTGGGTGGCACCGTGGAGGCGGTGGGCGGCATCGCGGAGACCGGACAGGTCGCCTTGGGCGGCACGAGCGCGTATCTCCTCCAGGCGGGCCTCCAGGTCCCGCCTGAGCATGGCGAAGAGTTCCTCGGCGAGCTGCGCATTGCCCCCGGCGGCGGCCAGGGCTTCTTCGAGGTCGCGGGTGGGGGGGGGGGCAGGGTCGTTCATGGGCAGTCCTTGGGCAGGGTGTCGTCGTCCGGAGGTGAAGGGGATAGTATAGAAGCTTTCCGCGAACCAGAGGACCCCCCGCCCCATGACCTTTCCCTCCATCGAGGCCTGTATCGGCAACACCCCCCTGGTGCGTCTCCGGCGCCTGCCCGGGGAGACATCCAATCAGGTCCTGGTCAAGCTGGAGGGCAACAACCCTGCGGGCTCGGTAAAGGACCGGCCGGCCCTGAGCATGATCCGTCATGCCGAGGCGCGCGGGGAGATCCATCCGGGCGATACGCTGATCGAGGCCACCAGCGGGAATACCGGTATCGCCCTGGCGATGGTGGCGGCGATCCGTGGCTACCGCCTGATCCTGGTGATGCCCGAGCACATGAGCCGCGAGCGGCGGGCGCTGATGCGCGCCTATGGGGCGGAACCGGTGCTGACCCCCGAGGCGGGCAGCATGGAGGCGGCCATCGACAAGGCGCGGTCGCTGGAGGCCGCGGGGGTGGGGCGGATCCTGGATCAGTTCTCCAATCCCGACAATCCCCTGGCCCATACCGAGGGCACGGGCCCGGAGATCTGGCGTGACACCCAGGGGCGGATCACCCATTTCGTGAGCGCCATGGGCACCACCGGCACCATCATGGGGGTCTCCCGGTATCTCAAGGAGCGCGATCCCGGGATTCGGATCGTCGGGGTGCAGCCGGCCGAGGGGGCCTCCATCCCGGGTATCCGCCGCTGGCCCGAGGCCTATCTGCCCAAGATCTACGATCCCTCGCGGGTGGATGTCCTGCTGGACGTGACCCAGGCGGAGGCCGAGGAGACCACCCGCCGTCTGGCGGCGGAAGAGGGCATCCTCGCCGGGATCTCTTCCGGGGGCGCCCTGGCGGCGGCCCTGCGCCTGAACCGCGAATTGGAGGAGGCGGTGATCGTGACCATCGTCTGCGACCGGGGCGACCGCTATCTGTCCACGGGGGTGTTCCCTGTCTGAGCGGTGGTGGGTCGTTCCCGTCTTCCTTCTGGCCTGGGGGCAGGGGGAGGCCTTCCAGTCTCTCGGCCTGGGGGTGGATCGGCTCCTGGGCCCGGGTTTCCGCCTGGAGGGCCTCCACTGGGTACTGGACCTCTCGGCCCGCACCGGACCTTCCCTCCAGGGGCGCGCCAGGCGGTTGGTCGTCGATGCCCTGAAGCGTCCGCTGAAGGGGATCGGTTTCCGCTGCACGCACCTGACCCTGGAGGCGGGACGGGCGGCCTGCCCCGACCTGCGTCTGACCCTGGCCCATCCCGGGCTGGACCGGCGGGCCTCGCGTTGGGCCTGGGATTGGCGGGCGGCGGGCAGGCGTCTGCGGGTCACCCTCAAGAGACTGGGGCTCGGGGGGGGCGACTGGTCCGGCCGTCTGCTGTGGGCGGCCGGTGCCTGGCAGGCCGCATTGCGGGCCGAGGGCCTGCGCGGGGAGGCCCTGACCCGGCTGCTGGAGCCCCTGTTGCAGGGGGCGACCCTGGCGGGACGCCTGGATCTGAAGGCCGAGGCCCGGGGCCGGGAGCGCACCTGGCGGCGGCTGGATCTGCAGGCGACGGCCGAGGGCCTGGGTTTCTCCAGCGCCGATGCGGCCTGGTTGGCGCAGGGCCTCGACGGCGGGGCGGCCCTCCATCTGCGCCCGGACATCGAGGGGCGCCTCGATATCGGGCTGAAGGCGGGCGAGGTCCTGACCCCCTTCTTCTACCTCTCACCGGGCAAGGCCGCCGTCCATCTCGGCGCGGACATCCATCGCCGCCCGGAGGGGCTGTCCCTGGAGGGGATCCGCTACCGCGATCCGGGCCGGCTCAGCTTCAGCGGGGGGCTCCGGTTGGGCGCCCACGGCGAGGTGCAGGGCCTCGATCTACGAGTTCCCCGCACCCCCGCCCAGCCCCTCTACCGAGGCTGTTTCCAGCCGTTGTTGGGCGAGACGCTGTTGCAGAGCGTGGCCTGGGAAGGTGATTTCGCTTTGCAGGCACGACGCCGGGGGAAGGCCACCGAGCTGCGCTTGAGGCTGTTCGACCTGGGCATCGAGGACCGGCCGGATCCCGCCGCGAACCCGAAGGCCGTCTCCCGTTTCGGACTGCACGGCCTCGACGGCGAGCTGGCGTGGAGCGATACCGGCCCGCCCCGGCCCGGCCGCCTCCGATGGCGTGGGGGGCACCTCTTGAAGGCCCTGGTCCTGGGCGCGGCCGAGGCCCGTTTCGAGCTGGGCCCCCGGGGCGGCCGGCTGCTCGCCCCCCTGAACCTCCCGGTGCTGGACGGCGCCCTGCTCCTGGACCGCCTGCGCTGGGGCCGGGAGGAGAAGGGGGCACTGGGTTTCGATCTGGATGCGGTGCTGACCCCCGTCTCCCTCGAACGGCTCAGCGCCGCCCTGGACTGGCCGGAACTCGCCGGCACCCTCTCGGGGGTGATCCCCGGGGTGACCTACCGGGACGGGCGGCTCGAGGTCCGGGGCAAGCTCCTGATCCGCGTCTTCGGGGGCGAGGTGGTGGTGGAGCACCTGCGTCTCGCCCAGGTGTTCGGGCCGCTGCCAGTGCTGGAGGCGGACGTGCGTCTGCGCGGGCTCGACCTGGAGGTCCTGACCCGCACCTTCGCCTTCGGCCGCATCACCGGACGCCTGGACGGCGAGATCCGCGGTCTGCGCCTGGAGGGCTGGCGGCCCGTGGCCTTCGACGCCCGGTTTGCGACCCCCGCGGACGATCCCGGTCCCCACCTCATCAACCAACGCGCGGTGGACAATCTCACCGCCCTCAGCGGGGGCGGGGCGGCCACCGGCCTGTCCCGTACCTTTCTCAGGATGTTCGAGGTATTCCACTACGGCCGCCTGGGCCTGAGCTGCCGCCTGCAAGGGGGGGTGTGCCACCTCGGTGGGGTGGAGGAGGCCAAGAACGGCTACTATCTGGTGACCCCGGCGGGCCTGCCGCGCATCGACGTCCGCGGCTACAACCGTCGCGCCGACTGGTCACGCCTGCTGGATCAGTTGGGCCGGATCACCCAGACCGGCGCGCCCAGGGTGGAAGTGGGGACGGGGGCGGCGCACTGAGGCGCCTGTGTTCAGGATACGGCTCCGAGGGGAGACCGGGCCCATAGAACGCGAAAGGCGGCCCGGGGGCCGCCTTTCTTTCTCAGCGGAATCCGCTCAGGGGTCTACCATTGACGGTCAGCACGCGGCTTCGGGGGACGGGCCCGGTCCACGCGCAGCGGACGGCCTCCGACTTCGCTGCCGTTGAGTTCCTCCATGGCCGCTTCGGCTTCACTGTCGTTGGGCATCTCGACGAAGCCGAAGCCCTTGGACCTGCCGGTATCGCGGTCATAGACGATGTTCACAGAAGAGACCTCGCCGTGGCTCTCGAAAGGGCCGCGCAGTTCGTCTTCGGTGAGGCGATAGGGCAGGTTGCCAACGTACATTTTCATTGTTCAGTACCAGTTCTCTTGATCCAGTGCCATAGACATTGCGAAATCGCGGGTTGCGTCCGGCGGCACCACCGGGCGGCTGCGATACACGGGGCATTCATGCGCAGTGCCATGGCATTCTAGGCCACTGCGGGGCGCAGGGCGAGTATTATTTTTCCCTGTCGGCGGCGGGGCGATTCATCCGAAATAGCGCCCGCCCGCACCGATGGCAAGGGTGAGGGTGCCGAGGAGGGTGTTGATGCCCACCAGGCGCCGGATGCGGGCCAATTGGGCCGCGCCGGCGGGCCAGTCACCGGCCGCCACGGCCTTGCGCAGGGCCGGATAGGGGGAGAAGAAGACGCGCAGGAAGACGCCCACCATCACCAGGCCGAGGCCGAACATGGCGTGAATGTACAGGGGCAGGTGGGCGAACCCACCCAGGGGACCGAGCATCATGAAGAGACCGGAAGCGGGGACCAGGACGATGGCGGCCCAGACCCAGGGGAAGAAACGGCCGAAGACGCCGACCCAGAGACGCAGGCGCAAGGGAGGCTCCAGTTGCGCCGCCGCCACCGGGCGCAGGCACTGATGGGCGAAGAACATGCCGCCCACCCAGACGACCACGAAGAACACGTGCAGAACGATGGCGATATCCATACCCATTGGGGGGACCTCTGGTTGCGTTGGGACGCCGTCATTCTAACCCGTCGTCCCGGCCGATTCCGCCGGCGCGGATCATCCGTCGGCCGGGGCCGGAAACGCGGCGGATGCCAGGGCCTCGGCCACCACCCGGCGCAGCAGGGCCACGGCGGCCCTGCGGCCGCTGAGGCCCAGGCGGTCGGCGGTCCTCTTCCAACTCTGGTGCTGGAACAGGTGGGAGACCAGCAGGGCGCGGGCCTCCTGGTCCAGCCAGTGAGGGGGGTCGCACAGGAGCCCGGCGGCGAGGGTCTGGAGACCGGCGGGCGTGGCCTCGGGCAGGCGGTGGCCCCGGGCGACGGCGGCCAGGTCCGCCAGGTCACGGCTATCGAGGGCGCCGGCGCAGGGACAGCCGTGCAGCAGGTCGGCGGCGAGTGCGGAATCCAGGTCCCGCAGCGGATCCGCCAGTTGCAGGGGGAAATGACGGCAGAAACGTTCGCGCGCAGTCCCGCTGAGGCCCGTGCCGGTGGCGCTCAGGGGCCTCACCAGGACCACCGAGTGTTCGCCGCTGGCCCGGTCGCGATGGAGTCCGCAGCGGACCGCGCTGAACCCGTTGCGCCGCCAGAACCCGAGCAGGGGCCGGGTGGCGCCGAAGGCGGCG
The DNA here is from genome assembly GCA_026984455.1 of Chromatiaceae bacterium. Taxonomy (GTDB): domain Bacteria; phylum Pseudomonadota; class Gammaproteobacteria; order Chromatiales; family Chromatiaceae; genus JALSSC01. The sequence goes on from JALSSC010000037.1 coordinate 32,758, forward strand.
CCGATCCAGTCCATCCCCGCCGTGCGTCCCGCCTCGGTGACGGCCTGTAGCAACCGGCTGCCGAGACCCCGGCCCTGGAGCGCGGGGTGCACCAGGATGCGCGAGACCCGCCAACCCCGGGTGCCGGGGGCCTCGGCGAGGCCCAGGTGTTGGGCCAGGGTCTGGGGCAGGAGGTGGCCCCGGAGGCGCCTGCGGCCGAGGGTGACCGCGCGGGCCAGGGCGGGGTCGAGGCCGCCTTCCTCGCGGATCAGGGCGAGGGCGGCGGGGGCCTCGGCGGGGCCGAGGCGGAACAGGCGCACCTCCGGCGCATCCAGCAGATCCAGCAGGTCGCGCGGCCGGGTCTGGTAATGGGCCAGGACGAGCAGCCGGAACAGGCGTCCGAGGGCCTCCTCGTCCGCCGCCAGGACCTGGGGGTCGATGCGCTGGACGAGGGGGGAGGGGATGTCGGGCGGCGCCGGCACCGATTCACCCCACAGGAACAGGCGTTGGGCGAGGGCCTCCAGGGGATCGCCGGGGCCCCAACGGACGGGGGTGCGCAGCTCGATTCGCCGCCACCCGGGGGCGATCCGTTCCAGGCGGCGTTGGAAGCGCACCTCGAAGCCGCGGCCCGAGCCCTCGTAGCCCTGCACGGTGGTGGCGAAGGCGACGCGGGGATGGGTCCTGAGCAGGCGTTCCAGCAGGGGGGCGGGGAGGGCGGCGGCCTCGTCCACCAAGAGGAGGTCCGCACGCCGGGGCGCCAGGGCGAGGGCGTCCGGTGGTACGTATTCCAGGCCCCCGGCACCCACGCTGATACGCCCGCGTGCGCGCCGGGCCCCGGGGAGGCCGGCGGCGGCGTGGGCCAGGGCCGGTTCCACCGCCGCCAGGCGGGGGGCGGTGAGGACTACCCGGCGGCCGGCCGCCAGCAGGCGCGCGGCGGCCAGGCCGAAGGCCGTGGTCTTGCCGCGTCCGCGGTCGGCGATCAGCACCAGGGGGCGGTGGGGCCGCCCCCGGGCGAGGCGCGCCAGGGCCTCCAGGGCGCGTTTCTGATCGGCGGTGGGCCATTCGGGCGGGACCGCGGGCGGCGGCGGCGGGGCCGCCGGCAGGGCCTGCCCGGGGCCCAGGCGCAGCACCCCGGGGGCGTCCCGGAGCAGGCGCGCCAGGCGCGCCAGGAAAGGCGAGGCGCCGTCGCCCCAGCGGCTGGAGAGGGGGGCGGAGAGGATCAGCAGGCCGCCGGCGCGTACCGCGCCCACGGCCGCGGCGAAGGCATCGGGATCGAGGCCGGGGTGGGCGTCGAGGACGAGCAGGTCCCATTCCCGCCCGAGCAGGGCGGCGAAGGCCTTGGGCCGGAGGTGCGCGATCCCCGCCGGGGGGGCGTCTCCAAGCCACAGCCGGGCGTCGCCGGGGCTGGCGGTGAGGATCGAGCCAGCCAGATCCCGGCCCGCCTCCTGGGGCAGGTCGATCAGCAGCAGATGGCGATGACGGCGGGCGGTGGCAAAGGCTCGCCAGGCCCTCAGTCGTTCCATGGGTCCGCGGCGGATCCCCCCTCCCAACAGGGATTGATCTGGAGGGGGGCGATCTCACGATAGAAAATGGGCATGGGCGATTTGCGGCTGAGGGTGAGGATGCGGGTTCCCGGGGGGTAGATCAGGTGATAGGTGAGATAGAGGTGGAGGTCGCCCGGGGCGTCGAGCAGCCAGCGCAGAAAGCGGACCACTTCGCCGTCACCGGGTTCCCGCGGGGCGCGCAGGCGGCCCAGGGCGATGGTATCGGGCCCGATGGTCAGATCCACCTCGTTCAGGTGGTGGCCCAGGATCTCCCGGAACAGGGCCCGTCTGACCACCGGGGTCAGGATCAGCCCCAGTTGATCGTCGCCGATGAGCCAGTTGAGCAGACGCCCGTCGTGCCAGTGGCCGCGATGCTCGCCGAAGGCCTGCGCCCAGTTCTTGAAATAGGCGGCGTAGCGGCGGATTGAGCGCGACTCCATCATATCTACAACCTTAGTGCCTTTGAGTCCCGGATGGTATAGCGATTGTGTGTGAGTGGTTCCATCCTTCGGTCGGCCACCGGACCTCTCTGTATTGCACCCCGTCTTTCGAGGATGTTCCTCGTGCCCCTGGGCAGGACCCGGGCTGTGCCAGGCCGGCTCTAGCCTCCCGCTCTGGCGTTGTTCCTGTCCTCGGGTATCATCCCGGTCATCGCTCAGCGGAGCACGTATGCGGAGAGATGAGGTATGAAGACCTTCTCGGGCTGGCAATATTGGACGCTCACCATCCTCGGCCTGGCGGCGGTGGTGATGGTCCTAGTCGATATGGCCCTGTATCAGGAGAACCGCACCCTCCAGACGGAGGTGGCCCAACGCCAGCGGGAGATCAACCAGGCCGTGCGCCTGAGTCGGCTCAACAACCAGCTCATCCGCTCCCTGGCCGCCGTCTCGGCGCGTACCGGAGATACCCAGATCCGCGACCTGCTGGCGGCCCAGGGGATCACCTTCAACCTCAAGGCGAAGGCCGCTACTGAGGCGTCGCCCGTGCTGGAGCCCCAGCCATGAATCCCGCCACACAGGACTCGGGCCGCCATCGTCCCCGGCGGTCACCGGCTTCTCACGGCGGTTTCGTCCCCCTCCTCCTGCTGGCCCTGGCCCTGGTCTCCATGACCGCTTTTCAGACCCTGCAATTACAGCGTGAGCGTGTTCGTACGCAGCATCGTCTGACCCGCCTGGAACAGGCTTTGAAGGATGCGGCCAAGGTGCATAAGCAGCTCGATGCCATCGCCCGGGGTGTCGCCTTGCTTGCCCGTCAGGGCAACGCCAACGCCCGGCAGACGGTGGCACAGCTGCGGCGGCTGGGGGTCACCATCCATCCCGACGCCGGGCCCAAAGGACAGGACGCGGCGCAGGCCGGGCCCTGAACAGGTTCGAACACCCGGTCGAGCAGCAGAAAAGGGCCTTTTCAAGCTCATGTCAGGGGCCAGGGCACATACGGAGGACCTGGCGCGCATGGCGGTGATCTGTGGCATACGACCGTGAGTGCGGACGCTCATGGGATCCCAGGGATAGGTCCCAATTCCAGTCCTTGTAGTCATCGGCCAGCCCCTGTACCTCCCACGGCGGCCTATGGGAACCCGGGAGGAGCGATCATTCCTTGAGACCTGTTGCGTCTTTCCGCTCCGGGGGTGGTGTGGGCAGCACGGATGTCAGATCCCCGACGGCCCGGCAGGTGCTGAGCGGTTCGATGCGCCACTGCCCGCTCTCCAGCAGATGCAGACGGCGCCCTTCGTCGCCACCGGCACAGTAATCAAGCAATCCGGAACGCAAGGCCTCTCCCCCGGGGAGGAACCCGCTGCCGTGTTCCAGACCGTGGCTTCCCACCAGTGTGAAACTGGGGTGAAGGTGACGATAGCGATACAGCAGTCTTTCTCCGGGGCTGCGCCTGACATCGGCATCCGTGTCACTAAACAGAATCCAACCGTCTGCCCAATCGGGTGCCGGCCCTCGGTCGCAGCGTTCCCCGTCCGCACTTGGGCAGAAGGATACGGGCTGGCCGCTTCGGATGGCCTGAGTACGGGCCGTTTGCAGGCCGGAGGCCAGTTCGGTGAGCACTGCGGACTGCTGGGCACGCTGGAACATGAAGTTCAAGGCCGGCACCGCGAGGCCGGTGACGGTGGCCGCGATGGCCAGCGTGGCCACGGTCTCCACCAAATTGAAGCCGCTTTGGTTGCGTCTGGACATCGTCACAATCCCTCACCATCGAGGACCTTCTGGACCGTGAGGGCATCCCAGAAAGGCCTGCCTGGAGACGGACGTTTGGCCTCGTTCCACAGGTCGGCGATCTGCTCCGGCGAGATCTTGTTCTGACTGAGAATGCTGCCTTCGGTGGCCAGGGTCGCCAGGTAGGGAGCGGTGCCGGTGAGCCCGATCAGGGCGAGCAGGTCGAGGTCGAGGCCGAATTCCTGGTTGAGGATGGAGACGGCGTCCTCGGGGCCGAGGGACTGTAACAGCTCTCTGGCCCTGGCCTCCAGGTCGGTTCCCTTGGCATCACCCGCCTTGGCCTGATCGAGGCGCGCCTGGATCCGGTCCAGGCGGTTGCGCACTTCATGTTCGATACGCCGGGTGTATTCGCTGGCCAGCCCTGGACGTCCCTCATTGAAACGTGTGAGACAGGCCAGGGCCGAGGTGGCGATCTCCAGTTTTTGCCAAACCTCGTGGGCGGGGCGCTCCTCGCCGTTGACCGAGATGGAAAAGGTAGTGCGGGACATGTCCCCTCCTCCGAGGCACGTGCGAACCGTGGCGAAATGCATGCTTCAGGGAGAGTAGCGGCAGGGCGGTGGGGAGCTTTAGCAGGCCGTCGAAAGACGGGGCCTGGGGGCTTCGTTCATTCGCCGCCTCCACGAAGGGGGTCTTCAGGACCTTTCCGGCCCGCTGTGGCGGAGGCCGGGCAAGGACTTCCCCTGTTTCATCTTCTGGGATGGCACGGGTGCCAGGAACCTGCGGGGAGGTGCCGATCATAGACCCAAAGGGGGGACGAGCGAGGCGACGATCACGCGAGAAATATTGGCCGCATCCTCACCTTCCCGTTTGGCGCCATCCGTCCTCCAACGGCCGCCAGGCACTCCCGTCCCAGGCCTCCAGTGGCCGGTAGCGGGCCTTGTAGGCCATCTTGGGGGAGTGGGCGATCCAGTAGCCCAGATAGAGCCATCGGCGACCTTCGGCCAGGGCCCGGTGGATCTGCCACAGGATGCTAAAGACACCGGGCGAGAGGTCCTCCCGGTCGGGGTCGAAGAAGGTGTAGACCGCGGACAGGGCGTGGGCGGTCTCGTCGGTGACGGCCACGGCCAATAGGCGCTGGTCGATCCGGAACTCATGGAAACGGGTCCTGAGCCAAGTGGTACTGAGGAATTCCAGATAGTCCCCGGCGCTCATGTCCTCCATGCCCCCGCCGGGGTGTCGCCGACGCACGTAGCGGCGGAACAGTCGGTAGTGTTCGGGATCGAAGCGAGGCCCTCCCGACAGCACCTGGACGCGCCCGGAGAGGCGCTTCCAGACCCGCCTCTGGGAGCGGTCGGGGGCGAATTCCGCCACCGGCACCCGCACCGCCACGCAGGCCTGGCAAGCGCGGCACTGGGGGCGGTAGACCAGGCCCCCGCTGCGCCGGAACCCCTGGCCGAGCAGGGCCTCGTAGACCACCGCCCCGGGACTGGAGAGGGGATCGAGGAACAGGCTCTGGGCGAGGCGGTCGTCGAAGTAACCGCAGGGATGGGGTGCAGACAGATAGGCGACCGGGTTCATGTGGGGAAAGGCAGCACGCGCGTCGGTGGGGTCTGTGGGCACCATTCGGGTTCGGGGCGCTCGTGGAGCCAACGTCGGAGCATGGAGAGGAACCTGGGTCGCGGCTGTTCCTCCGCGCCCATGCGGATCAGGTGCTCGGTGCGCACCTGGCAGTCTATCAGGCGGTAACCCCAGTGCCGCAGGCGCCCGCACAGAAACACCAGGGCGGCCTTGGAGGCATCGCTGTGGCGGCTGAACATGGATTCACCGAAGAACACCCGCCCCAGGGCGATGCCGTAGAGGCCGCCCACGAGTTCACCGTCCAGGCGGATCTCGATGCTGTGGGCGTGACCGATCCGGTGCAGGTGGGTATAGGCGGTGAGCATCGCCTCGTCGATCCAGGTGCCCTCCTGGCCCGGTCGCGGGGTCTCGGCGCAGGCGCGCATGACCGTCTTGAATTCCCGGTCGATGGTGGCCTCGAAGGCCTGTCTGCGCAGGCTCTTGCGCAGGCTGCGGGAACAGTGCAGACGCTCGGGGAAGAGCAGGGTGCGCGGGTCGGGCGACCACCACAGTAGGGGCTGTCCCGGGTTGTACCAGGGAAAGATGCCGCTACGGTAGGCATTGAGCAGGCGTCGGGGCGAGAGATCGCCACCCACCGCCAGGAGCCCGTCCGGATCGGTCTCGGCCAGGGCGGGATGGGGAAAGGGGAATTCGGGTGCGGTGCCTTCCAACGAATAGATCACGGGGGGGTCCCGCGGCTGTGCTCCAGGGAGCGGTGACGCCGCCCGGGCAGCGGAAGTGCCGGCCCGGGACTGGGGCCTGGCCCGAGGGCAACGGGTCCAGGCACGGCAAGTATACCCGTCGAGGTCGGGCTCATGCGGGGTTCTGTCTCGGCTTCAACTGGTATTTGGCGATCTTGCGGTCCAAGGCGGGCCGGGAGATGCCGAGGATCTCGCAACTGCGGCCCTTGTGCCAATGGGTGTAGTCCAGCACCTCCTGCACCTGGTCGCGCTCCACCTCTTCCAGGCTCCTCAGGCGCGGTGCGAGCGACGGCTTCAGGCTCGCCGTGACGCGGGCATCGGGCAGCGCCAGGAGTTCCGGGGTGATGGTATCGTCACGTGCCAGCACCGCGGCACGGGTGAGGATGTTCTCCAGTTCGCGGACGTTGCCGGGCCAGGGATAGGCCTCGATGCAGCGCCAGGCACTGTCGGTGAGGTGATGGATGCGGGTATGCTGACGGGCATTGATCCGCCCAAGGAGGTGTTCCACCAGAAGCGGCAGGTCTTCGCGGCGCTCACGCAGGGGCGGCAGGCGCAGGCGTACCACGTTGAGGCGATAGAACAGATCCTCGCGGAAGCCCCCATCCGCCACCATGGCCTCGAGGTCGCGGTTGGTGGCGGCGATGATACGGGCGTCGGAATGCAACGGCTGGGTGCCGCCCACGCGCTCGAAGGTACCCTCCTGCAACACCCGCAGCAGTTTGACCTGGAGGGCGGCCGGCATGTCGCCCACCTCGTCCAGGAACAGGGTCCCCTCGGCGGCCAGTTCGAACTTGCCTTCCTTGCGCTGGACCGCGCCGGTGAAGCTGCCCTTCTCGTGACCGAAGAGTTCGCTCTCCAGCAGGTTCTCCGCCAGGGCAGAGCAATTGATGGGCAGGAACAGTCCACCGCGTCCCGAATGGTGGTGCAGGGCGCGGGCCACCACCTCCTTGCCGGTGCCGCTCTCGCCGGTGATGAGGATCGGCGCGCTCGAACCGGCGACCTTGCCGATGGTCTTGCAGACCTCCAGGATCGCCGCTCCCCGGCCGACGATCTGGCCCAACTCGACCCGGTACTCGGGGGCCTCGGTGACCGCCTGTACCTGACGCGAGAGGCGGTGGGTGCGCAGGGCGTTGGCGAGGGTGGTGTCCAGTTCCACCTCGTCCAGGGGCTTGCGGATGAAGTCGTAGGCCCCGGCCCCCATGGCCCGGATGGCGAGGTCGTTGGCGGAGACGCCGGTGATCATGATCACCGGCGGCATCCCCGGCTGTTCGGCCAGGGACTCCAGGAACTCCACGCCATAGCCGTCGGGCAACTGTTGATCGAGGAGCACCGCCGCCGGCGCGGTCTCGCTGAACAGGCGTCGGGCGGTCTCCAGATCGGCCGCCAGCCGGGGCTCGTGCCCCAGGTCTTCCAGATGCATCTGCAACAGTTCCGCGAATACCGGATCGTCTTCTACAACGAGTATGCTGGCCATGGAACGGTCCTCTGAAGGTGGCAGCCAGTCATGTCGGCGACTCGCCGCAGACTGCGGGCCGGCCTGCCTCGACTATAGCGGAGAGCAGGATGGCCTGTAGGTCTGTCTGTCTTCCTGCGGAAGGGCGTGGGAGCGGCCTCGGCCGCGATCCGGCGTGGCCACTCCGTGCAGGAGTCGTCGCGGCTGAAGCCGCGCCCACGTCACTGCCCACAGGAACTGATTGGAACGCCTGGGCCACGGATAGGTTCCGCGGATCGAACGGTCCAACAGGATGTTGAAAAGGTCCTTGCCTGGGGCTTCGCAACCAAGGAAGCGGGAAATGCGATGTCCGGGTTCCTTCATTTTGGCCTGCTGAGAATCAGACCCTTCGCGTGGAGAATCCCCCTCATGCCTCGCCTATTCAAGTCTGTCAATTGGACCCCCACCACCGTCTCCTGGCTCGGATTCGTGCTCATGGGCCTGATCGTGGCGGGTGTCGGCCTCGGCGGCAACGGTTATGTGGTGGAGTTCCTCAGCGAGCGCTTCGCCCGCCACGATCTGGAGCACAATCGCAAGGCCGCGGAGGTCCTGTTGCCGCGTCTGCGCGCGGCCCTGAGCGACCCGAGCGAGCGGGGCAGGAGACACCTCCAGGAGTTGATCGATCTGGCGGGGGCCTTCGGTTACCGGGCGATGCTGGTGGACAAGAAGGCAGGGGTCATCGTCTACGACAGCCACAGCGCGAAGGCCCTGCCCTGTCCGGTGGAGCACAGCCTGCTGGCCGGGGCGCGGACCCTCGAGCCCGGCCTCAACCGGGTTCCGCTCGATACCTGCGCCTTCATGGCGGAGACCGAGGCCGGCCATCCCCTGCTGATGTGGATGCAGGCCGTGGACGCCGGGCCGGACGACCGCTGGCTGGTGGGCATCGGCAAGGACCAGGGGGCCATGACCGCCAATATCGGGGCCGTTCACCGGCGCCTCGACGGCATCCTCTTTCTGACCTATCTGCTCATCGCCGGCCTGGGATTCTTCACCCTGCGTCTGGTGGGACGTATCTACGAGCGGCGCCTGGAGTCCCAGCTCCAGGAACGGACGGCCCAGCTGGAGAGGGCCCACCGCAGTCTCCTGGAGAAGACGCGCCTGGCCACCATCGGCCAGACCGCCGCCGTCCTCGCCCACGAGATGCGCAACCCCCTGGCCTCCATCAAGCTCGCCCTGTCCGGGCTGAAGGGCGCGTCGGGGCTCGGGGAGCGGGAACGGCGGCGGGTGGAACTGGTGGTCGGAGAGGTGGACCGCCTGGACGGCCTGCTCTCGGAGACCCTCGACTATGTGCGGCCGGTACGGTTTTCGAAGCAACCCCGCTCCCTCCAGGGCCTGGTCGAACAGGTCCTCCACGAGCAGGCGCCGGTGTTGGCGGAACGCGGCCTGCGGGTGGCTGCGCGCCTGCCGCGCGGATTGCCGCCGATCCCCATGGACGAAACCCAGATGCACCAAGTGGTGCTCAACGTCCTCAAGAACGCATGGGAGGCGAGTCCGGCCGGGGCCACCCTCGGGGTCACCCTGAGGGAGGACGACGGCGAGCTGGTGCTGGAGGTGGCCAATCCGGGCGGACCACTTCCGGACGAGGTCAGGAGCCAGGCCTTCGATCCCTTCTTCACCACCAAGCCCAGGGGCACCGGGCTCGGCCTGGGCCTCGTCAAGCGGGTGGTGGAGGCCCATGGGGGCGGGGTCGGGCTGCTGGAGGGGGCGGGGGAGATCCGCCTGCGGATCCGCCTGCCCGCCGGCCATGGCGAAGGCCGGTCTTCTCCCCCTGGGTCAGCGGGTGGCGTGACACCGGGGTGACATCCGGGGCCCCGCTCCGCCCCGGCAGACGCGGCCCGTAGGAGTGGCCTCAGCCGCCCTGACGCCTGCACGGGGTGGCCATTCCCAACGTGGCCGCAAGCCGCCCCCACCCCCGGTCACGGAAGGATCAGGAGGGGGCCGGCACCCTTCGGGACAGGGGCGGAGGCCCTGGCTCACTGCTCCGGCACGATCTCCAGGGTGATGACGGCGTCCACATCCGTGAGCAGATGGAGGGTCACCTCGAATTCGCCACAGGTGCGGAAGGCCCCCGCAGGCAGCCGGACCTCATGCTTCTCCAGGTGCTCGCCCAGGGCCTGAACGGCGTTGGCGATGTCCAGGGTGCCCACGGAACCGAACAGGCGGCCTTCGTCGCCGGCGCGTGCGGGAATGGTCACCCGCATCCCGTGGAGGCGCTCCCTGCGGGCCTCGGCCTGGGCCTGGAGTTCGGCGGCGTGCTGCTCCAGCTCCGCGCGACGGGCCTCGAAGGCCTCCAGGTTCTCCTTGTTGGCGGGCACCGCCCGTCCGGTGGGAATCAGGTAGTTGCGGCCGTAACCGTTCTTCACGGTCACCTTGTCGCCCAGGTTTCCCAGATTTTCGACTTTTTGCAGCAGGATCACTTCCATCGGTTTGTCCTCGGTTTCAATCTGAATCTTGGTCGTCGGCCGGGGCCCCGGGGGAGGTCCTGGTCCGGAATCGCAGCCACCGGTCGCCCAGCCCCACCAGCCCGAGCAGCAGTTCGGCATAGGGCATGGCCAGGAACAGCAACAGGTACAGGGCCACCAGCCAGGCCGTGCTCATGCCGCTGCGGGTCACCACCGCGTGGGCCACGGCAAGCCCCTGGAGCACGAACAGGGGGAACAGCATCACCCCCAGGTCACGTATCGGGTTCGGCGCCTCGGCGCGTTGCACCGCCAGCCACAGGAACAGGACCAGGGCCAGCCACACCAGGGGGGCCGCCACCTGCAAGGCATGGAATTCGCGGCGGAAACCCCCGGGATTGTAGAGCAGGGCCTGCCACCAGCGCGCCAGGAGCAGGGCCAGCACCACTTGTAACCAGACCCCGGCGGCCAGGGCCCCGGTCATCCAGGCGGACAGGGCCTTCAGGATCTGGGGGACCCGTGCCGGGTCCAGGCCCGTGGCCGCGTCCATGGATTCCAGGGCGGGACGCAGCAGCTCCTGCCAACGCATCTGGGGATCGCCGAGCAGGGCATAGGCCAGGGCCAAGGCCAGCAGCCCGAAGCCGAGGGCCGCCTGGATGCCGGTCTCCAGGGAACGGGTGGCCCGCACCAATGCCCCGAGGGCCAACAGGGGCAGCCACAATCCCAGAAGGAACCCGGCTGAGATCCAGGGTTGCCCGAAGACCAGCCAACCCAGGAGGCTGCATGCCAGGGTCGCCCAAAGGCTGCTCAGCAGCCCCTCGCGCAGCCCCAGGCGGAGACTGATCAGGCCCACCGCCGCCGCGCTCAACAGTCCCACCAGGGGGACGATGAGCGCCAGCATGGCCGTCAGGCTGGCGAACATCACCGCCTGCGCACGCCCGGCCATGATGAAGCGGGCCAGCATCGACATGGCCGTGGCCCAGGTTCGCTCAGTGGGCGTCGGTGTAGGGCAGCAGGGCCAGGAAACGCGCGCGTTTCACCGCGGTGGCGAGTTGGCGCTGATATTTGGCCTTGGTGCCGGTGATACGGCTGGGAACGATCTTGCCGCTTTCGCTCACATAGGCCTTGAGCAGGTTGAGGTCCTTGTAGTCGATCTCGGTGATGCCCTCGGCGGTGAAACGGCAATATTTTCTACGGCGGAAATAACGCGACATGATGGGTACTCCTCAGGCGACGGCGGGGGCCTCGTCCTTGTCCTCGGTCTTGGCGAGGGGGGACGGCTCGGTGATGGCGGCCTTGCGGCTGATGATGAGATTGCGCAGCACCGCGTCGTTGAAGCGGAAGGCGCTCTCCAGTTCGTCGAGGGCCTCGCGTCCGCACTCGATATTCATGAGCACGTAGTGGGCCTTGTGGATCTTGTTGATGGGATAGGCGAGCTGGCGCCGTCCCCAGTCTTCCAGGCGGTGGATGGTGCCGCCGGTACCCTCGATCATCTGGCGATAGCGGTCGATCATCGCCGGAACCTGTTCGCTCTGGTCGGGATGGACCAGAAACACCACTTCATAATGTCGCATGGGGACTCCTTACGGTTTGGGCAGCCTCCCGCGGTGCGGTGAGGCAAGGAGGGTGGGCCACGGCGGCCCACGGGAAAACCGCGCATGATACTCGATCCACGGCGTGGACGGAACCGGGATTTTGGCAGAATCCGCTTCAGCGCCCGGAGGGCGTTCCGCCCGGGCCGAGAGCGGGAGGCCTCTCGTGGGACACACAGGCATCGACGTGGCCGCGGCTTCAGCCGCGACCGGATAGGGCAGAAAACCCCTCCCTGGGCCTTTCTGGCGTCGGCAGGGGCAGACGCGGCCTTCCCCTTCCTCTCATCCTTCAACCGCTCGTCGCGCTGGAAAGTGACGGGGCCTCCCTGTCCCGGAGCCTATCTGAACGAAAACGAGGTCTTCGTTCAGACACGGCCTATAGGAAATCCGGTAACTGTCTGCGGATCACATCCGCGGTCTGGGTGGTGAGGTCCTTGTCCACCTCTCCGCTCACCGCGGCCTTGAGGGTCGCGGGCAGGTGTTTGCGCCACAGCCCCAGGAAACGGGGTGGGGCCACGACGTAGAGCTTGGAGAAATCGCCATTGGTCCTGGCCTTGTCCAGCTCCTGAATCAGCTGTATGGCGAAGCGTTCTCCCAACTCCTGCTTGTGCACGGGGTTTGCGTCCACGCCGTGCTTCCCTCCGGGCCCCATCCCGCGGCCGTCCTTGTCGGTGACCAGATCACCCTCGTGGAGGCGGGCCTCGGGATTGGCCATGTCCTTGATCTCCGCGAGGGGGCTGGCCGGCTTGGCGGCGGAGAACAGGCGGGCGCGGCTGGCGTCGGCGACTAATACCCAGATGCTCATAGGCGGTTTCCTTAGGTTGGAGTGATGCGAAGAGTTCCCCGCTTGCTTGGTGGGGATCCTGGTCGGACATTTCAATGAATCGGTCACGAATATGCCAGGCCGCGGCTTGATCTGGATCATAGGGACCCGTCACGGAAGGGCCTATCCTCTCTCATACGCGGATTGGTCGTTTCCGTGGATAAAGCGCTGACAGGCGGATGTGGAGGGCGGCGGAAGCGACCGCCGATCTCCCTCCGCCTTTTTTTTTCATGCCCGGTGAGTTTCGTCCTCTGCCGTTGCCGGGCGTGCCGCGCAGCCCGTGGGCAGCCGCACCCGCGCCGGGCCTCCATCCGCCTCCAGGAAGGGCAGCAGTTCCTGCCATAGGGCGCAGGCGACGTCAGGGTGTTCATGCAGCAGGTCGCGGGTACACTCGGGGTCGTCCTCGATGTCGTACAGGCTGAGCCGGGCAGTCCGCGCCATGGCCTGGAACACCAGTTTCCAGCGGTTGCGAAGGATCATCCGGTCCTTGGCCCGGGTCACCACGGGAATGAATTCCGGTTTGATGGCGAGGGTCCCCGAGGCATGGTCGGGGACGTCCAGGATGTGCAGCAGATCGGGGTAGCGCAGGTGATCCGGCGACTGGCCGGGGATCTCCGTCACCCAGATCCCGGTCTCGTTGTATATCACCCGCGCGTTGCCGGTCTCGCGGCCTTCCATCAGCCCGCACAGGGAGCGTCCGTCGCCGGTGGCCGGTACGGGCAGGCCGACCCATTCCAGCAGGGTGGGCATGAGGTCGACGCTGCGGACCCTCGCATCCACCCGATGAATGGCATGGGCCTGGCGGGGGTCTCTCAGGATCAAAGGGATGCGCTGGCTGTGATCGCCGAGGATGGAATTGCCCTGGCCCCAGGTGCCGTGCTCGAAGAACTCCATGCCGTGATCCGAATACACCACCACCAGGGTGGATTCCGACAGGCCGGTGGCCTCCAGGTGATCGAGGATCTTTCCCACCTCGGCGTCGAAGGCGCTCACGCAGCCGTCGTAGAGGTCGATGATCTGATCCAGGTCGAACTCCTCGCGGGGTTCGCCCTGGCGGCGGATGATCTCGAAGGGGTCGGTGAGGCGCGCCATCACGAACTTGGATTCACCCTTGTAACCGGGATCGGCGTATCGCAGATACCAGGGGTAGTCGGAACCGAAGGGCGGATGGGTGGTGCCTATGAAGCAATTGAGCAGGAAGGGGCGTGTGTCGCGGCCCAGGGCGTTGAGCAGGCGGCGGCACTGACGCCCCAGTTCCGGGGTCAGCGGAATCCCGCCCAGATAGTGGATCTCGGGCAGGAAACGCTTGCCGAAGGGGCCGTGGGCGAACAGGGAAAGGAACAGGCGGATGTCCTTGGGCCCTTGGCGGATGAAATACTTGAGGTTCCACTGGTCCGCGGGGAGATCGCGGTGATCGAACCCGAAGTCGAACTTGCCGAGATCGGCGCCGCACCAGTCCGAGAGGGCGGCCGTACGATAGCCCTGGCGGCCCAGGAACCGGGGGAGGGCGTCCACCTCCAGCCGGGTCTGGTGGTCGGGGATATAGTTGTCCCTGACCCCATGGCGCTGCGGCCAGGTCCCGGTGAGCAGTGACACCAGACTGGGGGCGGTACGGGCGCAGGGGACATAACACTGCTCGAAACTCACCCCCGCAGCGGCGAGGCGGTCCAGGACCGGGGTGAGGGGGCGTGGGTAACCGCCGCCGACCCGGTCCGCGCGCAGGGTATCGGCGCCGATCATGAGGATATTGGGGCGCCCGTCGGTGCGTGCCTGCGCGGCCTCCGGGGCAGGCTCGGGATCCCACCACATGAGGAGGAGCAGGCCCGCGGAGAACGACGCCAGACCCCAGGTGAGGCTCAGCCCGGCCCAGTCGCCATGCCGCCAGAGGGCCGCCGAGGCGAGGCCGAGGGAGAGGGCGGTAAGGCCCCAGAGAGTGGCGTTCAGCCATTTCAGGCGCACCGGTGAGAGCAGGTCCCAAAGGCCGTAGAAGCGGCTCGGGAGATAATGGGAAGAGGCGGTGATGGCGGCCGGCAGGTAGAGCAGCTTGTTCAGGAACAGGCTGCTGGTGAGGACCAGGATACCGGCACTGGCGGCACCCCCGATCTGCCAGGGGGAAGGCGCCGTCCCGGTCCAGATCCCGGTCAGCCAGGCGAGACCGGTCCCCCACAGCCCCATGCCGGCGAGTAGGATCCAGGCCCAGAAGCCGAGGCGGGTGAGGGCATAGAGGGTATAGCCGCGGTAGGTGCGGACGATCTCCTCGCCCAGGTGAGGGCCGGTGCGCGAGTAGTCGTGCAGGGACTTGGCCATCAGCAGTAGGCACAGGAGGGTGGCGGGGGCCAGGGCGAAGGCGATGTCGTCGACGAGCCCCCAGGCGAATCCCGGGCGGCCCAGGGGGGGGAGGGCGAAGGCCAGACCCGCGCCCACCAGCCACCAGGGCCAGCGCGGGACCGCCACCCGCACACGGCGGGAACGCACCTGTTCGCGGATGCCCTTCATCTCTCCCAGGGCCGCGGCCGTGCGTACCAGGTAGTAACGCTTGCGCCTGGGCGACAGGGCGATCAATGCGCGGATCCCGTAGCCCGCGACCTTGCGCCAGAGATAGCGCGGCAGGCCCTCGTGGCGCTCGCCCGAGCGCGTCCCGGCACGGCTGCGTTGGTAGGCCTTGCGCATGATGTAGCCGAGGCGCAGGCGGGCGGTGTCCACATAGTGGTGTTGGATCATGCCGGGGCAGTAGCGCAGGCCCAGTCCCGCGGCGCGGGCACGCTGGACGAAGTCGGTGTCCTCGCCGCCGGCCAGATTGTGCCCCTGGGGCCCCAGTTCAGTGGAGAAGCCGCCGATGGTGGCGAAGACCTCGGGGCGCAGGGCCAGGTTGCCGCCCCCGGGGGTGGCGTCACCGGCCGCCAGGTCCATCTCCCGGTCGCCCAGGTCGAAACGCGGGACGGGCAGGGGATAGATGCGGTAGGGTCCCTGGTCATGGATCCAGGCGGGTTCCCTGCCGTCCCAGTCGGGAAGGATGCGGCCACAGAACAGATGGGCCTCCGGGTGGGCCTGGGCGCAGGCGCAGACGGCCTGTGCATAACCCTCGTCGACGCGGTGGTCGTCGTCCACGAAGGCCACCAGGGTCGCGTCGAGGAGGGGAATGGCGGCATTCAGGGCGTGGGATTTCCCTGTCCTCGGCACGGCCTCCCAGCGCAGTGGCAAGCGGCCCTCCACCTGGGCGGCGCGGGCGTACTCCTTCAGCCACTCGTGGGTACCGTCGGTGCAGGCATTGGCCATCACCAGGATATCCAGATCCCACCCGGTGGGGCGCCGCATCCGCTCTATGGACGCCAGGGTGCGGGCGAGGAGGGCACGTCGGTTGTGGGTGCAGATGAGGATCGTCAGTCGGAGACTCATAGGGGCGACGCTCGTGAGCGGAGTCGCGGGAGTATATACCCGTCCCATGTAAATATTTCCGCCCTTCGGTCCACAGGCGGCACCTCCCTGTGCCACTCCTCGCTACTGCGGCCGCCCCTCGCACCCCTGGGCGGTGTTGCGCAGGGGCACGAGGAACACCCTCGAAAAACGCAATATTCACGTGGGACGGGTATACCTTCCGTCGTTCAGGGCTTGGAATGGAAACCCCATGCCCACAGGAAAATGTGGATCTTTCCGGTTTCCCCGGCCGGCCCGATGGCCTAATCTTCGGGTTTTCACACAAAGGGGATCCCCTATGATAAACAAGTGGAAGATGATGAAGACAGGGGCGGGACCGGTCCTGGTGGCGGCGGCCTGGTTGCTGTTGCAACCGCTCACCGGCCTGGGCGGTCCCGCCGCGGCCAGGGCGCTACAAGAAAAGGCCCTGGCGGAATTGAAGGCGAGTCTGGCGGAGGCCCCGGATCCCGCGCTTCAGGCCCTGGTGGAGGACCTGGAAAAGCGGCTCGCGGCGGCATCCACCGAGCCGCCACCGGCGCAGCCCTCCGCTCCGCCTCCACCGCAGGATCGCGAGGCCCGGGCCCGGGCCTACGTGGACTGGTTTCTGACCCAGATGCCCCCGGTCGGGGAGAACGGCGGGTTCGAGATACCACGGGACTATCGTCTGGAGCCCAGGGGTGAGGGCTATCACGTGCGTCTGGAGCCGGTGATCCTGCATCTGGACACGCTCCGCATCCCCATGGGCCCGGTGGACGTCCAGGCCGACCCCAGGGATGACGGCAAGGTGCGCGTGCACATGAACATCAACTCGAGGATACCTGTCGAAGAGGGCGGCAAGGCGGTCACCGAGATCACCCTCGGAGGGCAGCGCCTCGACTCGGTGTGGGACCCCGCGATCGAGTCCTTCGTCCACATGGACTGGAATCTCACCGATCTTGGTCTGCGCGACCTGAAGGACGGCGGACGCGCGCGCCTGGACAGCCTGACTCTGCGCGGCGACACCGAGTATCGTTCCAAGGGCCCCTGGAAACAGGACGTCCGCATTCAGGCCAAGTGGTTGCGCCTCGATAATCCGAAGGCCAAGAACCCGAACGCCGCGTTGCGCCTGGACAGGGCCGGCCTCGTATTGTCGGCCCGTGGGCAGGATCTGGTAGGGCTCAGCGAGGTCACCAGGCGCCTGAAGTCGCTCTCCGAGAGCGAGGACCTCGAGTCCCCCGAAACCACCAAGAAGATCGTCGCGGCGTTCAAGGAGATGTTGCGGCGTTTCGACGGTTACGATCTCGCCATGGACCTCCATGGCCTCGACCTGGAGGACCCCGACACCGGCCACAGCCGTCTCGGCAGGCTGAGGTTCGCCCAGTCCATCGCCTCCGGGGAGGACAAACCGGGACGTTTGCGAATGCAATTGGGGTTCGAGGACCTGGAGACCGGGAAGCAGGGCCCCATTCCCGCAGACCTGACCCCGACCGGGCTGAATCTGGATCTTTCCCTGGTGAATCTTCCGCCCCATTTCGGTGAATGGCTGCTCGACCTCGGTCAGGAGGCCGCGGCCGGCGGGGATGCCGACCAGGAGGACCGGCTTCAGCAGCAGATTCTGGCGCGGATCATGCGAAGCGGTATCGGGTTGGTGCTGCGCGATACCCGGGTGCAATTCCCCGATTCCCTTTTGAAGCTGAACCTCGATGCGCGGATCGATCCCAAGGCCGTGTTTCAATCCGTGGGCGGATTCGAGTTCGAGGCCGTCAATCTCGATCGCCTGATCCAGGCGGCACGTACCCTGGGCGCGGTGGATCAGGGTGCGGATCAGGTCCTCGCCCTGTTTTCGGCCCTGGCCGCACGGCACAAGGAAGGGGACCGGGTGATCGACCGGTTGCAGGCGCGGGTGGATGCGCAGGGACGGATCTGGGTGAATGGCAAGGACGTGACCGCCCTGTTCATCCCGGCGCAGAAGCAAGCGGCGCCTGCCCCGGCCGAACCCAAGACGCCGCAGGCGGGACAATCCGGTGACGGAGGAAAGGGCTGAGTCTTGCCTGCGAGGGGCAGCCTCAGCCGCGATTCGGTGCGCCTGCTCTGTGCAGGGGCCGGCGTGGCTGAGGCCGCCTCTACGGCATTGTATACCCGTCGCACGTGAATATTTCGCTACTGCGGCCGCCCCTCGCACCCCTGGGCTGTGTTGCGAAAGCTCGCCATAGTCCCCGCGATGACTCGCTTCCGCGCCTTGCCCAGAGGCACGAGGAACATCCTCGAAAAACTAAATATTCACGTGCGACGGGTATAGGAAGGGTTAGGCTAACCCAGCAGATCGTTTTCTCTGTTCGAGCCACAGGGCCACGGCGGGAGCGAGAAGGAAGCAAAGGGTCAGGCGCGGCGCATCGAACAGGGAACTCACCAGCCCCAGAGTGAGGAACCCGAGGCTGGCGGCGAATACCCCCAGGCTGAGGCGCCCGCCATGGGCCGCCCTGCCGGCCAGGGCGCGGATCGCCGCCGCCACCAGCCACAGAAAGGCCAGCACCCCCAACAGCCCCTGCGAGAACCAGAGAGCGACACCCAGGTTCTTGATGTGCCAGGCCAGGTGCTCGTGGGTCTTGATGAACCAGCGGTCCATGCCGGCGCTGAAATCGCCGTTGTGCAGCAGGTCGCGGCCGTCGGGGGCGAGCAGTTCCACGTCGTCGATCCACAGGGTCCGCCCCGGGGTGGGGTTGAACAGGGCGAAGTCCACCGGCGGGCGGGCGAGGCCGTGCCCACTGCCCACCCGGCCGCTGTTCACCCGGATCTCTATGGTGTGCCAGGCGCCGTCGTCGGGGACCTGGGCCTGGGGCCAGACGCAACGCCGCGAGTGGGAGAGATGGCGTTCGCACAGGGTGGTGTCGAGGGGGGCGTCCCCTCCCTGGGCCCGGGCCCGCAGGCGGATCCGGTAGTCCTGCTGCGGACGCAGGGCGATGCGCTGGGTGACGTACAGGGTCTCGCCCGAGCCCAGGACCAGATAGGGGTTGCCGTGGCCGGCGGCGATGGCATAGGTACCGGGTGGGCGCGGGTCGTCGGCACGGAACAGCCAGGTGGCCGGAAAGCGTCCAAGGCCCATCCCGAACAGGGTGGTCAGGGGGCCCGGGTCCATGATCTCCAGGGTCTGCGCCCAGTGATGCAGGCGCGTCCGGGTGTCCTTGGAGGTCTGCGCCCAGCGGGCCTTGAAGTAGCCGCCGGTGCCCAGGGCGATGATGGCGGCGATGCCGAGCAGGGCCGCGGCCAGACCCAGGGCCGGGCCCCTGCGGAAACGCCTGGACGGGTGGCCACGCCACCACCAGAGCCCGGCCAGGAAGACGCTGACGGCGACGCCGAAGGCCGCCAGGGTGCCGCGCGAGACCGTCGCCACCAGGGCATAGCTGCCCAGGGTCAGGGCGATCAGGGTGACGAGGCGTTCCCAGGGGTGCGCGGGCAGCACCAACCACGTCAGGACCAGGGGCAGGGCGAGGACCAGATAGCCGTCCAGGTGGGCGCCGCCCGTATGCATGGTGGAGAAGGTGGCGAGCACCCGGTAGGGGTGTTCGAAGTCCCACAGGCCCACGAACAGCCAGCGTTCCCAGGCCGCCGCCAGGCCCACCCCGGCCAGGCCCAGGGCGGTCCCCCAGAGAAACAGGCGCCGTTCCCGCTGCGGATCCCCGGGGGGATGCAGGTAGAGGAGGACGGCCAGGGTGTAGGCCCAGATCAGGCCCTTGCCCACGCGCAAGGCGTTGTAATGGCTGAGATAGGAACTGAAGGCATTGGCGTCCAACGCCGGCAGGGGCCAGAGGCCGATAACCATGGCCAGCAGCCAGGACAGGGCGAAGGCCAGGGCCGCGCGCACCAGGCCCCTGGGGAGGTAGGGGCGGGGCGTGAAGGGATGCCAGAGGCCTCCGGCGAGGGTCATGAGCACCACCAGATCGAAGGCATCGAGATAGAAACGGCCAGTCCAGGGGGCGAGGTCGAGCAAGGGCAGGGCCATAGGCAGGGCCGCGAGCCAGGCTTGAGGCCAGCGCACCAGGGCGGCGGCGTAGAGGACCAGGCCGAGGCTGACCACGGGGCCCACGCCGGGCAGATCCCAGGCCAGGACCAAGGCCAACAGGGCCAGGGGCAGGGCGAAGGCGCGCCCGGGATGGAACAGGGTGCGTGCCTGTGTCGGGGGGGCTTGTGAAGAGAGCCCCGCCGCCGGTGGCTCTTCCGCCACGGCGACCGCCCCTTGGGCCCTGCGGGGGCCTTGCCGGGCACACGCACCCGCGGCAGAGACCGGTGCGGACGGGGGTACGGGTTCGGCCAGGGGTGAGGCGGCCGTCGCCGGGGCTTGCGCTGAAGCAATCGGGCCCGGCGGCGTATCGCCGCGGGCCCCCCGGGGAACGCTCCGGCGCGAACGATGGCGCAAGGGGCGTCCCAGGGCCAGGCCCAGGGCAAGGCCCGGCGCCGCGGCCAGGATCTCGAACAGGTCCAGGACGCGCAGATCCGGGAGCAGGGGCAGGAGCACCGGCCAGAACGTCCATATCCCCGCCCGCATCCAACGACGCATCTGAGGGCCGGTGTCCGCGGCCACGGCCACGGCCCCCAGGGGGACCCAGAGGATAAAGGCCTTGAGCAGCAGGTACAGGCGTTCCCCGGCCGCACTGAACTCACCGTGCCAAGCCGCCGTCAAAGGGGCCTCCGGCCGCAGGGGAAGAACGACGGCGAGGCCCAGGATCAGGCCACCCAGGGGGAGCGCCCGTCCGGCCAGCCAGGCATCGAGCGCGCCGATCCAGGCGGGACGCGCCCGGGCCAGGGCGAGCAGGGCCAGGACCGTCACCCAGGCCCAGGCGAGGGAGATGACCCCGGCGCGGGAGAGGGCCTCCACCACGGGAGGGAGGTCCGCCGGGGCAGGCAAGGCCCTGACGGCCAGGGGCAACAGCGCCCAGAAGGCGGCGGCCAGGGGCCAGGGGGAGGGTTCGAGCGGGCGCGGCGTGGCCGCGGGTTCGGGCCGGATGTGCCGGGTCGGGGACGGCCGCTGCGGTCGCCCGTCTCCCGGCGATGCGGGCGGCTGGGAGGGCTCCATCCCCTGGGGCGGCCGCACCCCCGCGGGCCCAGCGCGCGCCCCTGCGCTCGCAGGGGCGGCCAGGGGTGGATGCCAGCGCCGGGCCAGGGTCAGGGTGCCGAGATAGCCGATCGCCACCCCCAACCATTCCAGCAGCCAGTCGGTGCTGTCGGGGTGTTTGTCGGGCAGGGCCAGTTGCCCGGCCTCGATCAAGGCCGTGGGCGCCAGGGCCAGGGCCAGGATCAGGGCGTCCAGGCCCGGTCGGCGGGCGCCTCGCGCCAAACCCCAGCGGCCCCAGGCGAGCAGGGCGCCCAGGGGCACCAACAGCCCCACCTTGTGGAAGAACTCGGTGATGGCGCGGAACTCGGTGCCGAAATAATAGTTCTCGAAGGGCACCTGGAACAGCAGGCCCAGGCGGTCGCGCAGCCACTGGCCTTCAGCGTGGAAGTCGTAGGGGTACCAGAAGATGGCCAGGAGCAGCCCGCTCCAGACCAGGGCCAGGACCCAGGGCAGCCAAGCGCGGCCGCTGGCGAAGGTGGGGGTGGCCCGCCCCGTCAGGCATGCCCCCAGCCAGGCCCCGAGCCAGGCCCCGGGGAGGGCGGTGATGAGATCTGTGACATCGCTCACCCGGCTGTAGACCATCAGCTGAAGCAACTCCAGGGTGAGCGCGGCGAGCAGGGTGCCGATCAGGGCGCGGCGTGGCGTGGCGTGGCCAGAGAGCACCACCAGGAGGCTCACCGGAAACCACAGGATCATGTCGGTGGCGTAGGCGAACAGGGTCTCGGCGATGCCGCCCTGGGCATAACCGAAGGGTATCAGGACGATACGGCCCTCGTTCCACTTGTGATACAGCTCCACCGGACTGAAGGTGAGGTCCAGGGGCAACAGGTTGTAACCGAACATCAGGAACAGATAGAGCCAGAGAAGCTGTTCGGCGAGGCCGGCTGGTCCCCGCGCCCGACGCCAGCGGGCCAGCCAGAAGGCCAGCCGGTGGCCCCATTGCACCCAGGCGCCGATCCCGAGCACTGCCCCCAGGGACTCCGCCAGGATGTCGTTCTGCGAGACCGTGCGCGGGGGAAAATAGATCTGGGTGAACTCGATGCCCAGGGCGAGGCAGGCGCAGGCGAGCCAGACCACCAGGCCGGTGACCCAGCGAGCGGCGCCGCGTGGCGGGTCCAGGGTGGCCATGGCCAGGAAGGCGAGGGGGATGAACAGCAAAAGATTCGCCACCCAGTCGGCGCGGGAGCCGATGCCCAGGTCCAGGAAGGGGATGTGACTGAAACGATCCAGGGCCTCGTCCCAGGGCACGGCCTGGAAGTCCAGGGGCACCAGGCTGCCGTAGATCACGAAGGCCAGATAGGCGGCGAGCGCGATGGCGAAGGTGCGGCGTTGGGAATCTGTGGGGGC
>JALSSC010000038.1 GCA_026984455.1 Chromatiaceae bacterium
TCAGCACTGGCTACTCCAGAGGCATCACTACGCCACGCCTGCACAGGTGCGAATCGCCCATGCGCCCGTGGCGGAGGCAGCGTGAATTTTGTGAAAAACAGTGTCCAGGATTTCGGGGGCTTTACACTTGATCCCTTTCAGCAGTTCTCTTTACGTTTCTCATGGCCCTGTATAGATCCCACCTCACTTGGAGATTCAACCAGAAATCTTCAGATGTGCCAAGATATCTGGCCAGTCGAAGTGCGGTACTGGGAGTGATCCCACGCTTGCCATTGATGATTTCATTTATCCTCTGGTAGGGCACCTTGATTGCCTCTGAAAACTGGTGCCGAGTTACACCCAATGGCCTTAAGAATTCTTCCAATAACATCTCGCCAGGATGGGCGAGTTCTCTATGAGTTGAGATGCACGCCATCTCTTCTTACCCTTTGTGATAGTCTATAATTTCTACTTCGGCAGGTCCTTCATCGATCGGGCCTGCGAGCCGCGCCCGAGGTCACGTCGCTTCCTTGCGCTTCCGTTCCGCGGCGAGATTCGGCATTCCCTGGATGGAGACCACGGTCATCTCCCGGATCGGCGGATCGATGCGGCTCTCGTTGTGTCCCGTCTCCAGGCCCCCGGGGAGGTGCCGTGCGGCGTTCACGGCCATCCAGGGGCCATGGGCGCCACGTTCGCCGGTGCCGCCCTCGTCCGCCCCGGGGGCGGAGATTCGTGGAGGAAGACGGCGCGATTGCATCACTCCCTCCGTGTCCTGCGCGCGTCCTCGTCGATCCCCTTGTAATGCAACGCCGACACCTGTTCGGAGACCACGCCGATGAGCAGGGTCAGCAACCCCGACATGAGCAGCAGGGCGCTCATGTTGGTGAAGCGGTGGGTGGTGACGAAGGTGTAGCCGTAGTACGCCAGCCCCAGCATGAACAGGGTCGCGGCGATGGGCAGGAAGAAGCGCATGGGTGAGAAGAGGGCGCCGATCTTGAGGATGATGATCAGGAAGCGGGTGCCGTCGTGGAGCCAGCGGATGTGGCTCTTGCCCAGCCGCTGGGCCGTGTGGATGGGCACATAGGCGACCGGCAGCCCGGAACGGAAGAAGGCCATGGTGATGGTGGTGGGGTAGGAGAAGCCGTTGGGGAGCAGGTACAGAAACTTGCGGAAGTGGCGGGCGCGCACGGCGCGGAATCCGGAGGTGAGGTCCTGGATGGGGAATCCGGTCATGGCCGAGGCGAAGCGGTTGTAGGCCAGGTTGGCCAGGAGGCGCCCCTTGGAGGCCTGGGATGCGGGGCCCCGCGCCCCTACCACCATGTCGTAGCCGTTCTCCAGGGGGGCCAGCAGGCGGGGGATGTCGGCCGGGTCGTGCTGGCCGTCGGCGTCCATGAACACCAGGACGCGGCCGTGGGCGTTGCGGGCGGCACTCTTCACCGCTGCGCCGTTGCCCATGCCGTAGGGGTGGGAGATCACCCGTACGCCGTTGTGTTCGCAGACCGCCCGGGTGGCGTCGCTGGAGCCGTCGTCCACCACCAGGATCTCGGCCTCCGGCACCTCCTGACGCAGCCTGGGCAGGAGGCGGCTGAGGCCGGGGGCCTCGTTTCTGGCGGGGATCAGGATGCTCAGGTCGGCTTCGGTTGCGGTCATCGGGTCGTTGTCCATGCTGTGGGAGAGCTTACCCCAAAACCCGGGCCCTGCACGCCGGATATCACCCTGCGGAAGGGGTTGGATGTCAGCGCCAGGCCTTGCGATGGCGGTAGGCGGCCATCAGCAGGCGCAACTTTTCCTCCAGGATGCGGTAGGAATAGTGGCGTTTCCCCAGGGCGAAGTTGTGTTCCACCATGGACCGGGTGAATTCGGGGTCGCTCAGGGCCCGCCGCGCCTGGGCTACGGTCTGGTCGTCGATGAAGTCGTCGAAGCCGATGGAGCGAAAGCCCTGGGGCTCGATGTCGGTGAACCAGATCTCGTAATGGCTCATCACGATGGGCTTGCGGTAGTACACGGCCTCGAGAAAGGCATTGCCGAAGCCCTCGATCAGCGAGGGGTAGGTGATCAGGTCCGCCTGGCCGTAGGCGTCGGCCAGGGCATAGATCTTCTCTCCCGTGGCGGTGCGGCGACGGGTGGTGTCGAAGTGCGCGGCGGCGAAGCGCACCGGGACCTGGAGCAGGGCCGCATACTCGCGCAGGTAGGCCTCGTAGGCCATGCCCTCGTCCCCGGCCGAATGGGAGATCACCAGGACGGCGTCGCGGCCCAGGCGCCGCACCAGTTCGATGGCGCGCTCGATGCGCTTGCGCGGCACGATCCGGGTGGGTTGCAGGATCAAGGCCTGATCCGGGCGGATGCCGAGGGTCCGACGGAGGTCGTCCGCATAGTGATCGGTACCGTCCTGACGGGGGCCGTGGTCGAAGTCCATGACGTTCGGGATCAGGGTGGAGGAGGCCCCGGCGCGCATCGCGAGTTGGGTGGAGGCATAGGAATTGATGACCACGTGATGGATGCAGGGCAGCACCGGGGGGAAGGCCGCCCGGAGATAGTCGCTGGCCGCCGAGCGCAGGTAGCGCCGCCGTTCCCAGAAGAAATCGTGATGGTGGGCGATGGTGGGCTTGCCGGATTCGGCCAGGTATTCGGTCAAGGCCAGGCCGAGGGGGATGTTCATGGGCAGCGAGAGGGCATTCTCCACGATCAGGATGTCGATGCCGAAATGCTCCACGAAACGTTTCAGGTGCCCGGTGAGGTGGCCCTTGAGGCGGGCGATGTGCGCCGAGGTCTCGGGTGAGCGGGCGTAGTCGTCGAACAGGGCCGTGCCCAGGCGGGCGATCTCGGGGTGCTTGAAGCTGGCCTCGGGCACCACGTAGGCCCGGTCGCCAGGCGGGTCAACCATCCCGGCGAAATAGAAGCACTCATGACCGTCGGCCGCGAGGACCTGGGCCCATTTGCGGGTCTCCAGGGAGACCCCGTCGGTGCCACTGAAACGGGTGCCGATGAATCCGATACGGGTGGGAGCGGTGTGGGTGGACATGGGGTGGATCTTCAGGCGAGTGTGTGATCCCCGGCGTTCACCGGTATCGGCCTCTTCTCGGCGGATGCCGCCGCCAATAGAGCAACACCAGAAGGCCGAAGGCCATCCCCCCCAGGTGGGCGAAATGGGCCACCCCCGCCTCGGTGCCGGTGACCCCGGCCCACAGCTCGATGGCCCCGTAGAGGATCACGAACCACTTGGCCTTGAGGGCCACGGGGGGGAAGAAAAGGATCAGGATCTCGTTGGGGAAGAGCATCCCGAAGGCCAGCAATACCCCGAAGACGCCCCCGGAGGCGCCGATGGTGGGATAGGCCGGGCCGCTGCCGAGCGAGGCCACCGCCAGTTGTACCAGGCCGGCGCCCAGCACGCAGACCAGGTAGAAGAACAGGAAGGCGCGCGAGCCCCACAGGTTTTCCAGCCGGACCCCGAACAGCCAGAGGGCGTACATGTTGAGGAGCAGGTGCATGATGCCTCCGTGGAGGAAGGCATAGGTCAGCAACTGCCAGGGTTGGAACGGGGGGTGAAGGTTGGTGAAGAGATCGCTGCTCGCTGTGCTCAGGGGCCAGAGGGCGAACCGGGCGATGAGGCTGTCGCCGAAGGAGGGTTCCAGCAAGTACAGCAGGCCATTGGCGATCAACAGGGTGGTGATGACCGGCGGCAGGAGCGGATTGTAGGGGCGGTTCACGGGCACGGAGTGCTCAGCCGCCCAGCAGGAGTGGGGGGATGAGTCCCGCAACGCCTACCAGGATCAGATAGAACGCCACGATGTAGTTCAGGAGCGTGGGCCATACCAGGATGGCGATACCCGAGACCAAGGCGATCAGGGGTGGTCCTATGAGGAAGAAATCGGTGTGCATGGCAGCGGTTCCTCTGGTCAAGAAGGTTGAATGGCAAAGGCGGGGTGGAACGCCACATGATCCGTTGGGCTGTCCGCCTCCTTGGGGAAACGACGGCGCGGAATGCGGTGTTGACCGTTCACCCCCCCCTGCCTTTGGGAGGGGGGACTTGGGGAGGGTGAGTGGACGGCTATGCAAGGATACGTTTCTCCAGCGGATTCATCTCTGCATCGAAGCGGTAGACGTGGGGCGTTCCGGTGGCCAGTTCGTATTGGACGATCTGTTCCGGGGTCATCCCCTCCAGGTGCATGACGATGGCGCGGAGGGAATTGCCGTGGGCCGATACCAGCACCGATTGGCCCCGTTGCAGCCGCGGTACGATACGTTCCCGAAAATAGGGCAGGGCACGGGCCGCAGTCATCTCCAGGCTCTCGCCGTTGGGGGGTGGCAGGTCGTAGCTGCGTCGCCACAGGTGGACCTGTTCGGCCCCGAACTCTGCGCGCACGCGATCCTTGTTGCGGCCCTGGAGGTCGCCATAGTAGCGCTCGTTGAGCCTGTCCGAGACGTAGATGTGCAGTTCCCGCCGATCGTCCTCACTGGGTACGAAGTGTTCGTACCAGGCGCTGTTCAATTCATGGACTCTCAGGTATTGGTCGCAGTGCCGATTGCGCTTGAGGATCTCGTAGAGGGTGTCCTGGGCGCGCAACAGGGCGGAGACGAAGGCACAGTCGAAGACTTGGTCGCGAAGCAGGTCTCCGGCCCGCTCCGCCTCCTCCATCCCGGCGCGGCTGAGGGACACGTCGACCCAGCCGGTGAAGCGGTTCTGCCGGTTCCAGATGGATTCCCCATGGCGGACCAGGGTGAGTCGGCCGTTGCCCACCTGGCTGCCTCAGGCACGCGGGGGATGCACATAGGCATGCACTCCGGCATAGCGCGCGGCGCGGCCCAGGTGTTCCTCGATGCGCAGCAACTGATTGTACTTTTCCACCCGTTCGCCACGCGCCGGGGCACCGGTCTTGAGGTGGCCGGTGTCCAGGGCCACGGTGAGATCGGCGATGAAGCTGTCGGTGGTCTCGCCGGAGCGGTGGGAGACGAAGGCGCCCCAGCCGTGGCTGCGGGCGAGCCGGGTGGCCTCGATGGTCTCGCTGAGGGTACCGATCTGGTTGAGTTTGATGAGCACGGCGTTGGCCCAGTCCCCGGCGATTCCTTCGGCGATGAGGCGCGGGTTGGTGCAGAACAGGTCGTCGCCCACCAATTCGATCTGCTTGCCGAGGCGTTGGTTGAGCAGCCTCCAGCCGGCGTGGTCGTCTTGGGCCAGGCCGTCCTCGAGCAGGACCAGGGGGTAGGCGTCGGCCAGGCGGGCGTAGTAGGCCACCATCTCTGAGGAGTCGAGCTTACGGTCCTCGGTGCGCAGCTGGTAGCGGCCCTCCACGTAGAATTCGCTGGAGGCCGGGTCGCAGGCGATGCCCACGTCCCGGCCGGGTTTCAGACCGGCCTGTTCGATGGCGCCGACGATGAGTTCGAGGGGCGCCTCGTTGGAGGCCACGTGGGGGGCGAAGCCGCCCTCGTCGCCCACCCCCACCGAGAGGCCCTTGGATTCCAGCAGGCCGAGCAGGGCGTGATAGACCTCGGCGCCCCATTCCAGGGCCTCGGCGAAGCTGGCGGCCCCATAGGGGGCGATCATGAATTCCTGGAAGTCCGGCCCCTGCCAGTGGGCATGGACCCCGCCATTGAGGATGTTCATGTGCGGTACCGGCAGGCGCGTCGCCCCGGGGCCGCCCAGATAATGGTAGAGGGGCAGATCGCTGGCCCCGGCGGCGGCCCGTGCCACTGCCAGGGAGACCCCGAGGAGGGCGTTGGCGCCCAGGCGGGCCTTGTTGGGGGTGCCGTCCAATTCGATCATGGTCTGGTCGATACGGGCCTGCTCGCGGGCGTCGGCGCCGCACAGGGCGGTGGCGATCTCGCCGTTGACGTGGCCTACCGCCTGGCGTACGCCCTTGCCGGCGAAACGCGGCTCGCTCTGGTCGCGCAGTTCCACCGCCTCACGGCTGCCGGTGGAGGCCCCCGAAGGGACCGCGGCGCGGGCCTGGAGGCCGCATGCCAGGGTGCAATCCACCTCTACGGTGGGGTTGCCGCGGGAATCGAGGATCTCGCGGGCGTGAAGGGTGCGGATGCTGAAGTCGGAGTGCATATGGAATTCCTTGGATGTCGAGGTTCGGAATGGGCATGGTGGCGTACTATACCCGTCCCTCGTGAGTATTTCCGTCCTAGGGAAGTGCCGTTTACGGACCGAAGGACGGGTATATTCACGTGGCACGGGTATATGCCTCCCGGATCAGCGTTGCCAGAGGATCTCGGCGGCCTCCAGGGGCACCGAGGCCTGGGGGTGATGGGGGCGGACGCGCACCGTGTAGTCGCTGGCCGGGCGTTGGTCCGCCACCTCCACCTGATAGAGCCAACCATTGACGGCCCCGGGGAGGGGGCTCACCGCCGTCAGGGGGTGGCGTTCCGGGCAGTCGCCCGCCATCGGTTCGGCGTAGAGTTCCACCCGCACCGCCTCGGGCCCCAGGTCGTCCAGGTAGACCTGAATGGCGAACAGATGACGGTGGTCCGCGCTGTGCACGTCGAGGCGCCCGAAATGCACCGCCGGCCAGTGGCGCCGTATGCGCCCCCGCCATCTCAGGATGTCCCGGGCCAGGGCCGCGCCCCTGGCGCTGCGGGCGCGGTAGGCCGAGGCCAGGGGGGCGTAATAGTCCCTGGTGTATTCCCGCACCATGCGGTTGCTGGAGAAACGCGGGGTCAGGGTGGCCATGCTGTGGCGCATCCGCTCCACCCAGGCCGTGGGCACGCCGCGGGGGTCGCGTTCGTAGAAGGCCGGGATCACCTGTCCTTCGATCAGGTCGTAGAGCTGTGCCGCTTCGCGGGCGTCCCAGGCCGGATCGTCGCCGTGCTCGTGCCCGTCGCCCAGGGCCCAGCCGAGGCCCGGTCGCCAGGCCTCGGCCCACCAGCCGTCCCGCTCGGAGAGGTTGAGGCCGCCGTTGGCCAGGACCTTCATGCCGCTGGTGCCGCAGGCCTCCCAGGGGCGGCGGGGGGTGTTGATCCACAGGTCCACGCCCTGGACCAGGGTCTCGGCCAGGGAGAGGTCGTAGTCGGGCAGGAAGATCACCTGGCGGTGCAAGGCCCGATCGCGGATGAAGTGGATCCATTCCCGGATCATGGCCTGGCCGTCGCGGTCCTGGGGGTGCGCCTTCCCCGCCACCAGGAGCTGGACGGGGCGATCTTCGCGGCTAAGCAGGCGGAGGAGGCGGCCGCGGTCGTGCAACAACAGGTTGGGCCGCTTGTAGGTGGCGAATCGGCGCGCGAAACCCAGGGTCAGGGCATTGGGATCGAGCAGGTCGTCGTCGCCGAGGCGTTCGCGGATCTCGCCCACCAGACGCGCACGGTTGCGGGCGCGCATCTCCCACAAGCGGGTGTCGGGCAGGGCCTCGATGGCCTGGCCGATGCGGTCCAGCTCCCCGCGCCAGCGGTCCTCGCCGCAGGCCTCCGTCCACAGGCGGTCGGACTCGGGGGCCTCCCAACTGGGGGTGTGGACGCCATTGGTCACCGCGCCCAGGGGTACCTCCAGGCGGGGCCAGCGTGGGAACAGGGCTTGGAAGAGGCCCCGGCTCACCTGCGCGTGGACGCGGCTCACGGCGTTGACCCGGCCGCTGCCGTGCAGGGCCAGCCAGGCCATGTGGAAGGGCGTCTGCGGCTCCTGAGGTCCAGGCCCCCGGCCCAAGGCGAGGAGTTCGGCGAAGGGGATCCCCAGGGTCTCGGCATAGGGCGCCATGTAACGCGCGAACAGCCCGGGCGGAAAGCGGTCGAAGCCGGCCGCCACCGGGGTGTGGGTGGTGAACAGGTTGCCGGCGCGGGTGCTGGTGAGGGCGGTGGCAAAGTCCACCCCGGTGCTTTCCATGAACGTCCGGGCGCGCTCCAGGACCACGAAGGCGGCGTGGCCCTCGTTCAGATGGCAGACCTCGGGGGTGATGCCGAGGGCGGACAACAGGCGGTAGCCGCCGATGCCCAACACCATCTCCTGTTGCAGCCTGAGTTCCAGGCCGCCGCCATAGAGTTCACTGGTGATGCCGCGATCCGCCGGCTCGTTGAGTGGGTGGTTGCCGTCGAGCAGATAGAGGCGGATGCGTCCCACCTGCACCTGCCACAGGCGCAGATGGAGGGGCCGCCCGGGCAGTTCCAGGCGCACGCAGCGCCACCCGTCCTCGGCGTCACGCACCGGCTGGATGGGCAGTTGGGTGGGATCGTTGTAGGGGTAGAAGGCGAGCTGGTTGCCCTCGGCATCCAGACCCTGGCGGAAATAGCCCTGTTGGTAGAGGAGGCCCACGGCCACCAGGGGAATGCCCAGTTCACTGGCGGTCTTGAGGTGATCGCCGGCCAGGACCCCCAGCCCGCCGGAGTAGATGGGCAACGCCTCGGAGAGGCCGTATTCCATGCTGAAGTAGGCGACCTGGGACAGGGAGGGCGCGGCCGAGTCGAACCAGCTCGGCGCCCCCTGGGCCTGCTGTTGTTCGCCACGCAGCTCGGTGAGCAGGGCGCGGAATTCCGGATCCTGCGCGAGCCGTTGCAGATGCCGTCGGCTCACCGTGTGCAGGATCAACCAGGGGTTGTGGGTGCGATGCCAGAGGTCGCGGTCGATGCGCCGCCACAGGGCGTCGGCCGTGTGGCTCCAGGACCCGCGCAGGTCGAGGGCCAGTTGGCGCAGTTCGGACAGCTCTTCGGGGAGCGTGGGGCCGGGTGCCGGAGGTGTCAGGGTCATGGGGCTCTGGCGAAAGGATCGGGGCGATGGACAGGGTGTTCCAGGTCATGGGGGAGACAGTGTCACCCCGGTGTCGGGGGCTGTCCGTGCGCGGGTTCCTCTTGCCACAGCCGGCGCAGACAGGAAGGCCGGAGAGCGAACGCCGGCACCCGCCGGCGGTAGGCCGCATAGGCCTCACCGAACTTGGACAGGGCCTCGCGTTCCTCCAGGGTGAAGATCAGCGCCAGCATGACGAGGGCCTCGACGGGTGCGATCAACAGGATGAAGCCGGGGGAACCGAGGATCAGGGCGAGGCCCAGGGGCATGAACAGGAGCGCGAAGTGCATGGGATGGCGCATACAGGCATAGGGTCCGCGGGTGACCAGGCGGTTCGTCTCCAGGCGTGGGACGGTCCCCGCGCGGCCGTAGCGGGCCAGGGTGCGCCCGGTGACGCGGCTGACGCGAAAGACCCCGGCCATGACCATCAGCCCCAGGAACCCGCTCGCCCAGTGGAACAGGGGTGAGGCGGCCCAGGCGGCGAACAGGCGCCGGTCCAGCCACCCGCCCGCGAGGGCCCCGCCCCCGAGAAACAGGACCCAGAGCCCGATGCGCAGGCGTACCGCGGGCGTGAGCGCCATCAGCCGTCGCTCCGCGGCCGCTCGGCGGCCAGTGCGGCGCGCGCCGCCAGGCCGAAGGACTCGGTCAGGGTGGGGTGGGGATGGATGGCCGTGGCGAGGGCCTCGATGGGGATACCGGCGGCCACCGCCAGGGCGGCCTCTCCCATGAGGTCGGCCGCACCCTCCACCAGGGCATGGATGCCCACCACCTTGCGGCTCCGGCGGTCGTAGAGGATCTTCAACAGGCCCTGATCCCGACCGGCGATCTGGGCGCGGGCATCCTGGGCATAGTCGTAGCGGGCCACGGCCGGATCCAGACCGGCGGCCCGGGCCTGATCCTCGGTCAGGCCCACCATGCCCAGTTCTGGCGTGCTGAAGATCACGGCGCTGTTGCTGGCGGGCCGGGGAAAGGCCGCAGGCAGGCCGAGCAGGTGGCGTGCCAGGGCCAGGGCCTGGGCGCTGGCCCAGTGGGCGAACATGGGTTGGCCCACGGCGTCGCCGAGGGCATGGATGCCTGCTTCGGCGGTCTCCAGGTGGGCGTCCACCTCGATTCCGTGGGGGCCGTGGCGTACCCGGGTGTGCTCCAGCCCCAGGCCCTCTACCCGGGGGTGGCGGCCGGTCACCAGGAGGACGTTCTCCGCATGGCGCTGACAGGGTTCCCCGGTGGCGGTGACATATTGCACATAGGCCCCACCGCCGGTGTTGACGATGGCCTTGACCTGGCTGCCGGTGAGGATCTCGATCCCTTCCCTTTCCATGTGGGCGCGCAGGCGGTCACTGAGTTCCGGGTCGACCGGGCCGAGGAGGCGGGAGGCGGCCTCGAGGATGAGCACCCGGCTGCCGAAGGCGTGGAAGATCTGTCCCAGTTCCACGCCGATGGGACCGCCGCCGATCACCACGAGATCCGCGGGGACGTGGTCGATGTCGAGGATGCCCTCGCTGTCGAGCACCCGCGGGTTCTCCACCCCGGGGATGGGTGGACGCACCGGGACGGATCCGGTGGCGATCACCGCCTTCTCGAATTCCACCCGCCGCTGTCCGCCGCCGCTCAGGGCGATCTCGGCCGAACGCGGAGAGAGCAAGCGTGCGCGTCCCTGGATCAACTCCAGGGTGGGGAAGCGGCGGACGTGCTCCAGGGCGGCCTGGGAGCGCCGTTGCAGGATGGCCCGCTTGCGTGCCTGCACCGCTGACCAATCGAGGTGGGGCCGGGTGCCCGGCAGGCACAGGCCGAAGTCCAGGGACTCGTCGATCTCCCGCAAGCGGCGGGCAGTCTCGCGGAAGATCTTGGAGGGGATGCAGCCCTCGAACAGGCAGGTCCCGCCGAGCCCGGGGCCTTCTTCCACCAGGGTGACCTTGCGATCCGCCTGGGCCAGGGCCATGGCCGCGGGGGTCCCGGCGGGGCCGCCGCCGATGATGAGGAATTCAGACATGGGGTCCTCCGGTAGATCTGTGCGGTAAAGGGGCCTGTGTCGTTCGATGGCAGCGTAACCCAATAGGTTCGGCGGGTGTCGTTAAGCAGGTGTCAGCCACGGGTCTCTGGGGCCAACATACCCATCGCACCCGGCCGGGACCACGGAGGTCCTCAGGCCCGCCTCCACAAGAGTCGCCGCTCGCTGAACAGGAGTTCCGCAGCCACCACCACGAGGTAGATGACGCCGATCCAGTACAGGCTCTCCCGCGACGAACCCCAAAGGTAGGCCATCAGGGTGGCCAGGGAGGCGAGCGACAGCAGGAGGCCGATGAGGGCCACGATGGATCCCCCCTGAAGTCGCCGGCGCAATCGCCAGGCGGACAGGTTGATGGCGGCGAAGACGAGCAGAAAGGTGGCGCTGGCGAAGGCCGAGATGATGGTGAGGTCGGCCAGATTGACGAAGGCCAGGGTGGCGGCGGTTATGACCAGGAGGCTCGCCCAGGGGATGTCGTTCTGCTGGCGACGGAATCCGAACACCTTGGGCAGAGCCTTCTCCGTGGCCATCACCAGCCCCAGGCGGGCCGTACCGAAGAGGGTGGCGTTGATGGCCGAGGCCGTGGAGAACAGGGCGGCGATGGCGATGAGCACGAAGCCGGCATGGCCGAGAAAGGGCCGGGCGGCCTCGGCGAGGGCATATTCGCCGTATCTGCGGACCTCTTCGGCGGTGAGATTGCCCACCGCCACCAGGGAGACCAGCACATAGATGCCTGTGGTGATCCCCACCGACCAGAGGATCCCCCGCTTGAGATTGCGCGTGGGCTCCTGCATCTCGTTGACTGCATTGGGGATCAGTTCGAAACCCTCGTAGGCCACGAAGATCAGGGCGGCGCCCATGAGCACCCCGCTCCCACCCTTGTCGAACAGGGGCCGCAGGTGATCGCTGTCCACGAAGTACAGGCCGATCAGGGCGAACAGGCCAAGGATCAGCACCTTTATGGTGACGATCAGCAATTCGCTGGTGCCGCTGGCCTTGACTCCATAGAGGTTGACCCCGAGAAAGGCCAACATCACCAGGGATTCGAGCAGATGGTGCATGGCCGTGCCGGCGCCGCCCTGGGCACCCAGCAGGGCGCTCCCGTAGACGCCGAAGGTATAGGCATAGAGGGCCATGGTGCCCACATAACCCACCAGCAGCAGCCAACCGCCGATGCCGGCGATGTTGCGGTGGGCGAAGCTGTGCTCCAGGTAGGTGAAGCTGCCGCCGTCGGAGGGAAAGTCCAGGCCCAGGTGGGCATAGGAGATCCCCGTCAGCAGGGCGATGAGCCCACCCAGGGCGAAGGCGAGGGGGGCGGCGTGTCCGGCCTCGGCCATGGCCAGACCGAGCACCGAGAAGATGCCGCCGCCGACCATGGCGCCCACGCCCATGGCGACGACTTCCTTCAGGGTGAGTCGTTCTTTCTGTGGTTGTGACATGACGGGCGAGACCTGTTCGTCGTTCGGGATGTTCGAGGTTATACCAGAGCCGTGGGACGAGGTATGGTGGGATCTCATGGGCGTGTCTCCCACGAGACAGCCGGCCCGCGAAGAAAACCCAAACCCAATGGAGTTCCCACATGCATCCCGTCCCGATCCCCATCGCCGTCCTGACCCTCAATCCGGCGGTGGACATGACCTACGAGATCGACCGCCTGCTGCCCGATCAGAAGGTCCATGCCCGCGCCACCCGCTACGATCCCGGCGGCAATGGCATCAACGTGGCGCGCGGCTTGAAGCGCCTGCGCATCCCGAGCCACAGTTTCTGCGTGTTGGGTGGGGAGATCGGCAACCTCCTGGAGCGCCTGCTACGGGAACAGATCGATACCCTGACCTTCGAGCGGGTGGACGGAGAGACCCGTATCAACGGCACGGTCATCGAACATCACACGGGCGCCCAGTACGAGGTCAGCGGGCTCGGGCCGGCCATCCCGGAGGAACGCCTGGAGCGCCTGCTCCAGACCTTCGTCGCCAGCACGGGACGGGGCTTCGGGGTCATCACCGGTTCTATACAACGGGAACTCCCACGCGACATCTATGCCCGGGTCATTGCCGATCTGCGGGCAAACGGCGGGCGCCCGGTGGTGGATGCGCAAGGGGACCTGCTGCGTCACGCCATCGCCGCGAGGCCGTTTCTGGTCAAACCTAATCACTACGAGTTGGAACAGCTCGTCGGCAGGCCCATCGACGGCATCGAGGATGTGGCCCGGGAGGCGAGGTCGCTCCAGCAGGCGGGCGTCGAGAACCTGGCCGTCTCCCTGGGCCCCCAGGGGCTGGTCTTCGTCGATGCCCACAACAGTCGTCACGCCACGGCCCCCGAGGTGGAGGTCCGCTCCACCGTGGGTGCGGGCGATTCCATGGTGGCGGGTCTCGTCGCCGCCTTAGCCGCCCGGCGGGATCTCGAGGACAGCCTGCGTCTGGCCGTGGCCTGTAGCGCCGGCACGGTCAGGCATCCCGGCACCGAACTCTTTTCCCCCGATGAGGTGGCCGGGCTCATGGAAAGGGTCACGATCCGTACCCTGGATATCTGAGTCCGAGGCCGCAAGGCCCTTCGTCTGAAAAACGGGCTTCTTCGACGGCCCGCATGCGGCCCATCCATCATGCACCGCCATGTTCGACGGCTGTAGGCCGTCGAACATGAAGGGACTGGGCGATTGGGTCCTCCGGTTCCGCCGTCGAAAAGTCCACGGAAAGGCCCTTTCGACATCTGCTAGCCGCGATCCAGGTCCCACACCCCATCCCAGTCATCCGGCGGGGGAGTCACGCTGTACTGGGCACAACGATTGAGGTAGAGGCGCGAGGGGCCATCGCCCGGCCAGACACCGAGGGCGCGCACAAACCTGTCCGTGGCCTTACGCCAATCCCGGGCGCGATAGTAAGTGAGGCCGGCGGAAAAGGCCTCCAGCAGGGCCTCTGGGGAGGGATGTTCCAGGGGGTCAAGGCCCTCGAGGATCTCGAACAGCTTGACCGGCTGGGTCGCCCCCTTCACCCGGATCAGGTCCAGTTCCCGCAGGCGGTAACTGTCCTGCAGGTGCTCTACCGTGGTCCCGGCCACCAGGATGCGCGTGCCGTAGTATTTGTTCGCCTGCTCCAGGCGGGAGGCGACGTTCACGGGGTGGCCTATCACTGTGTAATCCATGCGCCGGCGCGAA
The DNA here is from genome assembly GCA_026984455.1 of Chromatiaceae bacterium. GTDB lineage: Bacteria > Pseudomonadota > Gammaproteobacteria > Chromatiales > Chromatiaceae > JALSSC01. The sequence continues at coordinate 13,843 of JALSSC010000038.1, forward strand.
CCGATGTTTCCGGCGATGACCTCCCCGGTGCTCAGACCCAGACGGATGTCGATGGGTTCCTGCCCCTGTAACTGCCGCCGAAGGTTGAACTCACGCAGGCGGTCCAGCATCCCGATGGCCACGCGCACCGCATTGTCGGCGTCCCGGTCATCGGGAAAGGGGGTGCCGAATACCGCCATGATGGCATCGCCGATGTACTTGTCGAGGATGCCCTGGTGGTCGAACACCAGCTCCGCCATGTCGCTGAAATAGCTGTTGAGCATGGAGACCGTGGCGCGTGGGCCCAGGTCCTCGGTGAGCCGGGTGAAATCACGGATGTCGCTGAACAGGACGGTCACCTCCTGGGCCGTACCTTCGAGCACCTCTTCACCGAGTTCCAGGAGCCGCTCCGACAGCTCGGCGCTCATGTACCGGGCCATGGTGCCCTTGATGCGTTTCTCCCGGGTGATGTCTTCCAGGACCAGGGTGAAGCCCAACGGGGCATCGTCCGTGCCGGTGAGCGGTTGGATGGTCAGGTTGACCGGGACGCAACGCCCCTCCATGAGATGGAGTTCGACGTCCAGGGTGGTCTCCGGGCGCCCCTCCAGGCAGACCCTGTCCAGGGCCTCGAACAACAGGGCATTGGTAGTGGGCAGGATGCTGTCGAGGGGTTGGCCTACGACGCTTTCCCGCGGTCGTTGCAGGATATGCAGGGCGGCAGGGTTGGCCGTGATGACATGGCGCTGCGAATCCAGGGTGACGACCCCATTGCTGAGGCTCCTGAGCACCCCTTCGTTATAGTTCCGTGCGTCGAGCACCTGTTCGAACAGGCGGGCGTTCTCGATGGCGATGGCGGCCTGGGCAGCGAGGGCTTCGATACGCCTCTCGTCGCGTCGCCCGAAAGGGCCGCCCCGCCGATTGAGCACCTCGATGATGCCGATGATCCGGCCGTGCTGGGCCACCACCGGGGCGCAGAGGATACTGTGGGTGCGGTAGCCCGTGCGGCGATCCACCTCGGGGTTGAAACGCGGATCGGCATAGGCGTCAGCGATGTTCACCGTCTTCCGGGTGCGAAACACCGAACCCGCGATGCCGGTCTCGGCGGGGATGCGGATGTCCTCCTCCCCCAAGCCTTCGGCCACCTTGGAGCGGAGTTCGTCGCTTTTCTCGTCGTACAGCAACAGGGTACTGCGATCGGCATCCAGCACCTCGGTGGCGATGGCGAGGATGCGGTCGAGGAGGGTGTCGAGGTTGAGTTCTGAATTCAGGGTCGTGCTGATCTCCAGCAGCTGTACCTCGTCGCGCAGGGATTTCTCGACGCTCTCATAGAGCTGGGTGCTCTCCAGGGCCGCGGCGGCATGGCTGGTGAGGGCCTCGAGCAGCGCTTGGTCTTCGGTATCGAACGCGCCTTGGAGCTTGTTGAGAGCCTCTACCACGCCGATGATGTGGCCGTTCCACGTGCGGACGGGGGCGCACAGGATACTGCGGGTGTGGTAACCGGTGAGTTCGTCGATCTCGGGGTTGAAACGGGGGTCCGCGTAGGCATCCGAGATGAGCATGGGGGTGCCGGTGCTGAACACGGTGCCGGCGACACCACGCGTGGCGGGAAAGCGGATCTCTTCGGTCAGATCGCCCTGGGCGATGCGGGAGAAGAGTTCATCGGTCTCGCGATCGTACAGGAACAGGGTACTGCGGTCGGTGCCCAGGGCATCGTTGGTGATGCTGATGAGGTTGCTGAGGATCGCATCCAGCCCCGACCCTCGGGCGTCCTGGATACGCATCAACGAGGATAGACGCCGTAGCAGGTCGGAAAAATGACGGATCAATTCCGCGCGGTTGGGTGGGGGCGGGAATTCGTTGTCCGTTTCCGCCGATCGCCCCAGGAGTCGTTGCTCGAAGATCCTGCGAAGGATCTGCAGATCATCCTGACCGGTAGAGAGACTGGGGCGCATACGGTTCATACTGGATATCATGGCGTCAATATCTCATGCGAATCAAATTCTGATCGGTGGGCGTAACGACTGTTCGTTTACAACGCAAGGATTGAGCCTAAATCCGTATTTCCATAAGAATGAGACCGCCGGCTGTGTACGTTAAAGATACCATCTTCTCATGACGTGTTGTAAAGAAAACCGACGGTTTGCAGATCTGGAACAGGGCACATCCATCCCGGCGGCGGTCTGCGACAGCCCCTTGGGTCTCCTTACCCTGTGGTGGGGCCCGGGAGGCGTGGTGGGCCTGGCATTTGGCGAGCCATCGCTGGAAGTGCACCCCCAGACTGGGGTCCGGCCCTGGATTGCCTGGCTTGAGGCCTATTTTCGCGATCCCATGGATTGTGGACCGGCACCGCCCATGGCCGCTCGCGGCACGCCCTTCCAGCAACGGGTGTGGCGGGCATTGTGCCACCTGCCACCGGGGCGGGTCCTGACCTACGGCGAAATGGCGCGGTGTCTGGGCACCGGGGCACGCCCCCTCGGCGGGGCCTGCCGGGCGAACCCCTGTCCCATCCTGGTACCTTGTCACCGGGTCGTGGCGCGGCGCGGCCTGGGCGGTTACGCCGGTGGCGTGGACGGAGAACGGCTGGGCATCAAACGCTGGCTGTTGCAGCATGAGGGCGCGCTCCCCCATGGATGAGAGCGACAGCGCCCACATCGAGGCCTTTGCCGACGCCCTCTGGATGGAACGCGGGCTGAGCGCCAACAGCCTGCGGGCCTATCAGGCCGATCTGCGCCAATTGGCCGCATGGCTGCGCCGGGAGCGTGGCTACGGCCTGTTGGAGGCCCGGCGTGGAGACCTGCTCGCCTTCCTCGCCACGCGTACCCGCCAGGGGCGTAAGCCGCGTTCCGGGGCGCGGATGCTCTCGGCCCTCCGCCAGTTCTATGCGCAGGCCCTGGCACAGGGCTGGATCGCCCAGGACCCGACCCTGCGCATCGAACCACCAAAGATCGGCCGGCCGCTGCCGCACAGCCTCACCGAGGGCGAGGTGGAGGTCCTGCTCGCCGCCCCGGATATCTCCGATGCGTTGGGATTCCGCGACCGCGCCATGCTCGAGGTGCTCTATGCCACCGGCCTGCGGGTGTCGGAACTGGTGGGGCTGCGCCTGGAACAGGTCAGTCTGGGTCAGGGCCTGGTACAGGTCTCGGGCAAGGGGGGGAAAGAGCGCCTGGTCCCCCTGGGCGACGAGGCCCAACACTGGTTGCAAGGCTTTTTGCGCGGGCCCCGATCCGAGATCCTCGGGGGCCGGATCTGTGCCTCGGTGTTTCCCACCCGGCGGGGCCGGGGCATGACTCGGCAGGCCTTCTGGGCCAACATCCGCAAGTACGCGGTGTTGGCCGGTATCCCCGGATCCCTGTCGCCCCACACCCTGCGCCATGCCTTCGCCACCCATCTTCTCAACCATGGGGCCGACTTGCGCGTGGTGCAGCTCCTGCTCGGCCACAGCGACCTGTCCACCACCCAGATCTACACCCACGTGGCCCAGGCGCGCTTGGAGCGCCTGTATGCGCAACATCACCCGCGGGCATGACACACTGTTCGGGCCTGGAGAGGTGCACGAGCGAGCGATACGGCCCACGGTCTGGCGGGTGCATTTTCAGGATACCGGCCTGAGTCAATCCTTGTATAATCTCTCGTTCGGCCGCACGCCCGCGTCGAAGCGAAAGTGGCGGAATTGGTAGACGCGCTGGATTTAGGTTCCAGTGGGGCGACCCGTGGGGGTTCGAGTCCCCCCTTTCGCACCAGAATCGGCCACGCTGGAGGCGGCGGTGAAGCCCAGACAATGCCTGACTGGAGATCCCGTCTTTGTTCAGGCACGGTCCGGGGCGGGGAGGCCCCGGCATGGGTGGAAGGGGAAGGCCCTGTCTCTCCCTTTCGATGGCGGAATGCCCAGGGGAGGGGGCTTCCACCAGACAGTACATTTTCAGTCAGATGGAGATCAACTCAAGATGCAAGTGTCAGTGGAACCCGTAGAGGGCCTGCAGCGGCGGATGTCGGTGGAGTTGCCGGCCGAGGAGATCCAGGCCGAGGTGGATCAGCGGCTCAGGAAACTGGCCCGGACGGCGCGCCTGGACGGGTTCCGCCCTGGCAAGGTCCCGCTCAAGGTGTTACGCCAGCGTTTCGGTAAACAGGTGCGTAGTGAGGTCTTCGGCGAACAGGTGGAGGCGAGCTTCTACAAGGCCGTCTCGCAGGAATCCCTGCGGCCCGCGGGGGAGCCCAGCATCGAGCCGCAAATCGATCCGAAGGCCGGGCGCTGGGCCTATGTGGCCACCTTCGAGGTGCTGCCGGAGATCGTACTCAAGCCCCTCGGCGAGGTGACCTTCGAGCGGCCCCAGGCCGAGGTCACCGAGAGCGATGTGGACAAGATGCTGGAGCGCCTGCGCCGGCAGCGCCAGACCTGGGAACCGGTGGATCGGCCGGCCCGGGAGGGTGACAAGGTCATCCTGGACTTTCAGGGGACGATGGATGGCGAGACCTTCGAGGGCGGCAGCGCCGAGGGCGCCGAGGTGGTGTTGGGTGCCGGCCGGATGATCGACGGTTTCGAGGCTGGCCTGATGGGCGCCTCCGCCGGCGAGGCCCGGAGCCTGGACCTGCGCTTCCCGGAAGACTACGGCGCCGCCCACTTGGCCGGTCGGGACGTCCATTTCGAGGTGCAGGTACGGGAGGTCCAGGGCCCCGTCCTGCCGGAAGTGGACGCCGAGTTCGTGCGTGACTATGGGGTGGAGAGCGGTGATCTGAATGATCTGCGTGCCGAGGTACGGCGCAACATGGAGCGCGAATTGAAGGACCGCATCCAGGCCCGGGTCAAGAAGCAGGCCTTGGACGCGCTGCTCTCGGCCCATCCTCTCGATGTCCCTCAGGCCCTGGTGGACCAGGAGATCGAGGCCCTGCGGAGTCAGGCGCGGCAGCGCATGGGGGCAGGGAGTCAGATGGAACTGCCCGCGGAGCTGTTCACCGAAGAGGCGCGTAAGCGGGTCGCCCTGGGCCTGCTGGTGGCCGAGGTGGTCAAGGCCAACGGCATCGAGGTGGATCAGGCCCTGTTGGAGGAACGCCTGAACTCGCTGGCCTCCAGCTATGAAGATCCGGACGAAGTGGTCGCTTACTACCGTAACAACCGCGAGGCCCTGGCCTCGGTGGAGAACGTCGTTCTGGAAGACCAGGTGGTGAGTTGGATACTGGAGCAGGGGCGGGTGATCGAGCGCCCCATGAGTTTCGACGAGGTGACCGAAGGCCATGACTGACCCTATTCGCGGCGCCGTGCCGGCCTCTGCCGGGAGCGGCATCCGGGCACCCCAGGGGCTGGGGCTGGTGCCTATCGTGGTGGAGCAGACCTCGCGTGGCGAGCGATCCTTCGACATCTACTCGCGCCTGCTCAAGGAGAGAGTCATCTTCATGGTGGGGCCGGTGGAGGACCACATGGCCAATCTGATCGTGGCCCAGCTCCTGTTCCTGGAGTCGGAGAATCCGGACAAGGACATCCACCTCTATATCAACTCCCCGGGCGGGTCGGTGACCGCCGGGTTGTCCATCTACGATACCATGCAGTTCATCCGTCCCGATGTAAGCACCCTCTGTGTGGGGCAGGCCGCGAGCATGGGGGCCCTGCTTCTGGCGGGGGGGGCGGCGGGCAAACGCTACTGCCTGCCCAATTCGCGGATGATGATCCATCAGCCCCTCGGCGGGTTCCAGGGCCAGGCCACCGAGATCGAGATCCACGCCCGCGAGATCCTACAACTGCGGGAGCGCCTGAACGGCATCCTCGCCCGGCACACCGGCCAGCCGATGGAGAAGATCGCCGAGGATACCGAACGCGACCGCTTCATGGGCGGGGAGGAGGCCGTGGCCTATGGCTTGATCGACGAGGTGTTGGAGGAACGCGCGAAGGTGGAGGATTGAGGCCTCCGGCCAGGCCCCCAGGTTGCCATCTCGTGACGAAACATTATGATTACAGGAGCGAATCCGGTGCCTCGCGCCTCCGGTCATTCCCGCCAGGGCGGTCGGAGCCCCCGCGGTGTTCACTATAGAGGGTGCCTATGAATAATTTTCAGGGTCAGGGGGACGACGGCAAGCTCTTGTACTGTTCTTTCTGCGGGAAGAGTCAGCACGAGGTGCGCAAGCTCATCGCCGGGCCATCCGTGTTCATCTGCGACGAATGCGTGGACCTGTGCAACGACATCATCCGCGAGGAGATGGAGGGCGCTGAAGACGAGACCACCAGGGGACTGCCCAAGCCCCAGGAGATCAAGCGTATCCTGGACCAGTATGTGATCGGCCAGGAGCGCGCCAAGAAGGTCCTCTCGGTGGCCGTCTACAATCACTACAAACGCATGGAATCCACCCAGCGCAAGGACGACGTGGAGATCGCCAAGAGCAATATCCTTCTCATCGGCCCCACCGGTTCGGGCAAGACCCTGCTCGCCGAGACCCTCGCCCGCCTGCTCGACGTGCCCTTCACCATGGCCGACGCCACCACCCTCACCGAGGCGGGCTATGTGGGCGAGGACGTGGAGAATATCATCCAGAAACTGCTGCAGAAATGCGACTACGACGTGGAGCGTGCCCAGACCGGGATCGTCTACATCGATGAGATCGACAAGATCTCACGCAAGGGCGACAACCCCTCCATCACCCGCGACGTCTCTGGCGAGGGGGTGCAGCAGGCCCTGCTCAAACTGGTGGAGGGGACCGTGGCCTCGGTACCGCCCCAGGGGGGGCGCAAACATCCCCAGCAGGAATTTCTCCAGGTGGACACCTCCAATATCCTGTTCATCGTGGGGGGCGCCTTCGCGGGGTTGGAGAAGGTCATCCAGAACCGCTCCCGCAAGACCGGTATCGGCTTCTCCGCGGAGGTCCAGAGCAAGGACGACGGGCGCCGCGTGGGCGAGATCCTCAAATCGGTGGAGCCCGAGGACCTGATCCGCTACGGCCTCATTCCGGAGTTCGTCGGCCGTCTGCCGGTGCTGGCGACCCTGGAAGAACTCGACGAGGACGCCCTGGTGACCATCCTCACCGAACCTAGGAATGCGTTGCTCAAACAGTACCGCCGGTTGTTCGATATGGAAGGGGTGGATCTCGAAATCCGGCCGGAGGCCCTGCGTGCCATCGCCCACAAGGCCATGGAACGCCGTACCGGGGCGCGTGGCCTGCGCACCATCCTCGAACAGATCCTCCTGGATACGATGTACGATCTGCCTTCGCTCGAACACGCCCACAAGGTGGTGGTGGACGAGCCCGTAGTGCGGGGCGATTCCAGGCCCCTGATCGTCTACGATGGTGGTGATCGACGTCTGGCCGCGGCAGACTGATACCCGCCGTTCGAGCGCGCGCCCTCTTGAAAATCCCCGGCATGGACGCCATCTGCTCCTGTGTTTGATACCCGCCCCCTGGCGAGGGCCGACGGCCCCTTCCCATCCTCATCTTTGGCGCGTCCGGGTCCCATGCGATGCCGGGCGCCCGTGCTGACGCAAGATCCCCATGGCAATAAAGCAAATGAAGACCCAGCCCCTCCGTGACGACCGTTCCGTGCCGGTGCTACCGCTACGTGACGTGGTGGTCTATCCGCACATGGTCATTCCCCTGTTCGTGGGACGTGACAAGTCCATCCACGCCCTGGATCTCGCCATGCAGGACAACAAACAGATCCTGCTGGTGGCCCAGAAGAGTGCCGAGATAGACGATCCCCGGCCTGCGGACATCCACCACATCGGTACCCTGGCCAACATCCTGCAGTTGCTGAAACTCCCCGACGGCACCGTCAAGGTGCTGGTGGAAGGCGTCGAGCGTGCCCGTATCCGGCGTTTCGACGATGGCGAGGAGCTGTTCCTCGCCGACATCGACCCCCTGAGCGAGCACTTTGACCTCGACGAGCGTGAGGCCGAGGTGCTCATGCGCTCGGCGGTGGGCCTTTTCGATCAATACGTCAAACTCAACAAGAAGGTCCCGCCCGAGGTCCTCACCTCTCTCGCGAGCATCGACGAGCCTAGCCGTCTGGCCGACACCCTGGCCTCCCAGATGACCCTCAAGCTGGACGAGAAGCAGCGGGTGCTGGAGATGGACGACGTCAAGGAGCGTCTGGAACACCTCATGGGCCTGATGGAGGGCGAGAACGACATCCTGCAGATGGAAAAGCGCATCCGCGGACGGGTCAAGCGCCAGATGGAGAAGAATCAGCGCGAGTACTATCTGAACGAGCAGATGAAGGCGATCCAGAAGGAGTTGGGTGAACTGGAGGATGCCCCCAACGAGATCGAGGAGCTGCAACAACGGATCGAGAAGGCGGGTATGCCCAAGGAGGCCAAGAACAAGGCCCTGTCCGAACTCAACAAGCTCAAGCTCATGTCGCCCATGTCGGCCGAGGCCACCGTGGTGCGCAACTACATCGACACCCTGGTGAACGTGCCCTGGAAGCGGCGCAGCAAGATCCGCAACGACATCGCTGCCGCCGAGGCCGTGCTCGAGGCCGACCACTACGGCCTCGAGAAGGTCAAGGAACGCATCCTGGAGTATCTGGCGGTACAGCAGCGGGTGCGCAAGCTCAAGGGTCCCATTCTGTGTCTGGTGGGCCCGCCAGGGGTGGGCAAGACCTCCCTCGGCAAGTCCATCGCCCGCGCCACCAACCGCAAGTTCTCACGCATGTCCCTGGGCGGGGTGCGGGACGAGGCCGAGATACGCGGCCACCGTCGGACCTATATCGGCGCCTTGCCGGGCAAGATCGTCCAGAACCTCACCAAGGTGGGGACCCGCAACCCCCTGTTCCTCCTCGACGAGATCGACAAGATGGCCATGGACTTCCGTGGCGACCCCGCCTCGGCCCTGCTCGAGGTGCTGGATCCCGAGCAGAACCACACCTTCAACGACCACTACCTCGAGGTGGACTTCGACCTCTCGGAGGTGATGTTCGTGGCCACCGCCAATTCCCTCAATATCCCCCCGGCGCTGCTCGATCGCATGGAGGTGATCCACCTCTCGGGCTATACGGAGGACGAGAAGGTCCGCATCGCCCAGAGGTACCTGGTGCCCAAGCAGATGGCCAACAACGGCCTGCAAGAAGAGGAATTGGCGGTCCGCGAGGCCGCCATCAGGGACATCATCCGTTATTACACCCGTGAGGCCGGGGTGCGCAACCTGGAGCGGGAGATCTCCAAGATCTGTCGCAAGGTGGTCAAGGACATCCTCCTCAAGCATCCGCAGAGGCGCGTCACCATCACCCCCCATGGTCTGGAGAAATACCTTGGGGTCAAACGGTTTCGCTACGGGCGCGCGGAGGAATACGACGCGGTGGGCCAGGTCACTGGCCTGGCCTGGACCGAGGTGGGCGGTGAACTGCTGCAAATCGAGGCGGCCCTGGTCCCCGGCAAGGGCAAATTCACCTACACCGGACAACTCGGTGACGTGATGCAGGAGTCGATTCAGGCCGCCATGACCGTGGTGCGCTCGCGCGCAGAAACCCTGGGGATAGACTCGGACTTCTACCAGAAGAACGACATCCACGTACACGTGCCGGAAGGCGCCACCCCCAAGGATGGTCCCAGTGCCGGGGTGGCCATGTGTACCGCGCTGGTCTCTGCCCTGACCCGCATCCCGGTGAAGGCAAGCGTGGCCATGACCGGAGAGATCACGCTCAGGGGCGAGGTCCTGCCCATCGGCGGCCTCAAGGAGAAGCTCCTGGCCGCCCATCGGGGGGGGATCGAGACGGTGCTCATCCCGCACGAGAACGCCCGTGATCTCGTGGAGATCCCCAAGAACATCAAGCAGAATCTCGATATCCGGCCGGTGCGCTGGATCGACGAGGTGCTGTCCCTGGCCCTGACCGAGCAGCCGGAAGGGCGGGCCGCAGAGGACGCGGCGGCGGAAGAGAAAGGCGAGCCGGAGGTTGCGGTCGCCGGAGCGGAAGGGGGTGGGCGGCCCACGGCGCAGGTGGGCACCCATCATTGAGGTGCGCGCGTGGGGGGATGGCCTCGGCCACGATGATTTCCGTACGGAATGTTCACGCCGGATCCCGGCCGAGGCCTGTCACGTGGATGTATACCTTGACAGGGTTGGTCCGCGGCCAGTATAAAACTGCGCTTGCCGGGGATGCCTGGGTCGCGGGCGACCGAAACCGCATCCGTCGTACGTCAGCGTTGGCGCTTCGATAGCGTTCCCCGTGCCTGTGGCGAGGGGTGGGGCTGCGATGCTCTCCCGTGAGGGTCCCCAAGGGGCATGGGACGACTGTCGTGGCCGGGAATCTCCATGCGGGCGGTATATATATACCGCCCGGACGTGAGTATTTGGCTGCTGCGGCCGCCCCCCGCACCCCTGGGCGGAGGAGCGATTGCTTGCCATGGCCTCTGCTATGAGCCGCTTCTACGCCTTTCCCAGGGGCACGGGGAGCGCCCTCGAAACACGACATATTCACGTGCGACGGGTATAATCAAACCTTCAATTGAGACGACTGGCTGGGGATCGGCCAAGAGGGGCACAAGAGCAAATGAATAAATCCGAACTGATCGAAAAAATCGCGGAGGTTTCAGACCTCACCAAGGCAGACTCCGCGCGTGCCCTGGACGGCTTCGTCCAGGCCGTTACCGAGGCCTTGCAGGCAGGCGACTCCGTCGCCCTGATTGGCTTTGGCACCTTCATGGTCAAGGAGCGCTCTGCGCGCACCGGCCGCAACCCCCAGACCGGTGAGGCCATTGAGATCGCAGCTTCTCGCATTCCGTCCTTCAAGGCTGGAAAAGCGCTGAAGGATGCTGTAAAGTAGCGCGCTTTCCTGAGGGGTGCTTAGCTCAGCCGGGAGAGCATCGCCCTTACAAGGCGAGGGTCGCAGGTTCGATCCCTGCAGCACCCACCAGAGCATTACGAGGAGTGGTAGTTCAGTTGGTTAGAATACCGGCCTGTCACGCCGGGGGTCGCGGGTTCGAGTCCCGTCCACTCCGCCATACACATACCCGTAGATCGGGGTATCTTTCGAGGTACCCCGTTTTTTTTGCGATCAGGTGCGCAACGTGGCTTCCTCGACCCTGCGCTCCAGAAGCCATCGCAGGGGCCTTCGCGACCAAGGCCGCTGTTGCGGCATCCCCTGAGCAAAGGGACGTGCCCGGTCGCCTTCCCTCCCGTCCAGGTCCTCCCAGGCGGGTCATTTCATTCAAAGACGCAGTTGCCCATGTTGCAGGCCATCAGAGATCACGCCCAGGGTTGGATCGCCTGGCTCATCGTCATCCTCATCAGCATCCCCTTTGCCCTTTGGGGTATCCAGTCCTACCTGGGCATAGGCGGGGAGCCCTTGGCGGCCAAGGTGAACGGACACGAGATCACCCAACGTGATCTGGACAGGCGCTTCCAGCAATTCAAATCCCGGCTGCGGCGGCAGCTCGGCGCCAACTACCGTCCCGAGATGTTCGACGACGTCAAACTCAAGCGGGACATCCTGCGACAGATGATACGCGAGGCGGTGGTGCTCCAGGCCAGTCACGACATGGGGCTGCGGGCAGGGGACGAGCAGGTGCGCCAGGCCATTCTCGCGGAGCCGGCGTTTCAGCACGACGGTCATTTCGACAAGGCGGCCTACGAGCGTGCCCTTCAGCTCCAGGGCATGACCGCGCCCCAGTTCGAGCAACGCATCCGCCTGTCCATGATGAGCGAACAACTCCAGCGCGTGGTCTCTCGAAGCGCCTTCACCACCGACCGCGAGACGGCCGATGCAATACGCCTCGAACGTCAAGAACGCCGTTTCGCCTATGTCTCCCTACCGCTGGCAGACTTCAAGGACGAGGCCCCGGTGACGGATGCCCAGGTCCAGGCGTGGTACCAGGACCACAAGGCGCGCTTCGCGGTCCCTGAGCAGGTGCGGTTGCGATACCTGGTGCTGGACGACGCCGCCATCGCCGCTCATCTGGAGCCCAGTGAGGAGGACCTGCGCACCCTCTATCGCAGCGAGGCCGCGAAGTTCACGCAAGAGGAGCGCCGCCACGTGCGTCATATCCTCGTCGCCGTGCCCGCGGATGCCGATGCCCAGACCGAGGCGGCGGCCAAGGCCCGTGCCGAGGCCCTCCGCCGACGCCTGGAGGCGGGCGAGGATTTCGCCGCCCTGGCCAAGGAGGCCTCGGACGACAAGGGCAGCGCTGCCAAGGGGGGCGACCTGGGGGTGATCGAAAAGGGCATCATGGACCCGGCCTTCGAACGGGCCGCCTACGCCCTGAAGGAGGGTGAGATCAGCGCCCCCGTGCGCAGCCGGTTCGGCTACCACCTGATCCAGGTCACCGCCATCGAACCCGCTCGCCGGGAGCCCTTCGAAAAGGTGCGAGCGCAACTGCTCGAGGAATATCGCGCCAATGCCGTGGAGCAGCGTTACTACGACCTGGCCGAGCGGCTCGCCAACCTCACCTACGAGAATCCGGACAGCCTGGTTCCCGCGGCCGAGGCCCTGGGGCTGAAGGTGCGCGACAGCGATTGGATCTCGCGCCGGGGCGGCCCCGCCCCCCTGGACGATCCCAAGGTCATGGCCGCGGCCTTCAGTGACGATGTCCTGGTGGATGGTCACAACAGCGAAGTGATCGAGATCGAACGACCCGGCGGCAAGCGCATCGCGGTGGTGGTGAGAGTGGCCGACCACCGTGAGGCCTCCGTGAAGCCTTTGGCCGAGGTCAGGCAAGAGGTGGTCGAGGCGATCCACGCCGAGCGTGCCCGCCGGGCCGCCCAGGCCCAGGCCGAGGCCATTCGTGAGGCGGTGCGCAAGGGGACGCCCCTGGCCCAGGCCGCGGGAAAATATCAGGTGACCACGGTGGATTTCGTGGCGAAGGGGAATGCCAAGGCGCCGCCTGCGGTGGTGAAGACGGCCTTCTCACTGCCCCGTCCGGCCGCGGGCGGGCCCACCCTGGGGACGGCCCGCCTGCGCGATGGCGGCGAGGCGGTGGTGGCCCTGGAGGCGATCCGGGACGGCGATCCCGCCGGCCTGTCCGAAGAGGACAAGCGCCGGGTGCGCGACCGTCTGACCCGCATCCGCGCCCGCACCTACTATGACCGTCTGGTGGACGACCTGGTGGCGCGCGCCGACGTGGAGATCCTCGCCAAGTTCGCGGCCGAAGGGAAATAGGACCGTCGATGGTCGTTACGCCCACAGCCCACCGGGTGGTGGTCCTCGGGGCCAGCCCGAAGCCTCACCGCTATGCCAATCAGGCGGTGCGACTGTTGCTGGAGAAGGGCTACCAGGTGATTCCGGTACATCCGCGCTGGGAGACCATCGAAGGACTCCCCGTGGCCCCCAGCCTGGGAGCGGTGGAGGCCCCGGTGCACACCCTCACCCTGTATCTGGGGGCGGCGCGTTCCGAGCCCCTGGTGGAAGATATCCTGCGGCTTGCCCCGGGGCGGGTGATCTTCAACCCCGGGAGTGAATCGGCGCTTCTGGCGGCACGTCTGGGAGCGGCGGGTATCGAATGCTTTGAGGCCTGTACCCTGGTGATGTTGCGTACCGGGCAGTTTTGAGAGGTGGGGGCGTCGGGATGGGTGGCCCTTCTCCAGTCGCTCCACCTCGTTTTCAGGTCCGCGGCGTCGACCGGGCCGCTTATCCCGTCTTTCCCGTCACTCGAACCTGAGAGGTGTCCATGTCCTTCCTACGCAAGTTTCCCTGGGTCTTCGTCCTCATCGCCTATCTGGTCTGGGCGCAGATGTCCGGTACGAGCCTGGATGGTATTCCAGGTTATGTCTTCATCGGCCTGGCCATCGCGGTGCTGTTCGTGGAATTTTTCAAGTCGGGCGACATAAACACCCTCGCCTTTCTCCTCGACCAGGTCTTCGCCATCCTGGCGGTGGCGGTCTCCACCTGGCTCATGAGCCACCTCTATTACGTGGAGGGACAGGCACCCAGTTTCTACCACTGGTTGGGTTGTGCGGTGGTCCTGGGTGACGCCATTCTGAGCCCCCTCAACAGCTTTCGCACCGCCCTGCGCAACTTCGGAGTCGGTAACTCGGTCTGATGCCTGCATAAACAGGTTTGAGTTGTTGAGAATCCACTGAACCGCGATAATTCAAAGGTTTATCTCGTTCCAGTTCCCGGAGGAAGAATCCATGGCGACCAAAGAAGAACTCGAGGCCCGCGAGGGTGAATGCTCCACGGCAGCCGATTTCGCGGCCCTGGCCAAAGAGGCGGCGGGAGTGGACAAGGACTATGCCAAGTCTCTGGTGGAAAAGGCGGAGATGCAGTGCCAGATGCCTCCGGACTACATCGCCGCCGCAGAGGGTGCTCTGGCCATAGGCGATGAGGAATACGCCAAGGACCTCTACTCCCAGGCCGAGGATGCCTGTTTCGAGCCCATGGAGTTCGCCGCCCTGGGTTTCAGCCTGGCCCGGCACCTGGGTGACAAGGACAAGGGGCGGGAACTCCTGGAAAGAGCTGCGGACGAGGCCACCAAGCTGGACGAATTCCTCACCATCTCCGGCTACGCGAAGGAGGGCCTGGGCGACGAGGACCTGGCCGCGGCCCTGCTGGCCAAGGTGGAAGAGAAGGCCAAGGGCATGGACGACTATGTGAATCTGGCCCGCACCCTGAAGGAACAGGGCAACGAGGACATGGCCCGCGAGTTCTACAAGAAGGCCGCCCGCTTCTGCGATGACCTCGCCGCCACCGTGACCTACGCCCGGGGCATCGTGGAGATCTTCGCCGATCAAGGTTGGGCCCGGTCCACTCTCGAAGAGGCCGAGAGCGACTGCCAGTTCCCCAAGGACTTCGCGGCCCTGGCCGAGGGCTTCAAGGAGATGTTCGACGATCAGGCCAAGGTGGGCGAACTCATGGAACAGGCCGCCGAATTCGCCATGTCCGGGGAGGAGAACCTCGATCTGGCCAAGGGCTGGTGGAACCTCCTGGGGGACAAGGACAAGGCCGTGGCCGCCTTCGAGAAGGCCCTGCCCGAGATCAACGACAAGGCCCAGTTGTTGGAGCTGGCGGCCTTCGCCGCCACCGAGATGGATGCCAAGGACCTGGCCAAGGCCATGTACGCCAAGGCCGAACAAAAGATGTCCTCGGCCCCCGAGCGGCTCAAACTGGCCGAGGCGGTGCTGCGCGACACCGGGGACAAGGAACTCACCCTGGAGATCTACAAGCGCGCCATGGAGAGCCTGACCCAGCCCAACGACCTCATCGGCCTGGGGGCCAACATCGCGGATTCCCTGGGCGACAAGGAGACCGCGGCCGCGGCCTATCGCAAGGCCCTGAACGCCGTCTCCGACTTCGGCCAGTATCTCAAGCTGCTCGACAGCGTGGCGGCCAAGCTGGACGACAAGGGTTTCGCCCGGGAGATCCTGGAACAGGCCGCCGAGGTGGCCTCGGGGACCCCGGAATTCCTCGAACTCACCCACAAGACCATGGCGGTGCTGGAGGACAGGGACCTCGCCCGGACCTTCCTCGCCCAGGCCGAGGAGCAGGTCACCACCGTCGGCGAGATGAAGAATGTCGTCGAGGCGGTGGAAAGATATTTCTCCGACGATGCCGACTGGGTCGCCCTGGTGAAGGAGAAACTGGAGCGGCGCGAGGCCAATCAGGAGAAATATGCCGTCTTCCAGGAACGTGAGCAGGCGGCTGACACCACCATCAAGATCCTCAAGCTGGCCGATGCGGTGATGGCCGAGCTGGAGGATCGTTTCTATGCCCAGAAGCTCCTGGTGGAGGCCCAGAAGCGCATGCAGGAAGAGGGCTGGGAACTGCCAAAGGCCCGTCTGCTCATGCGCGGGGTCAGCCGGCACCTGGGCGACAACGAGTGGGCCATGCGCATCCTCGACGATGCCGCCGGCCGCGCCCAGTCCCTGGCGGATTTGGTGGCGGTGTGCGAGATGGCCCTGTCGGACCTGAGTGACAAAGAGGCGGCGGCCGCCAAGGTGCGCGCCTATCTGCAGGACTGGGAGGGCAAGGCCGTGGATGCCTACGGCCAGGTGCGCCTGGCCCGGGCGGTGCTGCACCTGTTGGGAGACAGGGACTGGGTGGCCAAGCTGCTGGCCAGGGCCGCGGAGGCGGGAGGCGACCATCTGTTGTTCGCGGAACTGGCCCGGGTCGCGCGCGAGGCCGGTGATGCCGAGGCCGCTCGTGGTTATGTGGACCATGCGGTGGCCGCCTGCGGCAGTGCCCTGCAGGCCGAACAACTGGTCAGGCGCCTGGCCGAGACCGGGTTCGACGGGGAGGAGGTGCGCCGGGCCTTCGATGCCTGCAAGGGGCGCCTGTCCTCACCGAAGGATCGACTGGCCTGGGCGGAAGAGGCCGTAGACCTCTTCGGTGATCGTGAGGCCGCCCGGACCCTATACGACGACCTCGCCGGTGAGTGGACGGGTGCCTTGGCACCCATCTACCGGCGCAGCCGTAAGATCCATGTGGAAAATCGTCTCTGAGGGACCGGATAGCCTTGTCCCAGGACCCCGCCCTCGTGCGGGGTTTTTTGTGCGCCCGCTGCGGGCCCACCACTGTGGGTAGGGCCCCCGCCGCGCACCGCTCAGGGCGGCTTAAGTAGGATGCGGGGGTTCCCCGGCTTCACGAGTCGCCATGAAAAAAGCCCGCACGAGGCGGGCCAAGGGATCCATCCAGTGGAGGAGTCCGGGAGTCAGAGTTTGTTGGAGTGACAGAGATCGCAGGTCACCGGCGTGCCCTCGGCCAGTTGCACGCTACCGTGGTCGTCCGTCTGCAGGGTGCGTGCGGCGGCGGTACGGGAGAGCACACTGCCTTCGCCGTGCTTGCCATGGCAGGCACGGCAGGCATCCTTGTTCTGTTTCGCCAGGTGCTCGTGATCGTGGGCGAAGCGGGTATCGCCCACCGGGTGCATCCCATGAGGACCCTCCAGGGTCACGCCCAGATCGCCGCTGTGGCAGCTCGAACACTCGGTGATGGGACCCGCGTGCCCCTGGATCTGCATGGCCGCCTTGTTGTCGTTTGCCCAGGGGTTGGCGTTCGGCCAGATGGCATGGGTGCTGCCGTGGCAACCCTCGCAGGCGATGCCGTGGTGGCCCTTGCCGCTCCCCGAGTTGCCGCTCAGGCGGTACAGGGGCCGATCGGAGGCGAAACGGGAGTTCGGGAAGTCCAGCAGGGTCAGGGCATCCGGACCGCCGTTGGCCTTGTGGTCGCTGACCCTGTAGGCCATGCGCAGGCGGATCCCGTCGGGGGTGCCGCCGGTGTCTGTCCGGTTGACGATGGCATCGGCCAGTTGTCCCCCCAGACGCAGGCCTTCGGCCTGGAGCACGTCACCCACGTGACACGACTGGCACTTCGGCTCCGAAGCCCAGGGTACCCGCCTGGCCAGGTCCAGGGCGCCGGGGTTGTTGGGCAGGTTGCCGCTGAAGTCCTCGCCCACCTGGGTGAGCTGTCCATGGCAATCCTGACATACCATCCCGCCGTTGGCCATGGCCCCGCGCAGGCAGCGGGTGCGTTTGCCCGGATGGCAGTTGTAGCAGGTGTCTTGCAGCACCTGGGCCTGCGTCTGCGGGGTACGGCCGTCGGGCGGCGGCATGATGGGGAACAGATGGCCATAGTCGGCCGGATTGCTCTGGGGCAGGCGGCCGTGGAAGCCGTGCATCGCCCGGGACATGCTCACGTGTTGCTTCTGTTCGGCATTGGGGCCGAGATGGGCCAGATCCAGGGCCGGGGAATAGTGGCAACGGGCGCAGACCACGTTGGGCGTGCTGCCGTCGGCATTGGTGCCGTCGGGGTTGTCGGGGGCGAGGTGGGTGCCGTGTTTGTGGTCGTGGAGGCGCAGGATATTGATCTTGGCCGCATTGATCACCTGTTGTTCCGGAGTGGCCCCGATCACGCCGGAGGCGTCCTCGATGAAGGGCACGCCAGGGTAGTTCATGTTGGCGATGTCGTCACAGGCCAGGGTGTGGACGCTGTCGAAGTTGCACACTGGCTGGCTGGCGTGGCAGATCTGGCAATCGGCCTCGGAGGCGGTGGGAACCACCGTGTCGGTGCTGGCCAAGGCCTGGCCGTTGCCGTCGTGGGCGGTGACCCGCAGCAGTGGATAGGCATTGTCGCGCCCCTGGTCGTCCACCATGGACATGGGGATGCCCTCGGCGGTGAAGCGGTTCAGGCCGTTGACCGTATAACCGAAAGGAAAGTTGACGAAGAAGGGCAGGTCGCTGTAGTAGCCCTTGAAGGGTTGGGGGACGTTGGCGCTGTAGGGGCCGCTCTTGCCCGGCATGGCCGCCTGTTCGGCCTGGAGGCTGCCACCGCCCAGGTAGAGTTCCCAGAGGTCGGGGGCGGGCAGGCCCAGGTCGGGCTCGAAGGGGAAGCCGGCGAGCACCCCCGGGGGATAGAAGGACTGGTAGGCCAGAAAGCCCACGGCGTCGCCGCTGACGGTGGCGTCCCAGAAGTTGGTCTTGTAGATCCCGGTGGTGTTCTGGGCGGTGCTGGTGATGGAATTCATGGCTACGGGGCCGCTGTTGGGGCTCGCCGGATCCACGATATTGGAGGCTACCGCCTCGTAGGTGAGGCCGATGCCGTCGGCCGGAGTCATGAGACGGGGGCTGCCGCCCTGTTGCACCACCTGGGCGTTGAGGACGTTGTATGGGGGCAGGATGCTGAATTCACGGAAATCCTGGTCGGCACAATGCATACCCAGGTCGTTGAAGGCGAGGACCCGGAAGGCGCCGATCACCGGCGGGGGATTGCTACCGCCGTTACCATTTCCTCCCCCGGCTCCGTTTCCGCCGTCACCCTCGTGTCCGTCGCCACCGCCGTTGCCATCGCCATTACCTCCCGCAACGGCGCCATCGCAATCGGCAGGGGCCCCGGACACCTTGCGCACGGCCGTGCCGCCGTCGCTCTCGGCCTGGACGCTGCAAGGGACGAAGGACGGGTTCTTCAGGGTGAGCTTCCATTGGCCTTTCTTGTCCGCCCGTACCTGGGCGAGTCTTACCCCGCTGGCGGCGCTGCGCAGGGTGACCCGGGCGCGCCTGCCGGCATGCTTGCCCTTGATCTTCAGTTTGTGATCGCCGGCCTTCCAGGTAGCCTTGGTGATGCTGAGGCGGCCGCCGGTACCGCCTTCATCGCCGCTCTTGTGGTGATCGTCGTCGGCGTAGGACGCGGGCAGGGCGAGGGCCAGCAGGGCGTATAGGCATACCCGGAGGAGCAAGGCCCCCGGGCTCGGATGGTCATGAGTCATGGATCGGCCTCCCTTGAAACCGTGGTTGGGTGACTGTCCTGCCGTCCCCGGTGCCACCCGGGACGGCAGGACAGTCACGTGGACTGCAAATTCAGGTCATGACGACCTGTCTCGTCGGTTAGAGAAAGCACATATCATGCCAATACAATAACGCATTGAGTTACATTATATTTTCAGGAATTCCCGGCGCCTTGGGACGGTGCAGAGATGGAGAGAGGTGCAAAAAAAGTCTGCAAATATCGTATGCCTTGGAGGCCGTTGAAAAACGGAGTATGTCGTGCGGCGCACGGATGTACCGCTGTTTTCGACGGTCATAAGACGTCGCAAACACGGAAACCGGGAATTGCATTTCCCGGATCCATGGTGGCGAAAGTCCAGGAAAAGACTTTTTCAACATCGTGCTGCTGAAGTGCGCGGGATGGTTGGGCAACCGGGGATGTCGAGCAGCTGAGCGTCCCACCGACGTCATCCGCTGGTCTTGAGCTTGACCGCGCCTTCACTCCGAGAGCACAATCCGGCCTCCCACGGGGCCGAGTTCCCCCAGACTTCGAGGACAACCCGTTGGCGATGGACAGGTCTGAAGCCCAAGGGGAGGGTACCCCTCCGCTGGTGCGTATACGAAACCTCTGTTTCTCCCGTGAAGGCCGGCCCATCTTCGACGGCGTGGATCTGGACATCCCGCGTGGCCGGGTGACCGCCATCATGGGACCGAGCGGTACCGGCAAGACCACCCTGCTCAAGCTCATCGGCGGCCAACTCCGCCCCGACGCGGGCAGCGTCGAGGTGGACGGGCGGAACGTCCACGCCCTGGGCAAGCGCGACCTCTATCGTCTGCGCATGCGCATGGGCATGCTGTTCCAGAGCGGCGCCCTGCTCACCGATCTGGATGTGTTCGAGAATGTCGCCTATCCCCTGCGCGAACACACCCGCCTGCCCGAGTCGGCCATCCGCAAGCTGGTCCTGCTCAAGCTCCAGGCGGTGGGCCTGCGTGGCGCCCGCCGGTTGATGCCGAGCGAACTCTCCGGTGGCATGGCGCGGCGCGTGGCCCTGGCCCGGGCCATGGCCCTGGACCCCATGATGATCCTCTACGATGAGCCTTTCACCGGTCAGGACCCTATCTCGATGGGGGTGTTGGTACGCCTGGTGCGGCGCCTCAACGATGCCAGCCGCCTCACCAGCGTGCTGGTTTCTCACGATGTCCAGGAGACCGCCTCCATCGCCGACCTCATCTATGTGATCTCCGCGGGCCGGGTGGTGGCCCGGGGGACGGCGCAGGAGGTGATGGCGTCGGATTCACCCGGGGTGCGTCAATTCCTCCAGGGCCTGCCCGACGGGCCCGTGGCCTTTCATTATCCGGCGCCACCGTTGGCGCAGGACCTGCTGGAGGCGGCCTGATGTTGGACGCCCTGGCCCACCTGGGCCGCGCCGGGATCGGGGCGATCCGGCGCCTCGGCCGCGGGCACCTGCTGGCGGCCTCCATGCTTCTGGGCAGCGGCGAGGTGCTGCGCCGTCCCGGCCTGCTGGTGACCCAGCTCCATTCCGTGGGGGTCCTGTCCCTGGTCATCGTCGGGGTCTCCGGCCTGTTCGTGGGCATGGTCCTGGGGCTCCAGGGGTATCATGTCCTGTCCCAGTTCGGTTCCGCCCAGAGCCTCGGAGTGGTGGTCGCCGCCTCCCTGGTGCGCGAGCTGGGACCGGTGGTGGCCGCGCTCCTGTTCGCCGGGCGCGCGGGCTCCGCCCTGACCGCCGAGATCGGCCTGATGAAGGCCACCGAACAGCTCTCGGGCCTGGAGATGATGGCGGTGGACCCGATACGCCGCATCCTGGTGCCGCGTCTCTACGCGGGGTTTCTGGCCATGCCCGTGTTGGCCGCCCTGTTCAGCGCGGTGGGCGTGCTGGGGGGGTGGTTCGTGGGGGTGGGCCTGCTGGGGGTGGACGACGGCGCCTTCTGGAGCCAGATGCAGGCCAAGATCGACTTTCACGAGGACGTGGTCAACGGGGTCGTCAAGAGCCTGGTGTTCGGCTTCGTATGCACCTGGATCGCCCTCTTCCAGGGTTACGACGCGGTTCCCACCTCGGCCGGCGTCGGCCGCGCCACCACCCGCACCGTGGTGCACTCGTCCCTGGCCGTGCTGGGGCTGGACTTCGTCCTCACCGCACTCATGTTCGGAGACTGACATGCAACGGCAACGCCTCATAGAGATCGGGGTGGGGGCCTTCATGGCCCTGGGGCTGCTGGCCCTGTTCTTTCTCGCCATGCAGGTGAGCAACCTCAGCGCCGCCGGCAGCGGCGAGGGTTACCACCTGAAGGCCCGCTTTCAGAACATCGGCAGCCTCAAGGTGCGCGCCGCGGTGACCATGGCGGGGGTCCCCATCGGCCGGGTGGAGCGCATAGAATTCGACCAGGACAGCTACGAGGCCCTGGTCACCCTGCGCATCGAATCACGCTACGACCGCATCCCCGAGGACACCTTCGCCAACATCTTCACCGCCGGGCTGCTGGGCGAACAGTACGTGGGCCTCGACCCCGGCGGCAGCGATGAATATCTCAAGGACGGCGACACGCTCGAACACACCCAGTCGGCCCTGGTGCTGGAGCAGATCATCGGCCAGTTCCTGTTCGACAAGGCCGCCGGGGGTGGTAAATGAGGACCGTCGGCGGACGCCTCCTGTGTCTCGTGCTGGGCGTCTCACTGGGCCTCACGGTGTTCGCCGGGGGCGCCCTGGACGCGGCCACCGCCATGGTCAAGGACACCGCCGAGCGGATGCTGGCGGCCCTGGAGGCGAAACGGCCGGAGATCGACGCCGATCCCCGTCTCATCTATGAACTGGTGGAGGAGATCGTCGCCCCCGCCTTCGACTTCGAGGCCATCACCCGGGGGGCGGTGGGGCGCGCCTGGCGCCGGGCCACGCCCGCGCAGCGCCGGGAACTGGTGAATCAGTTCCGGCGGCTGCTGATCCGCACCTATGCCCGGGCCCTGCTCAACTACTCCGGGCAGCGCATCCGCTACCTGCGTCCCCAACCCGGTCCCCGCCCCGGGCGCCTGCGGGTACGGACCCGGGTGGCCGAGGCCGGGGGCGCGCCGATCCCCATCGACTACAGCCTGCATCAGAAGAACGGGGGTTGGCGGGTATACGACGTGAAGGTGGACGGGGTCAGTCTGATCTCCAATTACCGATCCAGTTTCCGCACGGAGATCCGCAAGGGCGGCATCGACGGCCTCATCCAACGCCTGCGGGAACGTAACGGGGAGGTGGCTCATGGCTGAGCCTGACCCGCGCGCCGGGCGTCTCGCGGTGGGGGACCCAGGGGACACGTCCCGTACCCAGGCCCGCCTCCGTCAGGAGCCGGGTGGGGGCTTCCGTCTGGAAGGTGACCTGGACTTCGGGGATGTCCCCGGCCTGATCGAGGAGGGCCGCCGGCGTTTTCAGGGGCAGGATCGCCTCTGGATCGACCTCAGTGGCGTCGGCCACGTCAACAGCGCCGGTCTCGCCCTGTTGTTCGAATGGCTCGAACAGGCCCGGCGCGAGGGGCGCGAGTTGCGTATCTTCCACCTGCCGCCCGCCCTGGAGGCCATCGCCCGCTTGAGCGATGCCCTGGATCTGCTACCCCTGGGAGCCCCTCCTCGTGTAGGCCCTGAATATGGCTGAATCCCTGCAGGAACAACTGCGCAAGGCGGGGCTGGTGACCAGGGAGCAGGCCCGCAAGGCCCAGGTGGACAGGCGCAGGAAGGCGAAGCAGCGGCGCGGCGGCAAGGATGCGGGTGAGCAGGACGCGGCCCGGCGCCGGTTGCGGGAGGCCCAGGCGGCAAAGGCCGCGCACGACCGGGAACTCGAGCGTGCACGCGCCCGGGAGGCCGAGAGACGGGCGGTCGTGGCCCAGATCAGGCAGATGATCGAGGCCCATCGCCTGTCGCGGGGTGATGCGGAGATCCCTTACCAGTTCGTGGATGCAGGCCGGATCGCCAGGATCTGGGTGTCGCGCAGCATGCAGATCCGACTCGCCCAGGGGCAAGCGGCCATCGTACGTCTCGGTGACGAGTACGAGGTGGTGCCCGCTGAGGTGGCGGAGCGGATTCAGCGCCGTGATCCCGGCGGCATCGTGGTCTGGAATATCTCCGACAGCGACGACGATGATGTGGAAGGTGGATACGCGCAATACCGGGTCCCCGACGACCTGATGTGGTGAGGCCGAATGGCTCACCGCCAGCCGACGCGATGATCACCCTGGTGGCCCGTGCGTGAAGGCTCAGTACCGCCCAGCCCGGTCCACCCAGCGCCAGGCCACCAATGCTCCGGCCAAGGCGGCCAAGGAGGCGAGGGCAAAGGTGGCGCGCCCCCCCAGGGGCCCCCAGGCCCAGCCGCTGAAGAAGGTCCCGATGGCCCCCCCGGCGCCGAAACTGAGGCTGGCGTAGAGGGCCTGGCCGCGGCCCTGGACGCGACCGGGAAAGTAGTGGTGGACCAGATGGATGGCGGCGGCGTGGTAGCCGCCGAAGGTGGCGGCATGGAGCAGTTGGGCCGGCACCAGCACCGCCAGGAGGTCGGGGAAGCCGCCGATGAGGAGCCAGCGGACCACGGCCAGGAGCAGACTCAGGATCAGGACCCGCCGCGCCCCCCAGGCCCGGAGCAGGGGTTGCATCACCAGGAACAGGCCCACCTCGGCCACCACCCCCAGGGCCCAGAGGCCGCCGATGAGGCCCTTGGCGTAGCCATGCTCCTGCAGATAGAGGGAATAGAAGCCATAGTAGGCGCCGTGGCTGGCCTGCATGGCCAGGCAGGCGAACAGGAAGGCGAGGATCTCGGGGCGGCGCAGGAGCCGGGCCAGGGCCGGGGTGTGCGTCTGGGGGTGCGTGCTGGCCGGGGCCTCGGGGACCGCCAGGGCGGCCAGCCAGATGCCGCCGAAGAGGATCAGCACCACCCACGGGAGGAGGGCGATGGGGCGGTGTTCGAGGGTCAGGCCGAGGCTGCCGACGGCGAGGATGAAGCCCACCGATCCCCACAGGCGGATGCGGGCATAGCGCCTCACCTCGCCCCCGAGGTGGTTGAAGGTGATGGCCTCCAACTGCGGCAGGGAGGCGTTCCAGAAGAAGCTGAACAGGGCCATCACCAGGGCCTGCCCCCAGAATCCCCGGGCGGCGAAGACCCCGGCGAAGCAGATCAGGGTGGCCAGGGAGGACAGGCGCACCAGGGTCAGGCGATGGCCCCGGCGGTCGGCGATCCAGCCGGCGAGATTGGGGGCCACCAGCTTGGTGGCCATGAAGATGGCGATGAGCTGGCCTATGGCCAGGGGACCGAAGCCCAGGGACTTGAGGTAGGGGCCCCAAAAGGGGACCAGGGCGCCGAGAGAGGCGAAATAGAAGAAATAGTAGGCCGACAGGCGCCAGTAGGGCAGGGCCACGGGGGATTCAGCCGCGGGGGGCTCGCGGCGGGATCAGTGGCACCTCGGGATGGACGTCGGCGTTCTGGGCGCGCTGGCGCAGCCAGTGGTCCATGAGGACGATGGCCAGCATGGCCTCGACGATGGGGGTGGCGCGGATGCCCACGCAGGGGTCGTGGCGGCCCTGGGTGACCACCTCCACGGGCTCCCCCGCGAGATTCAGGGTGCGCCCGGGGAGGCGGATGCTGGAGGTGGGCTTGAAGGAGACCCGGGCGACGATGGCCTGGCCCGAGGAGATGCCTCCGAGGACGCCGCCCGCCTGGTTGCTGGCGAAGCCCTCGGGCAGCATCTCGTCGCGGTGTTCGCTGCCCTTCTGGGCGACGCTGGCGAAGCCGGCGCCGATCTCCACCCCCTTGGCGGCGTTGATACCCATGAGGGCGTGGGCGATGTCCGCGTCCAGGCGGTCGAACACGGGCTCGCCCAGGCCCGGCGGCACTCCTTCGGCCACCACGGTGATCTCCGCCCCCACCGAGTCGCCCGAGCGGCGCAGGGCGTCCATGTAGGCCTCCAGTTCCGGGACCATGGCGGCATCGGGAAAGAAGAAGGGGTTGGCCTCCACCGCGTCCGGGTCGAAGGCCCTCGGGCGCAGGGGGCCGAGGGCGGAGAGGTGGCCGTGGATACGCACCCCCAGGGTCTCGGCCAGGTACTTCCTGGCGATGCCCCCGGCGGCCACGCGCATGGCCGTCTCGCGCGCCGAGGAGCGGCCGCCGCCGCGGTAGTCGCGCCGGCCGTACTTGCGCATGTAGGTGTAGTCGGCGTGGCCCGGGCGGAAGCGGTCGGCGATGGCGGAATAGTCCTTGGAGCGCTGATCCCGGTTGTCGATGAGCAGACCGATAGGGGTGCCGGTGGTGTATCCCTCGAAGACCCCGGAGAGGATCCGTACCTGGTCGGGCTCACGCCTCTGCGTGGTGTGGCGGGTCTGACCGGGGCGGCGGCGGTCCAGATCCCGTTGCAGGTCGGCCTCGCTCAGGGCCAGGCCGGGCGGGCAGCCGTCCACGATGCAGCCGATGGCGGGGCCGTGGCTCTCGCCGAAGCTGGTGACCACGAACAGGCGGCCGATGCTGTTACCGGACATGGCGACTCAGCGTGAAGATGCCGTCCCCTGTGTTCCAGACCTCCTTGCGCGCCCGGCGGGCGCCGTGTACGGACATGCCGGCAGGGGGGCTGTATCCCATAGGCGGTTCCTCCTCAGAACGGCGGGGCGACGGTGTCGTCGGGCAGCAGCCAGGCGTTGGCCCGGGCCAGGCCCTCTTCACTGAGGGTGCTGGCGGCCTGGTGGAGTTGCAGGGTGTTGATGATGTAGTCGTAACGCGAACGGGCGTAGTCGCTCTGCGCCTGGTAGAGGGATCGGGTCACGGTGAGTACGTCCACCATGGTGCGGGTGCCCACCTCGAGCCCGGCCTGGGTGGATTCCAGGGCGCTCTGGAAGGAGATCATGGTGGACTTCAGGGCCTCGACCCGGCTGATGGTGGAGATCACCCCGCGAAAGGCACTGCGCACCTGACGGTTGACCTCGCGCCGGCGCTGGTCGAGCTGGTCCTGGGCGGCCTGGAACTCGTGCTGGGCCTGACGGGTCCGGGAGGTGACCGCGCCGCCTTCATAGAGGGACAGGTTGAGCTGCACCCCGATCAGGCCCTCGTCGCGCTCGCTGCCGAGGCCGGCGTTGCTGTTGACCCGGCCATAGGAGCCCACCAGGTCGAGGGTGGGATAGTGCCCGGAGCGCTCCACCTCGATGTTCTTGCGCGCCAGGGCGGTGGCGTGCCGGGCGGCGATGATCCCGTAGTTCTTGCTCAGGGCGGTCTTCGCCCAGGCCTCGATGTCGTTCGGAGTCGGTTTCTTCAGGGGCATCTCGTCGCCCAGCTTGGCCAGGGGCTCCTTGCTGTTGCCGATGATCTTGCGCAGATCCTCCCAGCGGTCGCTGAGGGCGTTCTCCGCGGCGATCTCGGCGGCCACCGCGCCGTCGTAGGCGGCCTTGGACTCATGCACGTCGGTGATGGCCACCAGGCCCACCTCGAAGCGCTGCCTGGCCTGATCCAACTGGCTGGCGTTGGCCTCCTTCTCGGCTCGGCGCACCCGCAACTCGTCCGCGGCGGCGAGGATGTTGAAGTAGGCCGTGGCGGTACGCACCATGAGACCGATCTCGGCGTTCTTCAGTTCGGCCTCGGCCTGGGCGATGGTGTCGTCGGCCTGATCCTGACGGATCCAGTAGTCGCGGTGATAGATGGGCTGGTTGACCCCGAGTTGGGCGTTGTATTTGTCGTAGCCCTCGCTGCCTTTCAGGAGACTCGGTTTCTTGACGTCGTCGTGCACCAGGTCATAGCCGCCACTGGCGCTGAGTTTGGGCAGCAGCAGGGCGCGTGCCTGGGGCTTGCTCTCCAGGGCGGCCAGCAGGCGCTCGCGGACCTCGCGGATCACGGGGTCGTGCTGCTTGGCCAGGGCGTAGACCTGTAACAGGTCCTGGGCGTGCAGCGGCGACCATCCGCTCAGGAGGGCGGCGAGAACGGCATAGGTCCAATGATGCAATACGCGCATGTGACGATTCCAGAAAGGGGTTGCGGAGCCGATCATTCTAGCAGGTTGCCGGGAAAGTCCCAGTCTCGGCCCCCGCCCACGCCTGCGAATCACCAGGCGGTTGCACCCACCGCTCAGCACTGTTCCCAGGGCAGGCCGTGAAAACGCCAACCGCCCAGGGTGCTGCGGTGATGTTCTTCGTCCAGGTCCCCTTCGAACCCTTCGTCCACGTGGTAGACGTTTTCGATCCCCTCCTCCAGCAGGGTCCGTCCGGCCTCCAGCGAGCGCTTACCGCTGCGGCAGATGAGGATGATGGGGGCGCAACCCTGGTCGGTCTCACAGACCACGCCACCGAGAAGCAGCTTGCGGATCTCGGCGACGAAATGGGGATTGACCTTCCAGTCGGGCTCATCGATCCAGGGGATGTGCACCGCCCCCTTGGGATGGCCCACGAAGAGGTACTCCATGGTGGAACGAATGTCCACGAGGAAGGCGCGTGCGTCTTTCTGCAGCAGGTCCCAGGCCTCACGAGGGGAAAGTCCCTTGGGATGGGGTAGGGTCATGAGTAGAATCCTCGGTCGAGATCGGGTTCTTCGAGTTTAATAGAGGATGCGCCCGCGTTGTGAACGATTTCTCCATCGAGGCCCTGCTCCGTCTGGTCTCTGCCCTGCCGTTGCCCCTGAGCCACGCCCTGGGTGCCGGTATCGGCCGCCTGGCCGGTTGGGTCCCCAACCGCTATGGCGCCTATGCGGCCGCCAATCTGGGCATCTGCTTCAAGGACCTCGATGCGGCGGCCCGCGAGCGTCTGCTGCGCCGATCCCTGCGCGAACAGGGGCGAACCTTGATGGAGCTGCCGGCGCTGTTGTTGCGGTCCCCGGAATGGGTCCTCGGTCTGATCGTGGAAGAACGGGGTGGCGAACTGATGACCCGGGAGCCGGAACGGCCCTTGATCGTGCTCTCCCCCCATCTGGGGGCCTGGGAACTGGCGGGGCTGCACCTGGCGGCCACGGCCGGACGGCCCACGGCCATCCTGTACCGACCCCAACGGCGCCTGGACGCCCTCCTGGTCAGTGCCCGGGCGCGCAGCGGGGCGATCATGGCCAGTGACGACGCCACCGGGGTACGGCGCATCTTCCGGGTGCTCAAGCGTGGCGGGGTGGCCGGCATCCTGCCGGATCAGCTTCCCCGTCAAGAATCGGGCCAGGTGACGGCGCCCTTCTTCGGCGAGCCCGTGGCCACCATGAATCTGATCTCCGGCCTGGCCCGGCGCACCGGCGCCCGGGTGATCTTCAAGTTCGCCGAACGCCTGCGGCGTGGCTACCGCATCCACTACCTGGAGGCGCCGGAGGGGATAGACGATGCCGATCCGGTGAGGGCCGCCGAGGCCCTGAACGCCGGCGTGGAGGCCCTGGTACGCCGTTGTCCCGAACAGTACCTGTGGACCTACAAGCGCTTCCGCCGGCGGCCGAACGGATTGCCCAGCCCCTATCCTTGAGCGTACTGTCGCACGTTTCCGGCATGGCTCCCCAACCCGTCACCACCCACGAGGTTTCACTCCATGTATACACGACTCACCGGTCTCCTCTTCGGCGCGCTGTTCCTCGCCTCGTGCGTCACCATCAATATCTATTTCCCCGCCGCCCAGGCCCAACAGGCCGCCGACAAGATCGTCGGCGAGATCATGCAGGCGGTGCCCGAACAGGGCGACGGGACCCCGGCGGAGACCAGCGCCCCGCCCAAGGCGGGCGGCGATCAGGGCGGACGGCTGCCTCCGGCCTCGGACTCACTGTGGGCGGGGGTGTTGGAGTTCTTCGTCCCCAGCGCCCATGCCGGCAAGAACTTCAATATCGACACCCCGGAGATCCGCCGTCTGAAGGCGAGCATGAAGCGGCGCCTGGCCGCCCTGGCCCCCTTTCTGAACTCGGGCGCGGTGGGCCTGACCGGCCGGGGCCTGCTGGCGTTGCGTGATGCGTCCAAGGTGAGCCTCAAACAGCGCGCTCAGGTCGAGCGCTTGTTGAAGGCCGAGAACGCCGAGCGCAACCGCCTCTACCGGGCCGTGGCCCAGGCCAATGGACATCCCGAATGGGAGCCCGAGGTGCGCGCCGTGTTTGCGCGCAGTTGGATCCGCCAGGCCCGCCGGGGCTGGTGGTACCAGGACCCCGCCAACGGCCGCTGGAAGCGTAAGTGATGCCCCGGGCCAAGGGGCGCCGCTCCCCGCCACCACCGGTGGAGGTGCGCATCGACGACCTCTCCCACGACGGCCGGGGGGTCGCCCACGTGGAGGGCAAGGCCTTCTTCGTCCACGGCGCCCTCCCCGGGGAACGGGTCCTGGCGCAACGGGAACGGCGCCGACGCCACTTCGACGAGGGCCGCGTCCTGGAGATCCTGGAGCCCTCGCCCGAGCGGGTGGCACCCCGCTGTGCCCACTTCGGCCTCTGCGGCGGGTGCAGCCTCCAGCACCTGGCCCCCACGGCCCAGATCCGGCACAAGCAGGAGATCCTCCTGGAGGCCCTGGAGCGCATCGGCAAGGTGACCCCGGCCAGGATCCTGCCCCCGCTGTCGGCCGGGCACTGGGGTTACCGCCGCAAGGCCCGCCTGGGGGCCAAGTACGTCCAGGCCAAGGGCAAGGTCCTGGTGGGGTTCCGCGAGCGGGGCACCTCGTTCGTCGCCGATCTGCGACGTTGCGAGGTCCTGCATCCCCTGGTGGGGGAGGCCCTGGCCGATCTCGCGGGCCTGCTCGACGGCCTCTCCATCAGGGAGCGCGTCCCCCAGGTGGAGATGAGCATGGGTGACACCGGTTGCGCCCTCACCTTCCGCGTCCTCGATCCACCGGGGGAGGCGGACCGCGAGGCCATCGCCCGTTTCGGGCGGGAGCGGGGCATCCAGTGCTGGCTTCAGGGCGGCGGCCCGCACAGCCTGGTGTGTCTGGACCCCGATCCGGGACCCCTGGAATACAGCTTGCCGACCCTCGGCCTGCACCTGCGTTTCGAGCCCCAGGACTTCACCCAGGTGAACCTGGAACTCAACCGCCTGATGATCGACCAGGCCCTGGCCCTGCTCGATCCCCAGCCCGACGAAGACGTCCTCGACCTCTTCTGCGGTATCGGCAATTTCAGCCTGCCTCTGGCGCGGAAGGCCGCCCGGGTGCAGGGGGTGGAGGGCGACGCGGGACTGGTGCAGCGGGCCGCGGCCAATGCCGAACGTAATGGCCTGCACAACCTGGACTTCGTGACCGCCGATCTCTACCGGCCCCTGGACGATGCCCCCTGGCTGGAGCAGGAATACCCCAAGGTCCTGCTCGATCCCCCGCGCAGCGGCGCCTTGGAGGTCCTGCCCCGGATCGCCGCCCTGGGGGCCGGGCGGATCCTCTACGTGTCCTGCTATCCGGCCACCCTCGCCCGCGACGCGGGGGTGCTGGTGTATGAGCGGGGTTATCGCCTGATCGCGGCGGGGGCGATGGACATGTTTCCCCATACCGCCCACGTGGAGTCCATGGCCCTGTTCGAGCGGCGCTGAGGAGGTGACGGCCTGGGCGGCGAGGCTTGATCTCGACTGGACACCGATGCCTTTCTCTCCACACCCCAGTGGGTCAGAAACGAAACGCCATCACATGCGTGACTGCCAGCTCGGCGGGTGGTTTCGTCCGGTCGAGACCTTGGGGCCTCCGCGCCCAGAGGGAATAGGACTTCAGGACCTTGGGGAGCGGTGGCGGATACGCATGGTGGCATCGCGCCGGCTGTTGGTGATCGGGCCAGTCGGCAGGAAGTGCCGCACTGATGGCCAACCGCGATGGGACTACGCCCGGAGGCGCATCGATTCGCCGTGGACGCGGTCCTGGGGCCATGTGCGACGTATCGACTCCCGGTAATGGGGTCCACTTGAGTGCCTGCGGGCGAGGCAGGGCGAGGATGACGGTGGGCGGGGTATGCTCGTTGTACTTGGAATTTCAGCGACTTTGGTCGTCCCTCCCAGCCTGGGACGTCGCTCTGAAGCGTCGTACCGTGGCTGAGCAATCTGCAGGGTATTCGCCACCCCTGAAGGCACATCCGGCCCGTTTCCCATGATCGAGACCCCATCGAGGACCTGGACCCTGGTCTGCATCGCCTTCCTGGGCGCCTTCTCCCAGGTGAGCCAGGCGGTGCTCATCCGTGAGGCGCTGGTGGTCCTCTACGGCAACGAGGTGAGCCTGGGGCTGTTCTACGCCGGCTGGTTGGTCTGGATCGGCCTGGGTTCCCTGGCGGTGGCCCGGCGGGGCGGGCGGTTCGCCTCGCCCGGGCGCGCCCTGGCGGCGATCCTCGCGGTCCTGCCCCTGGCCCTGGTGCTGGAGGTCCTGGCCCTGCGCACCGCGCGCCTGTGGCTGGAGGTGCCGGTGGTGGAACTGGTGCCCCTGGGGCAGATGGCGGCGACCCTGTTCCTGGTCACCGCCCCCGCCGGCCTTCTCCTGGGGGCGGCCTTCCCCTTCGCGGGCAAGGCCCTGGAGCGGGCGGCGGGGAGGTCGGACCCCCAGGGGACCGCGGGCCGGGTCTCCGGGCTGTACGCGGCCGAGGCCCTGGGGGCCTTCGGCGGCGGCCTGGCGTTCACCTTCCTGATGGTGGAGCATCTGGGGCTGGTGGCCGTCCTCGGGTGGGTGGCCCTGGTCCTGGGGGGGCTCCTGTGGACCCTGGGCGGGTGGGGCCGTGGGGGGCTGGGTTGGCTCCTGACAGGGGCGTTGTTGCTCCTGCCACCGGTGGCGGAGCGCCTCGAGGCCGGGCTGGAGCGCCTGAGATTCGCGTCGCTGCAACCGGGGATGGAACTCCTGGACGCGCTGGAGACCCGCTACGGCCACGTGGCCCTGGCGCGCCTGGGCGGGCAGATCTCGGTGGTGCGCGACGGCCACTTGGGCGAGAGCTTCCCGTTGCCACGGGAGACCGCGCAGACGGCGGCCTATGTCTACGCCCAGGCGGGTACCCCCAGAAGGATCCTGGTGTTGGAGGGCTTTGCCGGCGGGCTGCCGGCCGAACTCCTGCGCTATCCGCTGACCCGGGTGGATCAGGTGCTCCAGGATCGGCGGGCCTTCGAGCATCTGCGCCCCTGGTTGCCCCCGGAGGGGCGCAAGGCCCTGGAAGACGCGCGTCTCCACCTGCATTTCCAGGATGGCCGCCGATTCCTGGCCGAACTTCCCGCCGGCACCCGCTACGACTTGGTCCTGGCCCTGGACGCAACGCCCTCCAACGCCCAGGGCAACCGCTATTTCACCCGCGAGTTCTTCCGCACGGTCGCCGCTCATCTCTCCCCCCGGGGGGTCTACTGCACCCAGGTGGAGGCGGCATCCAACTACGTGGGGCGTGATCTGGGTGGCTACACGGCATCGGTGTTCGCCACCCTCAACGCGGTCTGGCCGGCGGTGGCCATCCGTCCGGGGGACACGCATCTCTATTGCGCCTCCGCCCGCGGCCAGGTGAGCGAGGACCCGGAGGTATTGAAGGCCCGTTACGAGGCGATCGAGTTGGCGCCGCGGACCTTCCCGCCCGAGGGCTTCTATTCCCTGCTCCCGAACGATCGGATCCAGTACCTGCGGGAGCGCTTCGTGGCCCTGCGTGCGCCGCTGGATACGGACGCCCGCCCGGTGACCTATTTCCTCAACATGATCCTCTGGGGCCGCTTCACCGCCGCCGAATGGGCCGACTGGATCGCCCGCCTCCAACGCATGGGCCCCTGGCCCTATCTGGTGCCCCTGTGGGTGGGCCTGGTCCTCTGGCTGGGGCGCCGTTGGGCGAGCGGCGGACCGCGCCTGGAGCTGGAGCGCCAGGCGGCCCTGGCCGCCCTGGCCGCCCTCGGGCTCCTGGCCATGGCGGCGCAACTGGTGATCCTGCTGGGTTATCAGGCCCATGTGGGGTTCATGTTCGAGCGCGTGGCCCTGCTCAACGGTCTGTTCATGACGGGCCTGGCCCTGGGCGCGGGCCTCCTCGGCCGGCCCCTGGCCCGGGGGGCGCGGGTGTCCTGGTTACTCGGTGCGCTTCTGCTTCTGGTGGCCCTGGGGATGTGGTCGTTGCCGCGTGTCTTCGATCTCCTGGCCGGGGCGGGCGAGTGGCAGGAACCGGGCTACTGGGCGCTCTCGGTGCTGGCCGGGGTCCTCACCGGCGCGGGCTTCCCCCTGGGTCTGCATCAGATCCACCGGGCGCAGCCGGAGGTGTTGGGCTCCACCGGTGCGGTGGAGGCCGCGGATCACCTGGGCGGGGCCCTGGGCGCTCTGCTCACGGGCAGCCTCTGGATCCCCTTGCTGGGTGTGGAGGGCGCGGGCGGGCTCATGGCGGCGGTGGCCGGCACCGCCCTGGTGCCGGTGCTGGTGGCGGGGCGGCTGCGGCCCGTAGGCGGGCTCGCGCCGCGCGCCCGCCCCAGCTTTCCCTGGCCGCGCCTGTCTCTGGCCCTGCTCGGCCTGGGCCTGTGCGGCCTCGGCTGGTATTGGGTCGCCGCCCTCCATGCCGAGGGGCCGCGGGTCCGCTTCGATCCGCCGGAACTACAGGAGGTGAGCGGTTCCGTCCGCTTCGCGGAACGCCCCGGCCCCCGGTATCTGGGCTGGGACCGGGAGGAGGCCCCGGGGCCCCCGGACAGTCTGAGCCTCTCCACCCTGGTCCTGGCCTCCGGGGTGAAAGGTTACGCCGGTCCGCTCGATATCCTGTTCTCCCTGGACCGGCAGGGCCGCATCCGCGGCCTGCGCTATATCGCATCCCGGGAGAGCCCGGCCTATATCGGCGATATCCAGGCCTGGCTCGACCGCTTGAAGGGCTGGGATCTCACCCGGGCACCCCTGGACCTGGGGCACGTGGACGCGATCAGCGGCGCCACCCTGAGCAGCCGGGCGGCGCTGGAGGCCATCGGCCGCAGCGCGCGTATGGCGGGGGCCGAGGCCTTCGGGCTGCATCTGCAAGGGGAGGGAGGTGGGGCGTCGGCCCCGGCGGGCCTCGCTTCCTGGCGGTTCTGGGTCACCCTGGCCCTACTCGCGGCCTTCGTGCCGGTCTATCTGTGGGGCGGCGAACGCGCCCGCCTGGCCCTGATGGCCGCCTCCCTGGCCCTGCTCGGGTTCGGTTTCAACGGTCTGGTGACGGAGATGGACCTGATCCACTTCACCCAGGGCCTGTGGCCGGCCTGGCCCGACAACGCCCAGCGTTGGCTGGTATGGGGCTTCGTGGGCCTCGCTGGGGTGCTCTTGGGGCAGGTATGGTGCGGTTATCTCTGTCCCTTCGGCGCGCTTCAGGAGTTCGTTTCCCGCCTGGGGCGCCACCTGCGGCTGCGCCGATACGCCCGGCGGCCCCTGGAGCGGGCCCTGCGTTACCTCAAGTACCTCCTGCTGGTGGCCATGCTGTGGGCCGTGTGGCTCAGCGGGGACGAGACCTGGGCCGGCTTCGATCCCATGCAGTCGCTGTTCTCGGGACGATTCACGGAGGCCCTCGGCTGGGTGACGGGCCTCGCCCTGGGGGGGTCCTTGTTCTACGTGCGTTTCTGGTGCCGCTATCTCTGCCCTCTGGGGGCCTTTTTGAGCCTGTCCAACAAGCTGGCCCTGCTCCAGTCGCGGGTGCGCGGGCGGCGCTTCGATCATTGCGACCTGGGGGTGCGGCACGAGTACGACCTCGATTGCCTGCGCTGCAACCGCTGCCTCTGGGGGGAGGATACCCATGTGCGCAAGCGGGGGCGGCGCCTCCCGATGCCTCGCCGATAGCCCGGGGCATCCGGCCGATCACGCCGGAGCGCGCCCGAAGGCCGATCCATAGAGACGTTGAGGGATGAGACGGAGTGCTGCTGCGGCCTGCTGGACAAGAGGGCCGAAACCCCTCTGACGAGGGGTTTCGGCCAGGGGATGTCAGGTCTTATTGGGGGATATGAGGCGCGGGTTTGCTGTCCTTGTTGCTGTTGTTGTTCGCGTTCCAGGGTCCATAGCCCCAGGGACCATATCCACCCCAGGGTCCATAGCCCCAGGGACCATAACCCCCATAGCCCCAGGGACCATAGTAACCCCAGGGACCATCGCGGTAACGGTAGCGGTCGTAGTAGTAGTCGTCGTAGTAATGGTGGTCGCTGCCGAACCACTTGGAGGGGTTCATGAAACTGAATATCCCCGAGGCCGAGGCCGTGTTCCCCAGCCCCAGGCCCGCCGTGCCCAGCAGGACACCGACGGCGATGCCGATTGTCTTGTTCATGGTGTTGTAACCTCTCGTGTTTCCGGACGCCTCGCCCGAGTAGAATACCAAATAGTTCTTATATGAGGATAGAAAGGGCCTTGATCGGGATCAACGGCGCGCTGGAGGGGGCATGGGAGACGGAGGGGGTGGGTTCTCTTCATAACAGTAGATGTGGGTCTTGGTGCCGGGGGTACTCACATAGGTGACCATACAGGCCATGCCGCTCTCCACGTCCTTCACCTTGCGCACCACGAGGTCGCCGGCGCGCAGATAGCTGGCTTGGTAGAGCCCGCCCTTCTTGCCCGCGTGGGAGTTGTAGCAGAGGATGGAGGGTGAGGTCTTCTCGGTACGCACATAGGACACCAGACAGACCTTGTTGTTGCCTGGGTCCACCACCCGGAAGACGTCGAGATCGCCCTCGCGCATATGCCCGGCCTCCGAGATCTTGCCCTTGAAGAGGTGCTGGTAGGGGTAGCAGTCCACCGCGGGGGAGGTGCCTGGGGTACCCACGTACGCGATCACGCAGTTCATGCGGTTCTTGCTGTCGATGAGTTTGCGGATGATCATGTCCTGGGACTTGATGTGGCCCACCTGGGTCAGGTTGGCGCCGAAGCCCGAGCTGGCGGGGTAGCACTCGATGACCGGGCTGGTGCCGGAGGTGCGGATGTAGAAGGCGAGGCAGGATTTGCCGGCTGCCAGATCGGTGATGTTGCGCACCATGAGGTCGCCTTCCTGCATCTTGCCGGTCTGTACCACCAACGAAGGCTCGAACTCCCCGGCCAGGGAGAGGAAGGGGACGAGCCCGAGCAACATGAGCCATTTTTTCATCTAAGTCGTTCTCCTGCCTGTGAGGGGGATCGGGTCTGTTCGTTGATCGTCGCGCCGGCCGCCGGCGGTGCCCGCGAGAGCAGAAATGATCTCGCGCCTAGGTCTGCGTATCAAGCCATGAGTCCCGTTTTTCGTCCCATGGCGAGGAGCGCCGCGCCGCAGGCGGGATCGCGATAGCGGGGCGGGACCAGTGGGAGGCCGAGGCGCATCCGGCGCAAGCGTGTCCAGGCCGGGTTGTCTGCACCCCCGCCGATGCTGAACAGGCGCCGCGGCGCGGGGGCGCCCAATTCGCTGAGTCGGGCATAGCCCTCCGCCTCTATTGCGGTCATTCCCTCCAGCAGGGCCTGCAACCAGAGGCCGCGATTGCTTGTTCGCGGCGCCCCCAGGGCGGGCAGGTCGGGGGCGTTGCGGGGAAAACGCTCACCTGGACGGATCAGCGGATAGAGTTCGAGCCCGGAAGGCCGCTCCGGGTCGATCCGGCGGCTGAGTTCGGCCAGTTCGCCCGGGGAGAAATAGTGGGCGAGGACCGCGCCCCCAGTGTTGGATGCACCGCCCGGCAGCCAGGAGTTGCCGAGGCGATGGCTGTAGATGCCATAGGTGGCGTCGAACAGGGGCCGGTCACCTAGGATCTTGATCACGAGGGTGCTGCCCAGGACGCTCACCGCATCACCCGGGGCCTCGATCCCCGCGGCGATGGCGGCGGCGGTGCTGTCGGTGGTGCCTGAACATATCAGGCAGCCGGGAGGCAGACCGGTGGCCCGGGAGGCCTCTTCCGAGACCGAAGCGATGGCCGCGCCCGGGGGCTGGACCCGGGGCAGGATCAGGCCCTTGGGGAGGAGCGCCTTCACCCATCCGGGCCACTCGGCCCGGCGCGGATCGAAGCCCATCTTGAGGGCATTGTTCCAGTCGCTGAGGGGGTAGCGGCCGGTCAATCGGCCCGCTATCCAGTCGGCCTGGTGAAGCGCCAGCACGGGGCTTTTCGGATCTGTCTGGCGGCGGTACCAGAGGGCCTTGGCGAGACTGGAGCCGGCCCCGCGGGCGGGGGAGTCCGCAGGGGCATGGTGGGCAATCAGGTCGGCCTCCGCCTGCGCCCGTCGATCGTCGTACATCAGTGCCGGGCCGAGGGGATCTCCGTCGGAATCGGCCGCCACCAGGGTGGCGGCGGTGGCATCCAGGGCCAGGCGCCGCGCGTAGTAGCCCCGCAGGCGCTCGCTGAGTTCGCCGAGGACCTCCACACAGGCCAGCCACCAGGCATCAGGGTCCTGCTCCACCCGTCCCGGCGCATTTACCCGGGAGGCGGGCAGGGGTACGGCGATGCGTTGGAGGACCTCTCCGCGGCCGTCAAGGGCCACCGCCCGGCAGCCCGAGGTGCCGAGATCCACGCCAATGAAGCAGTCTTGCGCAGCGCTCATGGGTAGAGACGCTGGGCCTGCCAGACCTCATCCGTCTTCTCGAAGCGTACCCGGTCGTGCAGGCGGTTGGCACGTCCCTGCCAGAACTCGATGGTCTGCGGCACCACCCGATAGCCTCCCCAGAACGGCGGCAGTGGAACGTCCCCGTCAGCGAATTGGCCGCGAAAACGGTTCACCTCGGTCTCCAGGGTCTCGCGACTCTCCAAGGGCTCGCTTTGCCGCGAGGCCCAGGCGCCGATGCGGCTGGCGCGCGGCCGCGATCGGAAATAGGCCCGTGATTCCTCCTGGGAAGTGCGTTTCGCCTCGCCTTCGACACGGATCTGGCGCATCAACCGGGGCCAATGGAACACCAGTGCAGCCCGAGGATTCGCCTCGAGTTCCCGCGCCTTTCGGCTCCCATAGTTGGTGTAGAAAACGAACCCGGCGGCGTCGTAGCCCTTGAGCAACACCATTCGCGCCGAAGGCCGGCCATCAGCCGTGCAAGTGGCCAGGGTCATGGCCGTGGGTTCCAACAGGGCGGCCTTCTGGGCGGCCTCGAACCATTCCCCGAACAGGGCGATGGGGTCCCTTGCGGCGACATCGGCAGGCAGACCGAGAACCAATCCCCGGCCAAGGGTCGAAAGGCGGTGGAGATGTCCCAACAAACGCATCGGCGTCTAGACCTGAGTATTCGTCCTGGATCCGTCCGTCCTTTGGGGGACGAGAGAGCTCTGAGCGTCCGGCCCAGCTCGGGTGAGGTCTGCGGATTTTACCCCTATTCCGCCATTCTGCGGAAAACCCGTACGAGTCAGCCCAATGTGATTGATCCTGGTATACATGTAATTTATATTTATGCCATCCCATGGAGAGCACTTGCCATGGCATCCCTTTCCGTCGGCGAGGCGAGAGGCGGTCTCTCCCCTGGGCCTCCGGTGGCCCAGGCCCTGTGCCGCTCGGGAAGTGCCCCCGCCCGCTGCACCCGTCCACGTGAGTACCTCGTCGTTCGGGGGTGTTCCTGGCACCTCTGGACAAGGCGCGGAAGCGAGTCACCGCGGGGAC
>JALSSC010000039.1 GCA_026984455.1 Chromatiaceae bacterium
AGAACGTTTTCACCGCCCTGTCAGTGTGCCTGGATATCCCCCTCCACCGCCCGCTCCACGTCCTCCAGCCGCTCGTGACGCACGTCCCGGCCCTTGATGAGGAAGATCAGGTGTCGGGCGATATAGGCGGCGTGGCTGCCGATGCGCTCGACCCCACGCAGCCCGAGGGTGGTCTCCACCACATGACCGACGCTGCGGGCGTCCTCGAGCAGATAGGTGGAGAGCCGGCGCAGGGCGGCCTTCATCTCATCGTCCAGTTCGGCGTCGAGACGCAGGACCTCCAGGGCGAGTTCGGCATCGTCCTGTTCGAAGGCGGCCATGGCCTTGGCCAACATGCCGTCTACGAACTGCACCAGCTTGGGGATGTCGCTCAACAGGCGATAGTTGGGGGGGCTGTAGTCGCCCTCGTAGAAGGCCAGGGTCAGGCGGGCGAGGTGGCGGGCCTCGTCGCCGATACGCTCCACGTCCATCATCATCTTGCTCACCGCAAGGATGTCACGCAGGTCCTTGGCCACCGGCTGACGCCGGGCGATGATGTGGAACACGGCCTCGTCGGCCTGCAATTCCATGGCATCGATCTCTTTGTCGCGCAGGACCACCTTGCGCGCCAGGGCCGTATCCTCCTCCTCCAGGGAGTGGAGGGCCTGAGCCAGTTGATCCCGGGCCTTGGCCGCGGCCACGAGCACGAGCTTGTTCAATTCGGCCATCTCTTCGTCGAAGGCCTTCATCGTATGTCCCTGCACCAGTTTCTCGCTCATGGTCTCGCCCTCCTGCAACTCAGCCGAAACGGCCGGTGATGTAGTCTTCGGTCTGTTTCGTCCCGGGGGTCGTGAACAGGGTCTGGGTTTCGTTGAACTCGACCAAGCGGCCCAGGTACATGAAGGCGGTGTAGTCCGACACCCGCGCGGCCTGCTGCATGTTGTGGGTGACGATGGCAATGGTGTAGCTGTGCTTGAGTTCGGCCACCAGTTCCTCGATCTTGAGGGTGGAGATGGGATCCAGGGCCGAGGCCGGCTCGTCGAGCAACAGCACCTCGGGCTTGACCGCGATGGCGCGGGCGATGCACAGGCGTTGCTGCTGCCCGCCGGAGAGGGCGTTACCGCTCTGTTTCAACAGGTCTTTCACCTCGTCCCAGAGGGCCGCCTTGCGCAGCGCCCACTCGACCCGTTCGTCCATCTCCCGGCGCGAGAGGCGCTCGTACAGACGTACCCCGTAGGCGATGTTGTCGTAGATGCTCATGGGGAAAGGGGTGGGTTTCTGGAAGACCATGCCCACCCGGGCCCGCAGGCGGTTGAGATCCTCCCGCCGATCGAGGATGTTGCGCCCGTCGAGGAGGATCTCACCCGTGGCGCGTTGTCCCGGGTAGAGGCCGTAGATGCGGTTGAAGGTACGCAACAGGGTGGACTTGCCGCAACCCGAGGGACCGATGAAGGCCGTCACCCGTTTTTCGGGGATGCGCATCTCAATGGCGTGCAGGGCATGGAACCTGCCGTAGTAGAAGTCGAGCCCCTTCACCTCGATCTTGGGGCGCTCGCTCACCGCCAGGGCAGGGACACCGTCGCGGACGGAAGGCGCGGTTTCCGACGACCCGCCCGCGATGGCCCGGGTGACGTCCAGGGCGATGCCGGACCGGGCGGCGGTCGATTCGTTGGAGGACAGGGTCATGGCTTCGGCAGAGTTCATTTTTTCGGCCTCAGGAAGAAACGGGTAAGGATATTGAGCATCAGGACGCCGAGGGTGATGAGCAGGGACCCCGCCCAGGCCAGATCGTGCCAGTTGTCGTAGGGCCCCATGGCAAAGTTGAAGATCATCACCGGCAGATTGCCCATGGGCTCATCCATGTTCAGGGTGAAGAACTGATTGTTCAGGGCAGTGAACAGCAGAGGGGCGGTCTCGCCGGCGATCCGCGCGATGGCCAGCAGTATGCCGGTCATCACCCCGCTCAAGGCGGCCCTGAGGACCACACTGGTGACCACCCGCCATTGGGGCGCACCGAGGGCCGCGGCGGCCTCCCGCATGGTATCCGGCACCAGGCGCATCATGTCCTCGGTGGTGCGCACCACCACCGGGACGACGATGATGGACAGGGC
Organism: Chromatiaceae bacterium; assembly: GCA_026984455.1. Lineage (GTDB taxonomy): Bacteria > Pseudomonadota > Gammaproteobacteria > Chromatiales > Chromatiaceae > JALSSC01. The sequence continues at coordinate 2,091 of JALSSC010000039.1, forward strand.
CACCGCCCCGGACCAGCCGGAGAAATTGCCCATGGGGACCACCATGACTTCATAGACGAACACGCCAATGACGATCGAGGGGGCGCTGAGGAGGACGTCGTTGATGAAGCGCACCGCGTGGGAGAGGTAGGCATAGCGCCCGAACTCGGCCAGATAGGTACCCGCCAATATCCCCACGGGCGCGCCGATGAGCACCCCCACCAGGGTAAGCATGAGACTGCCCAGGAGGGCATTGCGCAGGCCACCCACCTCGTCGCCCGGGCCCGGGGTGTCGAGGATGAAGAGGTTCCAGTCCACATGCGACAGACCCTGCTGAAAGAGCACCCAGAGCAACCAGGTCAGAAAGAACAGACCGAACAGGGTGGTGACGGCCGAGGCGGTGAGATTGAACAGATTGACTACCTTGCGACGGGTATAGATATTCACGACGATGAGACTCAGGCAGAGCGGCCTTCCCGGCGGGACATACGGATCAGCATGAGCTTGGCCAGGGCCAGGACGATGAAGGTGATGATGAACAGGATCAGGCCGAGGCCGATCAGGGAGGCGGTATAGACCTCGCCGTCCGCCTCGGTGAACTCGTTGGCGATGGTGGAGGCAATGGAGTTGCCGGGCTCGAACAGGGCGGCGTGCAGCTCGTGGGCGTTACCGATCACGAAGGTGACCGCCATGGTCTCCCCCAGGGCCCGGCCCAGACCCAGCATGACCCCGCCCAGGGCGCCCACCTTGGTCAGGGGCAGGACCACGTTCCAGACCACCTCCCAGGTGGTGCTGCCGATGCCGAAGGCCGACTCGCGCAGCTCGGCGGGCACGGTCTCGAAGACGTCCCGCATCACCGAGGCGATGAAGGGGATGATCATGATGGCGAGGATGAGCCCTGCGGTGAACACACTGATCCCCAGGGGCGGGCCCTGGAACAGGGGGCCGATCATGGGCCACTCGCCCAGGGTATCGGTGAGGCGCGGCTGGATGTGGTCGGCAAAGAAAGGGGCGAACACGAACAGCCCCCACATGCCATAGATGATGCTGGGGATGGCCGCCAGGAGTTCGATGGCGGTGCCCACCGGGCGCTTGAACCAGGGCGGTGCCATCTCGGTGATGAACAGGGCGATACCGAAGCTCACCGGCACGCCGATGATGATAGCGATCAGGGAGGACACCAGGGTCCCCACGATGGGCGAGAGGGCACCGAACATCTCGGTGACCGGATTCCACTCGGCCGTGCTCAGGAAATGCCAGAAACCGAACTTCTCGAAGGCCGGCCGGGCCCCCACGTAGAGCATGACGATGATGGCCCCGAGCACCAGGAGCACCACCACGGCAGCGAGCCAGGAGATCCCGCCGAACAACCGGTCACCCAGGGAGCGGGCACGGCGCCCGGGGGTCTCGGCCGGTAGCGGATCCAGGGTTTCCGAGATTGCGTTCATGACTGCCTCAAAAAGAGATAGCCCCTCGCCCCGTCGGGGAGAGGGGTTGGGGAGAAAGGGAGGAAGACCGCCTATTTCTGTGCCTCGTCGGAGGTCCACACCGGTGAGCCGTCGGGGGCACTGATCTCCTGGCTCCAGGTCGTCTCTATCCTCTTCACCACCTTCTCCGGCATGGGTACGTAGGCCAGACGCTCGGCCATCTCACCGCCGTGGTGGAAGGCCCAATCGAAGAACCGCAGCACCGCGGCGGTGTGCTCGGGCTTGTCTGCCTTCTTGTACACGATGATGAAGCTGGCGCCGGTGATCGGCCAGGCGTTGCTCCCGGGCTGATCGGTGAGGATCAGGTAATAGTGCCGGGCCTTGCCCCATTCGGCCCCGGCCGCGGCGGCCTGGAAATTGGCCGCGGTGGGCGCCACATAGGCGCCGCTCTTGTTGCGCAGGAGGACATAGGTCATCCGGCTCTGCAGGGCGTAGGCGTATTCCACATAGCCGATGGCACCCCCGATGCGCTTCACGTAGGAGGCCACGCCCTCGTTGCCCTTGCCCCCGACGCCGGCCGGCCAGGCCACCGCCTTGGCGTTACCCACCTGCTTCGCCCAGGAACGGCTGACCTTGGTCAGGTAATTGGTGAAGATGAAAGTGGTGCCGGAACCGTCGGAACGGTGGACCACGGTGATGGCCTTCTTCGGCAGAGCGACATCTGGGTTCAGACGCGCGATACGCGCGTCGTCCCAGCGCTTGATCCGTCCGAGGAAGATGTCGGCCAGGGTCTCGCCGTCCAGGCGGATCTGGCCGGAGGCGATGCCGGGCAGATTCACCACCGGCACCACCCCGCCCATGATCTGCGGCCATTGGATCATGCCGTACTCGTCCAGTTCCTTCGGCTTCATGGGCGCGTCGGAAGCGCCGAAGTCCACGGTCTTCTTCTTGATCTGCTTGATGCCGCCCCCGGAACCGATGGACTGATAGTTGAGGCGGATTCCCGTGGCCTTCTCGTAGGCGCTGGCCCATTTGGCATAGATGGGATAGGGAAAGGTGGCGCCGGCACCCGTGATCTGGGTCACCTCGGCCTGGGCTGTGCTGCCGACCCCCAGGGCGAGGACCACGGCAGCGGTCGTAGAGATGATGCGATCGAGCATGAGACAGGGCTCCTCTGAATGAATTTTCGGATCGTGTCACGGATTCCGGCAGTCCCTGGAGACGCCCATGAAGCGCCCCCGATCCTGCCGCACCAAGCCCCGCTGCGAACAGCGATGGGCCACGCGGCAAAGCCTAGAGGGCTTCTGTGACGCCTGAGTTACCCATTTATTACCATTCGATTAAGACATGATGATCGAATACTGCGGCACCCTCCAGGGCGCGAACACGGAACGATCCTGTTCGTCTCCCGTTGGCATGTAATTTGCTATATCTCTTGCTCTGCGAGCCCCCGGGCCAGGTGGACCGGGGCCATTTCCTTCCAACCCCTTTTTCGGAGTGTCGCGGTGGATGAAGCAAGGCAATTGAGTTACGCCCTGGACACCTTCTATCTCTTGGTGTCCGGTGCCCTGGTGATGTGGATGGCGGCGGGCTTCGCCATGCTGGAGGCTGGTCTGGTGCGGGCCAAGAACACCGCCGAGATCCTTACCAAGAACCTGGCCCTGTACGCCGTGGCCTGCGTGATGTACATGCTCTGCGGCTACCAGATCATGTATGGCGACGGGGTCAATGCGGTGATCCCCGGCTTCGGCCTGCTCATCGGTGACGATCACGGGGTCGCTGCCGTACTGAAGGGTGGTAAAGACGCTCCCGCCTACTCCCATCTGGCGGACTTTTTCTTCCAGGTGGTGTTCGTGGCCACCGCCATGTCCATCGTCTCGGGGGCGGTGGCGGAGCGGATGCGGCTCTGGGCCTTCCTCTTGTTCGCGGTGGTGATGACCGGCTTCATCTACCCGGTGCAGGGCTATTGGAAATGGGGCGGCGGCTTCCTCGATCAAGCCGGTTTCCTGGATTTCGCCGGCTCCGGCGTGGTCCATCTGACCGGGGCCTCGGCCGCCCTCGCCGCAGTCCTGCTGCTGGGACCGCGCAAGGGCAAGTACGGCAAGGACGGCTCGGTCCAGGCCATCCCGGGCGCCAATCTGCCCCTGGCGACCCTGGGCACCTTCATCCTCTGGCTGGGCTGGTTCGGCTTCAACGGCGGCTCGGAACTGCGCGTCTCCAACGTCGCCGAGGCCAACTCGGTGGCCATGGTGTTCGTGAACACCAACATGGCCGCGGCCGGTGGGGCCATCGCCGCCCTCCTCACCGCCCGTCTGCTGTTCGGCAAGGCCGATCTCACCATGCTCCTCAACGGCGCCCTGGCCGGCCTGGTGGCCATCACCGCCGAGCCCCTCACCCCCAGCCCCCTGTTGGCCTCCCTGATCGGGGTAATCGGTGGGGTGATCGTGGTGTTTTCCATCGTCGGCCTCGACCGGCTGCGTATCGACGATCCGGTGGGCGCCATTTCGGTGCATGGGGTGGTGGGAATGTGGGGCCTGCTGGCGGTGCCCCTGTCCAACGCCAAGGCCGGGCTCGGCAGCCAGTTGCTGGGCATCGGCAGCATCCTCGCCTGGGTGTTCCTCAGCGCCTTCGGCGTCTGGTTCCTGATCCGCCTCCTGTTCGGCATCCGGGTCAGCGAGGAAGAGGAGTACGAGGGCGTGGACATCGGCGAATGCGGCCTGGAGGCCTATCCGGAGTTCACCCGCAAATAGCCGCGCAGACGGGTCATGCACCATCGGAGGGCGCGCACGCCCTCAGATGGTGCATGATCCCTGCCCCAGCGCACCTCCCGCCTCTGCGCCAGCCACTCCACAGGCCGGAAAGGATCATCGAAAATGGGCATTTGATGAATGACTGATCGATCAGCTCGGAAATTGTGGCACCACTCTTGCTCAGTCCTCCGTGCATGACCCCAACCCACGACCTTTCGGAGCAGACACCATGATGAAACACCCCCTTCTCCAGGCCCGCCGGCTGTGGCTGCTGGGCCTGGTCCTGTCTTCCGGCGTCTGGGCGACCCCCAGCCCTCCCCAGGGGACTCCGCCGAAGGAGGAGCGTCCCCTGCAGATCCTCCAGGGCTTCGATGCCCTGAGCCGGGAGAGCCGCACCTGCGTCTCCTGTCATCGCGAGAAGACCCCCAGCATCTATCACCAGTGGGGTGAATCCAAACACTTCCGCGCCAACGTGGGCTGCTATGAATGCCACAAGGCCAAGACCAGCGACAAGGACGCCATCATGCACAAGGACTTCGTCATCTCGGTGATCGTCTCGCCCAAGGACTGCTCCGGTTGCCACGAGAAGGAAGCCGCCCAGTTCGAACGCAGTCACCACGCCGCCGCCGGCAACATCCTCGGCTCCCTGGACAACCGTTTCGCCGAGGTGGTCGAGGGCATGCCCATGCTGGACGGCACCTCCGCCATCACCACCGTGGGTTGCGCCGGCTGCCACGGCTCCATCGTGCGGGTGAACTCCGACGGTTCGCTGAAGCCCTCCACCTGGCCCAATACCGGCATCGGGCGCATCAATCCCGATGGCTCCCGCGGTGCCTGCTCGGCCTGCCACCTGCGCCACAACTTCTCCGCCGCCCAGGCGCGTGATCCCGACAACTGCGGCCGCTGCCACCTGGGACCGGATCATCCACAGAAGGAGATCTACGAGGAATCCGCCCATGGGGTGGCCTTCCGCGCCCACCGCGATCAGATGAATCTGGATTCCAGCAAGTGGGTGGTGGGCGAGGACTACACTGCCGCCCCCACCTGCGCCACCTGCCACATGTCCGCGACCAAGGACCTGCCGGTGACCCACGACGTGGGTGACCGCATCTCCTGGAACCTGCGCGCCCCCATCTCCTTCCACATCGACGCCAAGGACCTGGCCAAGGGCAAGCAGGTGAAGCCCTGGCGGGAACGCCGCAAGGACATGAAGAACGTGTGCATGAACTGCCACGGCCGCAACATCGTGGACGCCCACTACGAACAGTTCGATGCCGTGGTGCGCACCTACAACGAGAAATTCGCCAAGCCCGGCGCCCGGCTCATGAAGGCCCTCTACGCCAACGGCCTGCTGGACAAGGTGAAGTTCAACGAAGACGTGGAATGGACCTGGTTCTACCTCTGGCATCACGAGGGCCGGCGTGCCCGCCACGGCGCCGCCATGTTCTCGCCCGACTACACCCACTGGCAGGGCATGTTGGAGGTGGCCAACCGCTTCTACATCCACATGGTTCCGGAGATCCGGGCGCGTATCGCCCAGGCCCGGGCCAACGGCAACGCCCAGGGCGCCGAGGCGGTGCAAAAGACCCTCGACGAGGTCCTTTCCTCCGCGCCGCACCGCTGGTTCAAGGGTGAAGAACCGCCGCCCTTCTGGCGCCCCGATCAGACCGACGACCACGGCTTCAACATCCAGAAGACCGCGAGCCACTGAGCCCCCCCTTTCCTCCGCCCTTCGGGGCGGGGGTCTTTCCCGGAGGCCTCGGCGGGCCTCTGGGAAAGACCCCTGCTTTCAGTAAACGCCATGAAACGAGCCATCCTCCTCCTGCTCCTCTCCCTCCTCGCCCTGGGGGCCGCAGGCAAGGACTTCAGCGTCGCCCAATGCCAGGAATGCCACGGCCAGAAGGGTTTCGCCGCCCCCGAGGGGACCTCCAGCAAGGCCCTGTTCGTGGCGACCCATTCCTTCCAGGAAAGCGTCCATGGAGGCCTCGCCTGCACCGACTGTCATACGGACGTGGAGAAGTTGCCCCACCGCAAGACCGGCTTCAAGAAGGTGGATTGCGTGGAGTGTCACGAGCATCTCGAAGGCGAGCGCTGGGCACCGGGCGACCGGGTGCGATGGCTCGCCCCGGAACCGCCACGGGTGGTGAAATTCAGCCGCGAATACGTCCTCTCGGCCCATGCCGACCCCTCGGTGCCCAACAACGCCACCTGCGCCACCTGCCATACCGCCCACTACGTCTTCCCCTCCACCGACAAGCGCGCCAGCACCTACCGCCTGAAATCGCCCCAATTGTGCGGCGCTTGCCACCTGAAGGCCTATGCCGAGTACCGCCAGTCCATGCACGGCCTGGCCATCAAGCGGCCCTGGCTGGGTGATTCGGCCACCTGTTCCGATTGCCACAGCGCCCACCGGGTGAGCGATCTCTCCACCCTCCCGGCCCACCGGGTGGTCACCGAGAACTGCGGCGAGTGCCATACGCAGGCCCTGGCCGGCTACATGGACAGCCCCCACGGCCAGCTCGCCTGGCACGGCAATCCCGATGCCCCCAAGTGCGTGGACTGTCACGGCGGGCACGACATCACCCACGTGGACGACGCCCGCTCCCCGGTCAATCCGGCGAACAAGGTGGAGACCTGCAAGAAGTGCCACGAGAAGGCCAACGCCCAGTTCGCCAAGTATCAGCCCCACGCCACCACCGGCGACTTCGCACGCTATCCCCTGATGTGGATCGTGGGCAAGGGCATGGGCGGCCTCATCGTCGCGGTCATCGTCTTCTTCTACCTGCACTCGCTGCTCTGGTTCTGGCGGGAGAAGAAGGAGCGCCCCCTGGAATACCACCACGTGGAGTCCCGCAGTTACCCAGTACGGGTGAAACGCATGCGCCCCCACAGTGGCGTCCACTACCGCCGTTTCCACTGGGCCTGGCGCGTCAATCACTGGTTGCTCGCCCTGTCTCTCATGACCCTGGTGTTCAGCGGCATGGCCGTGATGTATCCCAACACCACCTGGGCGCAGACCCTGGTTCCCTTGGTGGGCGGTTCCGATGTGCTCCATTGGATCCATCGCGGGGCTGGAGTCGTCTTCCTGTTCACCGTGTTCGGCCATGCGACCGTGGTCCTGGTACGGGTGTTGCGTGACCCGTCCTTCGACTGGTTCGGGCCGGACTCCCTGCTCCCCCGGCGCAAGGACTGGGAGGATATGAAGGGCCAGTTCCTCTGGTATTTCGGCAAGGGGCCCCAACCCCGGTTCGACCGCTGGACCTACTGGGAGAAGTTCGACTACTGGGCGGTCTACTGGGGCGCCCTGGTGATCGGTGTGTCCGGCCTCCTGCTCTGGTTCGCCGAGGACGTGGGTCGGGTCCTGCCCGGCTGGATCTTCAATATCGCCACCGTGGCCCACGGCCTGGAGGCCTTTCTGGCGGTGATGACCCTGTTCGTGGTGCACTTCTTCAACAACCACTTCCGGCCCAGTAAGTTCCCCCTGGACACGGTCATGTTCACCGGCAGTTGGGACCTGGAGGAATTCAAGGAGGAGCGCCCCGAGGAATATGCCCGCCTGAAGGCCTCGGGGGAACTGGAACGGCACTTGGTGAAGCCCCCCTCCAAGGCCTGGGATCGGCTCTCCCATGTCCTCGGGTTCAGCCTGTTGGGGATCGGCCTGGTGCTCCTGATCCTGGTGTTGAACGGCTTCTTCCAGACGGGGTTGTTCTGACAGGATGTGGGAAAGGTCCATCCCTGGACTCTTGCAACCACGGAACCGGAAGGTGCGATTTCCTGGTTTCTTCATTTTCAACGGCCTACAGCCGTTGCGACGGGTATACACCCCGGCTTCAAGGATCGAAGGAACAGAGGGTCGCCAGCGGGCAACCCTCACACCTCGGGCGTGGGCGGCAATGCACCTTGGCGTGGCGCACGAGCAAGGCATGGTATTCGTTGAAGACCGCCACATCCGGGCCCAGGGCGGCTTCGAAGGTCCGGCGAATGATCTCGTAGCCCTCGTCCCCGGCCACCAGACCGAGGCGCGCGCCGATGCGCCGGGTATAGGCGTCCACCACGAACACCGGGCGCCCGAAGGCGTAGAGGAGGATATCGTCCGCCGTCTCCGGACCCACCCCGTGGACCGCCAGCAGGGCCGTGCGCAACCCCGGGGTGTCACGCGCCGCCAATGCCGCCTCACCGCCGGCCTCCACCAGGAAACGGCACAGGGCCTGCAAGCGCACCGCCTTGACGTTGAAGTAGCCGGCCGGCCGGATCAGGGCCGCGAGCGCCTCCGGTGCCAGGGCCAGCATCGCTCCGCAGGAAAGGACCCCGGCCCGCTTGAGATTGGCGATGGCACGCTCGACGTTGGACCAGGCCGTATTCTGGGTGAGCACCGCCCCCACCATGACCTCGAAGGGCGTCTCCCCCGGCCACCAGCCCTGGGGCCCATAGCGGTCCAGGAGCAGATCGAAGGCCGCGCGCAGTCGCGGCGCCCCGGGAGCGGTCATGGGGTGGTGCCTTCCAGGGCCTCCACCCAGCTCCGGGTGCGCCTCTGGAGCCGCTGCGCCAGCACCAGGGAGAGATTCAACAGGACCTTGGCCGTCACCTGCGGTTCCCTGCGCATCACCCGGCGCAGATAGGCCTGAGTGATCACCAGGACCTCCATGTCCGTCATGGCCACCACCTCCGCGGTACGCTTCATCTTGCCCACGAAGGCCATCTCCCCGAAGACCTCGCCCGGATGTATCAGGGTCAGGGAGCGGCGTTGCCCTTTCACCGAGCCGAAGGCCTCGGCCACCCCGGAGAGGATGACGAACATCTCGTCGCCCACGTCGCCGGGCCGGATGATGACATCGCCCGCCTTGAGCCGCAGCACGGTGGCGGTATCCAGGAAACGGCGCGCCTCGGCCTCGTCCAGCCCCGACAACAGGGAGATCCCTTCCACCGGTGAACTGTGGAGCCGCTCCGACAACAGCTCCCAGAAGCGTTTCCGGTCCAGCAGGCGCCGGCTCACCTGGCCCACATAGGCCGGAAACCGGGCCTCGAACCAACGCGCCGTCTCCGCCGTACCCGCCCTCCCCCGGGCCAACCTCGCCAGCGGGCTGTGCACGGCCTTCAGGTGTTCCCGATCCTCGGTCAGCAACACACAGGGCACGTGATAACCCGCATCCTCGTCCATGAAACCCGGCGCATAACGCCGATAGCCGATCTGTTCGTAGAATTCCACCAGGGCCGGCGTGCAATTGCAGAAATCGAAGCGTACCCCGCGTTCGAGGGCGTCTGCGTAGACCCGTCCGAGCAAGGCCCCCAGGATCGTGGAACCCCGCCAGTCCGGCGCCACCATCAGGCGCGACGAAAAGGAGATCTGCGCGCGTGGAAACTCCTTGAAGCGGTCCAGCCTGTAGATACCCCTCAGGGCCTCCGGAAAGGGCCGCTCCCCACCCCAGTTGAAGCGCAGGGTGGCCACCACCCCGGCGTCCGCCTCCACGTAATAGAGCTGTGCCCAGTCGTCGAGTCCATCATGCAGCTCCCGCCGCTCGTGATCCGCATATCCGGGGGCCTTGCCCATCTCCTCCACGTACACCCGGTAACGCAGGCGATAGATCGCCTGCCGCTCCTCCCGGCTATGCGCCAGGCGGATACAATCCTCGTTTCCTGCGGTCATATCGACATCGCCTTTACCGTGAAAGTCACGGGGACTGTTCTCCGGTTCCCTGTTACCCCGACCCCTGTCAGGCCGTTGAAAAACGGAGTTTTTCGACGGGCTGTGTGGGATACATGAGATGTGCCGCCCTTTTCTACAGCTGCAAGCCACTGAAAATGAAGGAACCGGGACATCGTGTTTCCCGATCCCGTGGCTGCAAAAGTCCACGGAAAGACCCTTTCAAATGGGGTGGACTCCCCCGCCCGATCCGGCATCGGATGTGCCAGATTGGCAGTGTTATCAGCCAATCACACGAGGGGAGGAGTTCGAGAGGACAGTAAAGCGTATCGGTATCGATTTGGCAAAGCAGGTATTCG
>JALSSC010000040.1 GCA_026984455.1 Chromatiaceae bacterium
CCAGCAGAAGCAGAGCGGGTTGCTGAACAAGCAGGACCTGAGCATCGGCTCCGTCGACTGATCCTGTCCCAGGCCTGTGGTGCCGGCCACCCAGGCGCAGCCGACGCCTGGGGCCGGTCCTCCCCTCTCCCCCTTATAGCCAAGCGCAGATCACGGCTGCCGGCGGTGTGCATCCGGCACGCCGCCGGGCAATCCCAGAATGGCGCCACTATCGACACTATGCGCACCATGGTGTGCGCCCTGTCGCGCTATCGGTGGCGCACTATGGGATCGCTCTATGCGCTGGTGTGGCGATTGCTCGCCATAGTCCCTGCGATGACTCGCTTCCGCCCTGCCTGCCGCAGGCAGGGCCTTGCCCAGGGGCACGAGGAACACCCTCGAAAAACGAAGTATTCACGTGCGACGGGTAGCGCTATCCCGCCTGGGCCTGGATCAGATAACGGAGCGCCGCGATCACTCCGAGGAAGGCGGTGAAGGTGAGGCCCAGGGACCAGAACATGAACCGATCGGTACGCCTGGTCAGGTGTTCGAAGCGCTTGTCCATGGCCTCAAAGCCCGCCTTCAGGTCCTGTCGTGCTTCCTCGAAGCGCTTGTTTATCTCCTCGAAGCGCTTGTTCATATCCTCGAAGCGCTTATTCATATCTTCGAAGCGCTTGTTCATATCTTCGAAGCGCTTGTCTATGGCCTCAAAGCGCTTGTCCACGGCCTCGAAGCGCCTGTCCATGTCCTCGCGCTGCTCGGCGAAGCGTTTGTCCATGGCCTCGAAGCGCTTGTCCACCGCCTCGAAGCGCTTCTCCATGGCCTCGAAGCGCTTGTCCACCGCCTCGAAGCGCTTGTCCACGGCCTCGAAGCGTTTCTCCATGAGACGGAATCCCTGCTCCATCAATATCAATTGATGTTTGAGCGTCTCCTCCACCCGGACCAGGCGTTCGCGCAGCTCCACCTCATAGACCGCCGGGGGCCTGGCCAGGCTCTGGTCGGCCAGCCATTCGGCAATATGGGTCTTGATGAATTCGATGTCTTCGGCCTGGAGACTCATGGGCAAAAGCTTAGCACAGGCAGGGTGTCTGCTTCGCAGCGGGTGAAGCGAGGCGAAGGCCCAGGGCTTGAGGTGAAACGTGGAACCAGGCCGGGCCTTCAGCGCCCATGCGCCTGCAGCCACTCCTCCAGCATCATCAGGATCCAGACCATGACGCCATAGTATCCGGCATGCTCTTCCCGCATCCGGCGGACCTGCTCCCGGATGAACTCGGGACGCACCCAGCCGCGCGCCTCCAGGGCCTCCAGACGCGCGATGGCGTGGGCGGCGAGGTCGGGGTCGTCGCGCAACCAGACCCCGGTGGGCAGGCCGAAGCCGTGTTTCTTCTTGGCGAGGATCTCGTCCGGAAGGAAACCGCGCACCGACTCCTTGAAGAACCAGCGCAGGCGGCCCTTCTTGATCTTGAGCGCCGGCGGCACCCGCCCGGAGAAATCGAGCATCTCGTCGTCGAGCAGGGGATAACGCACCTCCACCCCGGCCAGATCGCACATGCGATTGACCTTGCGCAGGTCGCTGTCGGCCAGGGTGATCTTGATGTCCAGGTGGAGCATACGCTGCAAGGGGTCCTGGGAGGCGGCACGGAAATAGACCTCGCGCAGGTTGTCCAGCGGCCCCTCGGGGTCGATGGCGGCGAGGAATTCGGGGGTGAGGGCCTGTTCCAGCGGCGTGCGCCTGAGGAAGTTGTAGGACTCCATGCGGTCCGGCAGGGGCACCCGCGCCTGTTCGATGTAGGAACGCAGCTTGCGCAGGGGAAAGAGGCGCGCGGCCCCCGGCAGCCGGGCCAGGGGTTCCAGCAGCCCATGCCGGAGCAACACCGGGACCCGGGCATAGTGCTCGAACAACAATTGGTGGGCGTAGCGGGAGTTGCCGCCGAATATCTCGTCACCGCCATCGCCGGCGATGAGGACCGCCTTGCCCTGGTCCACGGCGAGGCGCGCGCAATAGTAGGTGGGCACGGCCGAGGCGTTGCCGAAGGGCTCGTCATAGGCCGCCGCGATCCGGGGCACGAGCTGGAGGACATCGGCGGGGGTGACGTAATAGTTGTGGTGGCGGAGGCCGAAATGACGGGCGGCGAGGCGGGCGTAGGCCATCTCGTCGTAGCCCTCGGCGGAGAAGCCGATGGAGAAGGCATCGGTGGGCCGCCAGACGAGCCTGGCCAATTCGCCGCAGACGGTGGAGCTGTCGATTCCACCGGAGAGGAAGGCCCCGCCCTGGTCCTTGTCCGTGCCTTCCGCGGCGCGGGCCACGGAACGGTCGAGCACTCCGTGGAATTCCTCGCGCAGGGCCTCGAAGTCCCCGCCCCGGTCCACATAGGGCATCTGCCAGTAGAAGCCCTGTTCCACCTTGCCGCCCCGCCAACGCAGGTATTCGGCCGGCCGGAGCTTGCTCACTCCACGGAAGACGGTGCCGGGCGAGGGGACCTTCTCGAAGAACAGGTAGTTGTAGATGCCCTGGAGATCGAGTTCCGCGCCCAGCCGGGGATGGGCGGCCACGGCGTCGGCGCGGGTGGCGAAGACCGGACCCTCGTCGGTGAGGGCCCAGGCCAGGGCCTCGGCGCCGGCGCGGTCGACAGCCAGCAGGGCCTCGCGCCTCCCGGGATCCACCAGGGCGAAGGCGAAGGCCCCCTGCATCTCCACCGGCAGCCAGTCCCGATCGGCCCGCCAAAGCCGGAGCATCCGCCGCGCCACCGCGCCAAGGTCGCCGTCACCGGCCAGGCGTGGCCGGCCCATGAGCAGCGCCCGGGCGCCGTCCACCTCCACCAGGGTGGTACGGGGGCCGACCCGGCCCCAGGCATGGCCCGGGGCGCGGTCCACGGCCTCCGCCTCCGCGGCGAACGGGGCGGCCATGGCCTCCAGGGCATCGCCGGGGCCACCGAGAATTCCGCGCAGGGCCATCTCAGTGCCCCGCCTTGAGGGCGTTGACCATGCCCTCGATCACCTCCTTGGCGTCACCGAACACCAGGGAGCAGTTGTCCTGGTAGTAGAGCAGGTTCTCCACCCCGGAGTAACCCGGGCGCATGGAGCGCTTGACGACGAAGACCTGCCGCGCCTTGCCCACCTCCAGGATGGGCATCCCGTAGATGGGGCTGCCCGGGTCCTCCTTGGCGGCGGGGTTGGTGACGTCGTTGGCGCCCACCACCAGGGCCACGTCGGTGGAGGGGAACTCGGGGTTGATCTCGTCCATCTCGAAGACATGGTCGTAGGGGATGTCCGCCTCCGCCAGAAGGACGTTCATGTGCCCGGGCATCCGTCCCGCCACCGGGTGGATGGCGAAGCGCACCTCCACGCCGCGCGCCTCCAGGAGTTCCATGAGTTCCTTCACCGCGTGCTGGGCCTGGGCAACGGCCATGCCGTAGCCGGGTACAATGATGACGCGGTTGGCGTCCTCCATCCAATAGACGGCATCCTCCACCGCCGCCGACTTGACCCCCTTCGCCATGGCCTGGCTCATCGCCGAGGCACCGCCGCTGTCGCCGAAGCCGCCGAACACCACGTTGAAGATGGAGCGGTTCATGGCCACGCACATGATGTAGGAGAGGATCGCGCCCGAGAAGCCCACCAGGGCGCCGACGATGATGAGCAGGTCGTTGCCCAGGGTGAAGCCGGTGGCCGCCGCCGCCCAGCCCGAATAGCTGTTGAGCATGGAGATGATCACCGGCATGTCGGCACCGCCGATGGGGATGATGAGGGTGAAGCCGAGGACGAAGGCCAGGGCCGTCATCAGGGCCAGGGAGACCAGGCTGCCGGTGAGGCCGAAATGGACGCCGAGGGCCACGGCGGTCAGGGCGATGAGGGCGTTCAGGACGTGCTGTCCCTTGAAGCGCACCGGCCGGCCCGAGACCAGCCCCTGGAGCTTGGCGAAGGCCACCACCGAGCCCGAGAAGGTGATGGCGCCGATGATCACCCCGGCGGCGATCTCCCCCATGAGCACCCCGTTCAGGCCGCCCGCGGCACGGTGGTTGAGGAAGGTGCCGATCCCCACCAGCACCGCGGCCATACCCACGAAGCTGTGCAGGGCGGCCACCAGTTGCGGCAGGGCGGTCATCTGGATGCGCGCCGCCACCACCGCGCCGATGACGGCGCCGGCGGCGATGCCGCTGACGATGAGGCCGTAGTGGGTCACCTCGCGGCCCATCAGGGTGGCGCCCAGGGCGATGACCATGCCCAACATGCCCAACAGGTTGCCACGGCGCGCCGAGGCGGGATGGGTCAGGCCCTTGAGGGCGAGGATGAACAGGACCGCCGAGAGCAGGTAGGCCAGGGCCTGGGTGGTGGGGGAAATCGCCATGGGTCAGGCCCTCATCGCTTCTTTTTCTTGAACATGGCGAGCATCCGCTGGGTCACCAGGAAGCCGCCGAAGACATTGATGGAGGCCAGCAACACGGCCACGAAGCCCATCCACTCGGAAGCAGTGCCGGCGGACTCGCTGCCGGTCACCAGCAGGGCGCCGACGATGACGATGCCGGAGATGGCGTTGGTGAGGGCCAGCAGGGGGGTGTGCAGGGAGGGGGTCACCCCCCAGATCACCATATAGCCGATGAAGCAGGAGAGGACGAAGACGTATAGGGCAACGAGGGTCTCGGGCATGGGATTCTCCGTTAGGTGGCCGGGATCAGGGTGGCCTGGGTGATCTCGTCGGCCGAGAAGTCCTTGAAGGCCAGGCCGCCCTCCCCCTTCTCCACCATCAGGGCGAGCAGATTGGCGAGGTTCTTCGCGTAGAAGGCGCTGGCGTCGGTGGCCACCAGGGCCGGGAAATTGGTGTGCCCCACCAGGATCACCCCGTGGCGTTCCACCACCCGGTCCCGCTCGGTGAGGGGGCAGTTGCCGCCGCCCGCCGCGGCCAGGTCCACGATCACCGAGCCGGGACGCATGCGCTGCACCGTCTCCTCGGTCACCAGCACCGGCGCCGGACGGCAGGGGATCATGGCGGTGGTGACGATCACGTGGGCCTTGGCCAGTTCATCGGCCAACAACTGCTGCTGGCGGGCCTTGGCCTCGGCGGACAGTTCCCGGGCATAGCCGCCCTCGCCGCTGCCGCTCTCGCCGATGTCCAGGTCGATGGGTTTGGCCCCCAGGGACTGGATCTGTTCGCGGGTCTCGGGGCGGATGTCGTAGGCGCGGACCTCGGCGCCCAGGCGGCGCGCCGTGGCGATGGCCTGGAGCCCCGCCACCCCGGCCCCGAGCACCACCACCCGCGCCGGTTTGGACGAACCCGCGGAGGTCATCATCAGGGGGAAGAAGCGGCCGAAACGGGCCGCGGCCTCGATCACCGCCCGATAGCCGGCGATGTTGCTCTGCGAGGAGAGGGCATCCATGGACTGGGCGCGGGAGATGCGCGGCATCCGCTCCAGGGCGAAGACGTGGATCTCCCGGGCGAGCATGGCGGCGACGATCTCGTCCTCGCCGCAGGACTCGACGAAGCCCAGGTAGACGGCGCCCGCGGCCATGGCCGCCACCTCCTCGGTCGTGGGGCGGCGCACCTTGCAAACGATCTCCGCGCCCAGGGCCTCCGCCTGATCCGCAATCCGCGCCCCGGCCTCCGCGTACTGGCTATCGGGGTAGTGGGCGGCGGCGCCGGCCCCGGCGGCCACCAGGACCTCGAAGCCCTGCGCCACCCAACGCCTCACCACGTCGGGCGTGGCCGCCACCCGTGCCTCGCCCGCCAGGGATTCTTTCGGTATGCCTATGTTCATTGCGCTGTTTCGCTCGACCGCGGCCATATAAGAGATGGCTATTATCCTTGGCCCTCCAGCGCTTCACAAGGACATGCGGGTTCGCGGCTTCAGGCGATGAATTCCAACCACCCCGCCCGCAGGAGGCGCAGGATCAGCAACAGCGGAAAGGCCGCGTGCAGGCAGAGATCGAAGATGTCCAGGGGCCGGCTCAGGGTACCGGCGAACAGCATCCGCAGTTTCTCTACCAGATGCGGCTCGGGCACGAAAGGGGCGAGGCCCAGGGTGAAGGAGCCGATGAGCAGGAGGCCCCAGGGGAGACGGTCGAGCCAGGACATCGGCCCTTACCCCGCCGGCACCCGATACTGAGCCTGGGTCATCAGATCCACCCCACACTCCAGGCCTTCCAGCCAGTCCAGGAACTCCGCCACCACCCTTCGGCCCTCGAAGGCGCGGCCGTGTTGGGGCACGACGGCCTCCACCGGGAGCTGGCGAACCATGCTCACCCAGAAGCGGCAGACCTTGTGGGCGTTCATGTAGCGCCGGTGGAAGCCCTCCATGTAGGGCAGGACCTCCTTGAGCCGCTTCACCGGCCGGTCGAGATCACCGGGGGGCAGGTTGGCGCCGATATCGCCGGAGAAGAGGATCCGGCTCACCGGGTCGTAGAAGCTGTAATTGCCCTCCGCATGGAGGAAGTGGGCCGGCAGGGCCTGGAGGCGGATGTTGCCCAGGCGCAGGGCGATGCCGTCGTCGGGGATGGTCACCACCCGGCCCTGCAACTTGCCCGGGCGGGTGAAGTGGGGGATGAAGCGTTCCCACAGGGCGGGCACCACCACCTTGCAATCGGTACCCACCAGCCACTTGTTCACCGAGGCGACGATGTCCGGATCCTGATGGGAGGCCACCACGTAATCGAGCTTCTTGACGTTCATGTAGTCGCTGATGGCCATGAACAGGCGCGAATAGGTGAGTTCCCCCCCGGGATCGAGGAGGGCCGCGTGGCCGTTGTCGTAGATCATGAACTGGTTGGCCTGGACCGCCTCGCCCCTCACCAGGTCACGAAAGGCGACGCAGACATGCGCGCCATCGTTGTAGAGTTCGACCGCCATGAAACCCTCACCTCTTGATTATCACGCCACCTCACTGGCGGATCGCCCAGGGGGAGAATAGCATTACAACATCGTACATAACATTTCCCGCGTGCCCCTGTGATGGCGCCTCCCCTGAATCACCCCTGGAATCTCCCTCCCGCGGAGGCACGCGCCCTCCAGGAGCGCCTGCGCCCCCTCCTCATCACCCATGACGCATTCGGGCAGGTGCAATCCGTGGCCGGGACCGACCTGGGCTTCGAAGACGATGGTCGTGTCGCCCGTGCGGCGGTGGTGGTGCTCGAATTCCCCTCCCTCCGGGCCATCGACCAGGCCCTGGTGCGGCGGCCGACGCCCATGCCCTATATCCCGGGGTTGCTCTCCTTTCGCGAGATCCCCGCCCTGCTCGACGCCCTGGCATGCCTGCGCCGCCCGCCGGACCTGCTGCTCTGCGACGGCGCCGGCTACGCCCACCCCCGCCGCCTGGGGCTGGCCGCCCACCTCGGCCTGTATACCGGCATTCCCAGCATCGGGGTCGCCAAGTCGCGCCTGATCGGCGCCTACGAGGAACCGGGCGAGGCCCGCGGCGCCTGGTCCCCCCTGGTGGACCAAGGCGAGATCGTC
The DNA here is from genome assembly GCA_026984455.1 of Chromatiaceae bacterium. GTDB lineage: Bacteria > Pseudomonadota > Gammaproteobacteria > Chromatiales > Chromatiaceae > JALSSC01. The sequence continues at coordinate 7,424 of JALSSC010000040.1, forward strand.
GGCGCGGCGCTGCGCACCCGCGCCCGGGTGAGCCCCCTGTTCGTCTCCGGTGGACACCGGGTCGGCCTCATGACCGCCATGCGCTGGGTGCTCCACTGCTGCACCCGCTACCGCCTGCCGGAGACCACCCGCGCCGCCCACCGGCTGGCCTCGGGCTGAGCCATGACCACGGCCCCTCCGCCCCCCCTGGACAGGCGCACGCGCCTGGGCCTGATCGGTCTCGGCCTCGTCGCCTGGCTGCTGCTGGGTCTGGGCGCCTGGGAACCCACCGGGCTCACGGGCAAGGACGAGTACTATCTGGGCCTGCGCACCCCCCTGTGCATGATCGAGCAGGACCGATGGTGGGTGCCCTGTCTGGACGGGGCGCCGCGCATCCGCAAGCCGCCCCTGGTGTACTGGCTCACGGCCGCGGCCTTCGCCGCCTTCGGGCCTTCGCTGGCGGTGGCGCGCGCCCTGGCGGCGGCCTGGGGCGCGGGGCTGGTGCTCCTCACCGTCCTGGTGGCCTGGGAACTGGGTGGAGACCACGCCCGTGCCCGCCTCGCCGGGCTGCTCATGCTGTCCTTCCTCGGCCTCGGGGTGGGCGCGCGCATGGTGGAATTGGATGTGCCCGTGGCGACTTGCTCCCTGCTCGCCTTCTGGGCCCTGTTGCGCTGGTACCGGCGCGACCATCCGGCCTGGCTCGGCGTCGCCGCCCTGGGCCTGGCCGCGGGGTTCCTGGTGAAGGGCCCGGTGGTGGCGGTGGTGTGTGGCGCCGGGGGGCTGGCCCTGCTGGCCCTGGACCCGCGGGCGCGCCGGTTCGTCGCGGCGCGCCGGCTCCAGGCCCTGGCCGGCCTGTTACTGGCCGTGGCCCTGGCCCTGCCCTGGTTCCTGTACGTGCATATCCACTTTCCCGACCTCGCCCGGGAGACCCTGGGCGCCGAACTGGCGGCGAGGGCGTTCCTGAATCCTTCTCTGGTGCCCGTCTACGGTATCCTGATGCTGGCCCTTCCCTGGTCCTTCGTGGTCCTGGAGCGACTCTCCATCCGCCGGGGCCCGGCCCAGCCTCAGCGGGCCTTGGCCCTGCTCTGGCTGGGCCTGACCCTGGCACCCTTCTTTCTCATCAAGACCTTCGAGCGTTACCTCTACGGTTCACTGCCCGCGCTGGCCCTGTGGCTGGCCTTTGCCCTCGATCCGTCCCGCCCGGCACTGCGCTGGGCGGCCCGTCTCGGTGCACTTCTGACCCTGGTCCTCGGCCTGCCCCTGGCCGGGCTCGCCTGGTGGCTCTCGGGGTTCGCCTGGGGACCGGCGTTCGCCCTCGCCGCCCTGGGCGGCCTGGCCTGGGTCTGGTGGCGGCCCGGGGCGCCACAGGCCCTGGCCCTGAGCGCCGCCCTCGCCTGGTCCGCCCTGCTCGGTCTCGCCTACCCGCGCCTGGGCATCAACGCCATCCCCCCGGCCCTGCTGGCCCTGACCCGGCACGCCCCGGTGGTGCTCTACGGCGGTCCCCAGCCGGCCCTGTTGCCCATCGTCCTGGGCCGTTCCCTGATCCACCTGGACCCGGGCGCGCCCCTGCCCCGCGCCCTGCTGGGAGACTGCCGGCCCATCCTGGTCACCGTGCCCGGCAAAGAGGTCCGCGAGGCCGCGCAGGCCCTGACCGCCGCCGGCCTGCGAGTGCGGGAACGCGGGCGTTTCGGCATCCTCAGCGCCGACGTGACCTGGTACCGGATGTTCCGCGAGCGCCTGGGGCGGGCGCAGATCCTGAGGGCCCTGGCCGAGCGCCGGCTCGACCGGCTGGCCCCCCGGGTGGTGGTCCTGGAGGCCGGGGATTCCACGTGCGGCGCGCCCTGAACCTCGGTTTCTTCGTCATCCTGGCGGCGCTCGTGATCGCCGTGGGCGGGCATGCCCCCCCCGCGCCGCCGCGCTTCGCCCCCGCCGAGTACCGGATCATCCCCCACCCCGAGGCGGCGGGCGGGTTGCGCCGCGCCTTCCTTTCTCCGCCGGGCCTGACCCGACGGGTACACAGCGGCACCCTGGTGGAGACCCCGGACGGCGGCCTCCTGGCGGCCTGGTTCGGGGGCTCGCGCGAGGGCGCCGCCGACGTGGCCATCTACGGCGCCCGCCGGCCGGCGGGCGCGGCGGCCTGGTCCGCCCCCTTCGTCATCACCGACCGCGCCGCCAGCGCGCGCGACCTGGGCCGCCACCTGCGCAAGCTCGGCAATCCGGTCCTGGCCCGCGACCGGCGCGGACGCATCCACCTGTTCTACGTCCAGGTCTCCATGGGCGGTTGGTCCACCAGCCGCCTCGCCGAGCGTCTCTCCAGCGACGGCGGCCGCCACTGGGGCCCGGCGCGCGGCCTGGTCACCAGCCCCTTCCTGAATATCAGCACCCTGGTGCGTACCCGTCCCCTGGCCCTGGCCGACGGTGGCCTGGCCCTGCCGGTCTACCACGAACTGGCGGGCAAGTTCGGCGAATGGCTGCGCCTGGACGCGGACGGCCGCCTGCTCGCCAAGCACCGCATCGGTTGGGGACGCCGGGGGATCCAACCGAGCCTGGTGGCGCGGGGGCCACGGGAGGTGGTCGCCCTCCTGCGCCGGGTGGGCGGGGCCCCGCCCCGGGTCCTGAGGACCCGCAGCACCGACGGCGGGCGTACCTGGGGCCCCCTGGAGGCCACCGACCTGCCCAACCCCGACGCCAGCGTCGCCGCCCTGGGCCTGCCCGGGGGCGACCTGCTGCTGGCCTACAATCACGCCGAACGCGGCCGCGCCAACCTCTCCCTGGCACGCTCCCGGGACGGACTCCACTGGCGCCGCATCGCCGTCCTGGAGGACGGCGCCGAGCCGGGGGACGAATTCTCCTACCCCTACCTGATCCGCGACCGCCGCGGCCGCTATCAGCTCATCTACACCTGGCGGCGCCGGCGCATGGCCTGGATATCCTTCGACGACGCCTGGCTGGCCCGGGTCTCGGCCAGGGCCACCCCATGGGCACCCTGATGTGGATCCACCTCCAGGGCGGCCTGCTGCTGGCGGTCCTGGTCACGGCCCGGCCGTCCCTGCGCCGCCCCGTCTGGGTCTTGGCCGCCGCCGGCGCCGCCTGGCTGCCGCTGGCGGACGGCAGCGACCTGGCCGGCTGGCTCTATGCCTACAGCGATCAGTTGAGCCTGCCCAGCCTGGCGCTCCTGCTGGGCCTTCTCGCCCGCCGCTGTGGGGCGCCGCTCCCGGCGGAGGCCGGCGACACCCGCCTCTTCTTCGCCCCCACCCTGGTCCTCGCCCTGGGGCTGTATCCGCCCGCCCTGGGTCTAGGGCCATGGGATCCCTACGCCCTCGGCTTCGGCCCCTGGGCCCTGCCCCTGGTCACACTGACCCTGGCGGGACTCGCCGCCCTCCGCGGCCATTGGCCCCCGGCCTGGACCCTGGTTGCCGCGGTCGCCGCCTGGCTGGGCGGAATCGCAGAATCGGTGAACCTCTGGGACTACCTGACAGACCCCTGGCTGGGCATGGCGGCCCTGGCCTGGATGGTGCGTAAATGGCAGCGGAAAAACCTGCGCAGCACGGTATAATTTCCCGTCACCCTCTTCTCTGACAACAACACACCTACGGAGACCGCCATGCTCGGTGAACCCCATGACGTGGACCACGAATTCCCCGAATACCACGACAAGGTCGAGGCCCTGAAGGCGTCCGATCCCGAATTCGCCACCCTGATGAAGGAACACGACCAACTCGACGCCCAGATCCGCGACCTGGAGACCGGCGGCCAACCCGTGATCGACGAATACATGGAGGAACTCAAGCACCGGCGCGCCCAGTTCAAGGACCGCATCTACGACCGCCTGCGCCACGGCTGATCTCCGGCCCGGACGGGCCCCGCCGAGACGATGCGTTTCCATGTCATCCCGGTCACCGCCTTCGAACAGAACTGCACCCTGGTGTGGAACGCCGACCTGGACGCCTTCGTGGTGGACCCCGGTGGCGACGCGCCACGCATCCTCGAGGCCGTCACCGAGCGCAACCTGCGGCCCCAGGCGGTCCTGCTCACCCACGGACACCTGGATCACGTGGGTGCCGCCGCGTCGGTGGCCGAGGCCTACGACATCCCCATCCTCGGCCCCCACGCCGGGGATCGTCCATGGATCGAGGCCCTGGAGGATCAGGCCCGCCTGTTCGGCCTGCCGTCCGCCCCGCGGTTCGAGCCGGACCGCTGGCTGGAAGCGGGCGACCGCCTCTCCCTCGGGAGCCACACGTTCGAGGTCCGCCACTGCCCCGGGCACACCCCGGGCCACTTGATCTTCGTGGACCCGCCGGGCGGCCTCGCCCTGGTGGGTGACGTGCTGTTCAAGGGCGCCATCGGCCGCACCGATCTGCCCCTGGGGGATCACCCGACCCTGCTGACCGGCATCCGTGAGCAGATCCTGCCACTCGACGACGCCACCCGGCTGATCCCCGGACACGGCCCTCTGACCACGGTGGGCGAAGAACGCGCGCACAATCCCTTTCTCGCCGACCTGCATCGCTGAGGCACCCATTACCCCGGCCGTCTCCTCCCCCTGGCCCTCGGCGCCGTCCTTGCGCTGCCGGCCGACTGCAGCCCGTGCTGACAGGCAACGACACCGAGCCGGGCGACGGCCGTTCCCTGATCGCCCCTCCGGACAATGGCAAGGCTATTGGCCGCCCGGGTTCCCGCCGACGACCGACG
>JALSSC010000041.1 GCA_026984455.1 Chromatiaceae bacterium
CACGGAATTCCTGGCTTTCCCCTCGTTCATGGGGGAGGTTATACCGTGATCGGAAGACAAAGTCCAGCGCTCGAATAGGAACCTCAGCCTCTCAGAAGCTTGGGGTGTTAGATGACGTGGCCCTGAAGATACGGGGCGGTCGCTTGTATTGGTACCGGGGGGAAGGCTAACATCCTGCAATTCATGTTTCTGGCCGAGAGCGGTCACGATGTCCCGGTCCGGGGCAGTTTCAGGGGGTTCTCATGTTTCGCGGCAGTATGGTGGCGCTGATCACGCCCATGCACGAAGACGGCGGCCTGGACATCGAGGGCCTGCAACGCCTGGTGGATTTCCATGTGGAGCAGGGCACGGACGCCATCGTCGCCATGGGGACCACCGGTGAATCCGCGACCCTGGACGAGGAGGAACACTGTGCCGTCATCCAGCGGGTGGTGGCGTTCGCCGCCGGCCGCATCCCGGTGATTGCGGGGACCGGCGCCAACGCCACCAGCGAGGCCATCCGCCTCTCGGCCTGCGCCAAGGCCGCCGGGGCGGCGGCTGGCCTGTCGGTGACCCCGTACTACAACAAGCCCACCCAGGAGGGGCTTTACCGCCATTTCCAGGCCATCGCCGAGGCAGTGGATCTGCCGCTGATCCTCTACAACGTGCCGGGCCGGACCGCCTGCGATCTGCGTCCGGAGACCGTGGACCGCCTGGCCCGGGTCCCCGGGATCGTCGGCATCAAGGAGGCCAGCGGCGATCTGGGCCGGGTGGGCCGCCTGCGCGCCCTCTGCGGTCCCGGCTTCGCCCTCTACAGCGGGGACGACGCCAGTGCCCGGGCCTTCATCCTGGCGGGCGGGCAGGGTGTCATCAGCGTCACCGCCAATGTCGCCCCACGCCTGATGCGGGAGATGTGCGCCGCGGCCCTGAGGGGGGATCCCGCATCCGCGGCCGATCTGGACGCCCGCCTGGTGGCCCTGCACCAGGCGCTGTTCGTGGAGTCCAATCCGATTCCGGTGAAGTGGGCGGTGCACGAACTCGGCCTGGTCGAGGCGGGTATCCGCCTGCCCCTGACCTGGCTGTCGGAGCCCGCCCGGGCCGCCGTCCGCGAGGCCATGCGGCAGGCGGGGGTGATGCGCTCATGAGCCGTTGTCTGCCCGGGTTGATCCTGTTGGCAATGCTCACGGCGTGCAGCAGCGTGTCCAAGGTCCTGCCCGACAAGCGTATCGACTACAAACGCCAGCGCGTCGCCGAGTCCGACCTGGAGGTGCCGCCCGATCTCACCCGCGGCACGATCGGCGATGCCATGCCCATCCCCGGGACCGCGCGCGGCGCCACCGCCACCTATTCCAAGTACCGCGAGGAGACGACCGGCGAGCGCGCGGTGGCGGTCTCCGGGAGCGAGGTCCTGCCCGAGGTGCCGCATGTGCGCATGCTGCGCGACGGCAACCAGCGCTGGCTGGAGATCGACCAGCCCCCGCAGGCGGTCTGGCCGAAGCTCGTCTCCTTCTGGCGGCGCATGGGCGTGGTCCTGGTGGAGCAGAATCCGGCCCTGGGGGTGATGAAGACCGACTGGCTGGAGAACCGCGCCGACATCCCCAGCGGGATGCTCACCGACCTCTTCCGCAAGGTCCTGGAGGGGCTGCACTCGGCGGCCACCCGCGACCAGTTCCGGGTGCGCCTGGAGCGTGGCGACGCCCCGGGGACCACCTACCTCTACCTCACCCACCGGGGGATGCAGGAGGAATTGAGCAAGGACGTGAGCGGCGATACGGAGAACACCGTCTGGGTGCCACGCCCCAGCGATCCCGGCCTGGAGGCCGAGATGCTGCGCCGGATCATGCTCTATCTGGGCCTGACCGAGGCCCAGAGCAAGCAGCTCATGGCCCAGGCCGAGGAACGCAAGGCGCTCCAGTCGGAACTGCTCAAGACCCGCTCCGGCGTGGCCCTGGAGGTCCAGGCGGATCGGGACCGGGCCTGGCGCCTGGTGGGTATCGCCCTGGAGCGGGCCGGTTTCGAGGTCCAGGACCGCGACCGCGACCAGGGGGTCTATTTCGTCAAGTACGACGACCCCATGAAGGAGAAGGATCAGGGCTTCTTCTCCAAGCTGGCCTTCTGGCGCGAGGACAAGATCGACAGCGAGGCCGAGTACCGCATCCACCTCTCGCCGGACGGCGAGGAGCGCACCCGGGTGACGGTGGAGGATGCCCAGGGCCGGGCGGACCACTCGGACACCGCCGAGCGCATCCTGACCCTGGTCCACGAGCACATCGACTGATCGCCGCGGCCTGGGTACGGGGACATGCGCTTCGCCTCCCTCGGCAGCGGCAGTCGCGGTAACGCCACCCTGGTGGCGACGGATCGCACCCTGATCCTGGTGGACTGCGGTTTCAGCGCGGCCGAGGCCGGGCGCCGTCTGGCCCGCCTGGGCGTCGCCCCCGAGCGGATCGACGCCATCCTGGTGACCCACGAACACGGCGACCACGTGCGCGGGGTCGCCACCTTGGCGCGTCGTTACGGCCTGCCCGTGTGGTCCAGCCGCGGCACGGCCGCCCTGGCCGGTCTCGACGGCCTGGAGCAGGGCCACTGCTTCCCCTCCCTGGGCGGCGGCCTGCGCATCGGCGACCTCGACGTGTCGCCCTTCCCGGTGCCGCACGATGCCCGCGAGCCCACGCAGTTCCTGTTCGCCCGGGGTGACCGCCGCCTCGGCCTGCTCACCGACAGCGGCCATGTCACCCCGCATATCCTGGAACGCCTGAGGGCCTGCCATGCCCTGGTGTTGGAGTTCAACCACGACCCGGACATGCTGCGTGAGGGCCCCTATCCCCCCAGCCTCCAGGCCCGGGTGGGCGGTCCCTATGGCCACCTGGCCAACCCCCAGGCCGTGGCCCTGCTGCGCCGGCTCGATCCGCACCGCTGCCGGTGCCTGGCGGCGGCCCACCTGAGCGCCAAGAACAACCACCACGAACGGGTGCGTGAGGCCATATACGGCGTCTGGCCGCGGCACGATCCGGTCCTCTGGGAACAGGACCGGCCTTCGGTGTGGTGTGAGGTCTAACCATCCCCCCTGTTCGAAGGCCCGACAGGGTCGGGAAAGGGGGCCGCCGGACACCCTGATAGGCTTTCTCCATGGACAAACTCCAGATCGCCCTCATCTTCCTCGGCGGGTTCGTCCTGTCCCGCGCCCTGGTGCGTACCCGGGTGCCCGAGCGCCTGGTCTTCCTCCTCCTCGGCCGGCGTCACAACGGCCTCTCCACGGTGATCGGGATCCTCGCCCTGGCGGCGGCCCTGTTGTCCCTGTTCATCCCCAACCTGATCACCGTGCTCACCCTGCTGCCGGTGTTGGAACTCTTGCGCAGGGCCTTCGCCGACCGTGACCACCCCGGGGCGGTGACCCCCCTCACCCTGGCGGTGATCTATGGCGCCAACATCGGCGGCATGGGCTCGGTCACCGGCACCCCTTCCAACCTCCTGTTCCTGGGCTATGTCACCGCCACCCGCACCCCCGGGATGGAACAGGTGGGTTTCGCCTCCTGGCTGGCCTGGGGCGTCCCCCTGGTGCTGCTCTCGGTGGCGGCGGCCTGGTGCGTCCTGGTGCTGGGGTTTCGCACCTGGGGCGGGCACCTGCCCCAGGTCCACCTCCCCGTGGGGCCGGAACAGGCCTGCCACCCGTTGCAGCGCCAGGTGGTGATCCTCGGGGGGCTGTATCTGGTGACGGCCTTCGTCCTGTCCTGGCTCCAGGCCGCCCATCCCGAGGGGGGCGCGGCCTGGACCGCCGTCACCGCCCTGTTCACCCTGGCGCTCGTGGGCTGGCTCTACCTGTGGCCTCAGCCCGGCGGGGAACGGATCCTGCGCTGGCGGGACAGCTACACCGGCCTGCCGTTGCGCGGCTTCGGGCTGCTCGCCCTGGTGGGCCTGCTCGCCGGTCTGTTCTATGCCCTCCATCTCCAGGACTGGCTCTCGGCCCGGGCGGCGGCCTGGCTGCCCCGGGAGGGCGGTGCCTGGATGCCCCTGGCCCTGGCCCTGGTCACCTCCTTCTCCACCGAGGTCCTGAGCAACAGCCTGGTACAGGTGGGCCTGTTCCTGGTGATCGATTCCCTGGGGACGGCCCTGGGGGTCTCCCCCCTGAGCGCCATGCTCATCGTCACCCTGTCCTGTACCTGCGCCTTCATGAGCCCCATCGCCACCGGGGTCAACGCCCTCGCCTTCGGTGGGGTGCGCGGGGTGTCGCTGCTGCGGATGCTGGCCGTGGGGGCGTTGATGAATGGGGTCATGGCCGCGCTCGTCGCCTGGTACGTGCCCGCCTGGGTGCCCTGGGGATAGAATAGCCTTTCCTTCCTCAGTCCCGGTTTCCCCATGTCCGCCATCGCCGAAGTCTCGCCCGAGGGCGTCGAACGCCTGCCGCTCAAGGTCTTCACCGAGAAGGCCTACCTCGATTACTCCATGTACGTGATCCTGGACCGCGCCCTGCCGCGCCTGGCGGACGGGCTCAAGCCGGTGCAGCGGCGCATCCTCTACGCCATGTCGGAACTGGGCCTGTCGGCGGCGGCCAAGCACAAGAAGTCGGCGCGCACCGTGGGCGATGTCCTGGGCAAGTTCCACCCCCACGGCGACAGCGCCTGTTACGAGGCCATGGTGCTCATGGCCCAGCCCTTCTCCTATCGCTATCCGTTGATCGACGGCCAGGGTAACTGGGGCTCGCAGGACGATCCCAAGTCCTTCGCCGCCATGCGTTACACCGAGGCGCGCCTGGCCCCCTATGCCCAACTCCTGCTCGCCGAGCTGGGCCAGGGCACGGTCACCTGGGGGCCCAATTTCGACGGCACCCTGGAGGAGCCCGAGGTCCTGCCGGCGCGCCTGCCCAACATTCTCCTCAACGGCGGCGCGGGGATCGCCGTGGGCATGGCCACCGACATCCCGCCGCACAATCTGCGCGAGGTGGCGGCGGCCTGCATCCACCTCCTGTCCCACCCCGAGGCCGGCCTCGACGAGATCATGGCCCACCTGCCCGGGCCGGACTTTCCCACCGAGGCCGAGATCGTGACCCCGCCGGCGGAGATCCGCCGCCTCTATGGCACCGGACAGGGCTCCCTGCGCCTGCGTGCCCGCTGGCGGCGGGAGCAGGGCGACATCGTCATCGACGCCTTGCCCTATCAGGTCTCGGGGGCGCGCGTCCTGGAACAGATCGCCCGCCAGATGCAGGCGCGCAAGCTGCCGTGGGTGGAGGACCTGCGCGACGAGTCGGACCACGAGAATCCCGTCCGCCTGGTGATCGTCCCGCGCTCCAACCGGGTGGACCCGGAGCGGCTCATGTCCCACCTCTTCGCCACCACCGATCTCGAGCGCAGCTACCGGGTCAATATCAACCTCATCGGTCTCGACGGGCGGCCGCGGGTCATGGGCCTGGTCCCCCTGTTGCGGGAATGGTTGCGCTTCCGCACCCAGACGCTCCGGCGCCGCCTCCAGTACCGCCTGGACCAGGTCCTGGACCGCCTGCACGTACTCGCGGGCCTGCTGGTGGCGTACCTCAACATCGACGAGGTGATCGCCATCATCCGCCACGAGGACGACCCCAAGGCCGAATTGATGGCCCGCTTCGGTCTCAGCGAGCGCCAGGCCGAGGCGATCCTCAATCTGCGTCTGCGCCATCTGGCGCGTCTGGAGGAGATGCGGATCCGCGCTGAACAGGCGGAGCTGGAAGAGGAACGCCGCCGCCTGGAGGAACTGCTGGGTTCCGAGGCCGCCCTGCATGGCCTGATGCGCGAGGAGATCCAGGCCGACGCGGAGAAATACGGCGACGCCCGGCGCTCGTCGCTGGTGGAGCGTCCCCCGGCCGAGGCCCTGGACGAGCACGCGACCGCCCCCGCCGAGCCGGTCACCCTGGTGCTCTCGGAGAAGGGCTGGATCCGCGCCGGCAAGGGCCACGAGCTGGACCCCGAACGCCTCGCCTACAAGAGCGGCGACCGCTTCCTGGCCGCGGCGCGGGTACGTTCCAACCAGCAGGTGGCGCTGCTCGACTCCAGCGGCCGCGCCTACGGCCTCGCCGCCCAGGGGCTGGCCTCCGCGCGCAGCCAGGGTGAACCCCTCACCGGCCGCCTGAACCCGCCCTCCGGGGCGGCCTTCGTCGCCCTCCTGGGCGGCGAGCCGCAGGCCCTCTGGGTGCTGGCCTCCGATGCCGGCTACGGGTTTGCGACCCCGCTCCAGGGCCTGCTGGCCAAGAACAAGGCCGGCAAGGCGGTGGTGACCCTGCCGGCCGGGGCGCGCCTGCTGCCGCCCCGGGCACTGGGCGATCCCGAGTACGACCTGATCGCCGTGGTCAGCAACGAGGGCCGGCTGCTGGTGTTCCCAGCGAAGGAACTGCCGCGCCTCGGCCGCGGCAAGGGCAACAAACTCATCGACATCCCCCGCGCCCGGGCCGAACAACGCCTGGAGTTCGTGCGCGACCTGGTGGTCCTGCCGGCCGGGGCGGTCCTGAGGGTCTACGCCGGCAAGCGCCACCTCAATCTCAGGCCCGGCGACCTCGAGGCCTTCCGCGGCGAACGCGGCCGCCGGGGCAGCAAGCTGCCGCGGGGATTCCAGCGGGTGGAGCGGTTGGAGGGGCTGGATCGGGCCAAGCCGGCTTGAGGAAAGACACTCGCCGCATCGACATGGACGTAGGAGCGGCTTCAGCCGCGATCGGGCATAGCCGCTCCGTGCAAGAGTCGTCGCGGCTGAAGCCGCTCCCACGCAGTGCCCTTCCCCACTATCCGTGCTCCGACTCCCACTCACACCGGCCCTTTGTATGTTTGCACCCGGCAGGAAGCGTCAAGCTGTCACCGTTCACTCCCAGATGGAACCCCTGGGGGAAGTTTTGAGGGATGCCCTAATTCCATTCGTTGTGGAATCAATATTCTGCCAGTGCAGCATTTGGATGGCCGACAACGATTGAGAGATTTACTCCCTGGGGTAAATCGGTTTGGCGAGCGCCATCGCCCTATGCAGGTCAAATAACGCCGGGTCACCGAAGCGGCCAGGAATAGCATAGAGGCGACCTTTCCGGGCAAGTGGCGCAAAAAGATCGAGGAAGTTTTCGCGTACGCCACCGGGTTCAAGGATACTGGGATTCAAGACATAGACCTTGGGTAAATGCGGGTTGTCCGCCAGTGAGAGGGCGATAAAATGCCTGAAATAGAGGTCCGTTTTGGGCAGTGAATAGCCGATGAAGATAATGCGCCGGACACTCTCTAGTCCCTGGGAGATGTGGCCCCATTGGGCCTCGTAGGCGGGTTTGGTTGCCTGTTTGCGCCAAGTGGGTGGGACAATTGCCATGGCCTCTCCTTGACCCCCCCATGAGGAACTTTCTGTATGCTCCTTGTGAAATACCGGACAAGTATCTATACATATTTTATTGTCTGTCTTTTTGGGCCACCTGAAACAACCTACCTCGTTGCCGCTGTCTAACTCAGTGTCAATCCAGTTTATGCCACCGTGCGGGCGTGAAAGAAGTGGCCAGTGTCGGTAGCATAGGATTGACTTTGGGCGTTTGCCATACCATGGGAGCCATATTTTCTCAGTTCCGCATGGCTTCGGATTTTCGCATGTTTTTAGGTGGTTACGGACTCTTTTCCATTCTTCGTCAGTACTGGTTTCATTCGTGATCCGGAGTTTGATCCAATAACATAACGCTCTGTCCAATGCCAGGTCCCAGTTGAACTGGATGAACAGCGGGTAGGCATTGTTCTTGTCCTGGAACGAAGCGAGACAGAGATAGGCCATGAGAGTGGTCCAGTGGGTTCCGGTATTGCTGTGTAGCAAGGATTCCGTCGCACTCTCCCGCTTGATTTCCTCCAGTTGTTTGAGGCTCTGAGGAAATCGATCCGGTTTGGTTAGGAACTCTTCGCCCGCCGGTGATGCCAGATGAAAAATAGCCCTGTTGAGGGCCTTTTTTATTTCCATCGGGTCGAGATCACCAACTGATGGCCGAAACCCATACCATTTCTCTGGATAAGGGCAGCCCGCCGCTCTCCACAGATCCTCGTCCATGTCCGCCATGCCATACAGCTCTTCGATATTGAGCAGGTCAGCGTTGACATAGGCGGCCGCACCCTTGACCCGGGTGATAAATGTCTGGATAGCCGCCAGGTCATGCTCGGCCTTCGGGTAGTCCGTAGAGTCAGTGCTCACCTTTGCCAGTTTATCCATGACCGTGTCAAGGAACCCGGCCAGTGTTGGTATACCGAGGCCAACCGAGCATCCGCTGCCTACTACGATCGCAGTGTAAGGTTCCCCTTTATGTTCACTCATCGCGCCTTACCCGCTTCTCCAAACAAAGGCTCTACCCAACTGATACCGTCGGCATCAAGATCATAGGCATGGGGCCGCATATCATGCCCAGCGCCGCGCATCTTCAAGACTCTGAGATAGCGCACAATATCGCCGGAAGGATACTCATGATAGTTGAGTTGGATCACACCAGAGGCCAGGTAGCGTTCTTCCGTTCCCAGGAATAATGGGCGTCCCCCCCAGGTTTTCTCGGCATCGTGTTCCGCCTCACAAGCCAGGAATGTAGTTACTTGGTACTTCTCCAGCCAGCGCACCAGATTGAGCATGTTGAGTCTTCTGGCGGGTGATGCACTGGCCGATAGATCGGCCTCACCGAATGGGTTCATCAACGCACTCAGGGAGTCAATGGCGAGCAGGCGATGTTTGCACTCGGGGAAACGAATAAATACCTCTGCCAGCAAATCTTTGAGTAGCCGTACCCGCTGGAATGGATCAGAGATCGGACGGGTGATGAGGTTAAAGGTTCTGCGTGTTATCGAGTTATCACCGCTGTTTTTTTCTCGAAAAAAGAGTTCGGCATTATCTTTTAGTTGTTCAATGCGCTCGGGGTCTTTCTTGCCCTCTTGGTGATAGAGTCCAAAGTGCTCATCGTCATCCAGGTTGTATCCACCCAGAGTCAGGTCATAGCTGTGTTCAATCCAGGAACCTGTGTTTGTTGTTTTCTGACCGCTATCGACCTGAGTTTGATCTAGGCGTGGATAGCGCAGCCTGTCATCCAGGCGACCGCTCAGGAAGGCCGTGGCATCGATAAACACGAACTGATCGCCGGATGTATTCGATTCACACTGCTTCAATAGCCGACTATGGTTATCCAGAATACGGGAAATGTTATTCTCCAGACTGATGAAACAACGTAGTGTTGCAGACTCATTTTTACTTGAATATCCGCTTTCTGCTTTTTTCTCATTTGTCTGGGCCGGTGCAGGCATAAAGAGATTATCAATGGCTTGAAACGTAGCCTCTTGTCCGTCCGCCCTCTTTTTCAAACATACTACCTTCTGCCCGGAATTCTCTGAATTAGACTTCAGATTTCCATGAGCTATATAGGTAAGCAAAAAAGTTGTTTTCCCGGTTCCAGGGTCGCCCACAACGACCACGGTATTACCTCGTGGAATACCAGATGGCATATCGCCCTCACGGCCTTCGTTATTTTCTTCTCGAGATGACTTCTCTGTCACTGTGCTTACCTGCTTCTATACCATGGAGATGCATTCAGGGCGTTGAGACGGGACGGTGGTGGCGGTATAGGTTTCCGCAACCTGCCCAACGTTTGACCAACATTCCCCATCGACGACGATATGCCGGATGCCCAATGCATCCGCCAAGGGCAAGGCCTGTTCGATGGTGGCGGGCATGGGCCGTCCTCTGGGGTTGAACGAGGTATTGATTAACAGTGGAATATCCGTGAGTCGGTCTATTTCCATGAGCAGGGCATGGAAGCGCGGATGATCTGCCCGGTCTACGGTTTGCAGTCGCACGGTTCCATCGTTGTGCAACAGATGTGCGAGGCGTTCACGCCAAGCCCGGTGTGGCCGTACGGTCATCAGCATATAAGGCGTCAGCCTGCGTCCGGCGTCTGGAATCTCGAATAATGCATCGGCGTATTCCAGTGGTACGGCAAGCGCCAGGGGTTCGAACCAGTGGCGTCCCTTCAATTGATTGATGCGCTCGACGGGGTTTCGTTGCTGCGGCGATGCCAGCAGGGAACGTCGGCCCAGGGCGCGTGGGCCGAACTCGCAGCGACCGTCCAGCCACCCTATGGACTGTCCCCCTATGAGTAAACGCGCCACGGTAGTCAGGGAGTCCTGGGTACGCTGGCGTTGCCAGTTTTTTGCAGCGGCAGCGCCGGGTGTCCCGGGACTGGGGCCGCCCCCAGCCACCTGGGCCGTGGTATGGCGGGGCACAGGCAGCCCGGTCGTGTGTGTATAGACATGCCATGCGGCCCCGGCGGCGGTACCGGCGTCGTGGGCTGCCGGGCCAATGTGGATCTGAGCGAACGGGCCTTTCGCTGCCAGCTCGGCATTTGCGCGGCAGTTGAGGGCCACGCCGCCCGCATAGACCAAGGTCTGCTCATTTGTTTGTTGGTGCAAATCATCCGCGATGGCAAGCAGGGTCTCTTCAGTGGCTCGTTGCAATGCTGCGGCAATGCGGACGCGGGTCATCGTGTCCTGCTCCGCGTCCTCGCGTCCGCAGCCAAACCAGTCCTCCAGGCCTTCGTAGTGATCAGGATGCTCAAGTTCGAAGATATCCTGATTCGTCATCAGCCCCTCTTCATTCCATCGCATCTGGCCGATCAGCGTGTCGCCATGCCCGTTATCGAGGCCCGCAAGGGCCATGACCTTGCAAGCGTCGTATTCGGTCAAGCCCAGGAAGCGGGCCACTTTCTCCCAGGCCAGGCCCACTGAATGGGGGAACAGGGTCTGTTGGCTGAACTGCAACCGCCGACGATCACCACGGCCAAGGGATACGGTGGCACCTTCGCCAATGCCGTCCATTACCAATACCGCAGCGTGTTCGAATGGGGAGCTGCCCAGGGCATACCAAGCGTGACAGTCATGGTGCGAGACAAAGTGCAGTCGCGCCTCAGTATGCTCGCGAAGGATTCGCGGCACGCAGGCGAGACTGTGTTGGAACCGGGCCTCACCCAAAGGGTGGCCGAAGAGGTCGGGCCGGCCATCGTAGCCAATACAGGCTTGGCGCTGCCTCAGTACGGGGTCAAATGAATAGGCCACAGCATCGACTTCCCGCCAATCGATACCGGCCTCGCTAAAACAATAGTCAATGGCCGCCCAGGGTAGCTGGTGCGCATTGTCTACGCGCAGGGCCTTACCGTGCTTGCGACCGGTAAAGCGTTCTTCTTCCACTGCTGCCACCACACGGCCGTCGATAGCGATGGCTGCGGCAGATTCGTGGTAGGCGCTGTTGATGCCGAGGATCACATGAGCTGAGGGATCATGGCCATTATGTTTTGTTATTCCCATTATCGGCTCCCAGGATCAATATGCTCATCTGCTATCCGCGTGCGGATATAGTCTCTTTTTTCCCAGTTGCCGCCAAACTTATCGTTGTGATTACTATTGCCATTGAATTGCCAGTTTGGAAGGTAGACAAAATCCTTGTTATTTTGTGACTGGATCACCTCTGGCAGCACTTCGACATGAACTTGGGCCACCCTGGATCCATTTAGTATGCAAGGCTTAACTTTTACAATGCCGTCGAAGAAGGATTCCAAATAGCTCGCTTCCTGCGTGTCGAGCACACCTTCCTGCAAGACGGCGAAAAACAGGCCCGATTTGTTGGCAATAGTGTTTTCGTCTGATTTTGGTCCTGCTGACCAGATACTCTCGTTGAGCATGGTTTTCAGAAAGGCGGCTGTTTCAGAAAGCCCAAGGTTACGATACAGATTACTCAGCGAGGTGAGCAGAAACACATTGAGATCGGCTCCGGCCTGTTTATCCTGAACCTGTCGGAAGAAACGCATAATGGCCATTGGGTTGCCGGGGCCTGCTATCGATTTTGACCAGCACTTGTATTTTTCATCCTCTACTATTTCGTTGAGATCTCCGCCAGCATCATGAAAACTACCAAAGGTGTCCAGCCAAGCCGCCATCTTGGGTGTTTTTCTATTTTCTTCCCTGTTTAAGATATCATTGAAAAATTTATTCATAA
>JALSSC010000042.1 GCA_026984455.1 Chromatiaceae bacterium
TGTTCACCTGTGTCACCGGGGTCTCGGGTTCGGGCAAGTCCACCCTGGTGAACGACACCCTGTACCCCTTGTGCGCCAACCGCCTCAACCGGGCCAGTCTGGACGTGGCCCCCTGCCGGGGGATCCACGGCCTGGAGCTGTTCGACAAGGTGGTGGATATCGACCAGAGCCCCATCGGCCGCACCCCCCGCTCCAACCCCGCCACCTATACCGGCCTGTTCACCCCCATCCGCGAGCTCTTCGCCGCCACCCCCGAGGCCCGCTCCCGCGGTTACGGCCCCGGCCGCTTCAGCTTCAACGTCAAGGGCGGTCGCTGCGAGGCCTGCAAGGGCGACGGCGTCATCAAGGTGGAGATGCATTTTCTGCCCGACATCTATGTGCGCTGCGATGTCTGCGAAGGCCGCCGCTACAACCGCGAGACCCTGGAGATCCGTTACAAGGGGCGCCGCATCGACCAGGTCCTGGGGATGACCGTGGAAGAGGCCCTGGAATTCTTCCACCCGGTACCGGCGGTGCGGCGCAAGCTGGAGACCCTGGACGCGGTGGGCCTGAGCTACATCGAACTGGGGCAGAACGCCACCACCCTGTCCGGGGGGGAGGCGCAGCGGGTGAAACTGTCGCGCGAGCTGTCGCGCCGCGGGACCGGACGGACCCTGTATATCCTCGACGAACCCACCACCGGCCTGCATTTCCACGACGTGCGCCAGCTGCTCGAGGTGCTGCACCGCCTGCGCGACCAGGGCAACACCGTGCTGGTGATCGAGCACAACCTCGACGTGGTCAAGACCGCCGACTGGGTGGTGGACCTGGGGCCCGAGGGGGGCGACCGTGGCGGCGAGATCGTCGTCACCGGCACGCCGGAGGAGGTGGCCCGCTGCCCGCACTCCCATACCGGACGCTATCTGCGGTCCGTGTTGGGGCCTGGGCGCGGCGGGGCGGAACAGGGGGTGTCCCCGGGCGAATCTTGTTCTTAGCAGGGCGTTGAAGGTGATCTGCTGGGGCAGGCTGTGCCCACCTGACCCGCAGGCCGTGCGGTCGGCCCGGGTGACAGAGTGGATTCAGCCCTGTGGCGTCAAGCGATCAGGCGGATCGCCTGATCCGCCGGTAGCGGCCGGTGGAAGAGAAATCCTTGCCCGCACTCGCAACCGATGTCCTTCAGGTAGGAGGCCTGCACCTCGCGTTCGATGCCTTCGGCCACCAGGTCGAGATGCAGTCCGCGGGCCATGGAGGCGATCGCCCCGACGATGTTGTCGCCCGTCCCGGGCCCTTCTATGTCCGTGAGGAAGCTCCGGTCCACCTTGAGGGTATGGATCGGCAGGGTCTTGAGGCGGCTCAGCGACGAGTAGCCGGTGCCGAAGTCGTCGATGGCGATGGAGACCCCGAGTTCGGAGAGGGCCTGCAACTTGGATACCACCAGGTGCATGCTGGTCATCAGGATGTTCTCGGTGAGTTCGAGATGGAGCAGGCGGGCGGGGATCCGGAATTCGTGCATCAGCGCCTTGAACTGGGTGACGAAGCCCGGGTATTCGAGCTGGATCGCGGAGACGTTCACCGCTATGGGCACCGGTTCGACCCCCTGGTCGAGCCAGCGGCGCAGGTCCGCCATCACCTGGCGCAGGACCCATCCCCCGATCTCCAGGATCAGCCCGCTCTCCTCCGCCTCCTGGATGAAGGTGTCGGGGCGCAGCAACCCGCGTTCGGGATGGTGCCAGCGCAGCAGGGCCTCCATGGAGCGCACCCGCCGGTCCGAGAGCCGTACCAGGGGCTGGTAGAAGACTTCGAACTGTTCGAGTTCCAGGGCCTTGCGCAGGCCGTGCTCGATGCTGAGTTTGGTGGCGTAGGTCTGGTCCAGGCTGGACGAGTAGAAGCCGTAGGCGTCACGCCCGTGGTTCTTGATCTCGTACATGGCCATGTCCGCCCGTTTCATCAGGAGATCCGCGCTTTCGCCATGCTCGGGAAAGATCGCGATGCCCATGCTCGCGCGCACGAACAGCTCGTGGCCGTCGAGTACGAAAGGGGTGTGCAGGGCCTGTTGGATCTTGTCGGCGATCAGGGTGGCATCCTGGGGATGGGCGATCTGCGGCAGCAGCAACATGAATTCGTCGCCACCGATCCTGGAAAGGGTGTCGGCCTCACGGATACTGCGGCGGATACGGTTCGCCACCTCCTGGAGCAGACGGTCCCCCAGACTGTGTCCCAGGGTGTCGTTGACCAGCTTGAAACGATCGAGATCGAGGAACATGACCGCGAAGGAGGTCCCGTTGCGTCGCGCCTGGGTGATGGCGCGATCGAGGCGGTCGTTGAACAGGGCGCGGTTGGGCAATCCGGTGAGCAGGTCGTGGTAGGCCTGATACTTGACCAGTGCCTCGGCCTCCTTGCGCTTGGTGATATCCCGGGCGATGCCGTAGATGGCCGGGGTATCGGGCAGGTCAGGCACTGGGATCTCGTCATCGTGGATGGGTGCGGTAGTCAACTCCACATTGATGAAGAAGGGCTCGCGAGCCCCAGCGGGATTGGCCGGATTACGACGCAGTTGGGCCTCCATGTCCTGCAGATGGCCGAGGTGGTCGAGCCATTCGTGCGTGCCTGGGGCCGGCAGCCTGTCCTCTTGCATGAGCAAGGTCCGGAAATCGCGACCTATCAGATCCTGGCGGCTGAATCCCAACAACCTCTCGAATCCCTCGTTGACGAATTGGAAGCGGAGTTTGCGATCGAGGATGAAGATCAGGTCGGGTGATCGGTCCACCAAGAAGCGGTGGAGGCGCTCGGACAGTTCGAGCAACGCCGACATCTGCGCGTTGTGCGCCCGCAGTCGCCGCCCTTCGAGGACACGCGCGACCGCACCGATGAGTTGCTCCGGCCCGTAGGGCTTGCGCAGCAGATCCTCGGCACCCTGGCGCAGGGCCAGGGAGGCATTCTCCCAGGTGGTATCGCCGCTGAGGATGACCACCGAGACATCGAGGTGCTCGGCGCGCAGCTCACGCATCACCTCGAAACCATCGATCTCCGGCATCCGCAGGTCGAGCAGGAGGAGTTCGAACCCGCCCTGGCGCAGCCGTTCCAGGGCCTCACCGCCACCGAAGGCCGTTTCACAGTGGTATCCCGCGGTCCCCAGGACACCTTTGACCCCTTGGGCTTGCAGGGGGTCATCGTCTACCACCAGGATACCCGGCTCCGTTCGCACGACCGTTGGTTCCCGGTTCGCCATGAGTCTGAGGAGGGCTGCCGGTGCGCTCACCTGTGTCGAGGAGGGCTGCCGCCGGTTATCGTCTTTCTGCATGGCAGGATGTCTGTCGGACTGCTGGATGGCTGCTGGAACCAGGAAGTGACTCGTGTCCGGAAGCACTCCACTCCTGGACTTTTTCCACCATCGGAAAGGGAGGAGGCAGTGTCTTCCCGCCCTTCATGTTCACTTCCTTGCCATAGCCGAAAAACAGTGGTCTCCTCAGGCCGAGATGTCGCTCGAATGGAAACGGGGTTTGCGTTCAGGCGCCGATTGTTCCCCAGATGATATGGAAAACAATGAAAAAAGCTAATGCGCTAAGTTCCTATCACTCGTCTGCCTGGGGATGAGGATGTGGAATTCGGTTCCTTGAGCGCCCGTCCTGCATTCCAGGCTGCCGCCCATCTTGCGCATCAGGTCGAAGGAAATGGACAACCCAAGGCCGGCATGGCGGCCCCCTTTGCTCGACACGAGGGGACGGAACAACTGTTTTCTGATCGCCATGGGTAGCCCGGGACCGGTGTCTGCAATGATCAGCTCCACGAAGTCTCCTTCGGCGGAGATCAGGTGATCGTGCCCCTCGATCCGGATCCGCCCGCCCCTGGGCATGGCCTCGGCGGCATTCTTGAGGAGGTTGACGAGCACCTGTTTCAGGCGGGTTCCGGCCACCGCAAGGGGCGGAATGTCGGGGGGGACTTCCACTTCCACGGTGATTCCGCGGGGCTCGAACAATGTGGGTCCGAGTACCTCCAGGAGACCGTGCACGAGAGTATCGATCTTCAGGAGGCCATCCGACGCCGTGCGCTCTTCGTCGGTGGGTGAGAGGGTCGCGAGGATATCGCCGACCCGTGCGATCTCCTGTTTGACGATATCGAGTTCGGTCCGAGCCGGATCCTCCTTGCTCAGCTTGTGTCCAAGGACATGCAGATAGTTACTGGCGATGCCCAGTGGATTGGCCGCCTCGTGACGGATCGCCCGTAGTCTCTCCAGGGCCTGGGCCCGGCCCTCGGCGGCCTGGATGCGTTCCCTCTCGCGATCCGCACGCCGTCTCAGGATCAAGCGGGTGGCCTCTCGCGCGAACCGCACGAGTAACGCCCGATACGGCGCGAGTGCCTCGATACCCGCGGGCTCGACGCCACTGAGTATCACCCCCAGCCGCTCCTTGCCCAGGATGAGAGGGATGGCCAGGATACCCGAGGATCCCAGGCGGTGGATCAGTTGCCGGTCCACCACATTGAGAGTGCCTTTGATGTCGGCGTACGCGAAGGAATCCAGGGGACGGTCTTGAAGCAAGGCATCGCAGAGCAGACTGCGGCCGGGGGCCAAGGTCACATGGAATTGGGCCACCCAGCGGTCTTCGTCGCCTACGGGGCTTCCGCGCAGGTGCCTGTCGCCCTGTTCGAGCAAGAATACGGATCCATCGAGGCTGAACAGGATCGAGAGGAAGGTCTGAATCGTTGCCAGGGGTTCGAGCGCCTCGGTTTGGTCATACATGGCCGCCCTCACGGTCTCGATCAGGGCCGAGTCCTGGACCAGGGCGGCGAGCCGGGCACGCTCTGGCGGGAAGGGGGCGATGTCCACCTCGGCTTCCATGCCGCACTCCGCAGCTTCGATCTCGATCCCGATGCCAAAGGTCTCGGCTGCCTCCCGTGCTTTGGCGTCTGCCGTGGCGAGTCCCTCTTCAAGGGCGGTCCTTTCCAGGCTCAGCAGTATCGCTCCGTCGTCGAGGGCGGGAACACGGTGATACGGTTCGGACAGGCGTGCACAGAGATTCATCAGACGCACCAGCCCAGGTGCATCCAGCATGGAGCGGGCGGCTTCCCATTGGTAGCGCAGGGCATCACTGAACAGATCGCCCAGATGCCAGTGAGAGGCCAGCCAGGCGGCGAGTTCCGCGTGATCGATACCGAACTGTGCCTGTTCCGCCTGGCGCAGGCCACTTGGGTCCTGGTGGGCCTCGATGAGCCGCGCGTAGCCCTGGGGGTCGCTGTTCACCAGTACCCACTGGCCGATCCGGTGGAGCAGGCCGGCCAGATAGGCCTCCTCGGGATGGGCGAGGTCCGAGGCGGCCGCGAGGTCCCGCGCGAGTTCGGCGCAGAGCAGGGAGCGATACCAGATGCGGCCCAGGTGGCGTTCCCGGCCATGGCGTAGTCGCGAAAACAGCTCCGCCACGCTGGAGGTCACGGCGATGGCCTTGAGGGTCCCAAGACCCAGGACCACCATCAGCCTCTTCAGGTCGCTCACTTGATTCCATTGGGCGTAGACCGCCGAGTTGGATACGTCGAGGACCTTGGAGGTGAGGCTCGTGTCCCGGCCGATGATCTCAGCGAGTTCCGTGAACCCCACCTCCGGATCGTTGCAGGCCTGGAGCAGGCGCAGGGTCGCCTGTGGCAGGGAAGCGAGCTTTTCCAGACCGATGCGTTGAACGATGTTGGGGGGTGGGTTTTTCACGTCGTCGCTGATCGCCGAGATCGCTTGGGTGTCGGATCATTCTGGTTGGGGGGACTGGAGATGTGATCTGCATCACAGTATAACCGCTGGCGGCCAGCCCTGATATTGCCGGGATACGGTTCAAGAACAGGTGAGTCGTTGGCCGCTGTAGCGGCAGGATTGTCTGTGCATTGATGGACGCTCCTGCGTGCATGCCCAAGGGGGAGGATGCAGAATCGTGGAATCCTTCGATTCCCATGTCGTTAATGGGGAACCATGCCGGTTGGTAACGGCCGCGCTGCCAGGCATCCCCGGATCGGCCCGTGGGGGTGAGGGCCCGGGTCCACGAGGGACTGAATCACTGTGCTCCGGCCGACCGGAGGTTGGATCCCGGCAGCGAAACCCGCGCGGCGGCCCAGAGAAGGTGTTCCCGTACCAGCTCGGAAGGGTGTTCCCGCCGCCGCCACAGGGCTTGGCGCACCGCTTCCCCACCCCCTGAATTGCCCAGCGCCACGGCCAGGTTGCGCAGCCAGCGCGGGTGGCCGATGCGGCGGATGGCGCTGCCTTCGGTGCGCCTCAGGAATTCATCCTCGTCCCAGGCCCAGAGTTCCATCAGGGTGGCCTGGTCGAGGCCCTGACGAGGCAGAAAATCGGCCTCGGGGGTGAGGCGGGCGAAGCGGTTCCAGGGACAGACCTGCTGGCAGTCGTCACAGCCGTAGATGCGGTTGCCGAGCAGGGGACGCAGTTCCACCGGGATGGACCCGGGGTGCTCGATGGTGAGGTAGGAGATACAGCGACGGGCGTCCAATTGATATGGGGCGACGATGGCGCGGGTGGGGCAGTAATCGATACAGCGGTGGCAACGACCGCAATGGTCGCGCGCGGGCGGGTCGGGACGCAGTTCGAGGTCCGTGTAGAGTTCCCCCAGGAAGAAGAAGGAGCCGGCCTCCCGATTCACCAGGTTGGTGTGCTTGCCGATCCAGCCGAGTCCGGCCTGGGCCGCCAGGGGCTTTTCCATCACCGGCGCGGAGTCGCTGAAGGCCCGCCACTGAAAGGGGCCCCGATGGGCCTCGATTCGCCGGGCGAGCCTTTGCAGGCGCTTGCGCATGAGCCTGTGGTAGTCCCGGCCCAGGGCGTAGCGGGAGACGAAGGCGCGTGCCGGATCCCTGAGCAGGGCGCCGGACTGGGCCAGCGCCTCGGGCAGGTAGTCCAGGCGCACCGAGACGATGCTGCGGGTGCCGGGCAGCAGCTGGGCGGGACGGCTGCGTTTGTCGCCGTGACGGGCCATGTAGTCCATCCCGCCGTGATACCCGAGGCGCAGCCAATGTCGCAGCCGGGCTTCGGCCCCATGCAGATCCGTGCCGGTGATGCCTGCGGCCTGAAACCCCAGTTCCAATGCCCAGCGATGGATGAGGTCTTCGAGGGAGAGGGGTGCCGTCAGGCGGGACACCCCTTCTTTTCCACATCCACTTCGGCCAGCCGGGTCTGGTCTTCGACATAGGGCGCGCGTCCCTGGCAGCCGTGGCCGAGGCCCTGGAGTACGTCCAGGGCCCAGGTTGGCAGATCGGGATGGATTCGGTAATGGATCCAGAGGCCGGCGCGCCGGTCACGTACCAGGCGGGCCTCGCGAAGGATGGCGAGGTGGCGTGATACCTTGGGCTGGGCCAGATCCAGGGCGCCCGTGAGTTCGCACACGCAGAGTTCCTCGTGGGCCAGAAGCAACATACAGATGCGCAACCGGGTGGGGTCGGACAGGGCGCGCAGCAGAGTGGTGGGCTCGATCATGGGCAAACTATACCTCATCTGCGGGGATGGGGATAAGTGTGGGCCAGGGATGACCCCGCCATTCCAGGCGGAGACCGGGATCGCAGGCGGTGATGGAGGCCAGGGAAAGCAAGGTTTCACCGGCGAACACCAGGGGTAGGTAGGGGCGCAGCCAGGCCGGGATGCCCGCCTCCTGGAAGATCTGTTTGAGCCTGCGCCGGTGCGGCCGTCCCTGGGGGCGGCAGCGCAGGCCCTCGACTCCGAAGCGTACCCGTAAGGGACCTGGCGGCGGTCTCCGGAGGCGTAACCGGCCCAGGCCCGGGGGCAAGGCCAGTTCGCGCGCGCCCGCCGGCCAGTCCAGATCCGTGGGGCGGGGGGGCAGAGGCGGCAGGACCAGGAGTTCGCCCCGGTGGCGGCGTGCCTCGGCCCCCGGCCAGGCCACCAGGGGATGACGGTCGGGGGCGGCGCCCAGGACCTCGCGGCGGATGCGTTCCAGGTGTGCCAGATCGGGCCGGGGCAGGCCCTGTTCCCGGATCCAGCGGCGCAGGACCGCGTGGGCCAGCGGCGGATCCAGGGTGATCAGTGGGCGGATGGCGAGCCCATGCCGGCCACGGCAACGGGCCAGGGCCGCGCCGGCCTGGCGTTGCGCCAGGTCCTCGGCCTCGGCGCACAGGCGGGCGCCGCGGCCCAGGGTGCGATCCAGTCCCGGCCAGCGCGCCCGGAGCCGGGGCAGGACGCGCTGGCGCAGGAAGTTGCGGTCGAAGGCGGTGTCGGCATTGCTGGGGTCCTCGATCCAGGGGATGCCGGCCCGGCGCAGATGGGCCCGCAGGTCCCGGCGTCCTTCTTCCAACAGGGGGCGGCCGAGCCAGCCGGGGCCGAAGGGGGTCAGTTCCGGCATGGCGGCCAGGCCGGTGGGCCCGGCCCCACGCAACAGCGCCAGCAACAGGGTCTCGGCCTGGTCCTCCCGGTGGTGGGCCATGAGGAGGAGGTCTCCCGGATGCATGGCCCCGGCCAGGGCGGCGCGGCGCGCCGCACGGGCGCGCGCCTCCAGGCTCTCGCCGGGGTGGGGTTGGAGTCTCAGCGGGATCACCCGCAGGGGGACGTCCAGGCGTGCGCAGAGGTCCTGGCAATGGTCGGCCCAGCGGGCCGATGCGGAATGCAGGCCGTGATCCAGGTGCAGGGCATCCAGGGGTGCCGGCAGATCCAGCCGGGAGAGGCCATGGAGCAGGGCGCTGGAATCGGCCCCACCGCTCAGGGCCACGCGGTAGCGATGGGGCCGGGGCCAGGCGCGCAGGCGTTCACCCAGGCGACGGATCAGCGGATCCGTCGCTCCACCGGTCATGCCGCGGTGGTGAATTCGCCGTAGCGCATGAGGCGTTGGTAGCGGCGCTCCACCAGGGCATCGGGCGAGAGGCTGGCGATCTCGCCGAGGGCGCGCAACAGGGCCTCCTTGAGCGCCTTCGCGGTGGCAGCGGGGTTGCGATGGGCCCCACCCAGGGGCTCGGCGACCACCTCGTCCACCAGGTCGAGTTCCTGCAACCGCTCCGAGGTGATGCCCATGGCCTCGGCGGCCACCGGGGCCTTGTCGGCACTCTTCCAGAGGATCGAGGCGCAGCCCTCGGGAGAGATCACCGAGTAGGTGCTGTATTGAAGCATGAGCAGGCGGTCGCCCACGCCGATGGCGAGGGCCCCTCCGGAGCCGCCCTCACCGATCACCGTGCACAGCACCGGCACCCTCAGCGCGGCCATCTCCTGGAGGTTGCGGGCGATGGCCTCGCTCTGGCCGCGTTCCTCGGCGCCTACGCCCGGATAGGCCCCGGGAGTGTCGATGAAGGTAAGGACCGGGAGGCGGAAGCGCTCGGCCAGGCGCATCAGGCGCAGGGCCTTGCGGTAGCCCTCCGGGCGCGGCATACCGAAATTGCGGCGGATCTTTTCTTTGGTGTCACGGCCCTTCTGATGGCCGATCACCATGACCGGGCGTTCGTCCAGGCGCGCCAACCCGCCGACGATGGCCTGATCGTCGGCGAAGGTACGGTCGCCATGGAGTTCGTGGAACTCTCCGAACAGGTGGGCCACGTAGTCCAGGGTATAGGGGCGCTGGGGATGACGGGCGAGTTGAGAGATCTGCCACGGCGTGAGCCTGGAAAAGATGGACTCGGTCAGTTCCCGGCTCTTGGTCTGGAGACGCTCGATCTCGTCCTGGATGTTGATCTCGTTGTCGTCGCCCACCAGGCGCAGTTCCTCGATCTTCGCCTCGAGTTCTGCGATGGGTTGTTCGAAGTCGAGAAAGTTCATGTCCATGGAGGAATCTTACCCGAAGCCGCGGGGGCTGGGAAATCGGTGAGGGTGCCTCGTCGATTCCGAACAGGGCAGGGGGTCCCGCCACGCGGGGCCGGGGAAGATGTGGGCAAAGCAGAGATCGCATTGCCGCTTTGCAACTCACAGGGCCTCGGGATCGGGGCTTACGAAATCCCCATGAGTTCATACAGACCGATGCCGGCGAAAAACATCAGATAGCCAGCCAGGACGAAGCGCAGGACGAATCCCGCCCCTCCCCATCCGCTGTCTTCGCAGTGGGTGACATAGAGGCGGTAGGTGATCAAGTTGGCCATGGCCGCCATGAGACTGCCGAAGCCCCCGACGTTTGTACCCCACAGGAGGGCCCGCCACTGGTCCGTGAAAGGGCTCAGCAAGAGGGTCGTGGGGACGTTGCTGATGAACTGGCTGGTGATGGCCGAGAGGACGAAGATGTGTTCGGTCGCATCCCGCAGATCGGTGGCCAGTACCTGGCGCATTTCTTCAGCCAGGCCGATGAAACAGAGAAAGGTGGCCAACAACCCATAGTCGACCTTCAGGCCCGGCCGGTCGCAGCACAGGGGATAGGCAAGCACGGCCAGCGCCAGCCAGGGCGGCAGGAGTCGCAGTACGCAGAGCACCACCCATCCGAGGAGGAGGGAATAGACCAGGGCCCGTCCGGGTCGCAGGGGAGGGATGTCGCGGGTGGGCGAGCCTTGGCTGTGCGTCCGCAGCCGTAGGGCGATGGTGACGAGCAGGCCGAGCAGTCCGAAGGAAAAGGGCGCGATGGTGCGCAGGAATTCGGCGGGGTTCAACCCATAGTGGGAGAAGATGAAGAGATTCTGGGGCGTCCCGAAGGGCGTGAACGCTGCGCCCAGGTGCGCGCTCAGTGCCACCAGGATGGCGAGCGGTTCGCGCTCCCGAATATCCAGTTTGAGGGCCAGGGGAATCATGATGACCAGGCTGACGTCGATGGTCACCACCATGGAGAGCAGGAAGGTGGCCGACACCAGTTTCACCGACAGCCATCCCCCCTGTTCGAGGTGCTGGCCGATCCGGTAGAGGAGGCCGCTCCTCTCGAGGCCCCGCACGGCGATGAACAAGGCCAGCAGCAGGCCGAGAGGGAGCAGATCCGCGCGCGTGAGGTGCGGCGCCCGGCCGAGGTGGAGGGAGCACGCGGCCAGTGCTGCGAGGGCACCGGTCAGTAGCCATTCCCGCAGGGCGAGTTCGACGATGGGGTGGTGTCTGTTCACGCGGTTATCGCATCGTCCGGGTTTCCCAAACCCCGTCAGGGGGATGACAGAGGGTTGCAGTGCTGGAAACTCCGCCCGCGGCCGGCCACCTGGGGATCGTAAGGGACGAATCGTCTTCGAGATTCAGGCCGGGTTCAGTCACCAGCGCCTATCATTATCCGGGAATCGTGAGGCATAACCTGGAGAATTGTCATGCGCACCCACCTGAGCACTCTGGCCCTGAGCGTTACCCTCACCCTGGGCACCCCCGTGGCCCATGCCGATTCCTACGCCCCGGCCCTCTTCGGGGCCCTCTTCGGCGGGGTCGTGGGTAACCAGTTGTCCCACGGCCACCACCACCGCACCGCCACCGTGGCCGGGGCGGTGGTGGGAGCGGCCCTGGCCCAGGCCATCGCCGACAGCCAGCGCCCCGCCTACCACCCGCATCCGGTCCGGCGCCGCCCCGCGCGTTACTGGCAGGGCTATGACGAACGCCACCCGGCCTACTATGAAGCGGACGACGACGGCTATTACGAGGACGGGGACTACGGGGAAGGGGACTACGGGGACGGGAACGAGGGCGGCTGGGACTGGGAGCAGTGACCAGAGTCGCTGCCCAGGCCTTTCGGCAGGCCCCGGTCTCCGGGAATATCCGGGTGAAACCGGCCTGGATGCGTAGCTTGGGGGTACCTTGTCCCCACGTGTGCGCCCCATGCCCGCAGTCCACGGGATACTGGAGGCGGGGTGTTCCGGGATTGCCCGGCGGTGTGCCGGATGCACACCGCCGGCAGCCGTGATCTGCGCTTGGCTATAAGGGGGAGAGGGGAGGACCGGCCCCAGGCGTCGGCTGCGCCTGGGTGGCCGGC
>JALSSC010000043.1 GCA_026984455.1 Chromatiaceae bacterium
AGCGCAACCCGAGCACGTCCTGCATGTCGTACAGGCCGGCCGGACGGCCGGCGAGCCAGAGGGCGGCGCGTACCGCGCCACGGGCGAAGGTCATGCGGCTGGAGGCCTTGTGGACGATCTCCACCCGCTCCCCCTCGGCGGCGAACCAGACGCTGTGTTCGCCCACCACGTCGCCGGCGCGGATGGTCTCGAAGCCGATGAGTTCGCGCCGCCGCGGGCCGGTGTGTCCCTCGCGCCCATACACGGCCACCTTCTCCAGGTCGCGTCCGAGGGTGTCGGCCACCACCTCACCCATGCGCAGGGCGGTGCCGGAGGGGGCATCCACCTTGTGCCGGTGATGGGCCTCGATGATCTCGATGTCGGCCTCACCGCCCATCACCCGCGCGGCGATCTCCAGGAGCTTGAAGCAGAGGTTGACGCCCACGCTCATGTTGGGGGCGAAGACGACGGGGATGGCCTGGGCGGCCTCGGCGATGCGTGCCTTCTGCCCGGCGTCGAAGCCGGTGGTGCCGATCACCAGGGCGCGCCCGGCCCGGCGGCACAGGTCGAGATGGGACAGGGTCGCCGTGGGGCCGGTGAAGTCGATGAGTACATCGAAGGCGTCCATCAGGGGTCCGAGGTCCGGATGGATCTGGATCCCGTTGCGCCCGACCCCGGCCAGTTCCCCGGCGTCGGCGCCGATGAAACCGTGGTCCGGGCGTTCACTGGCCACGGCCAGTTCGGCCTCACCGGCCTCGTGCACCGCCTGGATCAGGTGGCGGCCCATGCGTCCGGCGGCGCCGGCCACTGCGATTCGGGTCATGGGATCATCACTCCTGACAACTGGATTCGAAGAGCTGGAGAGGGGGCAGGCCACGTGACGGTCCATCTCCGCACAAGGACGGCCTCAGCCAGCCCTACACGACTGGGATTATGCAGCGAACGCCCTGCCCGGAGAAGCCCTACAGGCGGAAAGAACCAGGGCTCCGTCATCTAACCGCCCCTCTGCCAGTGGCCTTCCCTGAAAAACGCCGTGAATACCTCCCTGTAGGCTTGACTGCGGCATCCCTGCCGCAGACATTTTCAGGGAAGGCCACTGGCGCGGTTTTCAATGACTTGAGTGGTTGGATGACGTGGTCCTGGCGGAAAGAACACCTTGGCCAGGACGGGGGCAGCCGGTCTACAATTCCCGGTGGCACCAAGGAGACACCACCGATGGGCCAAGCCGCCTTGCGTGAAGCGACCTACGAAGACCTGCTCCAGGCCCCTGAGCACCAGGTGGCGGAGATCCTGGGGGGACGGCTGTACACCCATCCGCGCCCGGCGCCGAGACATGCGCTCAGTGCTTCGATCCTGGGGACGGAACTCGGTTCCCCTTTTCACCTGGGACGCGGTGGCCCGGGCGGCTGGTGGATCCTGGACGAACCCGAACTCCATCTGGGACGGGACGTGATGGTGCCCGATCTGGCCGGGTGGCGCCGGGAGCGGATGCCCGCCCTGCCGGACGAGGCCTGGTTCGAGACGGCCCCGGATTGGGTCTGCGAGGTCCTCTCCCCCTCCACCGCGCAAGTGGACCGCAGCCTGAAGATGCCCCTCTGTGCCGGTCACGGCATCGCCTGGCTGTGGCTGGTGGACCCGCTCCTGCGCACCCTGGAGGCCTACCGCCTCGACGCGGGTCACTGGACCCTGCTCGGCACCCTGAAGGAGGACGACGAGGTCCGCTTGCCGCCGTTCGAGGCCGTCGGCTTTGCCCTCGACGACCTCTGGGCCTGAGCGCCCGCCATTCAGGTGAAGAAACTCCCCGCAAGGGTTCCGAAGATGAGCGCCCAGCCATCGACGAGCACGAACAACATGATCTTGAAGGGCAGGGAGATGATCATGGGCGAGAGCATCATCATGCCCATGGACATGAGTACCGAGGCCACCACCATGTCGATGATGAGGAAGGGGATGAACAGCAGAAAGCCGATCTGGAAGGCGGTCTTGAGTTCGCTGGTGGCGAACGCGGGCAGGAGGACGGTAAAGGGGACGTCCGCCGGGTCCTGGAATTCGCCATAGTCACCGATGCGTGCGAACAGGCCGATGTCATCTTCGCGGGTCTGGGCGAGCATGAACTTGCGCAGGGGCTTGGCGGCCCGCTTCAGGGCCTCGGGGGCCTCGATCTTTTCGGCCATGTAGGGCTGGAGTGCGGTCTCGTTCACCTCCTGGAAGACCGGGCTCATGATGAAGAAGGTGAGGAACAGGGCCAGGGCGATGAGGATCTGGTTGGACGGGGCGTTCTGGGTACCCAGGGCCTGGCGCAGGATGGACAGGACGATGATGATGCGGGCGAAGGAGGTCGTGAGCATGAGGGCCGCCGGCAGCAGCGTGAGCACGGTCATGAACACCAGGATCTGGATGGACAGGGTATAGGTCTGTCCACCCGCCGCATCGGTGGTCACCTGGAGCGCGTCCAGCCCTGGTACGGCATGGGCGGACAGCGGCAGGCCGAGCATCAGGATCCACCGGAGGCGCTTCATCGTCCCTGCTCCCGTTCCAGGCGCGCGGCGAAATCGCCGCTCTTCAGTACATGCAGCGCCTGCACCCGCCCCGGACTGACCCCGAGGACCAGACGCTCGCCCTCCACCTCCACCACCACCACGCGCTCGCGCCCCCCGAGGCTGGCCCCGCCCAGCACCTTCACCAGGCCGCCAGCCCCCGGCCGGGCGGCGCCCAGGCGTTTGAGCAGCCAGCCGCCACCCAGGATCAGACCGAGGATCAAGGCCAGGGCGGCCAGGGTCCTGCCCAGGCCCTCTATACCCGGGGCGGTCTGCGCCGCCGCGGCCGGCAGGGGAAGCAGACAGGAGGCCAGGAGCGGACCCACGCCTCGCGGGCCGGAGAGACGAACACCTCGATACATCATTTCAATCTCTTGATGCGGTCGGCCGGGCTGATGATATCGGTCAGGCGCAGGCCGAACTTCTCGTTCACCACCACCACCTCACCCTGAGCGATGAGGGTGCCATTCACCAACACATCCATGGGCTCGCCGGCGAGACGATCCAGCTCCACCACCGAGCCCTGATTGAGCTGCAACAGATTGCGGATGGTGATGCGGGTCCGCCCGATCTCCATAGAGATGGTCACCGGGACGTCGAGGATGGCGTCCAGATTGACACTGTCTTCCCCCTCAACGGCCCCTTCCGCGGTGGGTTCGGCCTCCAACTCCGGAAACGGGGCGGGCTGGGGTTCCCCCGCCTGCCCTTCCTGCTCGGCCAGGGCCTCGGCCCAGTCGTCCTCTTTAGCGTCTTCGGGCATGTCTGTCTGGTCATTCATCTGGCTTTGTCCTCGGTATGCGTCTCTGGGATACGCCGGCGCCCGTACGTGCGGCCGGGCCGTCCCGACATCCGCTTAGTCTCCGGTTCCCTGCTCGTAGGCCTCGGCCTCCTCCAGGAATTCGCGCAAGGGCTTGCCCTTGCGATACTCCACCCAGCGGGCCACTTGAATCGCGTACTTGCCGTCGGAGACCCCCAGACGACCGTCGAAGACCGGTAGGTCCTCGGCCTCCACGGTGACCAGTTCGGGCTCTTCCATGAGGATCACATCCCCGACCTTGAGGCGGGCGATGTCACGCAGGGAGAGTTCGGTCTCGCCCAAGGTGGCCCGGATCTCCACACGGGCGGCGAAGATCTCATCCTTCAGAGAGGACTCCCAACGCTCGTCACGCTCCCCCCGGTCACTCTGCACCCCGGCGTCGAGGAGTTCGCGGATGGGTTCCACCATGGCGTAGGGTAAGGTGATATACATGTCCCCCCCGCCGTTCTCCAGATCGATGTGGAAAGAGGCCACCACCACCACCTCGGAAGGGGCGGCGATATTGGCGAATTGTGGATTGACCTCGGAACTCTGGTACTCGAAATGCAGCCCGAGCACCGGTTTCCAGGCCTCGTGCAGGTCGTCGAAGGCCAGGTCCAGGAGCAGGCGTACCACGCGCAGCTCGGTGGGGGTGAAATCGCGCCCCTCGATCTTGGTGTGGAAGCGCCCGCTGCCACCGAAAAAGGTGTCCACCACGCTGAACACCAGCTTGGGATCGAGCACGATCAGACCCTTGCCCCGAAGCGGCGGGACCCGGACCAGGTTGAGGCTGGTGGGCACGAACAGGCTGTGCACGAACTCGGAGAACTTGAGCATCTGCACCCCGGCGACCGAGACATCCGCGGATCGGCGCAACATATTGAACAGGCTGGTGCGGTAATGACGGGCGAAGCGCTCGTTGATCATCTCCAGGGTGGGCAGGCGGCCGCGGACGATGCGATCCTGACTGGCGAAGTCATACCCGGAGACACCCTCGCGCTCCCCCGCGTCGGCCTCGGTCTCCACATCGCCCGAGTCCACACCATGCAGGAGGGCGTCTATCTCCTCCTGGGACAGGAGATCGTTGCCGCTCATGGTGATGCCGCTATTGCAACACGAAGCTGGAGAAGAAGACCTCGTCCACCTTGCCCGGCGCGCGATAGCGCTTGCCGATCCGGGCCAGGACCTTCTTGATGGCCGCGCGCAGATCCTCCTTGCCCTTGCGGGTCAGGAGCACCTTGCCGTCCTGGGTACCGAGCAGATTGAGGAGGTCGTTACGGATCATCGGGTCGTTGTTCTTGAGGAAGTCGGCCATGGCCTGACTGTATACGCGCACCTGGAGGCCCATCTGGACCATCTTCGGCCGCTTGGAGGCCAGATTGGCCACCAGGACCGGCTTGAGATCCACATACTGGGCCGGCCCCTGTTCGGCCTGGGGAGGCGGGGCCTCCTCGGCCTTGGCCTGCGCCTGGTCTGTTGGCGCCTCGTCCCCGCCGGAGAGAAGGAACCAGGCCGCCACGCCGCCACCGATCAACAGCAGCGCCACGGCCGAGATGATGATGATGAGTTTCTTCTTGCCGCCGCCGGCCGCTTCACCGGCCTCCAGGTCGTCTTGTTTGTCGTCCGCCATGATTTGGGCTCCTGCTGGGAATGCATGTCGTCCTATGCACGGAGCGTGCCAGAGACTCCGGCCGCGGATTCCTGCGGCCTGAGCGGCACCGGCGACGGGGAATTGACTGGACGGCGCTGGCGTCAGTCGGGTTCTCGGCGGTCAGGGCCGTCGCCGGACGGGTATGGGGGAGGGTGGCCGGCCCGTTTCCGGGTCAGACCCCCTCGTCCGCGCCGGCCGGGTCCAGGGAGCGACGGAAGGTCCAGACGTCGTTGACCAGATAGTTCACCACCGCCGCGCAGGCGATGGCGACGAGATTGGCCACCAGGTAATGGAGCCAGAGGGCGAGCAGATTGGTGAGCGCCACCTGGATGCCGATACCGATCCAGCCGGCCAGGAAGTATTGCCCCAGCTGGACCCAGAGGCCACGCCGGATATGTGCCCGGCGGTCGTGCCAGGTCCACAGGCGGTTCCAGGTGAAATTGTTGAGGGTGGCGACGAGGATGGCCAGGGCCAGGGCCAGGTTGAGGCGCAAAGGCCCATCCACCCAGGCGAACAGGTACTCACGCCCGATATAGAGCACCGCCAGATTGACCAGTACCCCTGAGGCGCCCACGGAACCGAAACGCACCAGACGCCATGCCAACAGGCGCCGCAGGGTGGCGTATAAGTCGTCGTTCATACGATGATTTTACGCCGGTTCGAGGGAAAGGCGAAATGTCCCTGTCAGGAATTGCCGGCCTGGCCTGTCTCATCAGGGAACCCGTCGCCGGGCCGCGACAGCGTGCTGACCGTTCACCCCCCTGCAAATTTCCCTCTCCCAGCGTGAGAGGTTCAGGGTGAGGGTGAAAGAGGGGGGGCTGAGCGATTGTGCGGCTCGGTGTCCACACGGGTAACCATCCGGGAACCCATCCCGGTCTTCAAGACAGCAAAACGAGGAAACGACCGATGAATACCGTCAAGAATCTCTCCGGGGCAGCCCTTTCCGCGGCCGCGGCCAGTCTCGTCCTGGCCGGATGCAATACCATGGGGGGCAGCGACCAGAGTGCCGCCGGCATGGGTGGGTCGAGTCAGGCCAAGGTCCATTGCTTCGGCGTGAACGCCTGCAAGGGCCAGACCGCCTGCAAGACCGCCAGCAATGCCTGCAAGGGCATGAACGCCTGCAAGGGCCAGGGCTGGCTGCCCATGAGCGCCTCCGAGTGCAGCGCCCAGGGCGGTGAGGTGCGAGGCTGAAGCCCCACCGGATCGGTGCGGATTTTTTGCGCCTGAGAACCTATACTCCCCTCGCGCCCACGAGGGCGCATGATTCGACCAACCACCACCAAAGACCAACGAGGAACCACCCCGATGAATGCCCAACAGAAGACCACCGCCGCCGCCCTCGCCACCGCCGCCGGGCTGATGCTCTCCGGGGCCGCCATCACCCAGACCGCCGCCGCCGACGAAGGCCAGGTGCATTGTTACGGCATCAACGCCTGCAAGGGCCAGACCGCCTGCGCCACCGCCAACAACGCCTGCAAGGGCATGAACGCCTGCAAGGGCCAGGGCTGGATGCCGATGCCCAGCGCCGACGCCTGCAAGGCCAAGGGCGGCACCGTGAAATAGGCCCGCCATGACCGCCCCCCGGCGCCCCGCCGGGGGATACGTCGATAATATACCCGTCGCACATGAATATTTCGCTACTGCGGCCGCCCCTCGCACCCCTGGGCGGTGTTGCGAAAGCTCGCCATAGTCCCTGCGATGACTCGCTTCCGCGCCTTGCCCAGGGGCACGAGGAACACCCTCGAAAAACGAGATATTCATGTGCGACGGGTATATCCCCCATCACCTATCCCCACCTGGGTTTCGGCCTCGGTCTGCGCAAGGAACACTACCAGGCCGTTCTCGACCGCCGCCCGCCCGTGGACTGGTTCGAGGCCATCACCGAGAACTACCTGGTGCCCGGTGGCAAGCCGCTGTATTTCCTGGAACGGGTGCGCAACCACTACCCCTTGGTGTTGCATGGGGTGTCGCTATCCATCGGCAGCGCCGATCCCCTGGACCGGGACTACCTGAGACAGGTGAAGGACCTCGCCGCCCGTATCGAGCCGGCCTGGATCTCCGACCACCTCTGCTTCACCGGGGTCGGCGGCGTCAACGCCCACGACCTGCTGCCGCTGCCCTATACCGGCGAGGCCGTGCGCCACGTGGCGCAACGGATCCGTGAGGTGCAGGACTGTCTGGGGCGGCGCATCCTGGTGGAGAACGTCTCCTCCTACCTGAACTACCGATCCTCGGAGATGAGCGAGTGGGCCTTCCTCTCGGCGGTGGCCGAAGAGGCCGACTGCCTGATCCTGCTGGACATCAACAACATCTACGTGAGCGCCCGCAACCACGGTTTCGACCCCCTGGACTACCTCGACGGGGTGCCGCCGGAACGCGTCCAGCAACACCATCTCGCCGGTCATCAGGACTATGGCGACTATATCGTGGACACCCACGACCACCCGGTGATCGATCCGGTCTGGGCCCTCTACGGGGAGGCGGTGCAACGTTTCGGCCCCGTCTCCTGCATGATCGAGCGCGACGCCCGCATCCCCCCCCTCGACACCCTGCTGGAGGAGGTGGAGCGGATGCGCGCCATCGCCGCCGGCGGGCAGGCCGCCCATGCCTGATCTGTCGGGGGTCCAGCAGCGCTTCGTGGACTGGCTGCTCCACACCGACCCGGCCTTCGCCGGCGACGTCGCGGACGACGGCCGAATCCCCCTGGAGACCCGTCTCGGCATCTACCGCAACGCCTACGCCCTGCGCCTGATGGAGGCCCTGATGGACGCCTATCCAGCCCTCCACACCCTCCTCGGCGACGCCCGCTTCGAGGACCTGGCGCGCGCCTACATCGACGCCCACCCCTCGTCCTATCGCTCCATCCGCTGGTTCGGCGACCGCATGGCCGCCTTTCTCCGCGACCGCCCGCCCTACCGCGAACAACCGGTGCTCGCCGAGATGGCCGCCTTCGAGTGGGCCCTGCGCGGGGCCTTCGATGCGGCCGATGTCCGGCCCCTGACCCGCGCCGCCCTGGCCGGCATCCCCCCGGAGGCCTGGGCCGGCCTGAGATTCGTCTTTCATCCCTCTCTCGCCCGCCTGGACCTGGGCTGGAACGTTCCCCGCCTGTGGCGGGCTATCGACGCGGGCGAGGCCCCGGTCCCCCCCGAGGCGGCCGAATACCCCGTGGGCTGGGCGATCTGGCGACGGGATCTGCGCACTTGGTTCCGCTCCCTGGAGGTGGACGAGGCCTGGGCCCTGGACCGCATGCGCGCAGGGGCGGCCTTCGCCGAGGTCTGCGCCGGCCTCGCCGAGTGGATCGACGAGCCCTATGTCCCCGAACGCGCCGCCGGCTTCGTCGCCCAGTGGCTCGGCGACGGGCTGATCGTCACCGCCGATCACTGAGGTCATGGCCCCGAGGCGTTGGCTGCAACCGCGCTATCTGGTCCTGCTGGGGGTGTTGTTCAATCTCGCCGCCGCCCTGATCAGCGCCCATTACATCGGTGCCAACAACGCCCGTATCGAGCACCTGCGCAAACAGATCGAGCTGCGCGCCACCCGTATCGACGGCCTCTGGCAACAGCGCCAGGACCTGGAGCGCAAACAGGAATTCCTCCTCCTGCTGATCCACCAACGGGGTCCCGGAGACGCCGTCACCCGCTATGCCAGGGCCTGGCTGGCCAGGCGCGAGGGCAAAGGCAACGCCCAAGGACCTCTCGACGCGGCGCGCATCATCGCCGTGGTGGGCCGGGCGCGGGACGAACTCATCGACCAGATCAACGACACCTACCTGGAGCGGCTCGAACTGGAACGGCGGATCGCGCCCCTGGAGGCGCGCAACGCCGATCTGCTGAGCACCGCCCTGTTCCTGCAACTGCTGGGCCTGATCCTGGTGCTGGCCCGCGACCTGGCCTCATAGGCGGTTGGAGAGCATCCAGGCGAGCACTCCGCACAGAATCACGAATACCGCCACCGAGGCCCAGCCCCAGATCCAGTGGCTGCGCGCCAGCGCCCGCTGGGGCTCCACCGAGAGGATGAAGGGCCGGCGGCTGTCGGCGGGTCGGCCGAGCACTGTAGTGCCGGGCCGGGCGGCCCGTTCCGCGCGCCCCTGGAGCACTTGCAGGCGGGCCAGGCGGCGCGCCTCCTCCCATTCGTCGAGGTCCACCCGGCCATCGGCGTTGCTGTCGAGGCGGCGCATCAGGGAAGGGTCGCGCTTCCACTCGCGCAGCAGGGCCGCGGTCTCCTCGCGCACGTCGCCCAGGTCCTCGGGACCGCCCAGGGTGCGCAGCAGGCCCAGGGCGTAGAGGGGATGCCCGTCCAGGATCACCTCTTCGGTGAAGCGGTACTGGCGTTGCCCGAAGGCGAACAGATGGCGTTGCTCCCGATCCATCATCGGGTTTCCGGTGGCGCCGTACCAACGGTCACGCCGGGCGGGTTTCACCTCGGCCCCGTCCGGGTCCACCACGCAGTCGCCGGTACCGTCGTCGAGCAGGAACAGGGCCTCGCTCACCCCCTGGCGGACCCGGGTCCAGCGGGTGTTCAGGTCCCCTTCCCGGCCGCGGTCATGCACGCGCCGCTCCACCGCGAAGCGATACCAGCAGCAGACCGTCCCCGACAGGGGGGCCCGCACCGGCTCACCCGCCATCGCCCGGGCGCGGCCCTCCAGTTCCACGTAGCCCTGAGGCGCCGAACGCAGGCGCGCGGTGGGGGTGTCTTCGATCAACCGCGCCCGGCGGATGCGGCGGAAACCCACATAGAGGGCGCCCAGGGCGGCCGACGCCAACAGCACCCAGGCGCCCCAGAAGCTGTCGGGGGATAGCGCGGCCAGGGCCCGGGTCATGCCGACGACCACCGATGCTCAGGAGAACAGGCGGGCGAGATCGGGATCGCGTTTCTCTTCCGCGCTGAACCGCAACAAGCGCTTCTCGCCGAAACCGAGCAGACGCGCCACGATCACGTCCGGGAACTGCTCGATCCGGATGTTGTTGATATTCACGCTGTCGTTGTAGTACTCGCGGCGATCGGCGATGGCGTTCTCCAGACCGGTGATGCGTGCCTCCAGATGGCGGAAGCTCTCGTTCGCCTTGAGGTCCGGATAGGCCTCGGCCACCGCGAACAGGTTCATCAGGCCCTGGCGCAACTGGGTCTCGGCCCCGCCCAGGGCCTCTATGTCGCCTCGTTCACGCGCCTCGGACACGGCCCGGCGGGCGCGCATCACCCGTTCCAGGGTATCGCGTTCGAAACCCATGTACTGCTTGCAGGTCTCCACCAGCTTCGGCAGTTCGTCGTGACGTTGTTTCAGGAGCACGTCGATGTTGGACCAAGCGGCCGCCACGTTGTGCTTCAGGCGCACCAGGTTGTTGTAGATGAGCACGAGGTAGGTGGCGGCCGCCGCGAGAACGGCGATGACGACCCAGGTGGCGATCTGCATGAGGGGACTCCGGAAGGCGGGCGACGCCGGTATTATCGGCGGGCACCCTGCGGACTTGAAGGGCCCCCGGATCTGGCGTCTCCCCATTTTTTCACCCGGTTCCCGGGGGTGCGAGCCCAACCTCCCCGAACACGTCATACATGGGTAGCCCCCCCGAATAAACTGGACACATCTTTGGTCGTAGAGTGATGGCGACAGGGGGTGTCCATGAGCGAGAAGAAACAACCGAGGCGTTGGTCAGCGAAGCGCAAGCAGGAAGTGGTACTCCGGCTGCTCCGCGGTAACAGCCTGGACGCGCTGAGCCGGGAGACCGGCCAGCCGGCTGCGGTGCTGTCGGGCCGGCGGGATGATTTCCTTAGAAGGCGGAATGGCGGCTTTGAAGCGGCGCACGGATGATCCGAAGGTGGCAGCGCTGGAGAAGGAGCTCAAGCGCACCAAGCGGCTGGTCGGGGATTTGGTGACGGGCAAGGAGCTGCTGGAGATGCGGATCGCCCGGCATGAGGGCGAACCCCCTTTTCCGAAGCGGAGGTCGAATCCGTGAGCCGGGCCTGCGCGGTCTCCGCTCATCGTGTCTATGGCAAGGCCCAGGTGTGTCGCCTGTGGGACGTGCCCCGTTCGACGTATACCCGTCGCACGTGAATATATCGCGTTACGAGGGTGTTCCTCGCGGGGACTATGGCGAGCTTTCGCAACACAGCCCAGGGGTGCGAGGGGCGGCCGCAGTAGCGAGGAGTGGCACAGGGAAGTGCCGTCTACGGACCGAAGGACGGAAATATTCACGTGCGACGGGTATACTATGCTCGCCGGGCGGCCGATGGTCGTCCTGCGCGGGTGGCATCAGTGACCGAATCGCCACCTCGTCGAGTGGCTTCAGGTCGTATGCGCTCCGTCGCATGTTCCAGATCCGACAATCCACCGCGCGCATCTCGGCCGGGCCAAGGGGCTTCGGGCGTCTATCCTGGCACGGCGTTGGCCAGGACGGACTCGTGTGAGGCAGGACCGGCGAGCGGTGTGGCCGCTTACGACACCTGAGTTTTGAAGAAATCGGAGTGGTTGGTTGGGGGTTGGACTATCCCGCCTGGGCCTGGATCAGGTAGCGGACCGCCGCGATCACGCCGAGGAAGGCGGTGAAGGTGAGGCCCAGGGACCAGAACATGAACCGATCGGTGCGCCTGGTCAGGTGTTCGAAGCGCTTGTCCATGGCCTCGAAGCGCTTGTCCACGGCCTCGAAGCGCTTGTCCATGTCCTCGCGCAGTTCGGCGAAGCGTTTGTTCATGTCCTCGAAACGCTTGTCCACGGCCTCGAAGCGCTTCTCCATGAGCTGGAATCCGCGCTCCATCAATATCAATTGATGCTTGAGCGTCTCCTCCACCCGGACCAGGCGTTCGCGCAGCTCCACCTCATAGACCGCCG
>JALSSC010000044.1 GCA_026984455.1 Chromatiaceae bacterium
CCGTCCGCGTGGCGGTCTCGGAGAGGTGGGGATAACGGGTCTCCAGGGCCTCGAAGGCCTCCGCCACGATGCGCGCGCGGGCCTTCTCGTCTTCCGCCGTGGACAGGCGTTCGTACAGGTCGATCACGGAAGACATGGTTCACCTCGGGCGGGGAACGGTAAGGAAATTATACCGGTCGCACGTGAATATGTCGTGTTTCGAGGGTGTTGAGCCTTTTGCGCTGTGCCGCTCATTGAGCCCGTAGGGCGGGAAAGCGATAGCGCATCCCGCCGTTGCCGCGAGGGGCGGCCGCAGTCGCGAGGAGTGGCACAGGGAAACGCCGTCTACGGACCGAAGGACGGAAATATTCATGTGCGACGGGTACAAAAAGCGCGGCGCCGAAGCGCCGCGAAAGGAAGAGCGTCTGGAGGATTCCCTGGTTCCCTGGCCATACCCCGGGCGGCGTTCCCTGCTCCCTGTCGCCGGCCTCTGTCGCCTTCATCCTCCAACGCTCACCCATGACAACGCAAGGGGCGGGGGGATTTTCAAATCCCTGCCTTCCGGGATCGCCGGGTTGCACTCGGCAGGCGAACGGAAGACGTCTCCGGGCGGCGTGGTGTGGCACTCGGTCTCGGTGGTGCGTGGGAAGAGGCCCGTGGTTCGTCCCGGCGGGGTGCAACCCGGCGATTCCAGGGGGGGGTCAGGCCGGCCCGGGGAGGGGTTCCCAGCAGCCCAGGCCCGGTTCTTCGGCGCTGGGCCGGTAACGGCCGCCGCCGGCGGGGACCTGGCCGTGGAGACGCACCAGGACGGCCTGGGAGAAGGCCCGGCCGCTGCCCCGGTCGCGGTCATGGCGGCGGCCCAGCCAGGGGCGCAGGGGGGCGTTCTCCACCCCGTCCAGGGCGGCGCCCGGGAGGATCTCGCCGGGCGCCATGACGACCGCCTCTCCCACCACTGGCCCAACCCCGGGATAGCGATCGGTCTCGTCGAGGCGCTCGGGACAGCGCACCCGGCCGTAACCAAGACGGCGCTCGCCGCCCAGGCGCAGGCGGCCGAGCCAGTGGTGCAGGGGCTCACCGTCCAGTTCCGGGGCGTCGGCCCAGACCCCGCCGGCGAGATGGTGGCCGTCCGGCAGGCGCAGGACCTCTACCTCGAAGAGGGCCCCGGCCACCGCCGAACGCGCCCCGGGACGCAGGGTGACGCGCTCGGTGGCCCCCAGGCAGCGGGCCTCCACTGCGGCATCGTCCAGGCGCCGGCCCTCCGCGCAGACGAAAGCGGGGCCAAAGCGGAAGCGGGCGCGGATCTCGTCCAGGAGGCGCAGGTGGCCGGCGAAGTCGTCCCCCGCCAGGCCGCGGGCGGCGGCCACCGTGGCGGTCAGGGCGTAGCTGAAGAGGTGGCCGGGGAGGTGGCGGTGGCAACGGGCCACCACCCCGGCGCGGCGGTCGCCGGGATGAAGGGGGCCCAGGGGGAGGAGGCGGTAGCTGTAGAAGGCCATGGGTTACTCCCCGCAGCCTGGGGCGGCCTTGGCGGCATAGCGAATGTAGACCAGGAGGTCTTCGACGACCCCGCGGACGAGGAGCAGACGCTGGAGGGCGGCGGCGCTGGTCTCCCCCGGACGCACGGCGGTGAGTTCGCGATAGAACGCGGGCCGCTCGGGGACACGCTGGAGGTCGTCGTCGGTCAGGAGTTCCAGATCGTTCAGCAGACCATGGCTGGCGGC
This sequence comes from Chromatiaceae bacterium, assembly GCA_026984455.1. Taxonomy (GTDB): domain Bacteria; phylum Pseudomonadota; class Gammaproteobacteria; order Chromatiales; family Chromatiaceae; genus JALSSC01. Next base: position 1,698 of record JALSSC010000044.1, read on the forward strand.
GTGGATGGCCTCGGCGGGGGCTTTGTCCTGGGCACGTTTGCGGGTGGCGAGGAACAGGCCGAAGGCGTACAGGCCCTGGGCGGCGAGGACGTGGGCGGCCTTGGTGGCGAGGCGTTCGGCGTCGGCCGGGGGGACGGCGTTGATCACGCCCTCGGCGCGGGTGGCGGCGAGGGGCTCGATGTTGTGCATGGCGGGCCTCCGTTCAGGCGGGATCGACGAGGCCCGGACGCATCCGCCCGAAACCGCGAGTGGTCATGGCCCCCAGGCCGCCGGCGCAGGCCAGGGCCAGGGCCTTTTCCAGGAGGGCGCGGGCAGCCCTGGCGAGTTCCGGGTCGCGTCCGTCTATGCCCACCTCGGTACGGTACAGGGTCCCCCGGGGGGTGGCCTCGTAGTTGAAGAGGAGCTGGGGGGCGGCGGCACCGGTCTCGAAGTCGAGGGTCACCGAGGTGCGGGTCTCCAGGTTGGCGTTCACCAGGGCGGAGAAGACGTCGTCGTGGACCACAGCCAGGCGGGAGGCAATGTGTTCCAGAACGGGTTCGAGGCCGCCGGCCCGATCCCCATCGGGCAGGGCCGGCAGGTCCGTCCGGCGGGTCTGGAAGAGCAGAGAGCCCAGGTTGAGCCGCTCTGGCTGGACGTCGCCCTGCGGCACCAGGATCTCGTCCACGGCCCTGGGGGCGGGGCAGTCTCCGGCCCCGGCCTCGGCGAGGCGGGCGGCGGTGGCGATCCAGCGCGGCCCGGCCACGGTGGGTACGGGGAAGGCGAGGATGCCGGCGTCGTGGAAGGAGAGCACCCCGATGCGTGACTGGCCCGCGTCGTCGCCCTCGGCGTAGCCGAACAGGGAGGCCACGGGGTCGTCCGCGCCCCGGTGCGGACGCCTGGCGTTGGGACCGTCGAGGGTGGCGCGGGCATAGGCCATGGCCCGCCGCCGGTCGTCGTCGTCTTCCAGGCAATAGAGGGCGGCGGCGCGCAAGGCCCCGTTGAGGGAGCTGCCGGGGAGGATGGGCAGGCCGGAGGGGGCCTCGCGGACGATGCTGAGGTCCACCCGGCCCAGGCGGTAGCCGCCCGCTCCCACGTGGGTGGGGTCGAGGGCGTAGAGGTAGAGGGGCAGGGTCTTCATGCGTGCTCTCCATCGGTGGACTTGAGGACGTGGGTGGTCCATTCCACGGCCTGATAGAAGCGGCCGTCCTCGACGGCCCGGGCCAGGGCCCGGCGTAGATCCTCATCGGCGACATAACGGCGCAGGACCTGTTGGATGCGGGCGCGCCAAGCCTCACGGCCGCGCTCGCGCAGGGCCTCGGGCACATCCCGCACCCATCGCTCGTAGGTCTCGACGAACTCGCCCTGAATGGCCTTGAGGCGACTGGGGTTCCAGCCGGTGTCCCCAACCAGGCGGGCGAAGGCGGGATAGGTCTCCAGCAGGAGGGGGGCGGCGCCCTCGGCCAGGGCCCAATGGGGACGGAGGATCTGGTCGTCCTGGGGGCGGTAGCGGATCTGGTAGCGCCGCCCCGCGCCCTCCAGGACCACGAAGTCAAGGGTCATGGGCGGCACCAGGCAGCGGTCGCCAGGCTTCAGGTCGGCGACCGGGACCAGGCGGTCGGGGCCCTTGGGCGCCCCGCGGTCCTGCCCCCGGGGCCCCCTCCGGGTCTGGTGTCGAGGCCCGCCCTGCCCCTGCGCATTGCCCGGGGCGGCGTGCCCGAGGCGCACCAGGTGAGCATGCCAGGGATCCTCGGGCACAGACCAGGTGAGGGTGCCCTGGGGGGTCTCCCACACCAGGGTGCAGCCGCCCCCGTCCGCGGGGTGGCGTTCCCGCAGGGTCCATGGCTGGGGCGGCAGCTCCTGGATCCGGTCCTCCAGGCGGTAGAGGGTTTCCAGGGCAAGGTAGAGGGGAAAGCGGGGCCGGGCCACCACCACCGATACCTGGGCGGCGAGGCCGCCGCGGACCCGCGCCAGGGTCTCCTGCAGGCGCTGGCCGATGTGCCGCATCAGGGTATCGGCGTCGGTGGCGGCCGCCGCCAGGCGCAGGCCGCCGGCGTCCAGGGACAGGGGGATCAGGGCGTCGCCGGTCTCTTCCGCCCATTCCAGGGCCAGGCTCCGCCAAGTCTCGCGCAGGTCGTCCCAGGTGCGCTGCAGGCGCGCGGGGGAGGGGTGCTTGCGAACCCCGAACAGGGCCAGACGGTCCCCCTCGTGACGGGTCAGGCCCCAGACGCGAGGGAGTGCGGCGGATTCACGGAGGAAGAAGTCCTCGGCCACCTCCAGGGGCGGGCCGCGACCGTCACGCTCCTTTCCCCAGTAGTCGTCTCCCAGCAGAATACGCAGCTTCTCCATATCCCTGGGGGCCTTGCCCCGGCGCAGAGCATCCAGGGCCTTCTGGAAGCGGTCGCCCCAGGCGCCGAGGGAGCGGCGCTCGTTCTCTTTGAATTTATCGATGTGCTTCAGGGGCCGGGCGATCTGGGTCACCAGGGCCTCTCCGGAGGCAATGGCGGCGGGATCCACCCGTACCGAGATCAGGACGATCCGGGGGCTGCCGCGACGCTTCGCCAGCTCGCCGAGATCGAGGGTGACGGGACGGAAGCCGAAGTGCTCGTCCAGGAAGCGGTGGCGGGCCTGCTTGGCGTCCTGGTCCTCCAGGGCCGCGCACTCGCGGCACAGGTCCTGGTGGCGCTTGCCGGCCTGATCCAGGCGCAGTTCGCGGGCGCCGGCGGGCCGCAGACCGCACTGGGGGCAGATCTGTTGCAGACCGGGCTGGCCATTGGCCCGCTGCCATTGCCGGCGCAGGGCCGTCGTCCCCGCCTGGCGGTGGCGTACCCCCATGCCCTCCCCCTCGCCCGCCAGGCCCAAGGCCTGGCGGTAGTCGGTGAGGTAGAGGCGGGGGGCGCTCCAGCACAGCCGATAGGGGACGCCGCTGCCGAGCCGGGCCACGGCCGCCTCGATCCCGTCCTCCAGGGGGGCGAGCACCCGTTCCGCGAACAGGGCCTCGGAGGCCGCCGGGTCGTCCTCGTACAGACCGGGCAGGACGCAGAGAACGCCCTCGTCGTCCGTGTACACGAGGTTGCCCAGGGCGGTCTCTTCCTCGATCAGGCGGCGCAGGTCCGCCACCGCTTCGCCGCGACGCTGGCCGAGGCTGGTCATGGCCACCGGCGCCAGGAGCCCCCGCGTGATCTCCCGCCAGTCCCAGCGCACCCCGAGGAGGCGGAAGCGCACCCGCCCCAGGCGGGCGGGGTCGAACAGCCCCCGGCCGTCCTGCAAGGGGCGAAGGTCGCCGCGCAAGGCCTGCTCGGCCACCGCGGCCTTGAACAGGGCCGCGGTGGAGGCGGCATGGTGATAGAGGGTGACGTCGTTGGTGGGCCGCCGCGTCTCGCCCAGGGCGCGGCGGAAGGGCCGCTCGATATGCCCCAGGAAACGCCGCCGGGTGGCCGCCAGGTCGGCGGTGGCACCGGGAACGAAGAGGTCCTTTTCCAGGGCCGCCAGGACTTCCCGCCAGACCCCCTCCAGGGTGCCGGGGCCATAGACAGGACCGGGCCGGCCGAAGGCGTCGGCGATACGGGCCCCTTCCAAGGACTGGTTGCTGTGGCCTACGTGGCCCGAACCCTTGTCCAGGGCCGAATCACGCCCGTCGGCGGCGAAGGTGTAGAGGTCGCCCAGGAAGCTCAGCTCCTCTTCCGGGAAATCATTGCTGGCGTGGTGCTGGCGCAGGGGATCGCCCAGGCCCCGGACCTGGATGGTCCCTGGATGTTTTTCCCAGGTATCGGGAATCTGGAGCACCCGGGCCCAATCGGGATCGGCGCGCAGGCGGGTGAGGATCCGCCGCGCGTCCGCGTCAAAGGGACCATAGGCGGGGTTCGCTTCGAGCAGGGTGCCGTGGCCCTCGCTGATGCGCCTCTTCCCCCCGGGACCGGGCCCCCTGTGGGAGGGGGAGCGGCCGTCTTTGAGCTTCTCTCGGGCGAAGCCGGGATGGGCCTTTCCCAGGTCGTGCAGCCAGGCGGCCAGCTCGGCGGCCAGGACGAGTCGGCGTATCTCGGGCTCGAAGGGACTCATCGGCCGCCCTCCCCTGCCGCCAGCCAGTGTGCGGCCTGCCGCCAGGCGTCCTCTCCCTGGAATGTCCCGCTCCCTGCCCCGCTCACCCAGACCTCGGAGCGGCAGGAACGCAAGGCCCCGTAGCCGGCGCGCCGCTTGGCCCCCAGGCCGAGGAGCGGCCACCAGGCGGCCAGCGCCCCAAGGAGGGCGGCCATGTCGGCGCGGGCCAGGGCGGGGTCGGATTCACGGGCACCGTAGGGGTTGAGATACAGGCACTCGACCCACCGGCCCTCCTGGGGGGCAGCGGCCTCGAAGTGGATGGGCTGGGTACCGATGCCCCGGTCCGGGTCGATGGGATTCATCACTACATACTGAACCGCATCGAGCCACAGGGGCGACCAGCGCAGACGGCCGCCCTCACAGGCTCTCGGGTCGGTGTCGTCCGCGAGGCCGAAGAGGCGCCGGGCACGGGCCTGGGCGCGGCGGTAGGCCAGGGTACGGGCCGGTTCGTCCTGCCCTTCGGCCGGGGCGGGAAAGGCGCGGCGGAAGGCGTCGGCGGCCTGCCCGCCCAGGGCGTTGGCGGAGAGGTGGGGGCGGCCGAAAATGGGGTCCTTGCGCAGAGGGTTGTCGAACAGGTTGAAGGGGTCGTCGTCGCGGCTGAACAGGGGGCTGAGCAGGTCGAGCCCCAGACGCACGCAGACGGAGCCGCGTGGCAGCACTCCGGGATCGGCCAGGGGGGCGTCCAGGCCGGCGGCGCGGAAGGCCCTGACCTCGCGCCCGCAGTCCAGGACACGGGCGGGGCCCTGGGGCATGCGTGCCTTACCCCTGCCGAGATGACGGATGAAGCCTTGCCGGCCTTGCGCGGAGATCTCCAGGGCCTCTTCCACCAGGAAACGCTCGCGTTCACGCGTGAGGGCGTCACAGGCGGCCTGGGCGCCCCGGCCGGTGACCTCCCCCCGGGCCTGTCCGGAACGGTCGCGCCAGGACCATCGGTCAGGGGAGAGGGTCTCTTCGTCGTGAGCCAGGTCGCTGCGGAGGTTGGCGAGTAGTTCCAGTCTCATGGGGTATCCCAGCCGGCGAGGCGGTTGAGGAGATCGTGGCGGCGATCATTCATCCCGGGGCCGAAGACCGTTGCCCTGGGGACGCTCGACTCCATCAGGACGGTCTTGAAGCGTCGGGCGACCATTTGGCGTTCCTGTGCGTCATCGGGTCGCAGGGCCACCGTCACCCGGATGCCATACCGGCCGTCGTCACGCTTCCAGGCGGCAGAGACGTTCACCGCGCTGCCCCATTCGCCGAGTTGGCCCAAAAGGCAATGGCGCAGGGCCGTCAGCCGCTCCCGCGGCAGGCCGTCTCCGCCCGGTTCACGCAAGGCCTTGCGCAGGGCGGCGCGCACTTCCAGGCCGGCCTTCAGGCGGTCCTGCCTGGTGATGCGCTGGCCCTTGCGGGCCGCCAGGCGGGACAGGTCCTTGTGGTCGAGGTCCCAGAAGACGTAGCGGTTGAGGGGCATGAAGACCCCACTGACGATGGATAGGCCATGCACGTCCGCCTCGGTGAAGGGCTCACGGCCCAAGGCCTCCGGATTCTCCAGGTCCAGCACCCCCAGGCCGAACTGATCCTTGGCCCCGAACATGGCGTGGCGGGCCTGGATGAGGAGGGCGGCACGGAGCAGGCGCCAGTCGCCGTCGTCGATCCCCAGGCGGGTGATACGCAGGCCCAAGGTGCCTTCCCAGGCGCGGTTGAAATACCAGTCGCCCCGGTCACCCCCGGTCTCCACGTGAATCTTCTCGGGCAGGTCCACGGCCCGCAACCCTAATGTTTCCCAATGGAGGGCGACGGCCTTGGCCCGGGGGGGCGGATCGCCACCGGCGCCGCCGGCGCCGCCCCAGACCCGTTGCTCGAAGTGGGCGTCACCCAGGGTGGCGGCCACCGCCGTAGAGAAGTGGCGGATACTCCCCAGGAGCCCCGAGGGATGGATCTGGTCGCCGTGCTGGCCGATGCCGCCGGTGTAGAGGGGGGTGCGGGTGGACAGACGCAGGTGGAGGCTGCCGCCCGCCTCCGGGGTCCGCAGGCCGACCAGGGGATCGTCTCGTTCCATGGTTCTCTCCAAGTTCCGGTCGGCGCCTTCGTGACGACAGAGGAAGGGAGTCTAGATTCACTCGCCGATCCCGTCAAAGCGGAGATCCGGCAGGTCTGGCATCGGTGCCTGAGCGGTCGGGATTCCCCCGTTCAAGTCAAGAGATACGGCTGACTGGCGTCTCCCCATTTTTCGGCTGATTGCTCCGAGTAGTCCAGGGACATGGGCAAACAGGTCAGGTTGTGGTGGCGCGGAGGCGGCCGAATGCTGCCGGCGGCGCAACCAGGGATGGAAGATCACCCGAGCCATACTGAACAGACGTTGCCACCCGGCCAAAAGGCTGTAGAACGGGCCGATCCGGGATCTTCTGGATGTCACGACCCGCGGGATTATATACGCGCTTTTTGAAGAGATCGGGGCGCCTGGTCTGCCATTGCTTGAGCGCCTGGATGGGTGGCACATGGCCGAGGGCCTTCCGTGGGATCTGTTGATTATCGATCTTGACGTCGCGCAGCAGGGTGTCGCGCCGTTCCTGACGCCTGCGGAAGACCGTCGTCTTAACGACCTCGGCCACGTGGCCGTTGAAACGCCCGGTGATCCTATTCGTCCGGGGCTCGATGAGGCGATCGGCGATGTCGTGCCGATGGCAGACACGGTCGAAGGCGTGACGGCCGGCGGGCTCGCGTTTCCCGGTGGCGCAGAACAGAGGATCGCTACTTTTGGGAATATAATCCCACGGTATGGGACAGTTATGCATTTTGTCTCACTGAAATCCACTGTCCAGAATGTATTGCATATTCTTCCACCACTAATTCATCGTCATCTACAATATGCACATATATTTCACTTGCCATTCGTGACCAAATCGATTCTTTCAGATTGTCAATGGAGAAACCTTTCTGCAAAAAGCTCTTTTGCCAAACCTTATTCCTCGAATCCCACCCATAGCCATCTGCCTTCAATTGATCCTTTATTGCATATGTTCCTCCCCTATTGTATCTATTCAGGTTTCCTACTCTAACAGTCAAGCGACCATTTCTATCCTTTACTGGCGGGACTTTATTCCAATCCAGGCGGTCAAATGACATTTTCTTAACAATATCCCGAAGAAATGGAGAAATTGATTGCCCCTCAGTTAAGACAATCAATGTGTCCACCGCGCGCGTGAGCGCCACATAAAACAGCCGCCTTTCTTCAGATATTATTTTCTCAATATCGTCCCCAAGAACTCTCTTAAATATCCAATCAGGATGAATAAGTGGGTAACGCCGAAGAAGGGCGTCAAGAACGATTACGGCGTCATTCTGCAATCCCTTATATTTATGAGCAGTTGACGTTGTGATTCGACCTCTCAATTCTTCAGGAAAGTATGAGCGGACTAGATCACAGTAGGCATCAATTCCATTTCTCTTGCGAGATTGATTAGCACCATAGTTCACGCGCCAGGGTAACGTGTTGTTTCTGGATAGAAGCACTACATTTTTGTCGGCAGCCACTAAATCCGAAACAATCCTCAATACCGCTGGGGTAAGTTTGTCGCCAGCATGGCGTTCATTTTCCCTATTAGATGGGGTGAAGTTTTCTAGGTTGCCTAACAAGGCGGTTCCATTATCAGTCCTATAAACCTCGGCAGGCTTGCCAAACCCATCCATTAAGGCATTACCAAGTGCCACAATCGATTTTGATGATCGGTAATTTGTAGATATGTACAGCTCATAAGAAGGAGAAAAGTATCGTTGGAAATTCTGGTAGAACTGCAAGTCAGATCCGGCAAACCCGTTAATCGCCTGCCAGTCGTCACCGACACAGAAAAATTCTATCCTATCATTTTGTGTCCGTATTGCATCCACAAGCTTGAGAAATAAATCAGAAAAGTCCTGATATTCGTCTATAAACACATAACGAATATCTCTCAAATCTCCCTTTCCGGATTTCCTTTCAAAAATTGTCTGCCCCTCCTGAATACTCTTAGCAGCCCTCTGCATTAAACCATCAAAATCTTCTTCGCCAGTAGCGCCCAGGCGTTCAAGATACCCGCCATATAGGTGCCGTGCTATCTCCAAAAACCGTTTTTCCACCCGTAACAAGTCATTCCGTGCTTTTTGAATAAGGTTGTTCAATTGATCTGGCGTAAGAGACAGTTTTCTGCACCGCTGGATGAAGCCCTTAGTTACTTCCGTGAACCTGTCAATGGCTCTATCTTTAATTCTGTTCCAGATTTCTTCTTCCGTAAGCGGCGTACAACCGACTCCATATTCATCGAGCAATTCCTTGAAAAAGGAAAAAAATCTTTCTCGTCCAACAGATACATCTCTTGGTGTAATTTCTATGAGATCCCATGATGCTCTGCGTTTCCAGAAATCCCTTTTGTTTTCTATTTGTTCGTCGTAGTCTGGATCGCCAATCAAACCAAAGTACTCGACGACAATTCCACTATGGTCAGTCAGAAATACCGTAAAATCTGGGCGATAGTTGATGCCATCCCACCAGTGGTTTTGTTCGTATCCATATCGAAGGTCATGTTCAAAGAGAAAATCCGCTATCAGTTTTTCGCCATAAGATTTCACATACTCGCCACGAAGGCTGACGTTTGGTAATGAACGCCGATATTCAATGAGTTCGTCTTTCTCCTTGTCATATCCACCTACTATAATTCGCTCCCAGTCGGTACGAAAATGGTCGAGCATCAATTCGCGAATCTTACCTTTGAATCTAGGATCACGCAGGTAGTCATCAATAATCGACTGGAGCGATCGGCTCTGTGCTTGGGAGTTGCTAGCTGGATCATCATAGAGCAGACTCTCTTCAGGATGGATAATTGCGTAGGCTAACGCATGAAATGTCATCACATGAGGTGTATTGTCCCCGAAGTATTTCTCAAGCCTTTCTTTTATTTCTTTTGCCGCTTTGCGGTTAAATGCCAGCAGCATTATATTATTGTGTGGAATGCGGCAGTGTTTCTGTAGAAAAATAGCCCGGCTTACCAAAGTTGTTGTTTTGCCACTACCGGCTCGAGCAACTACTTGGATATTCCTTCCGTATGTCGATATAGCAACCACCTGCTCATCATCTAGCCGGGGAAGACCATTCTCTTTGAGCCATGACTTAACAAAATTGACTTTTACATGCTCATACTCATCACGAGAAATGATATTCGCATATTTCATTTTGTAGATATCATCTGAGCCAAGGAAATTGGCATTTAAGCATTCCTCTATTGCAGCAAGCGCACGGCCTTTCGTCCTTTTTTCCAGATCCTTACGCTTTGCATTTTTTTCATAAACAGAACGCAAAGCCATATACCAATTTATGTCTATATCATTTCTGTTATCTTTAAATAACTTGTCAGCCTCCTTGAATCTATAAAGTTTCAATAACGACTCTATAGCAGCCTTCGTGGCTTCCCGTATTTTTTCTTCAACCGAACAAACTGAATCAAGGGGTATTCCAGAGAAGCTAGAGTCATTAAACTTAACCACGCACGTGGAACCGGTTATTTCAACAATAGTACCTACTCCAACATCAGGCCTGGTCCTGTGCTCTACTTTCTCTCCAACTTTCATTAGGATACCTTCCCTTACTTTTTGCATAGACTGTCCCATACCGTGTGATTATATTCCCAAAAGGAGTTATCCTCTGTTCCGGGCCAGGGAGGTCCTGGAGGCCCTCCTCGCGGGGGAAGTGGATGGAAGGCGCCCTTAGGGCGACTGGAATCCACTTCCCCCGCGGCGCCGGCGGTCCGGCCAGCCGCGCGGGGCGGAACCTTCACTCATCACCCGGTGACAGGACATGAACATCCGACTCCACAAAAAGGCACGCACCACCCCGGAGATCCGCCGGGAGATCCAGGCCTCGGACCTGCCGGCCACGGTCC
>JALSSC010000045.1 GCA_026984455.1 Chromatiaceae bacterium
ACCTCCGTTCCCCCGTAGGCCAAGCCATCGACTCTGACCTCACACTTCCTGCGCCACAGGAACGATAGACCTGTTGATGAGGCGGTTCCACGCAGGAAACTTAGATGACGTCGTCCTGGTACAGGGCCGGTGTCGCAACGCCCCCCGGAAAGTACCAATAGAATCCGACAGTATCCCCACGGCATCCTATGCGGTTGCGGTCAGGGAGACCGATTCACCATCTCATCTCTTTGTGATGCCGGACTCAAGACGACACCCCGGCATCCCTTAGCTCACACCCACTGGAGGCCTGTTGTGTCTATTGCCCCATCCGCCCTGTCCCACCGCATCCTTCCCCTGCTCGCCCTGGGCCTGCCGCTGGCCGCCCAGGCCACCAATGGCTATTCCCCTACCGGTTTCGGCACCACCAACAAGGGCCTGGCCGGCGCCGGCGTCGCCCTGCCCCAGGATTCCCTGGCCGCTGCCACCAACCCTGCCGGCATGGTCCGCCTGGGCGAGCGCCTGGATCTCGGTGCCGCAGTCTTCCTGCCCAACCGCCGGTTCGTGGCCCGTGACGACGGCAATCCCCCGCCCTTTCCTTCCATCCCGACGGGCCGCTACGACAGCAAGAACGATATCTTCCTGGTCCCTGCCTTCGGCTGGAACCATCGCCTGAACGACCGCAGCACCATCGGTGTGAGCATCGGCGGCAACGGTGGCATGAACACCGAATACGACGTGGCCGTCTGGCAGAATTTCGCCCCCCCGGGGGTCGCCTCCAAGCCCACTGGGGTGGACCTCGGCCAGGTCTTCATGGGCCTCAGTTACGCCTATCAGATCACCCCCCAGCACTCCCTGGGCATCATGCCGATCCTCGCCTATCAGCGGTTCAAGGCCGAGGGCCTGGAGCCTTTCGACAATCCTGCCGCCTCGGTTTCTCCCGGCCATGTCACCAACCGTGACTACGACAATTCCTGGGGCTACGGCGCCCGTATCGGCTGGCTGGGCCAGGTGACCCCCCGCCTGAGCCTGGGCCTGTCCTATCAGACCAAACTGTACATGAGCAAATTCGACAAATACCGGGGCCTGTTCGCCGAACAGGGGAATTTCGACATCCCCGCCACCCTGGCCGCCGGCCTCGCCTTCAAGGCCACGCCCTCCCTGACCCTGCTGTTCGACTATCAGCGCATCTATTACGGGGACGTCAAGGCGCTCCACAACTCCAATAACATCAACCCCTTCGCCAACCCCGCCTTGCGTATGGGCGCGGACGACGGCCTCGGTTTCGGCTGGGACGACCAGGACATCTACAAGTTCGGGGTGCAGTGGGAATACAGTCCTGAACTCACCCTGCGGGCGGGCTACAGCCACGCCACCCAGGTGTTCGACAACGCCCAGGCCCTGTTCAACATCCTCGCCCCGGCCACCATCAGGGATCACGCGAGCCTCGGCCTGACCTACAGATTCAATCCCAAGAACGCCATCTCGGTGGCCTACACCCACGCCTTCAAGGAAAAGGTGGAGGGCCAGAACACGATCTTCACCGGTCCCCAGACGGGCTATGTGGAGATGGATCAGGACGGGGTGGAGATATCCTGGAACCATTGGTTCTGACCGGGGGCAACGCCCACAGAAACGCCACAGGCCGGCCCCTATGGGACCGGCCTGTTTCGTCTTCCTTGGAAGACGGAGGACGAGGGCTCATTCGAGGTCGATGGCCGCCAGGCGGCTGCCGGAGACCTCCGCCGGCTGGACCACCTGGACCTGAGGCCCGTCCTGTGCCCCGTTCTGTGGGGCCTTGGCCTCCTCCGTGCTCATGGCCCCGGTAGCGCCCAGGATGGCCAACAGAAAACCGAGGGAGATCGGATCCACGAAACCGCGCTGATGATGTTTTCTGTTCGACATGACGATGACTCCTGTGTTGAGAGACAGATACCGCTCGCCCCTCCTCCATTAGTTAGTATTTTATGTAGCTCTAATATAGTCCTTCACTATCAATTTTTCAACCAGTCTCATCCGTTTTAAGAATATTATTCCTATACCGGCCCAGTCCAGCAGACCTCAGGACCGGGACAGGGGGAGCAGCCAGGTTGCCGGCCACTTTTTACACCACCTGGTATGCGGTTCCGCGCCGAGCGGTCCGAGATGTTGTGATGGTCATGGCATCGAAAAACGCCCAACCGATCACAACAGGCAATCGGCACGATGACGTCCAGCAGGCAGTGGCTGTTGCGCCATCAGCATTGGCCGTTCACCGCGATCCGGGAGGCGAACTCGCCGGAGGCCGCCAACGCCTTCAGCTCCCGGGGCATGGCCTTGCCCCCTCCACGTCGTGCTTGAGCCACAGGCGCACAACCGTTGGTGCAGCCATTCGCCCATCCCCGGTCTCTGGGTCAGGTGGAAGTATGCCCCTCGCACAGGGATGGCCTACCTGGGGCGGACAGGCCGGACCCTGTCCAGGGGCGCGGGAACGCCCCTGCAACACCGAGGAGCGGCACAAAGATTACGGCACCGTCCCTGGCACGGGACGCGCACGTCTCAGTCCTTGTCCACCGCCTTCATGCTCAGGCGGATACGGCCCTGTTTGTCCACTTCCAGGACCTTGACCTTGATGATGTCCCCCTCGGAGAGCTTGTCGCTCACCTTCTGTACCCGCTCCTCGGAGATCTGGGAGATATGCACCAGGCCGTCGCGGCCCGGGAGGATGGTGACGAAGGCGCCGAAATCCATGAGCTTGGCCACCCGACCCTCGTAGACCTTGCCCACCTCCACGTCGGCGGTGATGAGTTCGATACGGCGCTTGGCCTCGTCACCCGCGGCGCGGTCCACCGAGAATATCTTCACCGTACCGTCGTCGGAGATGTCGATATTGGCACCGGTCTCCTCGGTGATGGCGCGGATGGTGGAACCGCCCTTGCCGATGACGTCGCGGATCTTGTCGGGATGGATCTTGAACTCCACCACCCGCGGGGCATGCTCGGACATCTCCCGGCGATGAGTGGAGATGACCTCGTTCATGGCCCGGAGGATGTGCAGGCGCCCCTCATGGGCCTGGGCCAGGGCCTGGGCCATGATCTCGCGGGTGATGCCGTCGATCTTGATGTCCATCTGCAAGGCGTTGACCCCCGCCTCGGTGCCGGCGACCTTGAAGTCCATGTCGCCGAGGTGATCCTCGTCGCCCATGATGTCGGTGAGCACAGCGAACTCTTCGCCCTCCTTGATGAGCCCCATGGCGACCCCCGCCACGGGCGCCTTGATGGGCACCCCGGCGTCCATCAGCGACAGGCTGGTGCCGCAGACACTGGCCATGGAGCTGGAGCCGTTGGACTCGGTGATCTCAGAGACCACCCGAATGGAGTAGGGGAATTCGTCCAGGGTCGGCATGACCGCCGCGATGCCCCGCTTGGCCAGACGGCCATGACCGATCTCGCGGCGCTTGGGCGAGCCCACGCGGCCGGTCTCGCCCACGCAATAGGGCGGGAAGTTGTAGTGCAGCAGGAAGTGCTCACGATACTCACCCTGGAGGGCGTCGACGATCTGGGAGTCACGCTCGGTGCCCAGGGTGGTGATCACCAGGGCCTGGGTCTCGCCACGGGTGAACAGGGCCGAGCCGTGGGTCCGTTCCAGGACCCCCACCTTGATATCGAGGGGACGCACGGTGCGGGTGTCACGGCCGTCGATACGGGGCTCGCCGGCGAGGATACGCCCGCGTACCAGGCGTTTCTCCAACGACTCGATGGCGGCGCGGACCTGGGCCTCGGGCAGGGCCTCGTCGCCTTCCCCGCAGAGCCGGGCGACGGTGTCCTGACGGATCTCGGCCAGGCGCCCGAGACGCTCCAGCTTGTCGGCGATACGGTAGGCCGCGGCCACTTCCTCGCCGGCGGCGGCCGCGACGGCCTCGTCCACCCGCGGGTCCTTCTCCGGCGGGCTCCAGTCCATGGGCGGCTTGGCCGCCTCACGGGCCAGTTCGGCGATGGCGTCGATGGCCACCTGCATCTGCTCGTGACCGAACATCACCGCGCCCAGCATGACCTCCTCGGACAACTGCCGGGCCTCGGATTCCACCATGAGCACCGCGCTCCGGGTGCCGGCCACGATCAGATCCAGGTCGGAATCGACGATCTCGGAGAGGTTCGGGTTGAGCAGATATTGGCCGTCCTTGTAACCCACCCGGGCGGCACCCACCGGGCCCTGGAAGGGAGCACCCGAAAGGCTCATGGCCGCCGAGGCACCCAACAAGGCGGGCAGATCGGGATCCACCTCGGGATTGAGCGACATCACCGTGGCGATCACCTGGATCTCACGGTTGAAGCCCTCGGGGAACAGCGGACGCAGCGGCCGGTCGATCAGGCGGCTGGTGAGGATCTCCTTCTCCGAAGGCCGGCCTTCCCGGCGAAAGAAGCCACCGGGGATACGGCCGGCGGCATAGGTGCGCTCCTGGTAGTCCACGGTCAGGGGGAAGAAGTCCTTGTCGCTCGCCCGCTTGTCGATCACCGCGGTGACCAGGACGGTGGTGCCGCCCATGTCGATCATCACGGCACCGTCGGCCTGGCGGGCGATCTCGCCCGTCTCCATGACCACGGGGTAGCCGCCGAACTGAAACTCTTTGCGAATGGGGTTCAAGATCACGTCTGGATCCTCGGTTGCTTGATGGGGATTAACGGCGCAGGCCCAGACGGGAGATCAGGGTGCGGTAACGCTCGATGTCCTTGCCCTTGAGGTAGTCGAGCAGCTTGCGGCGGGAGTTGACCATACGCACCAGGCCCTGCCGGGAGTGATGGTCGTGGGTGTGCTCCTTGAAATGGCCGGTCAGGTCGTTGATACGCGCGGTGAGCAGGGCCACCTGGACCTCGGGCGAACCGGTATCGTTGGCGGCGCGGCCGTATTCCTCGACGATGGTCTTCTTCTGTTCGGCGGTCAGGGTCATTGTGGGATCTCCTCTGCAAGGCCGGCCCCGACAATGACTTCAGGCGCCGGCGAATGGCAACGAAAAGGCCAGACCACATCGGTGGCCCGGCCGGAAAGCGCGTTATTATACCCGACGCGTCTGAATATTCAGGTCCTTGGCGCTTCCCGCGTCCCCCCGGGTGAGAAGCCGCCATGGAATGGGGCCGGACGAGCGCGCCGCGATCGGTGGCCCGCCGGCGCCGGGTCAGCGCCGCCCCTTCCCCGCCGCCACCCGCAGACGCAGGGCGTTCAGACGGATGAAGCCGGTGGCGTCCTGTTGATCGTAGGCGCCGGCGTCCTCCTCGAAGGTGGCGATGCTCTCGTCGAACAGGCTGTCGCTCTCGGAGCGGCGCCCCACCACCATGACCCCGCCCTTGTAGAGCTTGAGCCGCACCACCCCGTTGACCCGGGCCTGGGTCTGGTCGATGGCGGCCTGCAACATCTCCCGCTCCGGCGCCCACCAGTAGCCGTTGTAGACCAGCTTGGCGTAGCGCGGCATGAGTTCGTCCTTGAGGTGGGCGGCCTCGCGGTCCAGGGTGAGGGACTCCATGGCCCGGTGGGCCTTGAGCAACAGGGTGCCGCCGGGGGTCTCGTAGCAGCCGCGGGACTTCATCCCCACATAGCGGTTCTCGACGATGTCGGTCCGCCCCACCCCATGCGCTCCACCGATGCGGTTGAGTTCCGCCAGCAGGGCGGCGGGGCTCAGGGCGCGTCCGTCGATGGCCACCGGGTCGCCCCGCTCGAAGGCGATCTCCAGGTAGCGGGGGCGGTCGGGGGCCTTCTCCGGGGCCACCGTCCAGCGCCACATGGCATCGTCGGGCTCGTTCCAGGGGTCCTCCAGGTCGTAGCCCTCGTAGGAGATGTGGAGCAGATTGGCATCCATGGAATAGGGGGACTTGCTGCCCTCGCGCTTCATCTCCACCGGGATGCCGTGGGCCTGGGCATAGGCCAGGAGTTTCTCGCGGGAGAGCAGGTCCCACTCCCTCCACGGGGCGATGATGCGGATGCCGGGGTCCAGGGCATAGGCGCCCAGCTCGAAGCGGACCTGGTCGTTGCCCTTGCCGGTGGCGCCGTGGGCGATGGCGTCGGCGCCCGTCTCATGGGCGATCTCCACCAGGCGTCTGGCGATCAGGGGCCGGGCGATGGAGGTGCCGAGCAGGTATTCACCCTCGTAGAGGGCGTTGGCGCGGAACATGGGGAAGACATAGTCGCGCACGAAGGGCTCGGTGAGATCCTCGATGTAGATCTCCTCCACCCCCATGGCCTCGGCCTTGGCGCGCGCCGGTTCCACCTCCCCGCCCTGGCCGATGTCGGCGGTGAAGGTGACGATCTCGCAGGCATAGGTGTCTTCCAGCCACTTGAGGATCACCGAGGTGTCCAGGCCACCCGAATAGGCGAGGACGACTTTCTTGACGGGGGATGGGGCCATGGGGAACTCTCTCCAAGGGAAAGGGCGTGATTATATACCCGGCACAGGTGAATATTTCCGCCCTTGGGACCGTTTGCGACCCCGGGGACGGAGAACCCAGGGATGATGGCTGTGACAAGGCCACGGTGATGGAAATCCCAGGAGCCTCGGCATGGGCTCGGCCAAAAAGAGTGGATCACCCTCCCGTCGCGCCCGGGTCTGGCCGGGGGCGTCAGCGAAGCACGGATCCGGCGAAATAGGCGGCCAGGAAACGCTCGAAGGGCCGGTCGTCGGCGGCCTCCATCTCCGCCTGACGGCGCCGGGACTCCTCCGCCAGGCGGTCGAGCCTCTGGCGCATGGCGGCCCCGGGCGGCCGCGAGCGGAAGGCGGCGGCATCGGCCCGCGCCAGCTCGAGGGCCGCCTCGACGAAGCTCAGGCCCGTCTCGCGCAGATGGCGCAGCAGGCGTTCCGAGGGCGTGGCCTCGGGGTCCCGGAGACGCCCTCGCAGGGTGCCCAGGACCCGGGAATAGGGGCGCTCCGGGTCGTCTCCGTCGAGCATGGCCATCAGGGGTTTCATGGCCGCGAGGATCTCCAGGCCCCACTGCCGCAGGCCGACCGCCTCGTCGCCGCGCCGCAGCAGCAGGCCCGGCTCCCGCCCACGATGGGCGGTGAGGGAGAGATTGCGGTCGATGGCCTGGGCCTCGCGCGGCGGGATCGGCGGGCTCGGTCGCAGCAGGCAGAACAGCAACAGGCCCTCCAGGAAGCGCACCTGCTCCCCGCCGACCCCCAGGGGCTCGAAGGGGTTCACGTCCAGGGAGCGCAGCTCCACATAGCCGATTCCCCGCTCGCGCAGGGCGTGGACGGGCTTCTCCAGCCAGCGCGGCGCCTGTTTGGGGCGCACGCTGCTGTAGTGTTCGTTCTCGATCTGCAAGACATTGGCGTTGAGCTGCCGCCATTCGCCATTCACCCGCACGCCCACCTCTTCGTAACGCGGACAGGGGGTGGTGATGGCCCAGGTGAGGCTGCGCACGTAGCTGTCCAGACTGTCATAGTTGGCGCGAAAGCCGTGACCCGCCTCCATGTGGTTCTGATAGCCGATGTCGCCCATGCGCAGGGAGGTGGCCCCGGGCTGGTAGAAGGTGTCCCCGTCGAAGGGTTCCAGGGGATGGGGAATACCGGCGAGAAAGGTACGGCACACCGCCGGCGAGGCCCCGAACAGGTAGGGCACCAGCCAGCCCAGGCGTTGCAGGTTGCGGATCAGGCCCATGTAGTGGCGGTCGCGAAAGCCGCGCAGGTCGCCCCCCTCCCCCTCCAGGTCCCGATAGATCGGCCAGAAGGCCTCAGGCAGGGAATAGTTGAAGTGCACCCCCGCGATCACCTGCATCATGCGCCCGTAGCGGTAGTCCAGGCCGCGCCGGTAGACGTGGCGCATGCGGCCGGGGTTCGAGGAACCGTAGCGGGCGATCGGGATGGACGACGCCCCCCCCAGGACGCAGGGCATGCTGGCGTTCCACAGGGTCTCCTCTCCCAGATGGAGATAGACGTAGCGATGGAGGTCGTCGAGAAAGGTCAGGGCCTCCATCCCCGTGGCGCACGGTGGGGTGATGAGTTCCACCATGGCCTCGGAATAGTCGGTGGTGATCCAGGGATGGGTGAGGGCGGCACCCAGGGCGGGGGGATGCGGGGTCTGGGCGATGGCGCCGTCCGGGGAGGCGCGCAGGGCCTCGCGTTCGATGCCGATGGCGCCCCCGCGCAGACAGGCGCCGCCGTCCAGGGCGGCGATCCGATCGAGGCGTCGGGCGTAGAGGGCGGTCAAGGAAGGATCCGGGTCATGGGCATGAGCCGGATTATAGGGCGATCCCGGACCGGGTCTCCCTTGGCCTTTGCAGGGATGGACGGGTATAGAATGGAAAAACCCGGCCACCCGCCCCCCTTCATCCGGAGCCCCTCATGGACCCCAACCTCCCCCGCCCCACCGATGCCTATGGCCAACAGCCGGTGGCCCGGACCCTGGCCGAGCTGCACAGCGACGCCGAGCGGGGCCTGAGCGCCGAGGAGGCCGCCCGACGCCTGCGGCGTTTCGGTCGAAACGAGATCCAGGAGCGCGAAGAACCCTTCTGGCACCGTGTCTTCCGGCGCTTCTGGGGCCCCATCCCCTGGATGATCGAGGTAGCGGCGATCCTCTCGGCCCTGGTGCAGAAATGGGAGGACTTCATCATCATCCTCATCATGCTCGCGGTGAACGCCGGGCTGGACTTCCTCCAGGAGCATCGCGCCCTCAACGCCCTCAAGTCGCTGAAGAAACGCCTGGCCGCGGAGGTGATCGTGCGGCGCGACGGACGCTTCCTGACCCTGCACGCGCGTGACCTGGTGCCGGGAGACATCGTCAAGCTGCGTCTCGGCGACATCGTCCCGGCGGACGTGCAGCTCCTCTCGGGCAACTACCTGCTGGTGGACCAGTCCGCCCTCACCGGGGAGTCCCTGCCGGTGAGCAAGAAGGCCGCGGACACGGCCTACGCCAACACCGTCGTCAAGCAGGGCGAGATGCTGGCGGTGGTGGTGAACACCGGCACCCACACCAACTTCCACGGCGTGGTCTCGCTGGTGGCCAAGGCCCAGTTGGAGGAGCGCAGCCACTTCCAGCGGATGGTGATCAAGATCGGCAACTTCTTGATCCTGATCACGGTATCCCTGGTGATTCTGATCCTCATGGTGGCCCTGTTCAGGCACGAGAACTTCATCGAGATCGCCCGCTTCGCCCTGGTCCTGACGGTGGCGGCCATCCCCGTGGCCCTGCCGGCGGTGTTGTCGGTGACCATGGCCATCGGCGCCCTCAATCTGGCCCGCCGCCAGGCCATCGTCTCCAAGCTCACCGCCATCGAGGAACTGGCGGGGGTGGACGTGTTCTGCTCCGACAAGACCGGCACCCTGACCCAGAACCGGATGCAGGTGGCCGGCCCCGTGCCCTTTCCTGGGCACGACGAGCGGGAACTCTTCCTGCTCGCCGCCTTGGCCTCGCGGAAGGAGAACCAGGACCCCATCGAGCGGCCCCTCTTCGATTACCTCGAGGCCCATTTCCCTGACCTGGATCTGGGCGCCTGGCGGCAGCTCCACTTCACCCCCTTCGATCCGGTCCGCAAACGCACCGAGGCCGAGATCGCGGGCGACGGCGAACGCTTCCGCGCCCTCAAGGGGGCGGCCCAGGTCCTGATGGAACTGGCGCAACTGCCCGAGCCGCGACGCAAGGAGATCGGGCGCACCCTCGAGGCCCTCGCGGCCAAGGGTTACCGCACCCTCGCGGTGGCCCGCGGCACCGCTACGGGCGTGGAGCTGATCGGCCTCATCCCGCTGTTCGATCCGCCCCGCGAGGATTCGGCCCAGGTCATCCGCGACATGCGCGCCCATGGCGTCCAGGTGAAGATGGTGACCGGCGACAACATCGCCATCGCCCGTGAGATCGGGCAGATGCTGGGCCTGAAGGGGCGGGCGATCCGCCCCGACGAACTCAAGGGCCTGGGCAACGAGGAACTCCTGCTGCTCGCGCGCATCCTCGGCAAGGGCCTGTACCGGCGCCTGGCACCGGAGGTGAGCGACGAGGAGATCGAGCGCTTCGCCGCCGGGATCGTGCAGGAACTGGAACAGGCCTTCGCCACCGAGGCCCTGAAGGGCGGATTCCTCAAGGCCCACGAGTCGGCCATCATCCATACCATCGAATCGGTGGACATCTTCGCCGAGGTGGTGCCCGAGGACAAATACTACATCGTCGATACCCTGCAGAAGGCCGACTACATCGTCGGCATGACCGGCGACGGCGTCAACGACGCCCCCGCCCTGAAGAAGGCCGACTGCGGCATCGCCGTGGCCAACGCCACCGACGCCGCCCGCGCCGCCGCCGACATCGTCCTCACCGCCCCCGGACTGTCGGTGATCAACGAGGCCGTCAAGCAGGCGCGCATCACCTTCGAGCGCATGAAGAGCTATTCCATCTTCAGGATCGCCGAGACCATCCGCATCATCCTGTTCATGACCCTGGCCATCGTGGTGTTCAACTTCTATCCCATCACCGCCCTGATGATCATCATCCTGGCGCTGCTCAACGACATCCCGATCCTGGCCATCGCCTACGACAACACCCGGATCCTCAAGGAACCGGTGCGTTGGAACATGCCCGAGTTGCTCACCGTGGCCAGCACCCTGGGTATCGCCGGGGTGCTGTCGTCCTTTCTGTTGTTCTTCATCCTCGAGGAACTGGAATTTTCCACCGAGATGATCCAGTCCATGATGTTCGCCAAGCTGGTCATCGCCGGCCACGGCACCATCTACAACACCCGCATCGACGACTGGTTCTGGCGTCGGCCCTACCCCTCCTGGATCCTCTTCACCGCCACCTTCTCCACCCGCGTACTGGGCACCCTGATCGCCGTCTACGGCTTGCTCATCACCCCCATCGGCTGGACCTACGCCCTCTATATGTGGGCCTACGCCCTGGCCTGGTTCGTCTTCAACGACGCCATCAAGATGCTCACCTATGGCTTCCTGCGCAAACGGGGGTTGTATGCCTGAGGTTTCTCGTGACGGTCCCCCGAATTATTGGGACTCTATACCCGTCGCACGTGAATATTTCCGTCCTTCGGTCCGTAGGCGGCACCTCCCTGTGCCACTCCTCGCTACCGCGGCCGCCCCTCGCGCCCCTGGGCGGTGGAGCGATTGCTTGCCATAGTCCCCGCGATGATTCGCTTCCGCGCCTTGCCCAGAGGCACGATGCATAGCTGAGTCGTTGATTATATGGCCGAGAGGGAGGGATTCGAACCTTCGGTGTTTCCTTATTTTTCAATATGATATTGTTGCACCGTGTCTAAATCGCGTCTATCCATCCCATGCCCCAAAATGGATGATCTGGGTTGCCCCTCGAATATTTTGGACACACATTTGGTCGTAGAGTGATAGCGACAGGAGGTGTCCATGAGTGAGAAGAAATCGCCGAAGAGGTGGTCGGCAAAACGCAAGCAGGAAGTGGTTCTGC
>JALSSC010000046.1 GCA_026984455.1 Chromatiaceae bacterium
GACCGAATAGACCTCGGCCGCGCCGCGCCGCTCCGCCTCGAAGGACCACAGGCCGTTGCATGCCCCGATGTCCAGCACCTTCTTGCCCTTGAAATCGATGCTGTCGAAGGCCCGCATGACGTTCGGGTTGGTGGGCCAGCGGCCCGGGGTGACGACCCCCTGCCCCAGGTCGATGGTGTGCATCCATTCGTGTTTGGCCACTTCCTCGATCAGTTTCTCGCGCTCCATTCACTGTACTCCGCAAAGGTGGATGATGCCCCCGGACCGCAGGGCACCAAGAATACACGAATTCAGAGGCCAACCGACGGCGAGGGCCCGGCCGTCAGCCCTCTTCCGGCCTCCCGAACACCCAGGATCGATTGAGGGTGAAGTTGAACAACAGGACCAGCCCGGTGGCGGCGACCTGGACGATCAAGTACCCGATATGCAGGCCGTGCGTGCCGATCCACATGAGCAGGGTGTTGAGCGCCAAGCCGCTCCCGGCCACCAGGACGAAACGGCTGAAGGCCTGCCGGTGCGGCCGCTCCGAGCGAAAGGTGAAACGCCGGTTGAGCAGGTAGTTGAGCACCGCCGACAAGGCGAAACCGATCCCCGAGGCCAAGGCGGCATCTGCGCCCCAGAGTTCCACCAGGACCACCAGGACGAGGTATTGAACGGCCGTGGCAAAGGCCCCCACACCCGAAAAGCGCACAAAACTGGCCACGAGTCCGGACATGGCGGCAGGGCCAGGCTGCCGCCCTGCCGCTCCCCGGATGGGGCGCGACGATCGCGCGTTCACAGGGCATACCCCAGGCGTCTCGCCGTCTCGACGACCTCCGGCAGGACCGCCTCGATACGCTCCCGGTTGGGGCTCCCGCGCCACTTGTCCAGGCGGATCTCGGAGAAGGCGTTGTAGGGCCGGTTCAGGACCCCGGCGCAATGGGCCTCCAGGGCCGGGGTGAAGTCCAGCCCACAGTCCGTGAAGACCCGGCGGAACCCGGCCACGGGATCACTCACCAGGTCCTCGTAGAAGACCTCGTGCCAGCGTTCGGGGGCGATCCCTTCCCGCCCGGCGAGGATGGCCTCGTTCATGGTCCGGTACTGGAAGGCGCAGACGGCCTCGATGGGGGCCTGCAGATAGTCGCGCCAGCCCTCGGCCAGGAAGAAGCACCAGCGGCTGAAGCGACCGCCGTCGATGGCCACCCGCGCGGGCAGGTCGCCGGACCAGGTGGCAAATTCGTCGGGACGCTTCCAACCCTCGATCAGGGAGTTGATGTTGTCCCCGGGGGAACGCTTGACGAACACGAAGTGGGCATCGGGGAACAGGGCGTTCAGATAGGGGATGCAGAGCCCGTTCTGGTTGTTCTTGTCCACCCAGCGATGCCGCCCGGTCCAGGCGTAGAAATAGCGGCTGACCCGGTCGCGGTCGGCGGTGGAGGCATCGCCCTCGTCCAGGGCATGGGTCGCCCAGCCCTTGGCAGCCGGGGGGTGCAGGCCGGCCCAGAAGTCGTGGGTCTCCCGTTGTAGGGTGCCGATCTCGGTGGACTCGGACAGGGTCTTGTAGACCAGGGTGGTGCCGGCGCGGGAACACCCCACCACCAGGATGGGACGCTCGGCCGCGCGGGGGCGCAGGTCCCACCAAAGCCCGCGCGCGGACCGCAGGGCCCGTCGCCCGTGCCAGTCCAGGGTCTTGCGCACCTTCAACCAGAAATCGCTCATGTCCCGGCCTCGAACCAGACGATCCGGGGTCCCGGGATGGCGGGCAGCCCCCCGGCCAGGATCCGCTCCAGACGCCGCTCATGGCGCCAGCCGCGGTCCTTGACCTGGTAGAGCCGCCCCCGGCCAGGCTGGACCCGGCCCAGGCGGTCGCCCCGCGCCAGACGGTCCACCAGTTGGGCGTAGACCTCGGCGCTGTCCCGCACCGCGCGCCAGAACAGGGTCAATTCGTCGTCGCCGGGACGCACCTCCGGGGAGACATGGGCGATGAGGCCGCCGGTGTCGATGCCGGCGTCGATATAGTGGATGGTGCAGCCCACCTTCTCCGGCTCCCCGTTGTACAGGGCCCAGAAGGTGCAGTCGGCGCCGCGGTACTCGGGGGACAGGCCGCCATGCAGGTTGACCATGCCCAGCCGCCCCCGCCCCAGGAGGTCGCCACGGATCAGGGAGGTGCCAAAGACCATGATGAGGTCCGGCTGCAGGCGGTCCACCAGGGCCAGGGTGTCGGGGTGGTTGACATGGGGCACCGCCCGCGC
Source organism: Chromatiaceae bacterium (assembly GCA_026984455.1). GTDB lineage: Bacteria > Pseudomonadota > Gammaproteobacteria > Chromatiales > Chromatiaceae > JALSSC01. Next base: position 2,232 of record JALSSC010000046.1, read on the forward strand.
CAGTTCGGGATGTTCCAGGCGCGGCGGGGACTCTCCGAAGAAGAAACGCGCCTCCTGATCGCCCCGGTAGCGGCGGCGGTCACGCAGCCAGCGCCAGGCCTTCTGCCACAGGCGGTCGGGGCGGAGGGCACGCAGCACCTTGCGGGCGTTCCATTCGCCCCCGGTCTCCTGGACGATGGCCTGCACCTCGGCCGCCCGGCAGAGGCGGTTGGCCACATAGAGGTGACGCGGCGAGGTGCCGCAGAGGATCACGACCCTCAGGGTGGGGGGCTCAGCCATGGGGTTCGATCTCCGCAGGCAGGGGGCGCCCCGTCAGGGCCATGATCAAGGCGTCGGCGAAGAACTTGGCCGCCCAGTTGGGAAACTCGAAGCGCGAATAGGCGCCCCAGATCGGATAGGAACCGGCGACCCCGCCGCGCACCGGGTCGGCCGGGTCCTCCAGACGGTGCAGGGATTCCAGATAGTCGAGCCCCAGGCGCGCCGGCCCCGCGAAACGCGCGTCGCCGCGGATCTGGTCCAGGCGCTGCCAGTCGAGCACCATCTGGGCGAGACCGGTGAGGCAACAATAGGTGCCGGCGGGACGCCAGCCCTGTCCATAGGCCCCGGCCAGCCAGCCGTCGGCGCGCTGGCAACCGGCGAGGACGGCCGCCGCGTCCTCGGCGGCGCTCAGGTAGCGCTCGTCGCCCAGCAGCCGGCCGCATTCCAGAAGGCCGCGGATGGCATAGGCGATGGTATGCAGGAAGGGGGCCTGGCCAGGGGTGAAGGCATTCTCGCGGAACCAGCCGTCCCCTTCGCGCCGGGCCAGGGCCCATTCCAAATGGGCCTTGGCCGCGTCCACCAGGGAGGCCTCCCCGGCCACCCGGCCGGTGGCGAGCAGGGCCCAGGTGGCGCGGGTGTTGTAGACATGGGGGATGCCATTGTGTTCGTAGTCGTGCCAGGCCCCGTCGGCGCCCTGATGACGGGCCAGCCAGTGACCGGCGCGCACCGCCGCCTCCAAGCAGTCGTCGCGCCCCAGGGCGAGATGGCCGGCGAGCATCCCGTGCATGATCTGGCCGGTGTTGAAGATCACCGGCCGACTACCGGGCTCGCCGAAATGGCCGGGAAAGGCCCCGTCCGGCCCCTGCAGGGACAGCTCCCAGTCGATCATGCGCGCGGCCCGCCGCTCCAGTTCCGGGCGCCCCAGGAGGGGGGCCGCGGCGATGAAGGTCTCGATGATGTAGCCGGTGGTCTCCGGATAGGCGGGCAGCCAACCGTCCTCGAAGCTCCATCCGGCGGCGACCCCACCGGCGTCGCGCTCGCCGTCACGCCGGTCCTGGGCCCGGCACAGCCAGTCGATGGCAGCCTCCAGATGGGCCCGGTGGTCGGCGTGGGGACGGCCCTCGCGCCCCCACAGATCGGCGGCCACCAGACGCAGGTGCAGGGGCCGCCAGGGACGGTAGCGCAGGGGCAGGCGCAGCCACTCCAAGGGGGTCATGCCCCGCCCTCCCCTGCTCCCGGCAGAGCGATCTTCAGCCCCTCTACTAGGGGCACCCGGTTGACCACGTAACGATGCTTGCCCGAGGGCTCCGGGGGGATCACCGCCACCCGCTCCAGTTCGATCTTCATGTCCTCTCCCAGGCGCGCCGCCAGCCCCCGGCGGATGGTGGCGGCATCGGTCTCGGTCCAGTCCGAACCGGGCACCACCTGCACCCGCAGGCGATCCGGCCGCTCCTGGATCAATTTGAATTCGCCAACCCCTTTTACCGCACGCAATACATAGATTCCAGCCAGGGCGTGCATCAGGGTGCCGTCCGGGCGCATCAGGAAATCGGTGGTGCGCCCGGCCACCGAGGCGATACGGTGCAGGCCGCGGCCGCTGGGGGGCGGCGCCGAATCCAGGGTCACCACGTCGCCGGTGCGATAGCGGACGAAGGGCTGGGCCCAGGATTCCAGGCCGGTGATGACCGCCTCGCCGGGCTCGCCCGCGGGCAGCGGCCGGCCCTCGGCGTCGAGCACCTCCAGGAGGATGGACTCGCTCATCAGCAACAGGCCGTCCCCCGGGGCCTCGTGGGCGGTGAAGCCGATGTCGCGACTGCCGAACTCGTTGGCCGCCGGCACCCCGAAGACCCGTTCCAGGAGTTCCCGCTGGTGGGGGAACAGGGGCTCGCCGGTGGTGCAGACCACCCTCAGGCGGGGCAGGCGCAGGCGGCGCCCGCGCGCCTCCAGGTGGGCGGCGAGGAGGGCGAGGGAACTGGCGTAGCCATAGAGGCAACGCGGCCGGAAGCCCTCGATGGCCTCGCCATAGGCGTCCATGGTCTCGGGCGACATCTCGAAGGCGTTGAGCACCAATTGGTTCACCAGGCGGTCGCGCAGGCTCTTGATGCGGTCGGTCCGGTCCAGCTCCACTGGCGCGCCCCAGAGGTAGACCTCGGGATCGCCCGGTTCCACCCCCCACCAGCGGCGGGCGCGCATCCGGCCGGCGGCGTCCGAGGCCTGGCGACGGCGTCCGAACCAGAAGACCAGGGGGCGACCGCTGGACCCCCCGGTGTTGTATTCGAAGCGCCCGCCGGGGACCCCGGCCCAGGCCATCTCGTCACGATGGGCCGCGGCCTCGGCCTTGGTGAGCAGGGGCAGGCGGGCCAGATCGGTACGGCTCACCGGCCCCTCCACGTCGATGCCCGCCGCCGCGATACGCTCGCGGTACCAGGGACAGTGGGTCCGGGCGGCGCGCAGTAGGGCCCCCAGCTTCTCGGCCTGCAGGGCCTCGAGGGCCTCGCGGGAGAGGAACTGGGTCCGCTCCAGCTCCGCCAGATAGGCGAAGGTGGGGCGCCCCAGAAGGCGTTCCTGGAGGGGATAGATCAGGCCACCGGCCAGCCAGCGCGGAAGGTTTGTCATCCCACTCGTCTCAGCCTACGAGGCGATACCGGCGATGCTGAAGGCGACACCCCGGGCCGCGCCAATACCAGCCGTGCGACCCAGTGGGGGATCTCGGGATCGGGCGGGGCCTTGGCCAGGCCGCGCGCGAACAGATCCTTGACCACCACCAACAGCCCGATCAGGGCGTAGTAGAGATCGAAATGGGACAGCCCGAGAAAGGCCCCGGTGACCGCATAACCCACCAGAGACACCTGCATCATACTCCCGAAGTGATAGGCCCAGTTCAGCTCCGGGTCCCCTTTGGACAGACGGATGATCCGGCGGGCGCTGAGCAGGGCGAATAGCCCCAGCAACAGATACATGATCAGTCCTGGATACCCCTGCTCCCCCAACATCTCGAAATAGATGCTGTGGACGTCGTGGACGTTGTTCGGATCCGGGGCGTAGATCCGGAACAACTGTGGCTGGAAGGTCTCGAAGCCGCCCCCCAGAACGGGATGGTCGTTGGCCAGATGGAAGGCCATCCACCAGGCGTTGATGCGCCCCATGGCCGACTGGTCCGCCTTGTAGTCCTTCATGGTCCCCATGCGCTCGTGCCAGGTGTCGGGCATGAACTGGACCATGCCGTAGAACAGGACCCCGGCGAAGATCACGAAGAAGATCTGACGCAGGTTCTTCAGGAACATCACCATGTACATGACGAGCGCGCCCACGAAGGCACCGCGGGACTGGGTGCCCAGGATCGCCACGGTGGTCAGCAGCATGAGCACCACCATGCCGGTGCGTACCCAACGCCGGGGATCGGTGAGCTGTATGTAGCGGATCCAGGGCACGGTCATGATCAGGGCCAGCCCGATCTCGTTGTTACCACCGATGAAGGTCTCCACCGGACCGTAGACGGCATAGGCCCCCCCGGTGAGCAGGGTGAAGACCCCCCCCTTGAAGCCGTAGAGCCCCAACGACACCACGATGGTCCAGATGAGCACGATGACCTTGTCCCGGGTGTTGATGAGCATCATGGTGAGGAAGGTGAAGAGCATGATCTTCCAGACCTTGTCCCAGGTCTCGAAGGCCGCGTCCGGAAAGAAGGCGAATGCAGTGGTGACGGACATCCAAATCGCCAACAGCAACACGAGGACGGACTCCCGCATCCAGGGGATGCGTTTCCGTCCCTTGTAGGCCAACATCGCCATCAGGGTCACCAGGGCGGTGACCTTGGCGAAGGGGAAGTCGTGGGCCCAGCCGTAGCTCAGCTTGTGCGGATTCATATAGGCCAGCCAGGACCAGATCACGATGCCGATCCAGGGCCGCCTGAAGATCATCGGTATCGCCCCCAAGGCGATGGCCGCGGTGACGAAATCCCGGAGACCGCCGCCCAGCATCTCAGCCCTCCTCCCCCAGGATCTCGCGGAACGCCCGCTCCAGGACCTCGATACGCCGTTCCCAGGCGTTGGCCCGGGCGTGGGCGAGGATCGCCCGGCGGTCCCAGTCCCGCCGCAGGCCCTGGTCGAGGGCCTCGGTGAGGGCGGGGCGGTCCCCGAACGGCACGATGCGCCCCAAGTCCGGGGATGAGACCACCTCGGCGTTCCCCCCCACGTCGGTGGTGACCACCGGCAGGCCGCAGGCCATGGCCTCCAGGAAGACGTTGGCCCAACCCTCGTTGCGGGTGGCGAGGACGAACAGGTCGGCGGCCGCGAGGGGCCAACGCAGCTCCTCCGGGGGCAGGGCCCCGAGCAGGCGCACCCGCTCCTCGAGCCCAAGCCCGGCCGCCTGGTGCGCCAGGCGGCCCTGCCAATCGCCTTCCGGCCCGGCCCCGCCCACCACCAGGAAGAGCAACCGGGGGTGGTCCGGCAACAGCGCCGGCAGACACTCCATCACCCGATGAAAGCCCTTGCGTTCGCACAGGGTGCCCACGCTCACCAACACCTCGGCGTCCCGGGGGATGCCGAGGCGATCCCTGGCCGCGGCACGGTCCTCGGGGTGGAAACGCGCCAGGTCCACGCCATTGCCCACCCGCAGGATGTGGTCGCCGCGCCCCCCGAGGGAGACCAGGTGACGGCCGAGGCTGTCGGCCACGGTGAACACCCGCCGGGCCCGCTCCAGGGCCAGGAGCATGCGCCGCCGGCGGCCCGGAAAGCGGCTCAGGGGGACCTCGGTCCCGCGCAGGGTGAGGGTCACGGGGAGGCCGAGCCAGCGCCCCAGCAGGGTCGCGGCATAGCCGTCGGGATAGGCGAAATGGGCGTCGATGAGGCGGAACGGGAAACGCCGGCGCAACCGCCACAGGGGCCAGAGGGCCCCCAGGGCCATGAACAGGCCGTCGAGCTGTTTGAGGACACCGGGGACACAGAGGAAACGGGGATGCAACACCTCGATCCCCTGCTGCACCTCCCGCCGGGGCGGGGTGGGCCGGAAGTGGGGCCGCCAGCGGCGGATCAAGCCCTGCAAGGGGAACCAGGGCACCGGCGCCACCACCTTGAGGGGACGGCCGGCGGCGGCCACCCGGAACATGCGCTCGCGCACGAACAGCCCGCGCCCGGGCTCGGCCTGGTTGGGGAAGACTTGGGTGAACACCAAGATCGGCCTCCGTTCTCCGCTCATGGCGCCCGGGCGTCAAGAAGGGGGCGGTAGACGCCTTCATAGCGGGCCACACTGGCCGGCCAATTGCGCTCCGCCTCCACGAAGCGGCGCCCGGCCCGACGGACAGTCTCCCAGGCCTCCGGCCGGGCGAAGACGGCGGTCACGGCCCCGGCCAGGGCCGCCGGATCGCCCGCCCGGAACAGCCACCCGGTCTCCCCGGGACGGATCAGCTCGCGGTGGCCGCCCACGTCCGAGGCCAGCACCAGCCGCCCCTGGGCCATGGCCTCCAGCGGTTTCAGGGGGGTCACCAGGTCGGTCAGGCGCATGGGCAGACGGGGAAAGACCAGCAGATCCACCAGACTGTAATAACGGGCGACCTGGTCGTGGGGGACCCGCCCGGTGAAGGTCACCGCGTCTCCCAGGTTCAACTCGGCCACGCGCCGTTTCAGGGACGCCTCGCGGGGGCCGCCCCCGACCAGCAACAGGTGCAGGTCGGGGAGGGCCTGCAACATCCGCGGCAGGGCCTCCACCAGGAGTTCCAGGCCCTCGTAGGCGTAGAACGAGCCGAGAAAGCCCAGCACCCGCTTGTGATCGAGGCCCAGTGCCGCGGCCAAGGCCGCGTCTCGCGGCGCGCCATAGGTGAAGTGGGCCGTGTCCACGGCGTTGGGGATCACCGTGACCCGCTGCGCCGCCACCCCACGGGCGAGGATGTCGCCGCGCAGACCCTCGCAGATACAGGTGACCGCGTCGGCGTTACGGAAGACCCAGGTCTCCAGGGCCCGGGTGATGCGGTAACGCGCCCCGCCCTCGCGGCTGGTGCCGTGGTCGCTGGCGGCGTCCTCCCAGAAGGCGCGGCACTCATAGACCACCGGCAGGCCGTGGCGGCGCCCGGCGCGCACCGCCGCCACCCCGGTGAGACAGGGGGAATGGGCGTGCAACAGGTCGGGCCTTTCGACGGGCAGGATCTCGTCCAGGCGCCGCTCCAGGGCGCGCACCACCTCCCACTGGTTGAGCACCGGCAGACGGGCGGGCAACGGGCGGGCATGGGAACGGTAGAACCCCAGGCCGTCCACGGTCTCCGGGTCCGGTCCCGGGCGCAGGTGCTTGGGCGAGGTGAGGTGCGCCGTCTCCCAACCGCGCGCCCGCTGGGCCTGAAGGATCGCCCGGCTGCGGAAGGTGTAACCGCTGTGCAGGGGGATGGAGTGATCGAAGAGGTGCAGGATCTTCATTGAATGCGGCGCTGAAATGCCTCGAACATGAGCAGGGACCACAGGGCGGCGCTGTAGTCGCGGCGCCCGGACTGATGGGCCGAGACCAAGTGTTCCAGATAGCGGCGGTCGAACAGGCCGCTGTCGCCCAGGGCCTCGCCGAGCACCGCCGCCCGCACCCGCTCGCGCAGGGGACCGCGGAACCAGGCCGCCAGGGGCACGGCGAAGCCCATCTTCGGGCGATACAGGACGTCGGCCGGCAGCAGGGGTTCCAAGGCGCGTTTGAACAGGAACTTGCCTTCCCTGCCGTGGAGCTTCAAGGCGGGTGGCAGGCGGGCCATCCACTCCACCAGGACATGGTCGAGGATCGGCACCCGCACCTCCAGGGCGTGGGCCATGCTGGCGCGGTCCACCTTGGTGAGGATGTCACCCACCAGATAGGTCTTGAAGTCCAGGTACTGGACCAGGGACAGGGGGTGATCGCTGGGGGCGTTGCGCGCATGGGCACGCATCACCTCGATCGCCTGGTAGCCCTGGAGGGTCCCGCGGAAGGCCGGACTGAACAAGCGCGCGCGCATCTCGTCGGGGAGCACCGAGATGTTGTGGTAATAGCCCTCGACGCTGTCCCGGGCCAGGGCCTGAAAGGTGGACTTGCCGCGCAAGACCCGGGGCGCCCAGTCCAGCTTGGGATAGACCCGCCCCAGGAAACCGAACAGGGGCCGGCGCAGGCCCAGGGGCAGGAGGGAACGCGCCCGCTCCTCATACATATGCCAGCGATAACGGCGGTAGCCGGCCAGGTTCTCGTCGCCGCCGTCGCCGGACAGGGCCACGGTCACCTGCTTGCGGGCCAGCTCGCAGACCCGATAGGTGGGCATGGCGGAACTGTCGGCGTAGGGCTCGTCGTAGAGTTCGGCGAGACGGTCCACCAGACCGAAGTCGTCCGGGTCCACCTGCTCCACCCGGTGGTCGGTGTGGTAGCGTTCCGCCACCTGGCGGGCGAATGCCGACTCGTCGTACCGGGGATCGCCGAAGCTGATGGAACAGGTGTGCACCGGGTCCGGGGTCTGCCGGGCCATCAGGGCCACCACCGCGGAGGAGTCCACCCCGCCGGAGAGGAAGGCCCCCAGGGGCACCTCCGCCACCATGCGGATGCGCACCGCCTCCTCCAGGCGCCGGATGAGTTCCTCGCCCGCGCTCCGGGCATCCAGGCCGGTGTCGGTCCCGAAGCTCACCTCCCAATAGGGACGGGGATCGGACAACGGCCCGCCGCGGCGCACCTCCAGCACCTGGCCCGGAGGCAGTTTACGCGCGTGTTCGAGGATGGTGCGCGGTTCGGGCACGTACCCGTAGGCGAAATAGTCCTCCACCGCGTGCGGGTCGGTCACCCGCGGCAGCCCGGGATGGACCAGTAGGGCCTTGAGTTCAGAGCCGAAGATCAGCTGTCCGTCGGGCAACAGGGCGTAGTGCAGGGGCTTGATGCCGAGGCGGTCACGGGCCAGGAACAGGGTCTCGCGGCCGCGGTCCCAGAGGGCGAAGGCGAACATGCCCCGAAAGCGCCGTACACAGTCCGCGCCCCATTCCTCCCAGGCATGGACGATGACCTCGGTATCGCAGCGGGTCCTGAAGACGTGCCCCTGGGCGGCCAGTTCGTCGATGAGCGCGGCGAAGTTGTAGATCTCGCCGTTGTAGACCACCACCACCGACTCGTCCTCGTTGTAGAGGGGCTGACGCCCCCCCGAGAGGTCGATGATGGACAGCCGCCGGTGGCCCAATCCCACGCCCGGTTCCAGATGCAGCCCGCCCTGATCGGGGCCGCGATGGTGCTGGGACTCGTTCATGCGGTCGAGCAGGTCCCGGGCGATGGGGCGCCGGCCGTTCAGGTCGAAGATCCCGACGATTCCACACATCTTCAGCCCCCTGCCGACGCGCGGCAATACAAGAGTTCGTCGTACAC
>JALSSC010000047.1 GCA_026984455.1 Chromatiaceae bacterium
GGCACAGGCGACCAAGGGCAGAGGCCGCCCCCGCTCCCAGGGGGTGACGGGGCGGCGCCACCACCCCTGCCTGCGGCCGCTCCCGGGGTGGCGGACCAAGGACGGACGCCACCCCCGCTTCCAGGAGGTCATGGGGAGACGCCACCGCCCCTGCCCGCGGCGCCTTCGGGGGCGGGAGCCCAGGGGCAGGCACCATCCCCGCTCCCCGGAGGAGACGGGAACGCGGCGGCGCCACCGGCCTTGCCGGCCGTGGCCCCTGCAGGGACCGCCGTCGATGCCCTGGAGGCGCGGATGGAGGCCTGTTCCGCAGACCCGAACTTTGTGACGCTGTCGGCGAATTGGCCGAGCCAGATCATCGCGGATGGCCTCTGTTTCCTCAGTTATCCGCCGGGATGGTCCCTGTCGGGAGACGGGTCGGCCGCCTGGGCGGAAGGCAGCGGGGCGGGGTATGCCGTCCTCACGCCCCTGCTCCCGGGGGCGGGCTGGACGGCGGCGACGGAACTCCAGCAGGCGCTTGGGATGCTCAGGCGGCGTTTTCCCGATCTCCGGATCCTGAAGCAATGGGAACTGCCCCTGCCGGGCGAGATGGCTGTCGCGGGCCTGCATTCGTTGGCGGCGGGATTCTCCTTGACATACCGGGGGGCGCCCGCCGTGGGCCTGCTGTTGCTCTCCTACATCCCCTGTGAGCCCTTGTCTCCCTTTTGCACCATGCAGGCGCAGGCCACCTGGTCGAGGGTGGACCGGTTGTCCGAGAACGCCTGTGTATTGGCGGCCATCAATGCCTCCTATCACTGCCCCCATTCCGGCGGCGCGGGATGCGACACTTCGGACTGCAATGTGTCCTGCCAGGAGCAGGGATATGCACGGGGGCGGTGTGGCGGGGACCGGTGCTACTGCCTCGGCTGGGGGGGGTGAGGCGGCGCAGCGGTCCGATGCGTGTCTCCGGCTTGGTCCATTTTCCCCGCCACGGAGTCGTCCGGGGCGTTGCCTGGTCTTCCGGCGGGGCTCGCGGTCTCTGGCTCAGAGCCTGGCGATACGTTCGGCCTGTGCGCTCAGTTTGTCCAACGCGGATTGCCGTTGGGCCAGTCTCTCCCTTTCCTTGTCCACCACCTCCGCGGGTGCCCGGTCCACGAAGCGGGGGTTGGCCAGCTTGGCCCGGGTGCGTTCGAGGTCGGTCTCCAGGCGCTGGATCTCCTTGCGCAGACGTTGGAGTTCGGCGTCCTTGTCGATCAGTCCGGCGAGGGGGATCAGCAGTTTCATCTCCCCCACCAGGGCCACCGAGGCCTCGGGCGCGGCATCCTCATCGGCGAGCACCTCGGCCGATTGCAGGCGGGCGAGCCGGTCCAGGTAGGCGCGATGGCGGGTCAGGCGCGCCCGGTCGTCGTCCGAGGCGTTGGCCAGGAGCACGGGCACCGGGCGCCCCGGGGGGATGTTCAGTTCGCCCTTGATGCGCCGCACGCCGAGGATGAAGGCCATCACCCACTCCATCTCGGCCTCGGCCGCGGGGTCCTCCAGGGCCGGGTCCGGGCTGGGGAAGGGGGCGAGCATGAGGGTCTCGCCGGCCCGCCCGGCCAGGGGCGCGGCACGCTGCCAGATCTCCTCGGTGATGAAGGGCATGATGGGGTGGGCCAGACGCAGCAGGGTCTCCAGCACCTGTACCAGGGTGCGGCGGGTGCCGCGCTGCGCGGCGGCCGGGGCCTGGGGGTCGTCGAGCAGCGGTTTGGACAGCTCCAGATACCAGTCACAGTACTGATTCCAGGTGAACTCGTAGAGGGCCCGCGCCGCCTGGTCGAGGCGGTAGCCCTCGATGCCCTGGATCACCTCCCGGATGGTCTCCTGCAGGCGTGAGAGGATCCAGCGGTCGGCGGCGGAGAGCGCCACTTCACCACCGTCGGCGCCGCAGTCCTCGCCCTCGGTATTCATGAACACGTAGCGGGCGGCGTTCCACAGCTTGTTGCAGAAGTTGCGGTAGCCCTCGATGCGGCCCAGGTCGAACTTGATGTCGCGGCCGGTGGTGGCCAGGGCGGCGAAGGTGAAGCGCAGGGCGTCGCAGCCGAAGGCGGGAATGCCGTTGGGGAACTCCTTGCGGGTCTGGCGGGCGATGCGCGCGGCCAGTTGCGGTTGCATCATGCCGCGGGTGCGCTTGGCCACCAGGGCCTCCAGGTCGATGCCGTCGATCAGGTCGATGGGATCGAGCACGTTGCCCTTGGACTTGGACATCTTGTCACCCTGGGAGTCGCGCACCAGGCCGTGGATGTAGACCTCGTGGAAGGGCACCTCGCCCATGAACTCGAGGCCCATCATGATCATCCGCGCCACCCAGAAGAAGATGATGTCGAAGCCGGTGACCAGGACCCGGGTGGGGTAGAAGGTCGCCAGTTCCGGGGTCCTTTCCGGCCAGCCGAGGGTGGAGAAGGGCCAGAGGGCGGAGCTGAACCAGGTGTCCAGCACGTCCTCGTCCTGCCGCAGGGGGAGATCCGCGGGCAGGCCGTGGGCGCCGCGGACCTCTTCTTCGGACCGTCCCACGTAGACGTTGCCCCGGTCGTCGTACCAGGCGGGGATGCGGTGGCCCCACCAGATCTGACGGCTGATGCACCAGTCCTGGATGTTGCGCATCCATTCGAAATAGGTGTTCTTCCAGTTGTCGGGGACGAAGCGGACACGTCCCGATTCCACCGCCTCGATGGCCGGGCGGGCCAGGGGCGCGGTCTTCACGAACCACTGATCGGTGAGGAAGGGCTCGATCACGCTGCCCGAGCGGTCGCCGCGGGGGACCATGTGGCGGTGCTCCTCGATGCGCTCCACCAGGCCCTGGGCCTCCAGATCCGCGAGCATGCGTTTGCGCGCCTCGTAGCGGTCCAGGCCGACGTAGGCGGCGGGGATCAGGCCGTCTTCCTCCGCGCTGTCGGCGCGGATGGCGGCGTCCACCGTGAAGACGTTGATGAGGCCCCCGTGGGGCTGTTCCAGGATGGCCTTCTCGTCGCGGTGGCGCTGCCAGACCTGGTAGTCGTTGAAGTCGTGGGCGGCGGTGATCTTGACGCAGCCGGTGCCGAAAGCCGGATCCACGTAGTCGTCGGCGATGATGGGGATGCGCCGGCCGGTCAGGGGCAGCTCCACCCGCTCGCCGATGAGGTGGGTGTAGCGCGCGTCACCGGGGTGCACCGCCACGGCGCAGTCGCCGAGAAGGGTCTCCGGGCGGGTGGTGGCCACCACCAGATGGCCGGTGCCGTTGCTCAGGGGATAGCGCAGGTGCCAGAGGTGGCCGGCCTCCTCCTCCTGGATCACCTCCAGATCGGAGACCGCGGTGTGGAGTACCGGATCCCAGTTCACCAGGCGCTGGCCACGGTAGATCAGGCCCTTTTCGTAGAGGCGCACGAACACCTCGCGCACCGCCGCCGACAGGCCCTCGTCCATGGTGAAGCGTTCCCGCGACCAGTCCACCGAGGCCCCCATGCGGCGCAACTGGCGGGTGATGGTGTCGCCCGACTGGTGTTTCCACTCCCACACCCGTTCCACGAAGGCCTCGCGGCCGAGGTCGTGACGGGTCCGGCCCTCGGCCTCCAGGAGGCGTTCCACCACCATCTGGGTGGCGATGCCCGCATGGTCGGTGCCCACCTGCCAGAGGGTGCGGTCTCCCTTCATACGGTGATAACGGATCAGGGCATCCATGAGCGTGTCCTGGAAGGCGTGGCCCATGTGCAGGCTGCCGGTCACGTTGGGCGGTGGAATCATGATGCAGTAGGGCGTTCCCTCGCCGCGCGGGGCGAACCAGCCGTTTTCCTCCCAGGTGCGGTACCAGCGTTGCTCCAGACGGTGGGGGTCGTAGCTCTTGTCCATGGGTTCCGGGATCTCCGCGGCGGGGATGGGGAAACCCGACATTATACCGATCGCGCGCGAATCTTTCGTTTTTCGAGGGCGTTTCCCGTGCCCCCGGACGGGGACCTGCCTGTGGTCGGCAGGGTGCAAGTGGCTCATACGGGGCTATGGCGGGCAATCGCGGGGCCTCCCCGGGGTACCCGGGGGGCGTGGTTGCCGATCTGCCTGCCACAGGCAGGAGATCGCCGGGCGATGGGTAGTCTTCAAGTTTGCACCTTGGTGGCCGAAGAGGAGCTGAGAGCAGGCATTACCGGCCCGGAATGCAGGACTTCACAAGGAAGGGCTTGGATGGAGGAAGGGGCCTGGGATCGGGAGCAATGCATAGATCCCGAGGTCCGGCTGCGCTATCTTGGTGCAATATCCGGGCTAGGGCCTTCCTTGGCGATCAGGATTGGCTGCGCTGCATCTGCCGCCGATGGTCCGGCCGATGGTGTGGCGACAGGCTCACCGTGGTTGCAGCATTCCGGGGAGGGATGTCACTCCCTTGTGCCTTGCATCGCGTCGGTGATCGACCCTATCTGTCTGCTGAACCACCGATGTACCACTAACCTATCAAAGCCGCAGGCGTTACGAAATGAACCGGGGCCACATGCATACTCGGAGAAGGGTGATGAATGGATTCGAGTCCCGCCCCGTCGGGGATGCCCCTGTGCTTCCGGTCCGAGCCCTCGCTCATTCCGGCCCGGCGTCGTCCCGTCTGGGATCGAAACGATGAAGGACAGGCACTCCGCGGAGATCGATCCCCTGGCCTTCGAAGCCGAACAGACCCGTCTGCTCTATGCCGGGCTCGGTCACACCCTGGTAGGGACGGTCTTGGCGGCCAGTGCGTTCGTCGTGGTGATGCACGCGCATATCCCTCATCCCGCCCTCGGTTGGACTTGGCTGGGCCTGTTGCTCCTGGTGAGCGGTGCGCGTGCCCTGCTGGCCCTGTCTTACTGGCGCGCGTCGGCCCGGGAGCGGGCCGAGACGCACTGGTTGCGCCGCTGGTCTCTGTTCACCCTGATCTCGGGAGTGATCTGGGGGGCCGCGGCCTGGATGCTCTTCCCCGTGGGCTCCCGGGCCTATCAGGCCCTGCTCATGCTGGGCCTGATGGGTATCGCCAGTGGCGCCGTGGTGCTTCACGCCTACCGTCCGCGTGTGACCGTCCTTTTCATCCTCATTCTGTTCACCGCGGCCGAGGCCCGACTGCTCTGGGAAGGGACCTCGTTCACCAGGGAACTGGCCTTGTTCATGACGTTGTACCTGATGTTCCTGTTGCGTGCCGCCCAGGTCGTCGGCCGCAGTTTCGACGAGGTCCTGCGCCTGCGCCTGGAGAGTGAGCAGCGGGAGACCGCCCTGCGTCAGGCCAAGGAGGTCGCGGAGGCCGCCAACCGGGCCAAGAGCGAATTCCTCGCCACCATGAGCCATGAGATCCGCACCCCCATGAATGGGGTCTTGGGGATGACCGAACTGTTGCTCCAGAGCCCTCTCACGTCGCGCCAGATGCGTCTGGCCGGCATCGCCCGGCAGTCGGCCCGCAGTCTTCTCGGGGTCATCGACAGCGTCCTGGACTACTCGAAGATCGAGGCCGGGCGGCTCGAACTCGCGGCCGAACCCTTCGATCTCGCCTCGGTGCTGGAGGACACCCTGGACCTGGTGGCCGAAGGTGCCCGGAAGAAGGGTCTCGAACTGATCTCGGAACTCCCGGTGGGGCTGGAACGCAAGGTGATCGGTGATCCCGTGCGCCTGCGTCAGATCCTTCTCAATCTGTTGGGCAATGCCGTCAAGTTCACCAGTGAAGGGACGGTGGGCCTGAGGGCCACTGCCCAGCCAAGCGGTACGGGTGGGATACGGGTGGAGTTCGAGGTGAGCGATACCGGACCGGGCATACCCGCCACCCGTCAAACCGCCGTTTTCCAGGCCTTCGAGCAGGCCGAAGGGGCGGCCACCACCCGCAGCTATGGGGGGACCGGCCTGGGTCTGGCCATCGTCCGCCGGCTGGTACGCCTGATGGGGGGTGAGATCGGTCTCGAGAGTCGGGAAGGCGAGGGCAGCCGGTTCCACTTCGATCTGGAATTCAGGTTGAGCGACCAGGCCCTGCCGGTCCCTGATACCGGCCCTCTGCGAGGACGGCGGATCGCCCTCCTCGGGGGACATCCCCAGAACCGACGGGGGCTGATGCGGCTCCTCGGTACCTGGGGGCTGGAGCCCATCGACCTCGGTCCCATCGAAGAGGCCATGATCAAACTTCGCTCATGCGCCGGTCAGGATCCAGGATTGGACTTCTGTCTCTTCGACCCTTGGCCGGGATCCACACTTCCGGGGGCCTGGTTCGAACCCCTGCAAATCCTGCCCATAGCTCCGAAGACGTTGTATCTCGGCCCGCCCGATGGGCCGTTGCCCGCCGGTATCGATTCCAGCCTCTCCAAACCCCTGCATCGGGGCGACTTGCGGGACGCCTTGCTGCGCCTGGTCTCAGGGGTGAGCGCCCCTCCCGGACCGGTGGCGGTATCCCGGGGACCGAGGCGCTCTACCGGGGCGCGGATCCTCTTGGCCGAGGACAATCCGGTCAACCAAGAGGTGGCCCTGGGGCTGTTGGAGGCGGCCGGTTACGAGGTGACGGTGGTGAGCGACGGCCGTCAGGCCGTGGCCGCGATGCGGGAGGGGTTCGATCTGATCCTCATGGATTGCCACATGCCCGGTATGGACGGTTTCGAGGCCAGCCGGCGGATCCGTGCGGCCGAAGACGAAGGCCGTCACATACCCATCATCGCCCTCACCGCCGATGTGGTGGAAGGCATCCAGGAACGCTGCCAGGCGGCAGGTATGGACGACTATCTGGCCAAACCCTTCGTTGCGGAGGATCTGTACGCCAAGCTCACGACCTGGTTGGATCTCGCTTCCGACCCGATGGGCGAGGGCATCGATCTGTCGCGCTTGCCGCGGCGGGCGCTGGAGGTCTTCGTGCGCCAAGCCCCGGTACAGCTGGTGAACCTGACCACCGCCTTCCGTCGGGGCGATACCCGCGGGGTGGCGGAGATCGCGCACAGCCTCAAGTCCAGTTGTGCCACCCTCGGCGACCAGGTCCTGGCCATGGCCTGCGAGGCCCTGGAGCGTCAGGACCAGATGGAGGATGCGGCCTTCGCCCAGGCCCGGTTACAGGTCCTGGAGCGGGGCCTGCCGCGTCTGGTGGAAGAGATCGAGGCCACCTTGGGAAAGGGCCCGGAGGGTGCCGCGAGGGTGCCTCGTATCGGTCATGGCGAACATGTCCTGGTGGTGGACGACGATCCCAGCCAGTGCGCCCTGGTGGCCGGGTATCTGAAACAGGTCGGTTTCGAGGTACGCGAGGCCGATAGTGGCGCGTCGGCCATTGCCGTTCTGGAGAAGTGGTCGGTCGAACTGGTGGTCACCGATGCCGTGATGCCGGGCATGGATGGCTATACCCTGTGCGGCCATCTACGCAGTCAACCCGCCACTCGCGGCCTGCCGGTGGTGATCGTCACCGGCCAGCAGGAAGATGTGGCCGTGCGGCGCGCCTTCGATGCCGGCGCCACCAGCTTCAACACCAAGCCACTGAACCTCCACGGCCTCGCTCACTCGCTCCAGTTCATCCTCCGGGCTGCGCGTACCGCGAGCGAACTCAGAGAGAAGGGGGAACTCCTGAGTTCGGCGGAACGTCTGGCCCGCCTGGGCTATTGGCGCTGGCAGGTGGGCGAAGACGAGCTGGAGATCTCCGACAATCTCGCCAGCCTCTGCGGCCACGCCCAGGGCGCCCGGGTGACCCTGGATGCCTGTCTTGAGCGTACCCATCCCGAGGATCGTGAGCGGGTCTACGGCCACATCGTCGAGACGGCGGCCAGCAGGGTCGCCTGTTCCTTCGAATATCGCCTGCGCAGCCCCTCGGGTGAGGGCTGGATGCAGGTGCAACAACACGTCCAGTTCCTGGTGAGCGCGGACGGTCACGGCTATCTGTTGGGTACGGTGCAGGACATCAGCGAGCTGAAGCAGGCCGAGGAGCGGGTGCGCCAGCTGGCCTTCTACGACGAACTCACCGGACTGGCCAGCCGCACCCACCTGCACCACCACTTGGCCGATGCCATCCGTACGGGGGCCAGGCGGGATGAGTCTTTCGCCTTGATCTATCTGGATTTGGACGGTTTCAAGGACATCAACGACACCCTGGGCCACGATCAGGGGGACGACTTGTTGCGGGAGGTGGCGAGGCGTCTCCAATCGGTGCTGCGGGATTCGGATTTCGCCGCTCGCCTGGGGGGAGACGAGTTCTGCATCGTCACCGGGGCCATCTATGACGGGCTGGATGTGGGCGAGGTGGCCGTGCGCTGCCTGGATGCCATCAATGCGCCCGTGCATCTGCTCACCCACGAGATCCGGCCGCGCGCGAGTATCGGCATCGCCCTCTACCCTCAGGATGGCACCGATCCGGCGGCCCTGGTGCGCGCGGCGGACACGGCCATGTACGTGGCCAAGGGCCAGGGCAAACACTGTTATGCGTTCTACGATGCTGCCATGACCACGGCCGCAGAACACCGGATGCAGCTGGAGGCCGCCCTGCGCCTGTCCGTGGAGCGAAACGAATTCGAACTCCACTTTCAGCCGATAGTCGATCTCTTCGACGGGCGTATCAAGGGAGTGGAGGCCTTGGTCCGCTGGCAGCATCCGGACCAGGGTCTTGTCCCCCCGAGTGAGTTCATCGGTCTGGCCGAACACATCGGCCTCATCCCCCGGATCGGTGAATGGGTGATCGAGGCTGCCTGCCGTCAGCTCCTGGCCTGGGACGAGGCCGGAGTGGAGGTACGTACGGTGGCGGTCAATATCTCCCCCTGTCAGTTCGAGCGTACCGATCTCGTTGCGGTGGTGGCCCGTGTCCTGTCCCGTACCGGTCTGTCCCCCGGGCGTCTGGAACTGGAGATCACCGAAGGTCTGAGCCGGGATCCCGGGTCCTATGCCCGTGTCTGTGAACGCCTGCGCGCCCTGGGGGTGCGTGTGGCCATCGACGACTTCGGTATGGGGTACTCCTCTCTGGCGGTGATCAAGGACGTCCCGGTGGACGCGCTCAAGGTGGATCGGGCCTTCGTCAAGGACCTGGGCAGGGATCCCAATGTCGCGGTCTTGCTGGGCACCATCCTGGGGATGGCCCGGGGGCTTGGCTTCGAGGTGGTGGCCGAGGGGGCGGAGACCTTGGAGCAGGTGCAGATTCTGCGGGGGTTGGGTTGCCCCCTGGTCCAAGGTTGGTTCTTCAGTCCCCCGCAGCCGGCCTCTGATATTCCCGCCCTGGCGGCGCGCGGTTTCCTGCCGCCCGCCCTACCCGTTCCGGTCAGCGATGAGGAGACATCACCTCGGTGAACACCTGTACTGCCCTCCACCGCGCCCTGGGAGAGTCCCCGGAGGTCCCGGTACTGCCGCCAGGGATTTCCTGGTTGCTCGAGGCCCTGGCCGACGACGAGATCGAACTGGGCCGACTCGCCGGGGTGATCGAGACCTTTCCCGGTATCGCCGCCAAGCTCGTGGCCGTGGCCAACTCGGCCTGGGCCGCGCCGCGTGTCCCCATCGTCGGGGTACGCGAGGCCTGCGTACGTCTCGGCCTGCAAGTGGTGCGCAGCATCGCCATCGCCCTGGCCGTGGCGACCCCCTTCGATCCAGGGCGCTGCCCTGGGTTCGATCCGGAACGGTTCTGGTCCAGCGCCTTGCTCTGCGCCGAGGCCGCAGATGCCCTCGCGTCTTTCGTGGACGGCCACAGCGACGGCCTGCGTACAGCCGGTTTGATTCACCACCTCGGCCTCCTGTGGTTGGCCGACCAACGTGGTGTCGAGACCGCGGAGGCCATCGAAGCACGGGATGCGGGGGCCGTACCCAGTCTGGAACAGGCCCTCAGTGAGCGCCTGGGCCTGGGGTATTGCACCGTAGGGGCCTGCCTGGGGCGGGCCTGGGGGCTGCCTGCCCCACTCACCACCGCCATGGCCGAACATCGCCGCCCGGACTACCGTGGCCCCTATTGGCGCATGGCCGCTGCCGTGGGACTCGCCGCCGCACTCGCCGCACGCATCCTCGCGGGGGCGGGAGAGACGCCTTCCTCATCGGCCTTGGCCGTCCCCGACGAGCGTCTCGGCGCCTTGGTGGAGCGCCTGGAGGCGCGGCGCGAGGCCATGAGGGCAATGGCCCAGGCGCTCTTTAGGCCGGGCTCGGTCGCGTATGCCGGGGCGGACGTCCGTTCCGATCCGGGGGCCTCTCTGCGATGATCTCTTGATCCGCAGGAGTCGTCGTGGCCGAAGCCGCCCGCACGTGGTGGTCTATGCTGGGGACAGTCAGCCAACGGCCAAGATGGAAAGCAACCCCTTCGCCTGATCTATGGAGTCCCTTTATGAATCGTAGAATGTCTCCGCCGCAGCCGGATCTTCCGTGCTTGGGTTCGCTGAAGGCGCTTTCGCGGACGAGCACGCGGCGACGGCGATCACTCGTCGCGTTTTGGCCGGCCCTGCTTCTGGGCCTCGCCGTCGTATCCGCGCACGCCGGCCGGCCGGCCGTCCCCGGCCAGGCGACGGCCACCCGTCCCTTCATCGTGGGTGGCCACAGTACCGCGGCCGGTGCCTACCCGTACATGGCCGCATTGTTCTTCACGGGCGGCAACCAGTATTGCGGCGGTACCCTGGTGAGCGACGAGTGGGTGCTGACCGCGGCCCACTGTGCCACCGATCTCTCTCCAGGTCAGATCCGCGTGTTGTTGGGCCGGGAGCGCCTGAGCGCCGACGGCGGCACCTGGGCGGGGGTGAGCGAGATCCGTATCCATCCGGACTACGCCAGCCGTCAGGTCCCCGATCTGGCCCTGCTGCACCTCGACCGCAAGCCGGGCCAGACGCCGGTGCCGCTGCTGGAGCCGGGCAGCGCCCTGGCCTCGGCGGGGACCATCGCCACGGTGGTGGGCTGGGGGCTCACCATGGAGAACGGGTCTCCCAGCGACCGCTTGTTGGAGGTGTCGCTGCCCATCGTCTCCGAGGCCCTGTGCCAGAAGGCCCTGGTCGCGGTGGATCCGGCCGCCGAGATCTGTGCCGGGGCCCCGGGCGGGGGCAAGGATTCCTGCCAGGGTGACAGCGGCGGTCCGCTGCTGGTGACCGATCCGGCGGGGGACAAGGTCCAGGCCGGAGTGGTGAGTTGGGGCCTGGGCTGCGCACGTCCGGGCAAGCCCGGGGTCTATGCCCGGGTGTCGGCCTACAAGGATTGGATCGAGAACGTCATCCAGGGGGGCACGGGCGATGCCGGTGGCGCGGACAGCGCCGCCGGTTCCGGGATCGCGGCCGCGTTCGAATCGACTTGCCAGGCCCTGGACTGTGATTTCGATGCCTCCGCCTCCACGGGGGGCGGCAGCCCGTTGGATATGTACCTGTGGGGTTTTTCCGACGGCGACTGGGCCCTGGGGCGCAAGGTGAGTCATCGTTTCCCCGGGAGTGGGAGCTATCAGGTTCAGTTGACGGTGATGAACGAGGCCGGGGCCATCGCCGACCTCACCCAGACGGTGACGGTGGAGGGCGAGGCCTCGGACCTGGACTACAGTACCACCGACTACCTGTGGTGGAGCGGTGCGCGCGCCTTTCTCCCGGAGGAGGCCTTCCGGCTGCAAGCGGGGGAGAGCCTGGTGGGGCATCTCCAAGGCCCGGAGGACGCCGACTTCGACCTCTTCCTGGAGTTCTATGACGAGAAAGCGGGTGCTTGGCGCAAGGTGGCCGCCTCGGCGGGCGCGGGTTCCGACGAGACCTTGCGTTACACCGCCGAAGAGACCGGCTACTATGGCTGGACCCTGACGTCATACGAGGGCTGGGGGGAGTTCCGGTTCGATATGCAGGGTGAGTGAAGCCGGGCTTGGTCCGCGACGGGTATATAATCTTCGGCCTTCTTTTGGCCTGGAGTCCCCCATCGTGTCCCCCTTGGCAGGCAAACGCATCCTCCTGGGCGTCACCGGCAGTATCGCCGCCTACAAGGCGGTGGAATTGGCGCGGGGTCTGCGCCGGGCCGGGGCGGAGGTGCAGGTGGTGACGACCCCCGGCGCCCGGGAGTTCGTGGCCCCCTTGACCTTTCAGGCCCTGACGGGCCGTCCGCTGCGCTGCGAACTCTTCGATCCCGCTGCCGAGGCGGCCATGGACCACATCGAACTGGCCCGCTGGGCCGAGTGGGTGCTGGTGGCCCCGGCCAGTGCGGATTTCCTTGCGCGTATCGCCCAGGGATTGGCCGACGACCTCCTGACCACCCTCTGCCTGGCCACCGAGGCGCCCCTGTGGGTCGCCCCGGCCATGAACCGGGTCATGTGGCGGCATCCGGCGACCCAGGCCAACATCGGGGTTCTGCGGGGGCGCGGGGTACGTGTCCTGGGACCGGACCAGGGCGCCCAGGCCTGTGGCGAAGAAGGACCCGGGCGGATGCTCGAGGCGGAGGCGATCCTCAGGCTCCTGGCGGGGGACGGGCCCTTGTCCGGGGTGTCGGTGCTGGTCACCGCGGGTCCCACCCGGGAGCCCATCGACCCGGTGCGTTTCCTCTCCAACCGCAGCTCCGGGCGCATGGGATACGCCCTCGCCGCGGCCCTGGCCGGGCTGGGTGCGGAGGTCACCCTGGTGAGTGGTCCGGTGGCCCTGCCATCGCCACCGGGGGTGGCCCGGGTGAATGTGGAGACGGCCCTGGAGATGGCCTCGGTGGTGGAGGCACGGGCCGGGGATGCGGCGATCTTCGTGGCTGCCGCGGCGGTGGCGGACTATCGGCCGGTCCATGTCCCGGGGCACAAGATCAAGAAGCGAGACGCCCGGCGGACATTGGAATTGACCCCGAACCCGGATATTCTCGCGACCGTGGCCGCGCGGCCCGACGCCCCCTTCTGCCTCGGCTTCGCCGCCGAGACCCGGGATCTGGAGGCCAACGCCCGGTCCAAGCTGGAGGCCAAGGGCCTGGACATGATCGCCGCCAACCTCGTGGGCGGGTCCGAAGGCGGATTCGAGAGCGAAGACAATGCCCTGCTGGTGTTGTGGCCGGGGGGGCGCCATGAATTCCCTTTGTTGCCCAAGCAGGCGTTGGCGCGGCGCCTGGCGGATCTCCTGGCGGTGCGTTTCCGGGCCGCGCGTGGCCCTGAACCTGATTCCGGGGAGAGCGATGCACGAGATTGAAATGAAGGTCCTCGACCCCCGCCTGGGGGATGCCTATCCCCTGCCTGCCCGCGCCACCCCCGGCGCCGCGGGCATGGATCTGCGGGCCATGCTGGAGGCCGATCTGGAATTGGCCCCCGGGGAGACGGAGCTGATCCCCACCGGGATCGCCATCCATCTCGACGATCCCGGTCTGGCCGCTTTGATCCTGCCGCGCTCGGGCCTGGGCCATCGCCACGGCATCGTGTTGGGCAATCTCGTGGGTCTGATCGATTCCGACTACCAGGGACAGTTGTTCGTCTCCTGTTGGAATCGCGGACATACGCCTTTTCGTATCGAGGTGGGAGAGCGCATCGCGCAACTGCTGATCGTGCCTGTGATCCAGGCCCGTTTCCGCCGGGTCGATGCCTTTGCGGCGTCTCGTCGGGGAGAGGGTGGTTTCGGCCACTCGGGGCGGCAATGAGGGGCGCGCGCCGCGCTCCTGCCGCCGGTGGTCCGGTGCGTCACCAGGGCCAACCGCTGGCCTCCCGCTGGCTGCCGCTGGCCCTGGGCCTGGGCCTGGCCTGGATCGCCGGTCTTGCGGTCCTGGCCTGGTATACCCAGGCGGGGAGGGATGCGCAGGCACGCATCGCCTTGACCCGGGAGGCCCGTCTGCTCGCCGGCGCCTTGTCGCAACGCACGACCTTTGCTCACCGTCTGTTGGCCGTGCTGGCGAAGCAGCCTGATGTGGCCCGGGTCCTGAGGTCCGGGGATGCGTCCCGGGTGGCCGCCGAGGAACGCCGTCTGGAGGCACTGTTTCCGAATGCGCTGCGGGTCCGCCTGTTGCCGCCGGGGTACGACCAGCCGCGCCGGGACGAGAGCCCCCCCTTGGCCTTCGCCTCCCTGGAGCTGCTGCGCAAGGCGGGCAAAGGCGATGCGCCCCCCCCATTGGAGGTGCAGATTCTGCCCAAGTCCCCCCCCTTGCTGGTGGGTGCGGCGGCGATCCGCTCCGGGACGGGGGAGGTGGTTGGCCTCATCCACCTGACCCTGGCGGCGCGCCCCCTGTTCGCTCAGGTGCAGGGCCTGGACGCATTGCCGGGTCGCCTCGCCTTGCGCCAGAAGTTGGCCGACGGAGGTCTCGTGGACCTCACCAGCAACGGCGTCAACGTGTCGGAGCGGCGACCGGAGGGTTCCGCGCCCATCGGCGACAGCAGGTTGGAGATCACTTGGTGGTCTCAGCCGCTCCCGATCGGCGCGGCGGTCTGGTGGTGGACGGCGGTCGGCGGGGCCCTGCTGCTGTTTCTGGGCGCGCTGCTCTGGTGGCACTACCGGGGCCTGAGGCGTGTACTGCTGGCGGATCAGGCGGCCATGGTGCATTTGGTGGAGGAGGCCTTGTCGGGCCAGCAGGGCCGGGAGATCCCCCTGCTGATCAAGGACCTGATCCCCATGCGGGACGTCCTCATACAACGTTTGACGCACCTCGCCCCCATCCCGGCGCCGTCTGCGGCAGTGCCTGAGGCCGGACCGGACACCCACAGGGAGCCCCCGCCGGAAAGCGGGGCCCGGGCCGGGGAACCGGTCCCGCCCGCACCCGTGGCTGCCCCGCTCGGCGATCTGCCGGCGGTGATCTTCAAGGCCTATGATATCCGCGGTATCGTCGGCTCGACCCTGACGCCGGATGTGGTGCGCGAGATCGGCCGGGCGGTGGGCAGTCAGGCCTATGCCCAGGGCGAGCAGACCCTGGTGGTGGCGCGCGATCAGCGGCCGTCCAGCAGTGAACTGGGTGAGGCCCTGGTGGAGGGTATCCTCTCGACCGGGTGTGACGTGGTGGACCTGGGTGTGGCCCCGGTGCCTCTGCTGTACTTCGCCACCCGGCATCTGCGTGGCAAGGGCGGGGTGATGGTGACCGGCAGCCACAATCCTGCCCAGTACAACGGCCTGAAGATCGTCCTGGGCGGTGAGTCGTTGTCGCGTGAGGCCCTGTGGGCGTTGCGTGACCGGGTGATCCGGGGGGACCTGCTGGAAGGGCAGGGAACGGTCCACCGCCAGGATCTGAGTGGCGACTATATCGCCCGCATGGCCGAGGACGTGGGCGTGGCGCGGCCCCTCAAGGTGGTCTTGGAGTGCGGTGGCGGCAGCGTCAGTGAACTCGCGCCGGCCCTGTTTCGCGCCCTGGGCTGTGAGCCCGAGCCCTTGCACTGTGAGCTGGCCGGGGGGGAGACCGACCCCCTGGATCCGAGTCTGGCGGAGAATCTCGCCCCCTTGCAGGCCGCCGTGCGCGAACAGGGGGCGGATCTGGGGCTCGCCTTCGATGGCGACGGCGACCGTCTGGGGGTGGTGGATTCCGCCGGCCGGGTGGTCACCACGGACCGGGTGCTCATGCTCTTCGCGGCGGACCTTCTGGCCCGCCACCCCGGTGCCGACATCATCTACGATGTGAAATGTTCCCGTGCCCTGGCCGTGCAGATCCTCCAGCACGGTGGTCGGCCGGTGATGTGGAAGTCGGGCCACAGTCTGCTGAAGGCACGCCTGAACGAGACCGGCGCCCTCCTGGCCGGTGAGTGGAGTGGTCACATCATGTTCCGGGAGCGTTGGAACGGCTTCGACGACGCCCTCTACGCCGGGGCCCGCCTGTGCGAGATCCTGGCCGTGGACCCCCGTCCCTCGGCCGAGGTGTTCGACGACTTCCCGGTACCACCGGGTACGCCGGAGTTGTTCCTACACCTGGCCGAGGGTGATCAGGAATCCTTCATGGAACGCATACGCGCCCAGGCCGGACTGTTGTCGGGCGCCAAGATCATCGCCCTGGACGGCCTGCGCGCAGAATTCGAGGACGGATGGGGGCTGGTGCGGGTCTCCAACACGGTGCCGGCGTTGAGTTTCCGCTTCGAAGGCGAGACGCCCCAGGCGGTGAAGCGCATCCAGAAGATCTTCGCTGAGATGATACGGGCGGTGGACCCCGGCCTCGAACTCCCCTTCTGACCCCATGGATCTGATATGACCCTCAAGCGCGAACGTGCGGGCGAGATCGCCCATGTATTGACCGAGGCCCTGCCCTATATCCGCCGTTTCCGCGGCAAGACCCTGGTCATCAAGTATGGTGGCAACGCCATGGTGGACGAGGCCCTGAAGCAGGGCTTTGCCCGGGACGTGGTGCTGTTGAAGCTGGTGGGCATCAATCCCGTGGTGGTGCATGGGGGCGGGCCCCAGATCGGCGACCTGCTCAAGCGCCTGGGCAAGGACTCGCGCTTCGTCCAGGGGATGCGGGTCACCGACCGCGAGACCATGGACGTGGTGGAGATGGTCCTGGGCGGACTGGTGAACAAGGAGATCGTCAATCTGATCAACCGGGCGGGTGGGCGCGCGGTGGGCCTGAGTGGAAAGGATGGCGATCTGATCCATGCCCGTAAGCTGCGTCTGCCGGCGGGAGACCCGGGTCTGAAGGCCCCCGAGATCATCGACCTGGGCCATGTGGGCGAGGTGGCCAGTATCGACACCGGGGTGGTGGACATGTTGCTAAAGGGGGATTTCATCCCTGTGATCGCCCCGATCGGGGTGGGCGAGGACGGCTTTTCCTACAACATCAACGCCGACCTGGTGGCGGGCAAGGTGGCCGAGGTGTTGGGGGCCGAGAAACTGATGTTGTTGACCAATACCCCCGGCCTGTTGGACAAACAGGGCAGACTGCTGACCGGGCTCTCGGGCGAACGGGTGGATGCGCTCATCGCCGACGGCACCATCCATGGGGGGATGTTGCCCAAGATCCGCTGTGCCCTGGAGGCGGTCAATCAGGGCGTGGGCGCCACCCATATCGTGGACGGCCGGGTGCTGCACGCGATCCTGTTGGAGATCTTCACCGACGAGGGCGTGGGCACCCTGATCCGCCGCCGCTGATGGGAATGGTGGAGACAGACCACTTCACCCGGTCACTCGGGGGTGGCCCCGGCCGCCATCTCCTCTCTGAAGGCCTGACGGATGGCCTGCACCCTGGGGCCGGCGCACAGCCGGGCACCGCCGGGCGAGTCCTTGCAGCGGAGATCCAGGAACAGAGAGGAGCGCCCCGAGGCGTGGTCGCGCAGGCGGGACACGGTGATGGCGATGGCCTCGTCCGTGTGGGGAGGGGCGGTCATGACGATGTCCCTGCCCTGCATCTGTATCGGGGTGGTCGCCCACTTGTGGACGAACTCCCGGGCACGTTTCCAACGTCGCGCACAGGTCCCGGCCGCGCCGCAGGGGATGAGGTTGCTGAGGGCGGCCTTCCGGGCCGGCCCCTGGGGGTTGTCGGCCTGCTTCAGGTGCTTGAGTTCCCTGAAGCGCGCGAGGTCGGTGGCGAAGGCCTGGCGAATGCGGTCCTTCTCGCGTTCCCGGCGACCGATCTGGGCATAGGCATCCTTGATCGCCTGGCGGGTGCTCGCGATGTTGTCGAGCAGGCGCTTGGGGATGGTCCGGCCGGATCGTTCCAGGTCCGCGGCCCGGCGTTGCAGGTCGTCCAGGCGGGCCTGATAGCGGCGGATGTTACCCCGAGTGACCTTGATGAGCACATCCACCGCGGCGAGCTTGCCGTCGCGCGCTAGGAGCAGATCGTCTTCACTGCGAAAGGTGCGCAGCAGGACCCGGTCCCGGGCCTGCTGTTCCTCCACCAGACGCTGTTGTTCGGCGCGCAGGCGGGCCAGCTCCCGCTCCCGCGCTATCTCCTCCGGGGTCTTGGCCCGGGGTACCACCCGCAGCCGCCGCCCCGCGTCGTCCAGTTCCTCGTGACCGCGCTGGGCCTCTTGCGGGGGCAGGTGGTCGGCAAAATGGACGGTGCCCGCGGCGTCCACCCAGCGATAGAGACGCGCCTCGCCCGGGGAGGCGAGCAGACAGAAGGCGAAGGCAATGAGCGCCGGCAGGCGTCTGTACGGATCACGATCGTCGTTCATGGGATTGCGAGCCAATGTTGGATCAGTTCATTCTCTTGGTGGTATCGACCCTTGCCAACCTGTTCTCCGCCTTCTCCGGCGGTGGCGCCGGGTTGCTGCAATTGCCGGTGCTCATCTTTCTCGGCCTGCCCTTCGGCGTCGCCCTGGCCACCCACAAGGTGGCCTCGGTCGCCCTGGGGCTGGGGGCCACGGCACGCCACCTGCGCGAAGGCTCGCTGGACGGCCGTTTCGCCTTGTTCATGCTCGCCACCGGTGTGCCCGGGGTGGTCCTGGGGGCGAGCCTGATCCTGCGCCTCCCGGGGCGTTGGGCCGAGGTGGCATTAGGGATCCTGACCCTGGGGTTGGGCCTCTATTCCCTGAGCTGCCGCAGCCTCGGGCAACGCTTCGAACCCCGCCATCGGGACCCTCGTGGCCTGATCCTCGGTGGCGCGGGCCTGTTCCTCATCGGTTTCCTCAATGGTTCCTTGACCTCGGGGACCGGCCTGTTCGTCACTCTCTGGCTCATCCGCTGGTTCGGTCTGGACTATGGCCGCGCCGTGGCCCATACGCTGGTCCTGGTAGGGGTCTTCTGGAATGGTGCCGGGGCCCTCACCCTGGGGGTGCTCGGTCATATCCACTGGACCTGGATCCCGGCCCTGCTCGCGGGTTCCCTGCTCGGCGGTTACGGCGGGGCCCATCTCGCCATCCGCAAAGGCAACCGTTGGATCAAGCGTGGCTTCGAGGCCCTCACCCTGCTCGTAGGCCTGAAGCTGATCTGGGGTTGAAGGGGTGGTGGATGGGGCCCCTGTCTCCGCTCTCTCCATTCAGATCCCGTAGGCGTCCCGGTAGGCGCGCACCCGCTTCAGGTCCTCGGCGTCGCCCTTGGCCTCCAGATAGCCGATCAGGTCTTCCAGGCGCACGATCGCGGCCACCGGCAGGCCGAATTCCCGCTCCACCTCCTGCACCGCGGATGCCTTTCCCCGGCCCCGCTCCTGGCGATCCAGGGCGATCATCACCCCCGCCGGCTCGGCGCCATGGGCGCGGATGATGTCCACCGATTCCCGCACCGAGGTGCCGGCGGTGATCACGTCGTCCACGATCAGTACCCGGCCCTGCAGGGGGTGACCGACGATCGCACCGCCTTCGCCGTGGTCCTTCGCCTCCTTGCGGTTGAAGGCGTAGGGCAGGTCGCGTCCGTGCCTTTCGGCGAGGGCGATGGCGCAGGCCGCCACCAGGGGGATGCCCTTGTAGGCAGGGCCGTAGAGCAGGTCGAAGGCGATCCCGGACTCCTGGATGGCGTGGGCGTAGAATCCGCCCAGGCGGGCCAGGCGGGCACCGCT
Source organism: Chromatiaceae bacterium (assembly GCA_026984455.1). Taxonomy (GTDB): domain Bacteria; phylum Pseudomonadota; class Gammaproteobacteria; order Chromatiales; family Chromatiaceae; genus JALSSC01. The sequence goes on from JALSSC010000047.1 coordinate 19,213, forward strand.
GTCGAACAGGCCGGCATTGAAGAAATAGGGGCTCAGGCGGCCCGACTTGAGGGTGAAGCTGCCGAAGCGCAGCACCCCCAGATGGAGGGCGAAGTCGAGGAATTGGCGTTGGTAGTCCTGCATCGGGGCCTCTCAGCGATGGAGATTCAGGGGATCCCCGGGATCGATGCCCTCCATGAAGGGCCGATGGCGGTCGCGGTGGGTGAGCTGGTAGACCAGACCCATCCAGTTGCCCACCACCGCCTCGGCGCTGTCGTGCCAAGTGTTGTCCAGGTGCGGCACGATCAGGGGCTCAGGGAAGTCGGGGAGGGGCAGGCCGCGGTCCCGGGCGCGTTCCAGACGCTCCCGGTATTCCTCCAGCAGGGCCTGTTCGCGGATCCCCAGGTAGTTGTCGGGGAAGGGAGGTGGCGTCGGCCGGCGATGGGCGGCGTAGAGCAGCAGGTCGCGCTTGTATTCCTTGAGGAGGCTGACGGTGTCGTATTCGGGATGGCCTTGGAAGAAGACCTGGCGCAGACCGTCCCCGCTGGTCGCCAAGTGCACCCCGGCGACGGGACTCTCCACCAACACCCGTGCCCCGGCCATCTCGAACTGCTCGGGGCTGATGTCGTTCCAGCGTGAATGGGGTACGTCGAAGCGGGTGTTGACCCCACTCACCAGGGGGTGGGCGCGGTCCACTACGCGGTGGGGGAACACGCCCCAGCGTTTGTGCGGCATGCGCCGGCGGGGCTGGGCGTAGATCTGTTCCATCACCGCGTGGGTGGCCAGGCAGGAGCAGAGGGTCGAGGTGACGTGCGTCCAGGCCCAGCGGATGACCTCCCCCAGGGGGGCCCAGAAAGGCTCGTCGGAGAGCCGTTCTCGGGTGACGTTGGCCCCGGTGATGATGAGGGCATCGAGCCCCTCCCGCTGGAGGTCCTCGAAACGCTCGTAGTAGCGCTGCACGTGTTCGCGCCCCTTGGGGCCGCGCTCCAGGCCGTCCAGGGTGAAGGGGTGCAGATAGAACTGGGCGATGGGATTGCTCTGTCCCACCAGGCGGAAGAACTGGCGCTCGGTGGCCGCGAGGGCGGCGTCCGGCATCATGTTGAGCAGGCCGATATGGAGTTCGCGGATATGCTGGTGCCGCGCCCGCTCGGGGCTGAGCACGGTCTGACCTTCGCGGCGCAGGCGTTCGAAGGCAGGCAGGGGAGTGTGGGCGACCAGGGGCATGGGGAATCCTCAGGCCTGACGGCCGATGGCGGTCTCGATGAGTTCCAGGAAGTCGGCCTCGTCGCGCACCGCCGCCACATCGCGGGAGGTGACGGTGTAACCGTGGGGGCCGGCGATGGCCTCGTAACGGGGCACCCGCGCGTGGAACAGGCGCGGGAACACCCAGCGGGTGAAGGCGTCGGGATCCATCTGGGCGGCATACTCCAGGCCCGCCTCGGCGAGATAGGATGCGAGCTGGGCGTCGAGGAACTCGGGCCGGTAATACAGCGGTTTGGGGTCCGATTGGGCGCGCCGGATGAGTTCCTCCTCCTCGGCCTTCTCGGTAACTTGGATATAGAGGATCAGGCTGTGTTCGGCCAGCAACTCCACGATCCCGGGCTCTTCCAGTTCGCACAGGCTGCCGCCCACGTCGTTAACGAAATGGCGGTAGCCGTACACGTCCCGGGCCTTGCGGATGAACTCGGGGACGTCGCGCATGGCGGCGATCTCGGCCTGCCGATAGCGGGCCTGGCGTCTGCGGAAGGCGGTCAGCGGCACTCCGCCGCGGCTGGGATCACCCGGCTTGCCCACGTAGCTCAGGACCGGCCCCAGGTCGTCCACCTTGATGTTGTTGCGAATGTATATCCAGTCGTTGCGCAACAGCTCGTGCAGGAAGGGCACGGCCATGGCCTGCTGTTTGATCAGATCGAGGATGGGCTCGTCCAGATAACGGGTACCGATCCGGTAGTCGCCCGAATAGTGGAACCAGTCGTGGCGGCGCAGCAGGGTGGACAGGTAGGTCTTGCCCACCCCGGACATGCCGAGCAGGGTGATGGACTTGTTGGGCCAGGCGCGGAAGGCCTTTGGATGGTCGAATTTCAAGGGTGTTTCTCGCCGCCATGGAGATGGCGCGATTGTATACCCGTCGAAGCGCCCTGGCACCAAAGGCTTGTGGTTCGAGATCGTTGATGCCCGGCCCCAGGGTTGTGTATGCTTCGCGGGAATCCTTCGAGGGTGGACGATGCCATGAAAATGAAACGGATCCTGGGGTTCCTGATGGGATGGTCGGCCATGGGTCTGGCCTGGGCGGCCAGCGAGGTGGTGACGCCCGATGGGCGCAGCATCCTGCTCAAGGACGACAATACCTGGGAATACGTCCAGGAGGCCCCGCCGGCCGGTAATGAGGTTCCTCCCGTCCCGGCCCTGTTGACGGTGGAGAAGAAAAAGGACTATGCCGACGCCTGCCAGTTCTGGGTCAAGCTGCAGAATCGCCTGCCCTTCAAGGTGCGTAATCTCGCCCTGCGCTTCTCCGCCTTCATCCAGGAGGATCCATACAAGGAGCCGGTCTTCTACGATGCGGATACGCGTAGTTTCTCGGAGGTGAGGCCCACCGAGTATCAGTTCCGCGGGATCTTCTACATGGACATCAAGTGCGACCAGATCGCCTTCATCCGGGTCGAGGACACGGGGCGTTGCTCCGTGGGTGAATTGACCAAGTTCTCCGCGCAGTCCGGTGATTGCGCCAAGTATGTGGATGTAGCGGAATCCGATCTGGTGAAGATCTTCAAGGGGCAGCCGAAACCGGAGCAGGGGTCGCCCGAGGCGCCGCTTCCGGATCTGGAGCAGTCGGGGGCGGCCGCTGATGAAGAAGGGCCCCTGTTGGAGGGCGAGGCGATTCCTGCGGAGCCGGGGGTGCAGTGACGGGGCCACCCTGCCGCGGCAGGGGTGAGATCCTTCGGGACAGGGCCTTGCCGGCGCGGTAGAATCCTCTACTTTTCGCTGGAGGATAGGCCGTGTTGCAGATCACCGCCATTGCCGCGGGCGGGGCCGTGGGTGCCCTGGGACGTTTCTGGATCTCGGGGGCGGTGTACGCCCTCCTGGGCCGAGGCTTTCCTTGGGGTACCCTGGCGGTGAACCTGGCGGGTTCCTTCCTCATGGGTTTTCTCTACGTGCTCCTGCTGGAGCGTCTGACGGTCTCGGCCGAATGGCGCGCGGCCCTGTTGGTGGGCCTCCTGGGGGCCCTGACCACCTTCTCCACCTTTTCCATCGAGACTCTGACCCTGCTGGAACAAGCGGCCCTGGTGCGTGCTGTCCTCAATGTGGTGGTGAGCGTCCTTTTCTGCATCCTGGCCTGCTGGGCGGGCCTGGTCCTGGGGAGACAGCTATGACCGATACGGGTGTACTCATGGTGCGGGTCTATCTCACCGAGGGCGATCACCAACTCCAGGAATTGCTGTCGTGCCTGCACGACGAGCTGAAGGTGAAGGGGGTGACGGTGATGCGCGGTATCGCCGGGTTCGGTGCCTCGGGCAAGATTCATCTGGCGAGTCTCATCGATATCTCCCTGAACCTGCCCCTGGTGCTCGAATTCTTCGACGAGGCGGGCAAGGTCCACGAGGCCCTGCGTCGCATCCACGACTTCGTGGGCGAGGGCCATGTGGTGACCTGGCCCGCCCAGCTCAACATCCGGGAAGACTGATGCTGGACCCGAGACGCTTACGTACCGAGCCCGAGGCCGTCGCCGGGCTCCTGGCGCGCCGCGGTTACCGCCTGGACCTGGGGCGCCTTACGGTCCTGGAAGAGCGGCGCAAGGCCCTTCAGGTCTCGGTGCAGGAACTCCAGGCACGCCGTAACACCCACTCGAAGTCCATTGGCCGGGCCAAGGCCCGGGGTGAGGATATCGCCCCCCTGCTGGCCGAGGTGGCAGCCCTGGGTGATCGCCTGGATGCCGAGAAGAGGGCACTGGAGGGGGTTCAGCGGGAACTGAACGCCTTTCTCATGGAGATCCCCAATCTGCCCGATGCCTCGGTGCCCGAGGGCGCTTCCGAACAGGACAACGAGGAGATCCGGCGTTGGGGCGAGCCCCCGGCATTCGCCTTCGAGCCGCGCGATCACGTGGCCCTGGGCGAGGCCCTCGGGTACATGGACTTCGCCGCCGCGGCGCGCATTGCCGGGGCCCGGTTCGTTACCCTGAACGGCCCCCTGGCGCGGCTGCAACGGGCCCTGATCCAGTTTATGCTCGACCTGCACACCCGCGAGCATGGCTATACCGAGGTCTATGTGCCCTACCTGGTGAACGCCGACAGCCTGCGCGGTACCGGTCAGTTGCCCAAGTTCGAGGAGGACCTGTTCAAGGCCGAGGGCGAGCGCACCTACTACCTCATCCCTACCGCCGAGGTCCCGGTGACCAACCTGGTGCGCGGGGAGATCCTGGCCGATGGCGATATGCCGCGTCGGTGGGTCGCCCACACCCCCTGTTTCCGCAGCGAGGCGGGGGCCCACGGCAAGGACACCCGGGGGATCATCCGCCAGCACCAGTTCGAGAAGGTGGAGTTGGTGCAGGTGGTGCGCCCCGGCGAATCCTACGCCGCCCTGGAGACCCTCACCGGCCATGCCGAACAGGTGCTGCAACGTCTCGGCCTGGCCTATCGGGTGGTGGCCCTGTGTGCCGGTGACCTGGGTTTCTCCGCGGCCAAGACCTACGACCTGGAGGTGTGGTTGCCGGGGCAGGGGAGATACCGCGAGATCTCCTCCTGCTCCAACTTCGAGGCCTTCCAGGCCCGGCGCATGCAGGCCCGCTGGCGCAACCCCGGGACCGGCAGGCCCGAGCTGGTGCATACCCTCAACGGTTCCGGCCTGGCGGTGGGCCGCACCCTGGTGGCGGTGATGGAGAACTATCAGCGCGAGGACGGTTCCATCGGCGTACCGGAGGTCTTGAGGCCCTACCTGAACGGCCTGGAATCCATCGGCTGAGCCCATGCAAGGCATCAATACCGTCCAGCAGATCGCGGTGATCCTGATCCCCGGGCTGTTCGCCATCACCGCCCACGAGGCCGCCCACGGCTGGACCGCCAGCCGCCTGGGCGACCGCACGGCCCTTATGCTGGGCCGGGTGACCCTGAACCCCTTCAGGCACATCGACCCCGTGGGCACCCTCGTGGTGCCCCTGGCCACCTGGCTTCTCACCGGCTTCGTCTTCGGCTGGGCCAAGCCCGTGCCCATCGACTGGCGCAATCTGCGCAGCCCCAGGCGTGACACCGGTCTGGTGGCCCTCGCCGGGCCCCTGGCCAACGGCCTGATGGCCGTTCTCTGGGGCCTGGCCATCGACCTGGGCCTGCTGCTCTGGGGCAGTCTCCAGTGGGTCGCCCTGCCGCTGGTCTACATGGGTGCCGCGGGGGTCCTCATCAACGTGGTGCTCATGGTGCTCAACCTGGTGCCCCTGCCGCCCCTGGATGGGGGACGCATCCTCGCCGCCCTGCTCCCACCCCGTATGGCCTACGCCTATGGCCGCCTGGAACCCTACGGTCTCATCATTCTGGTGGCCCTTCTGGTCAGCGGTCTGCTGGGGCGCATCCTCACCCCCCTGGTGGTGTTCTCTGTGGGATGGCTGCCGGGCGCCGCGGTGGTGAAGGAACTCTTTCTGGTGCATTAGCCAGGGCGTCAAGAATGCAGGAACCGGGAAATCGCATGTCCCGGTTCCGCGGTGGCACAACCCCAGGGAGGGGCTCTTTCAGTAAAACGTATCAGCATCGATTGGGCAAAGAGTTTCCCAGGCAGACGGTGTGGACAGGGCAGAAGAGAGCCGGATCGACAAGGCCGTTTGCAGACGGGACACGAACGCCTGTTGGCCCAGCTGCCGCCCGGTCTGACCGGCATGGAGGCCTGTGGGCACACCCACTAATGGGCCGGCGAACTTCGCGGGCCGGGGCATGAGGTGGGGCTCGTGGCGCCGCGATCTGCCGTGCCGTACCGCAAGGACGACAAGAAGGACGGCAATGATGCGGAGGCGGTCTGCGAGGCGGTGAGCGGGCCAAACATGCGCGTTGTCGGGGCAAGAGACCTGGAACAGCAGGCAATATTGACGTTGCACCGGGTGTGGGCAAGGGGCGTTGGTGAACCTACCGCGCTCGTCAATACCGCTTTTCCGATGAGGCACCGGCGCGGGCGCATTCCCATCAGGGCCCGGGTCCACGCCGTGGGCCCTGCGGCAAGAGGCCGGTATCGGCCCAGCCGTTGAGTTCCGCTTCGCTACACTCCATTGGCATGAAAGCCGCCGCGCTTCGCGCCCTGGCCGTCGACCCCTTGGAGCGCAGATCCACACTGGCTTCCGCATGCCACGCATTCTTCACCCAGCACGAAGTCCGCCCGGCAGCTGAGCCGTTAGGGACCGGAAGAGGGCAATATACCCCGACGGGTATATCTACTTGCAACGGGCATACCTCTGGGGCTTGCATTGAGACTGTAAATATATACAGTTTCGGCCATGGCCATGCCTGCCTTCGCCGAACTGCACTGCCTCTCCAATCACAGCTTCCTGGAGGCGGCCTCGCACCCAGAGGAGCTGGTGGAGCGTGCCCGGGCCCTGGGCTATGCCGCTCTGGCCCTCACCGACCAGGCCTCGCTCGGTGGTGTGGTACGGGCCCATCGAGCGGCCAAGGCGGTGGGCCTGCATCTCATCCTGGGGGCCGAACTCAGGCTCATCGACGGCCCCCGTTGCGTCCTCCTGGTGGAGGATAGGGTGGGCTGGGCCAATCTCTGCCGTCTCCTCACACGTGGGCGCCGCAGGGCGCCCAAGGGACGCTGCGCACTCACTCGCGCGGACCTGGAGGACATAGAGACCGCGGGTTGCCTGGCCCTCTGGTTGCCCCGCGGGAAACCGGTCGATACGGACGAGGGGGCTTGGCTGGCCGGGATCTTTGCGGACCGTTGCTGGTTGGGCCTCGGTCTGAGGCGGCGGGGCCGTGATCGGGCCTGGCTGGACTACTGCCGTGGTCTGACCTCCGGGCTCCGGCTGCGCCTGGTGGCCGCGAACGGGGTACGTATGCATTCCGCCGACCGCAAGCCACTCCTGGATACCCTCACCGCGGTGCGCCATCGCCGTCCGCTGGCGGAACTCGGCTATCTCCTGGAGGCCAACGCCGAGGCCCATCTGCGTCGCCGCGAGGTCCTCGCCCGGATCTATCCACCGGAACTCCTGAAGGAGACCCTGCGGGTGGCCGAACGTTGCCGCTTCGGCCTCGATCAGTTGCGGTATCGCTATCCCACGGCGCTGGTCCCTGCCGGGGAGACGCCGACCCAGCGGCTCCGCACCCTGACCCTGGAGGGGATGCGGCGGCGTTGGCCTGACGGTGCCCCGCCAAAGGTTCCGCCGTTGCTGGAAAAGGAACTCGCCCTCATCGCCGAGCTGGGCTACGAGGCCTATTTTCTCACCGTCTACGACATCGTCCGTTTCGCACGTGGACGAGGCATCCTCTGTCAGGGACGGGGTTCCGCGGCCAACTCGGCGGTGTGCTACTGCCTGGGGATCACCGAGGTGGATCCGTCCCGCATGGAGATGCTCTTCGAGCGATTCATATCGCGCGAACGGGGTGAACCCCCCGATATCGACGTGGACTTCGAGCACCACCGGCGCGAGGAGGTATTGCAGTACATCTACAGGCGTTACGGACGGGATCATGCCGCCCTCACCGCCACCCTGATTCGTTACCGGCCGCGCAGCGCCATCCGTGACCTGGGCCCCGCCCTGGGGCTGCCCGCGGGACAGGTGGATCGCTTGAGCCGCTCCATCGCCTGGTGGGATGGGAGTGAGATCCCGGTGGATCGTCTGTTGGAGGCGGGACTCGATCCCAACCACCCCCGGCTCCGGCGCTGTCTCGAACTGGTCCGGGAGGTCTTGGGCTTTCCCCGCCATCTCTCCCAGCACGTGGGGGGGATGGTGATCTCGCGCGACCCCTTGGATACCCTGGTCCCTATCGAGAATGCGGCCATGCCGCAGCGTACCCTGATTCAATGGGACAAGGACGACCTCGATGCCCTGGGCATCCTCAAGGTGGATTGCCTCGCCCTGGGCATGCTCACCGCCATCCGCCGTTGTCTCGATCTGGTCAATGCCTGGCATGGATGGGCGGGTGCCCAGGCCCTGAAGATGGCGGATATTCCCGCGGAGGACCCGGCCGTCTACGCCATGATCCAGCGGGCGGAGACGGTGGGGGTCTTTCAGATCGAGTCGCGCGCGCAGATGAGCATGTTGCCCCGGCTCAGGCCGGCGAGCTTCTACGACCTGGTGATCGAGGTGGCCATCGTCCGTCCAGGTCCCATTCAGGGGGACATGGTGCATCCCTATCTGCGCCGGCGGCAAGGTCTGGAGGCGGTCACCTATCCTTCGGCGGAGGTGCGTGAGGTCCTGGGCCGGACCCTGGGGGTGCCCATCTTCCAGGAGCAGGTCATCAAGATGGCGATGGTGGCCGCGGGCTTCAGCGCGGGCGAGGCCGACCAGCTGCGCCGCTCGATCGCGGCCTGGCGGCGGCGCGGTACCCTGGAGCGGTTCGAGAGGCAGTTGATCGAAGGCATGTGCATGCGGGGTTACGATGAGGAATATGCCCGCCGCCTCTATCGGCAGATCCTGGGTTTCGGGGAATATGGGTTTCCGGAGTCCCACGCCGCGGGTTTCGCCCTCATCGCCTGGTCTTCGGCCTGGCTCAAGCATCACTATCCCGCGGCCTTCTTCGCGGCCTTGATAGACAGCCAACCGATGGGCTTCTATGCCCCGGCGCAGCTTCTGGCCGAGGCCCGGCGCCTGGGCGTGGAGGTGCGTCCGGTGCGCGTAACGGCCAGTGGCTGGGCGTGTCGCCTGGAGGCCGGCTCAGGCCCTGCGCCAGCGTTGCGGCTGGGGCTGGAGCTGGTCAAGGGCCTGGGCCGCGCCGCAGCGGAGCGCATCGAGACCGCGCGGGCGCAACGGCCGTTCACCTCGGTGGCCGATCTGGCCGCACGCGCCGGCCTCGACCGGGCGGTCCTGGAGGCCCTGGCCGAGGCCGATACCCTGGCCGATCTCGCCGGCCATCGTCATGCTGCCCTCTGGGAGGTGCTGGGGAGCGAGCCTCTCCCCCCCTTGTTTGCAGATGCGGGCCGAGAACGGGATCCCGAGCCTCCGAGGCTGCCGCTGCCGACCCCGGGGGAACGGGTGTTGCGGGACTATGCCTGCTTGGGCCTGACTCTGGGGCCTCATCCCCTGAAGCTGCTGCGCCCCCGGCTCGAGCGTCGTGGCCTGCTCCAGGCAAGCGGCCTGGCATCCCGGGCGGACGGTACCTGGGTGCGGGTGGCGGGCCTGGTGGTCACCCGCCAGCGGCCGGGGGCGGCCAAGGGGGTGACCTTCGTGACCTTGGAGGACGAGACTGGGCAGGTGAATCTGGTGATATGGAAGGCCCTGGCGGAACGCCAGCGTCGTATCCTGTTGGGGGCCCGCCTGCTGGGCGCGGTGGGCGAACTGCAACGGCAGTCGGGGGTGACCCATGTGATCGCCCGCCGGCTGGTGGATTACTCCAGACTGCTGGGCGGACTGCAGAGCCGCTCGCGGGACTTTCACTGATGCGACGGGTATGGGATCTGACGTCGTTCCAGTCCGTGTAAAGACCAGAGATCGGGGCGCCTGGCCTGCCATTGCGTGAGCGCCTGGATGGGTGGCGCATGGCCGAGGCATCCAGCCCTTCCCGGGCGGCGACCAGGGCCTCCAATACCTCCCTGGCCCGGAACAGGGGATGGCTCCTTTGGGGAACATCATCACAGGGTATGGGACAACCACCTCCACGGTCGCTCCGGTTGCTATCGGCTGGAGCGACTCTTGCCGGGCGGGAATCTCACTCGCTGAGGAACCGTGCCTTTGCACGGCACACTGCAGTATTCGGGCTAGGGGAACCCCGGCCCGATCTCGCTCTCGGGCAGTACCCGCTCCAGGGCGCACGCGATCCGGTAGCGACCCTCGCCCAGGGGATCGCAACGCACCACCCGGGCCTCGGCCGCGAGCGGTGGGGTGATGGACTTGGCCGGCAGGACCTCGATGCGCAGGCCCGTTCCCGGGGTGATGGCCTGTTCGGTGAGCAGGGCGATACCGTTGCCGCTCAGGTCCTCGGCCACCGCCGGGGCCGTGGCACTGGCCCCGGACAGTCGGTAGTGGGCCGGACATTGGACGGCCATGCGGATGAAACCGCGTTTTTCCTCATATGCCAACATGGACGCTCTCCTCGGTCAGTCATACGCTTAGCGGATGATGAACGGGAAACTTTATCGCGCCAGGCGCGTGCTCTGGGTTTTGGCTCCGCCTTGCTCCAACTGTCTCCCACAAGGGGCGAGGGATCTTTTCCTCAGCGCAGACATGGTGACGGCCTCGCCACCGCTCATCACCTCGACGGTGGCATCGCCACGGCCTGCGGCCGCGAGGATCCCCATTCGGGGGCGGACCGGGGACAGAGGCAAGGGGGTAGGGATTGTTTCCAGCAGTCGGACTTCGAACAGGGCGGGACATCCCCAGTACCGCACGCAGCCCATGAAAACCTATATTTGTCAACGGTCTGCGAGTGGGTAAGGGATGGCCTAGGCCGGCCCCTTCGCTGTTGCGGAGAGGGTCACACGGCCCCATTGTTGGTCGTGATGGGGTTTCTATTCAGGATCGGCCTTCGCAACTTGGTGGTACTTGCGCCGGATCTCGTCCAGATCCACCCGCGGTTCGGGCAGGCGCATGTCCAGGGCCTCCAGATGGTCCACCACGATCTTGGAGACGGCGAGGTTGCGGAACCACTTGTGATCGGCGGGGATGACGTACCACGGGGCCTGCTTGGTGCTGCAGCGCGTCAGGGCCTCCTCGTAGGCGGCCTGGTAGGCGTCCCAGTAAGGCCGTTCGGCATAGTCGGCCTCGCTGATCTTCCACTGTTTTCGAGGGTCCTCCAGGCGTCTCTCGAAGCGTCGCAACTGTTCCTCGGGGCTGATGTGGAGAAAGAACTTGAGGATGCGCGTGCCGTTCTCGGCGAGCAGGGCCTCGAACTCGTTGATACGTGCGTAACGTCCCTTCCAGACCCGCTTGGGCACCCACTCGTGGACCCGCACCACCAGCACGTCCTCGTAATGGGAACGGTTGAAGATCACCACCTCGCCCCGCCCGGGGGTGGCGCGGTGGGCGCGCCAGAGGAAGTCGTGGGCGGCCTCCTCCGGGGTGGGGACCTTGAAGGCCTGGACCCGGCAGCCCTGGGGGTTCATGTAGCCGAGCACGTGGCGGATGGTGCCGTCCTTGCCGCCGGCGTCCAGGGCCTGGAGACAGATCAGCAGGCCGTGCCGGCCCTCGGCATAGAGCAGGTATTGGAGTTCGCGCAGACGCCGGGCGTAGTGCGCGGTCTCCTCCCGGGCCTCTTCCTTGTCGGTGTGTCTGCCCTTGTAGGCCGGGTCGTGGTCGGCGAGGCGCAGGCGCTCACCGGGCCGTACCCGGAAGCGTTCGCCGAAGGCAGGGTCACTCATGGTGCATCCTCCGCATGCGCACATAGGCCTGCAAGGGCCGGGTGAGGCGGGTGAGGAAGTGGCGATGACGCGCCACCCGGTTTCGCAACTGGCGGTAGACCTGCACCTTGACCACGTCGGTGACGAAGGCCGAGGTGAGGGAATAGGCCCAGATCAGGGCGATCTCCGGCCAGGTGATGGGGGTGATGAGGCCGAAGCCGTAGGCGGCCACCAGGGTGGCGGCGACCTTGGTGACGACCGCCGACCAGATCATGATGGGGGCCGGCCAGGGCCGCTCCCAGAAATGCCCCCGGGTGCGGGCCACGAACAGCACCAGGTGGCCCGCGACCGCCATCTTGAGGAAGACATAGGTCTGGATCTGGGGGATGTCCAGATGCAGCCAGTCCAGGGCGATCAGGAGCATGCCGAAGCTGCCCACCACCCCGACGATGCCCATGGCCGTGGCCACGGTGATGACCTCGCGCATGTTCCAGCGCACCGGGCGCTTGGACAGCCCGGTGCGGTCGTAGGCGATGGTCATGATGGGCACGTCGTTGAAGAAGGCCAGGAGGATGATCATGATGGCGGTGATGGGATAGAAGCCGAAGAAGACCATGGCCAGGACCACGAAGAACATGATGCGGATAGTCTCGCTGATGCGATACACCGCATAGGCGTTCATGCGCTCGAAGATCCGCCGTGCCTCCTCGATGGCGCGCACGATCACCGCCAGGCCCGGGGCGGTGAGGACCAGGTCGGCGGCGGCGCGGGCGGCGTCGGTGGCCCCGCTCACGGCGATACCCACGTCGGCCTGTTTGAGGGCCGGGGCGTCGTTGACCCCGTCGCCGGTCATGCCGGTGATGTGGCCGCGCGCCTGGAGGAGCTTGACGATAGCGAACTTGTGCTCGGGGAAGACCTCGGCGAAGCCGTCGGCCTGTTCCACCCGCCGGCCGTCCACCGCGGCGGTCCTGCCGTCCTTGTCCAGGGGTAGGTCGCCGGCCGGGACGATGTGTTGTCCCAGCCCCAGCCGGGTGGAGATCTGGCGGGCGATGGCCAGGTTGTCGCCGGTGACCATCTTCACCCGCACCCCGTAGGCCTGGGCATGGGCGATGGTCTCGGCGGAGTCCTCCCGCGGCGGATCGAACAGGGAGAGAATGCCCAGGAACTGCCATTGCGGGTCAGCGGCGGCCTTGCGCGCCACCCCCAGGGCCCGATAGCCCTGGGCGGCGAAGGCATCCACCACCTGTTGGGCACGGCGACGTTCCGCGTCGCTCAGGGCGGCCAGCTCCATGATGACCTGAGGGGCGCCCTTGGTGACCTGCCAGGCCTCGCCATGGGGGCCCTGTACCGTGGCCTCGGTGCGTTTGCGCACCGGGTCGAAAGGCACGAAGGCGGTCTGCCGCCAATCCTCCAGGGTCTTGGGGTCGGCGACCCCTTCGAGTACCGCCTGGTCGATGGCGTCCCGGTCCTCGGCCTTGGAGGCGAGGGCGGCGGCATGTAGCACCGTCTGCACGTCCTGGGCCTGGAAGACCTCCACCTCGCCCAGGGTCAGGCGGTTCTGGGTCAGGGTGCCGGTCTTGTCCGAACAGAGCACGTCCATGCTCGCCATCTCCTCGATGGACTCCAGGCGGGTGACGATGGCCTTGAGCTTGGAGAGGGCCGCGGCGCCCACGGCCATGGTCATGGACAGGACCGCCGGCATGGCCACGGGGATGGAGGCCACGGTGAGGATCAGGGCGAACTGGACCAGTTCCAGCCAGTTCGTGCCGTGGTGGAGCTGTTGCAGGATCAGCAGGGCCACCAGCCCCAGGCTCACATAGATGAGATAGTCGCCGATGGTGAGCACCGCCTTCTGGAAGTGGGACACGGTGCTGGCCTGTTGCACCAGACCGGCGGTCTGGCCGAAACGGGTGGCGGCCCCGGTGGCGGTCACCTCCGCCACCATCTCCCCCTGTTTCACCACGGTGCCCGAGAAGGCGGCGTCGCCCACCGTCTTGTTCACCGGCAGGGACTCGCCGGTGAGGGCCGACTGGTCCAGGCTCAGGTAGTCGCCCTCGATGAGCTTCACGTCCGCCGGCACCAGGTCGCCCAGGCGTACCCGGATGATGTCGCCGGGCACCAGGCCCTGGGCGTCGATCTCCCGCCAGCGGCCGTCGCGCAACACCCGGGCATGGCGGGCGAGCTGTTTCTTCAGGGCCTCGACCGCGTTGCCGGCGGTGTATTCCTGCCAGAAGCCCACCCCGGCATTGAAGATCAGCAAGGCGACGATGATCCAGAAATCGGGCCAGTGCTGGACCACGGCCGAGAGGACCGCGGCCACCTCGATCATCCAGGGAATGGGCCCCCAGAAGTAGCCGAGCAGGCGCCGCAAGGGTGAGACGTGCTTCTCCTCCAGGGCGTTGGGGCCATAACGTTGCAGGCGGGCAGCGGCCTCGGCCGAGCTGAGACCCTGGTAGGTGGCGTCGGCATCAGGAGGGGTGTCGGTCATGTCTGGTGTCCTTCGATGAGGGGTGTCGGGTTCTTCGGGGAATGGATGCAATCGCAGCCGTCTTCAAGGGCTGCGCGAGGCCTTTTCCCGCAGGCACCGGGCTTCGTGTGAGAGCAAGGCTTCGGCCTGACGGGCGAGGGCCGCCACCGGCCATAGTTCCATTCTTGTCGTTGTCGTGTGCATCGCGGGTTCCGACCAGTGCTCGCAGCCCAAGTTTCAAGCGTTGGCGGTCGTCATTTCCTGGTCGAAGGATTCGGGGGGAGCGGTACCCCTAGATAACGGGCGGCGTCGCGGTTGCCATTGTGGAGCGCCCGTTCGAACCAGTAACGCGCCTCGGGCCAGTCGGGGGCCACCCCCAGACCCTCGGCAAAGATCCGCCCCAGGTCGTACTGGGCACGGGCATCGTTTCGTCCCGCGGCGCGCAGCAGCCAGTGTCTGGCCTTCACGAAGTCCCGGTCGATACCGCCGCCACCGTTCAGATACAGCTCGCCCAGGGGGCGCCAAGCCCTGGGATCACCCTGTTCGGCGGCATCCAGATACCAGCGTGCCGCGTTCAGTGGATCCGGCAGGGCATCGATCCGGCCCTCTTCGTACAGGTCTCCCAATTCCACCTCGGCATCGGGACGACCATCCCGGGCCTCCGTTTCCAGGCTGTTGAGTCGCCAAGCGTCCGGGCGTCCGGCAGTGGTGCCCGGCTCGACACCGTTGGCGGCCCCGCAGGCGCCCATCAAACCGATGGTGCTCAGGAGGGCGGAGGCAAGGGTAGGGTATTGGGGCATGGGAGATTGTTGAGTGGCAGTGGCAGGCCTTACGCCTCATCCTACCGGGGGACGAATCGCTATCCAATGGGTATTCCACCGTGAGGCGGGCAGGACGACCCAGGGTGTCACCTTTGTGACGGGTTGCATACCTTGTGGTCCCCGCTGTGAAACGAATCCCGATCCAACCGGTCTCCCCTACTGAGCACGAGCAGGATGATACAGGGTGTCATTTCCCTGACTGACTGTGTTCTCTGGGGGGGTCGAGAGACCCGGGTTGCGATGAAAGACTAGGAGCCTTCCCGATCCCATCTTGAGCGTCGACAACAACATGGAGCATTCCAATATGAACCGCCCGATACGCAAACTCACATCCCTGATGATCTCCGCATTGCTCGGGGTCTCCGCCGTCTACCTGCCCACGGCGGGGGCAGCCACGGATCCTCTCCATGAGGATGTGAGTATGGCTCCCGGACGCAACGTCACCCCACAGGAAGAGGCCATCCTTTCCCGTGCCGCAGCGCGGGTCTTGCAGCACATTGGCGCTGCCCGGGCGGCCATTCACGACCATAAACCGGACCGCGCTACCGCCGAGCTGGCCAAGGCCAAGGATCTGATCGAGATTATCAAGGCCGCGCGACCCACCACTCAGGTGACCGACCATATCTGGGTCGACAAGAAACACCTGGACTATAAGAATACCCACCAGGTAGCGGTCGATCTCATCCCTATCGAGGCGGCCCTGACCGATATCGAGGATCTGGTACCGGTGGAAAAGCTGCGCCAACACGTCAAGGCCATGCAGAAGGGGAAGAAGCCGTCCGCGGCCAAGGGCTTGGATGTGTTGCAAGATGCCCTCCTCTATACCGAGGTGGATCTGCCATTGGCGGCCACCGAGCAGCAGGTGATCGCCGCCCGAGAAGCCCTTGTAGACAAGGATACCAAGAGGGCGGACCGGGCCCTGGCCACTGCCCAGGAGGGTGTCCAGTTCATCTCCGTAGCCATCGAGGCCCCCATGGCCGCAGCCCGTGACAGTCTCGGGCAGGCGACCAAGGACTTCGCGGCCAAGAAGTACGACCTGGTAAAGCAGGACCTCGCCGCGGCGAAGGCGCAGCTGAACCGGGCCGTCAAGGGCGGTGACGAACTCACCCGTCGGGAGGCTGCACGAATACAGAAGGCCATCGGCAATATCGAGGGCAAGGTATCAGCCGGTGGCAAGGAGACCGCGAACGCGATCGAGGGAATGTGGGATCGCACCGTCGCCCTGGCGGAGCGCGAGGTGGAAAAGGCCTCCATGGGTTGGGCCAAGCACCGTTCCACCACCACCGCCCGGGCGGCGCTGATCGAGGCCAAGCAGCACATCGCCTTTGCGGAGAACCTGGAGTTCTATGCCCAGAGTGACCCACAAGACATCTTCAAGGCCCTGGACGACGCGCTTCGGGATCTACAGCAGGCCAAGGCGGACGCCCATCTCGGCCAGGCCGATCAGGACGAGATCGACCGGGTGGCGGGCGCCATTGATGGGATCCGCAAGGACCTCCAGCACCGGGCGGCCTACACAGGCGTGCGCCAGGAGCTTCGGCAGATGATCGACAGGCTCTGAGGATGGAAAACCCATGTGCGACAGGTACACCCGTCGCACGTGAATATTTCGTTTTTCGAGGGTGTTCCTCGTGCCCCTGGGCAAGGCGCGGAAGCGAGTCATAGCAGGGACTATGGCGAGCTTTCGCAACACCGCCCAGGGGTGCGAGGGGCGGCCGCAGTAGCGAAACATTCACGTGCGACGGGTATATACTTGCCCAAATCCATGCCTGCCCAAGGAATCGCCCGGCCATGTCCCTGCCCGCCGAACGTTTCGCCACCTACGACGACATCCTGGACCTGCCGGAGCATCTGGTGGGGGAGATCGTCAGCGGCCAGTTGTACACCCATCCCCGGCCCGCGCCACGTCACGCCATGGCGGCCTCGGGGGTGGGGGGCGAGTTGTGGGGGCCCTTCCAGGGTGGGCGGGGCGGTCCCGGCGGCTGGTGGATCCTGGACGAGCCGGAACTGCATCTGGGGTCCGACATCCTGGTCCCGGACTTGGCCGGGTGGCGGCGGGAACGGATGCCGGCGCTGCCGGAGACGGCCTGGTTCGAGCAGGCCCCGGACTGGGTCTGCGAGGTCCTGTCGCCGTCCACGGCGCGGGTGGACCGGGCGCTGAAGATGCCCGTCTATGCCCGCGAGGGGGTCTCCCACCTGTGGCTGGTGGATCCCGATCCGCGCACCCTGGAGGTCTATGCCCTCGGCAAGGGCGGTCACTGGACGCTCCTGGCCACCCTGGCGGGGGAGGCGGAGGTGCGCCAGCCGCCGTTTGCGGCGGTGTCCTTCCCGCTGGGGGCCCTGTGGCCCTGAACGCCGGGCGGTTCCGGCAACCGAAGATCCATGTTCGGCGGGTATAGTACAGCCCCTCGGTCACCCTGTAGGATGACCCTTTCCACCAACCCACCGTTACTCAGGTGCGCCCATGCATAAGAAGAAACCCCTGCTCCTGGTGATCCTCCTGCTCCTGATCCTCGCTGGGGGTGGCGGTTACTATGCATGGTGGAGCCATCGTCAGGAGGGGCCGGTGAACCGGCTGAACCTCTATGGCAACGTGGACATCCGCGAGGCCCGGCTCAGTTTCAATGGCTCCGAGCACATCGACCGGATCCTGGTGGAAGAGGGCGACCGGGTGGCCCGGGGCCAACTCCTGGCCACCCTGCACCGGGAATTGCTCCAGGCCGAGGTGGACCGGGCCGCCGCCCGCCTGGAGGCCCAGCGGCAGGTGCTGGCCAAGCTGGAGGCGGGCTCGCGTCCGGAGGAGATCGACAAGGGGCGCGCGGATCTGGCCGCGGCCGAGGCCCGTGCCAAGGCCGCTCACGATAGCTGGCAGCGCCTGCGGCGGCTGGTGGACAAGCGGCTCGCCTCTCCCGAGGAGGTGGAGAACGCGCGCGCCAAGGCCGATAGCGCCCAGGCCCAGGTGGAGGCCGCCCGGGCGGCCCTGCGCCTGCTCCTGGCCGGTCCCCGCAAGGAGGACATCGCCGCCGCCCGGGCCGAACTGGCGGCCCGTAAGGCGGCCCTGGCCCTGGCCCGCCAGCATCTCGCCGATGCCGAGTTGCACGCCCCGGCGGAGGGGATCATTCGTGACCGTATCCTCGAACCCGGCGATATGGCCACTCCCCAGACCCCGGTCCTGACCCTGGCCTTCACCGATCCGGTGTGGGTGCGCGCCTATCTGCCGGAGCCCATGCTGGGTCGGGTGAAGCCGGGGATGCGGGCGCAGATCCTCAGTGACAGCTATCCCGGCAAGCCCTATCCGGGCTGGGTGGGTTTCATCTCGCCCACCGCCGAGTTCACCCCCAAGAACGTGGAGACGCCGGAACTGCGCACCCGCCTGGTCTACCAGGTCCGGGTCTTCGCCTGCAATCCCCACGGGGAGTTGCGTTTGGGGATGCCGGCCAGCGTCGTCATCGACCTGCGGCAGGCGAACCCCACCCCCGGCGCCCCGCGTCCCTGCGGCGACTGAGGTGGCGGCCGCCGCCCTCACCCTGGACGGGGTGCGCAAGGGTTTCACCCGTGGGGGACGCCGCGTATCGGCCCTGGACGGGGTGAGCATTGCGGTCCGGCCCGGCCGGGTCACCGGTCTGATCGGTCCCGACGGGGCCGGCAAGACCACCCTCATGCGCCTGGCCGCCGGCATCCTGGGCCCCGATGCGGGGCGGATCGAGGTGCTGGGGATCGACGTGGCCGAGGACCCCCTGGCGGTGCAGTCGGCGGTCGGCTATATGCCGCAGCGCTTCGGTCTCTACGAGGACCTGAGCGTGCAGGAGAACCTGGACCTCTACGCCGACCTCCAGGGCGTGCCGCGGGCGGCGCGCCGGGCCCGCTATGACGAACTCATGCGGATGACCGGTCTGGCCCCCTTCACCCGGCGCCTCGCGGGGCGCCTCTCGGGGGGCATGAAGCAGAAACTGGGGCTGGCCTGCACCCTGGTCCGGCCGCCGCGTCTGCTCTTGCTGGACGAACCCACGGTGGGGGTGGACCCGGTCTCCCGGCGGGAACTCTGGGCGATCGTCTATGCCCAGGTACGGGAGGCAGGCATGACGGTGTTGCTGAGCACCGCCTACCTGGACGAGGCGGCGCGTTGCGCCGAGGTGATCCTGCTCCACCAGGGACGGGTGCTGGGACAGGAGGCCCCGGCGGCGTTCAGCGGGCCCCTGGCGGGGCGGACCTTCGAGATGCGTGTGGAGGGGATCCCCGCGCGCCGCCTTCAGGCCCGTCTGGCGGATGTGGCGGGGATCGTCGATGCCCTGGTGGCCGGCGACCGCGTGCGCATCGTCACCGCCCCGGGTTTCGTGCCCGATCCGGCGCGCCTGCTGCCGGATCACCCGGAGGCCCGCCTGCAACCGGTGCCGCCGGATTTCGAGGATGCCTTCATCGCTCGTCTCAAGGACCACGACGGCCACCACCGGCCGCCCCCGCAGGTGACGGTGAAGGTCTCCGGCAGCGCCGGCGACGAGGTGATCCGGGTGGAGGGGCTGGAGCGCCGCTTCGGCGACTTCCGCGCCGTCAAAGGGATCAGTTTCCGGGTGCGGCGGGGGGAGATCTTCGGCCTGCTGGGCGCCAACGGGGCCGGCAAGACCACCACCTTCCGGATGCTCTGCGGGCTTCTGCCCGCCTCGGGCGGGGAGCTGGCGGTGGCCGGTCACGATCTGCGCCGGAGCGGGGCGCAGGCACGGGCGCGCATCGGCTACATGGCCCAGCGATTCTCCCTCTACGCCAACCTCACGGTCATGCAGAATCTCGCCTTTTTCGCCGCCGCCTATGGTCTGCGCCGCCAACGCCGGCGCGAGCGCCTGCGCTGGGCCCTGGAGGGCTTCGAACTGGGGGCCTACCGGGATGTCAACGCCGGCCTCCTGCCCCTGGGCTACAAGCAACGCCTGGCCTTCGCCGCCGCCCTGATGCACCAGCCGGAGATCCTGTTTCTCGACGAGCCCACCTCGGGGGTCGATCCGCTCGCCCGGCGCGAGTTCTGGGCGCGCACCAATGCCCTCGCCGAGGCCGGGGTGACGGCCCTGGTCACCACCCACTTCATGGAAGAGGCCAACTATTGCGACCGCCTGGTGATCATGGCCGAAGGGGAGATCCTGGCCGCCGGCCGTCCCTACGAGATACGCCAGCGCGCCCGCACCGTGGAGAATCCGGAACCCACCATGGAGGATGCCTTTATCGCCCTGGTGCAGGGGCGGGAGGCCGCGTCATGAAGAAGACGAGCGACCTGAGCCGCGCGGCCCGCGGCCGGATGCGTCTGCGCGGCATGATCCGTAAGGAATCCATACAGATCATGCGTGATCCTTCCAGCATCGCCATCGCCTTCGTGTTGCCGGTGGTGTTGCTGTTCCTGTTCGGCTACGGGGTCTCCCTGGATGCCCGCGCCATCCCCCTGGGGCTGGTGATCGAGCAGCCCGACGCCGCCACCGCTGGCCTCGCCGGCGCCTTCGAGCGCTCGGAGTACTTCGCCCCCCGGCGCTTTGGTGGCATCCAGGAGGCCCGACAGGCCCTGGCGGAGCGTCGCATCGATGCCATCCTGTGGTTGCGCAACGACTTCGCCCGGCGCCTTCTGAGCGGCGGCGAGGCCCCCATCGCGGTCCTGGCGAACGGCGTGGATGCCAACCAGGCGCGCATCACCGAGGGCTACGTGCAAGGCGCCTGGCTGGCCTGGCTGGGCCGCTATGCCGCGGCCCACGGCCGGCCCCTGGCGCCGCCCGTGGCCCTCCACCATCGGGTCTGGTTCAATGCCGCCTTGATCAGCCGCGACTTCCTGGTGCCCGGGCTGGTGGCCATCATCATGACCCTCATCGGCTCCATGCTCACGGCCATGGTCGTCGCCCGCGAGTGGGACCGGGGCACCATGGAGGCGATGATGGTGACCCCGCTGCGTATCCGCGAGGTGATCGTCGGCAAGCTGGTGCCCTATTTCGTGCTCGGCATGGGCGGCATGGTCTTCACCGTGGTCCTGGCGGTGTATCAGTTCGACGTCCCCCTGCGCGGTTCCCTGTGGGCCCTGGGTGCCGCCAGCGCCCTGTTCATGCTGGTGGCCCTGGCGGTCGGCCTGTTGATCTCCATCGTCTCCAGGAACCAGTTCGTGGCCGGGCAGATCGCCATCGTGGTCACCTTTCTGCCCGCCTTCATCCTCTCCGGGTTCATCTTCGACATCCATTCCATGCCCCAGGCCATCCAGATCCTCACCCACGTGGTGCCGGCCCGTTACTTCGTCGCCATCCTCCAGAGCCTGTTCCTGGCCGGGGACGTCTGGCCGGTGTACTGGGCCAACATGGGAGCCATGGCCCTCATGCTGGCGGTCCTCATGGCCCTGGTGCGGCGCAAGGCCCACAAACGTTTGGAGTAGTCATGCCCTGGCACATCCTCGCCCTGGCCTTGAAGGAGTTCCGGGCCCTGTTGCGCGACCCGCGCAGCCGCATCGTCCTGATCGGTCCGCCCATCGCCCAGTTGATCGTCTTCGGTTACGCGGCCACCTTCGACCTGAACCACGTGCCCGTGGCCATCTACGACGAGGACGCCGGCGGCGCGGGCCGCGAGCTGATCGCCCGGGTCGCCGGCTCGCCCCACTTCGAGGTGGTGGCCCGGCTCACCCGGGAGGCCGGGATCGCCCCCCTGATCGACGACAAGGCGGTCCTGCTGGTGTTGCACCTGGGGCCGCGTTTCAGCGCCGATCTGCAGCGGGGGGCGTCCGCCCCCTTGCAGGCGATCCTCGACGGACGCAACTCCAATACCGCCATGCTGGCCCTGAGCTATCTGCGCACCATCCTCCTGGACTTCAACCGCGACTGGGCGGCACGCCACGGGCGCCCCGCCCCGCCGGCGGTGTTGCAGATGCGCGCCTGGTACAACGCCGACCTCGATTCCCACTGGTTCATCATCCCTGGGATCGTCGGCCTCCTGACCCTGGTGGTGACCCTGGTGGTCACCGCCCTTTCGGTGGCCCGTGAGCGGGAGCAGGGGACCTTCGACCAACTCCTGGTCACCCCCCTGCGGCCGGTGGAGATCCTCATCGGCAAGGCCCTGCCGGGGATGGTGATCGGCACCCTGGAGGCCACCTTCATCATCGTCCTCGCGGTGCTCTGGTTCGGCATCCCCCTGCGTGGCGATCCCGGCGCCCTCTATGCCGGACTGTCGTTGTTCCTGCTCTCGGCGGTGGGCATCGGCCTGATGATCTCCGCCATCGCCGTCACCCAGCAGCAGGCGGTGCTGGGCGCCTTCCTGTTCCTGGTCCCGGCGGTGATCCTCTCCGGCTTCGCCACCCCCATCGCCAACATGCCCGAGGTGGTGCAGTGGATCACCTATCTGGACCCGTTGCGCTACTTCCTCATCGTCGTGCGCGGGGTGTTCCTGGAGGGAGACGGCTATGCCCTGCTGCTCGATCAATACTGGCCCATGGCCATCATCGGTGGCCTGTCGTTGGCCACCGCGGGGTGGCTGTTCAGGCACCGGATGTATTGAGACCTATGGGCACCGGGGTGGGCAGGGCGCAGAGCGGACAGGGTGGTTGCCGGACGGCCATCCTCGCTGCCCAGGCCGTTCAGTCATATTCTTCCGCCCGCCGCGCGTCCCCCCGTACCCGCTCCGCCGGGTAACGCCTCTCGTTGATTTCGATCTTGCGCCAGGCCGCCTCCACCAAGTCGATGTCCAGGCGTTCGCCCAGGCGGATCAGATAGATGAGGATGTCGGCCATCTCCAGGGCCACGGCCTCTTTCTTCTCCGGTGAAAGCCGAGCGCTCTGCGCCGGGGTGAGCCACTGGAAGTGCTCCAGCAACTCGCCGCATTCCCCGGCCAGGGCCATGACCAGGTTCTTGGGATTATGGAACGGCTCCCAGTCCCGTTCCCGGGCGAAGGCGAGCAGACGCCGGTCCAGTTCCTTCAGGCTGTCCATCAGTACCAGAGCCCCGAACGGTGCCAGCGCG
This sequence comes from Chromatiaceae bacterium, assembly GCA_026984455.1. Taxonomy (GTDB): domain Bacteria; phylum Pseudomonadota; class Gammaproteobacteria; order Chromatiales; family Chromatiaceae; genus JALSSC01. Next base: position 41,904 of record JALSSC010000047.1, read on the forward strand.
GCGCCCGGGGCTCGTCTTGTGCCAGATGGGCCCTGGTCAGACCCGTCAGGTCGAGCGCCGGCCCGTGCCGGAGTTCCATCAGCCGGCGGATGCGGTCCGCGGTGCGCGGGTGAGTGCGTAACAGGGAGGGCTCCGGAATGCGTTGGCCTGGCAGGAACAACTGCTCCAACAGGTGGCTGGTCTGCTGTTCCATCTTCACCAGGGCCGAGGCCAGGGCCTCGGGGTCGCCGGTGAGGGCCACGGCGCCACGGTCGGCCTCGTATTCCCGGGTGCGTGACAGGGCCAACTGGATCAGACCGCTCAGCGTGGGGGCGAACACCAGGACCAGGATCGGCACCCAGGGGATATGGTAGCCCCCCGCCAGGAGCAGGGGCAGGTTCAGAAACAACAGGAACTGACCGGTGAGGGAGAGCAGGGACGTGACCCGGGCGGTGAGGTCGGCCAGGGCCATCACCCGGGTGTCGCCGTTGACGATGTGGCTGATCTCATGGGCCAGCACCCCGGCCAGTTCGGGGATGCTCAGGCGGCGGATCAGGGCGTCCGAAAGGGCGATGGCGGCGTTCCGTTCCGTGCCGGTGCTGAAGGCGTTCATCAGCTGGCTGGGGATGTAGTAGAGGTCCGGGATACGCTTCAGGCCGGCGCGTTCGCTGAGCAGGGCGAGCAGGTGACGGATCTGTGGGGCCTCGCCCGGCGACAAGCGCCGCGCCCGGTAGAGGCGCATCACCAGGCGCGGCGAGGCCACGGGGTTGAGGGCGTAGGCGAAGACCACCAGGACCAGGGTCATCCAGGCGAGGGTGGTGCCGCCGAGGAGCAGGGCCAGATAGGCGCAGAGGAGGCCCATGAAGGCGACCAGCAGGAGGGCCTGGAGGTGATTGCGCAGGCGGTGGAGGGCGAGGGCGCTGGGATCCATGGGCTGTCCAGTGGTCAGGGTTCAGTATGAAGGGTATCAGCCCCGGGCGCGTGGCAGAAGGGATGGCCCTGGGGTAGGCTTCATAAAATGGCTTGAATAAATTATTCATTGCGCTAATATAATGAAGAACTAATATTCAACCCGAGGCACTCAAGATGCGAGTCGAGCAGCTTTTCCTGTGGCTGGCGCTGTTTCCCCTGTGGGCCCTGGCGGCCCCCTTGGCGACCGCGCCGGCCGAGACCGTTCAGGTGGCCCGCGAGTTCCGCCTGGACGGCACCGTGGAGGCGGTGAAGCAGTCCACCGTCTCGGCCCAGACCCAGGGCCAGGTGAAAGATGTCCTGGTGGACGTGAACGACGTGGTGAAGAAGGGCCAGCTGATTGTGCGCCTGGATGCCACCGAGCAGCGCGCCCGGGTGGAGCGGGCGGCGGCCGAACTCAAGCAGGCGGTGGCCGAACTGCAGAAGGCCCGCCAGGACCATGCGCGCACCCGCAGCCTGTTCAAGCGCAAGTTGGCCTCCAAGGCCGCCATGGATCAGGCCGAGGCGGCCTTGAAGACCCGCCGGGCGCGCTTCGAGGCCGCCCAGGCGGCCCTCGCCCAGGCCCAGGAACAACTGAGTTACACCCGCGTGAAGGCGCCCTATTCCGGGATCGTGATCCGCCGCCAGGTGGAGCCGGGGGAGATGGCCCGCCCCGGCACCCCGCTCATGACCGGGATCTCCCTGGAACGTCTGCGTGTGGTGGTGGACGTGCCCCAGGGGCTCATCGCCCAGGTGCGCAAATACCGCCAGGCACGTATCCTCCTGCCCGACGGTCGCTGGGTCCCCGCCGGCCGTATGACCATCTTCCCCTTCGCGGATTTCAGCACCAACACCTTCCGGGTACGCCTGGACCTGCCCGAGGGCGTGCAGGGGCTGTTCCCGGGGATGTTCGTGAAGGTGGCCTTCGTCACCGGTGAGAAGCGGGTACTGAGCATTCCCCGCGAGGCGGTGGCGTATCGCTCCGAGGTGACCGGGGTCTATGTCCTGGACGACCAGGGACGGCTGCACTTCCGGCGGGTGCGTCTCGGGCATGGGCTGGACGCGGAGCGCATCGCCGTGCTCGCGGGTCTGGAGCCCGGGGAGCGCGTGGCCCTGGACCCGGTGGCGGCCACGGTCGCCCTGAAGCATCAGGGACGGGAGCCGGCCCATGACTGAGACCACCGCCCCGCTGGGCTTCGCCGGGCGCGTCGCCCGGCGCTTTCAGGACACCCAGATCACCCCGTTGCTGGCCATCGTCGGCCTGCTCGTGGGCCTGTTCGCGGTCATGGTGACCCCGCGCGAGGAAGAGCCGCAGATCGACGTGACCTTCGCCAACGTCTTCATTCCTTTTCCCGGGGCCACCGCCAGCGAGATAGAGCACCTCATCGCCAGCCCCGCGGAGCAGGTCCTGTCGGAGATCGACGGGATCAAGCATGTGTATTCCGTGTCGCGGCCTGGTATGGCGGTGATCACGGTCCAGTTCGAGGTGGGCGAGGCGCGTGAGGACGCCATCGTGCGCCTCTATTCCAAGATCTACTCCAAGAGCGACTGGCTGCCCCGCAACCTGGGTGTGGGGCAACCCATCATCAAGCCCAAGGGGATCGACGACGTCCCCATCGTCACCCTGACCCTGTGGTCGCGGGACGTGCATACGGGCGCCTATGAACTGGGCCAGGTGGCCCATGCGGTGGAGGCCGAACTCAAGCGCGTCCACGGCACCCGCGACATCTATACCCTCGGCGCCCCCGAGCGGGTGGTGAAGGTGCGTCTGGACCCCCAGGCCCTGTCCGGTCACGGCATCGCCATCGCCGATCTGCGCCGCGCCCTGCAGGGCGCCAACCGGGTGCGTGACGATCTGGCCGTGGTCCGCGACGACCGGGAGATCGCGGTCCAGGCCGGCACCTTCCTCACCACCGCCGGGCAGGTGGCCGGACTGGTGGTGGGGATGCACGAGGGGCGGCCCGTCTATCTGCGGGATGTGGCCACGGTGAGCGAGGGCCCCGAGGCGCCCTCTCGATATGTCTGGATCGGCAGCGGCCCGGCCGCCCACGATGGCCTCCCCGACGGCGGCGCCCATCCGGCGGTGACCCTCGCCGTGGCCAAGAAGCCGGGTACCAACGCCGTGGAGATCGCCGATCGGGTGATCCGTCGTTTCGAACAGTTGAAGGGCACCTTCGTCCCCGAGGGGGTCGAGGTGGCAGTCACCCGCAACTACGGGGCCACCGCCGACGCCAAGGCGGAGAAGCTGATCCACAAGTTGCTGTTTGCCACCGCCTCGGTGGTGCTCCTGGTGCTGTTCGCAGTGGGTTGGCGCGAGGCCGTCATCGTCGGCGCCGCGGTGGTGGTGACCTTGGCCATCACCCTGTTCGCCTCCTGGGCCTGGGGGTTCACCCTCAACCGGGTCTCCCTGTTCGCCCTGATCTTCTCCATCGGTATCCTGGTGGACGATGCCATCGTCGTGGTGGAGAACATCCACCGCCACATGGCCCTGGGCGACGTCACCCTGAAACAGGCCATCCCGCGGGCGGTGGACGAGGTGGGCGGTCCCACCATCCTCGCCACCTTCACGGTGATCGCCGCCCTCCTGCCCATGGCCTTCGTCAGTGGTCTCATGGGGCCCTACATGAGTCCCATCCCCATCAACGCCTCCATGGGCATGTTCATCTCCCTGGCGGTGGCCTTCGTCTTCACCCCCTGGATGAGCCATCGGCTCCTGGAGCACAGGCACCCCAAGACCGACGCCCATGCCGAGGCCAGGGGCGAGGCCGGCCTGGCGCACCTGTTCGATCGCCTGATGACCCCCCTGTTGCGCGCGCGCAGGGGCCGCATCAACCGTTGGCTGATGCTGGTGGCGATCCTCGTCGCCATCGCCGGCGCCCTGGCCCTGACCCTGAACCGCAGCGTCGTGCTCAAGATGCTGCCCTTCGACAACAAGTCGGAGTTTCAACTGGTGTTGGACATGCCCGAGGGGACCAGCCTGGAGCGCACCGCCCGGGTCCTGGAGGAACTGGCGGATCGTCTGCGGCAGGTGCCCGAGGTGACCGATTACGAGGTCTACGCAGGCACCTCGGCGCCCATCAGCTTCAATGGCCTGGTGCGCCAGTACTATCTGCGCCGGGGGGCGAATCTGGGCGATATCCAGGTCAATCTGGTGGACAAGCACCACCGCCGGCGCAAGAGCCACGAGATCGCCCTGGCGGTGCGGGCCCCCTTGCAGGCCATCGCCCGCCGTCACGGCGGCAATCTCAAGGTGGTGGAGGTCCCGCCCGGGCCGCCGGTGCTCTCGCCCCTGGTGGCCGAGATCTACGGCATCGACTACGCCGGTCAGATCCGCACCGCCCAGCGGGTGCGCGAGGTGTTCGAGTCCACCCCCGACATCGTGGATGTGGACGACTCCGTGGAGTACCCCGGGGCCAAGGTCATCGTGCGCGTGGACCGGGCCAAGGCGGCGCGCCTGGGGGTGTCCCAGGCCGAGGTGAGCGAGGCCCTGGGCACGGTCCTGGGTGGCAACGACATGAGCTTTCTGCACGGCGCCCACCTCAAGTACGCCGTACCCATCCGGGTGGAATACGCCGAGGCCGACAAGTCCGACCTGGAACAGGTCCTGGCCCTGCGCGTGCGTGGCCGGGGAGGGCGCCTGGTGCCCCTGTCCGAGATCGTCGAGGTGATCGACACCCAGCGCGAATATTCCATCCAGCACAAGGACCTGCTGCCCGTGGTCTATGTCACCGGGGACATGGCCGGCGAGACCGACAGCCCCCTGTACGGCCTGTTCGCCATCTACGAGCGTCTCGAGGCCTCGGGCGGATTGCCCCAGTGGTTCCTGGACCAGCCCCAGGACCCCTACGAATTCAGCCTCAAGTGGGACGGTGAATGGCAGGTCACCTACGAGACCTTCCGCGACATGGGCATCGCCTACGGGGTGGGCCTGATCCTCATCTATCTGTTGGTGGTGGGGCAGTTCCGCTCCTATCTCACCCCCCTGGTGATCATGGCCCCCATCCCCCTGACCCTGATCGGGATCCTCCCCGGCCATGCCCTCCTGGGCGCCCAGTTCACCGCCACCTCGATGATCGGCATGATCGCCCTGGCCGGGATCATCGTGCGCAACTCCATCCTCCTGGTGGACTTCATCAATCAGGAGCTGCGCCGCGGCCTGGGTTTCGAGGAGGCGGTGATCCGCGCCGCCGCGGTGCGTGCCAAGCCCATTCTGCTCACCGGTCTGGCCGCCATGGGCGGGGCCTTCTTCATCCTCGACGACCCCATCTTCTCCGGACTCGCGGTGTCGCTCATCTTCGGCCTCTTCGTGTCCACCCTGTTGACTCTGGTGGTGATCCCCGTGGTCTACTACGGGATCATGCACCGGCGGGTGGCGCGGCTGCGCGCCGCGCGATGAGCCGGCCTGCCAGGATGCTGAACGAAGCCCTTCCCTGGGCCTTCCCGACCGTGGAATCGGGAAATTCGATTTCCCGGTTGCCTCGTTTTCGACGGCCCGCTGCGCGGTGTTCGGCCTTCCGGGTACCCACGCACTGTGGGTACAGGGGGGGCTTCGGCCTCCCCTTTGTCCCTGGCCAGTCAGACCCACTCCGTGGGTGCACGCGCACCGTCTACCCGTTGCGCATGAATTGCCGCAGCGACGGCCGCCCCTCCCCCGGGGCTGCGGCGATGGCTCGCCGCGGTCCTGCGGCTCGCCACCGGCAGCCGGGGGGAGACCGGCTCAACAGCGGTCCGGGGCCTCAGAATTCCTCCCACTCGTCGCTTTCTTCCGTGGTTGCGCTGATCGGTTTGGACGCCCTCTTTACCGCAGGGCTCCGCCGCGGTGCCGGTGAACGGGGTTGGGGAGCGGCAGGTGAATGGACCTCCGCGCTGTCGTCCACCTTGAAGAAGCCCACCAGTTGATCCAGCTCTCGCGCCTTGTCGTCCAGTGACGCGGAGGTGGCGGAGATCTCCTCGGCCAGGGCGGCGTTCTGCTGGGTGCCCTCGTCGAGGCTGGTGACGGCCTGGTTGACCTGCTCGATGCCGGCGCTCTGCTCGGCGCTGGCGGCG
>JALSSC010000048.1 GCA_026984455.1 Chromatiaceae bacterium
CGCCGCCAGCGCCGAGCAGAGCGCCGGCATCGAGCAGGTCAACCAGGCCGTCACCAGCCTCGACGAGGGCACCCAGCAGAACGCCGCCCTGGCCGAGGAGATCTCCGCCACCTCCGCGTCACTGGACCAGAAGGCCGCGGAACTGGAGCACCTGGTCCACGGCTTCCAGCTCGAACCCGCCGATGACGACGACCAGGAAGAGGAAGAGGTGGACTTCGCCGCGGTACGCACCGCCCACCTCTCCTGGAAGCTCAAGCTGCGCGACCTCCTCGACGGCGCCACGAGCATGGACGAGAGGGAAGCCGTGTCCCATCGCGACTGCCAGCTCGGCAAGTGGCTCTACGACCTCGGCGCCTTCGAGCGCTATCGGGGAATGGAGGCCATGGCGGTCCTCGAACCCCTGCACGAGGAGATGCACGGCCTGGTCAAACGCATCGTCGCCCTCAAGAATCAGGGCCACAGGGACGAGGCCGAACGCCTCTATACCCGGATCGAACCCCTGTCACGGCGCATCGTGGACCTGCTGCGCCAGATCGAACACCAAGTCAGTTGAGCGCAGGAGCCCCCTCATGGCAACGCATACCGCAGAGGCCCTGACCGAGACCACGAGCCCGTTGGCCGGCCAGTATCTCAGCTTCACCCTCGGTGACGAGGAATACGGCATCGATATCCTCAAGGTCCAGGAGATCCGCGGTTGGGACGACCAGACCCGCCACATCCCCGACAGCCCGCCCTACGTCAAGGGCGTGCTGGAACTGCGCGGTCACATCGTCCCCATCGTGGATCTGCGGATCCGCTTCGCCACCGGCGAGGCCCGCTACCTGCCCACCACCGTGGTCATCGTCGTGGCCACGGAGCGGGTGGAGGGGGGCCAGACCCTGGGCCTGGTGGTGGACGGGGTCTCGGACGTCATCGACGTGAATCCCGAAGACCTGCGTCCGCCCCCGCGCATCGGGGGCAGGATCAAGGCCGATTTCATCCAGGGCATGGTCAGCCTGGAACGGCGCATGGTGGTGCTGCTGGACGCCGAGCGGCTGTTGCAGGCGGGCGACCTGGAGGCGGTCGCCTGAGGAGGGAGGATGGGGGCGGCCCCGGGGACCCGGCCAAGCATGTGGCGGGACCCCGCCGGCCGTCTCCCGCCCCCTCACTCCTCCCAGGAGGCCACCACCCCCAGGGACAGATCCACCGCCCGCACGTCCTTGGTGAGGCCGCCCACCGAGATGTCGTCCACCCCGGTCTCGGCGATGGCGCGCAGGCGTCCCAGATCCACCCCGCCGGAGGCCTCCAGGCGCGCCCGCCCGTGGGTGACGGCCACCGCCTCGCGCATGCCGTCGAGGTCGAAGTTGTCCAGCAGGATACGATGGGCCCCGGCCGCCAAGGCCTCCCGGAGTTCGTCCAGGTTCTCCACCTCCACCTCGATCTCCAGATCCGGGGCCAGCTCCATGGCCCGCTCCAGGGCGGCGCGAATGCCGCCCGCCGCCTGGACGTGGTTCTCCTTGATGAGGATGGCGTCATACAGACCCAGGCGGTGGTTGGCGCAGCCCCCACAGACCACCGCGTACTTCTGCGCCAGACGCAGGCCGGGCAGGGTCTTGCGGGTGTCGAGCAAGCGCACCCGGGTGCCCGCCACGGCGTCGGCGTAGCGCCGCGCCAGGGTGGAGACCCCCGACAGGAGCTGGACGAAGTTCAAGGCGGTGCGCTCGCCCGTGAGCAGGGCGCGGGTGGGCCCCACCACCTGGGCCAGGATCTGGCCCGCCTCGACCCGGTCGCCATCGCTCGCCTCCCAGTCCACATGGATGCGGGTGTCCAACTGGTGGAACACCTCGTCGAACCAGGCCGTACCGCACAGAATGGCGGATTCGCGCACCACCAGCTGCGCCCGGGAGTACGCCCGTGGCGGGAGCAAGGCCGCGGTCAGGTCGCCCGAGCCCACGTCCTCCAACAGCGCCTGGTGGACCTGTCCCTCGATCACCGACAGCGCCGGCAGCGGGGGCCTCACGTCACCTCCAGGAGTTCGACCTCGAACACCAGGGTGGCGTCGGGTGGAATGACCCCCCCCGCGCCCCGGCTGCCGTAGCCCAGGGCCGGGGGGATGGTGAGCCGCCGTCGGCCGCCCACGCGCATACCGGCCACCCCCTGATCCCATCCCGGGATCACCTGGCCCGCGCCCAGGGAAAAGGCGAAGGGTTCGTTGCGGTCGAGGCTGGAATCGAAGCGCGTACCGTCCTCCAGCCAGCCGGTATAGTGCACCTGCACGCGCTGTCCAGGCGCCGCCTCGGGGCCCTCGCCGACGGTCAGGTCCTGGATATCGAGTGGGGATGTGTGGGACATGGATCGCTCCCGAAAAGGTGAAAGATGGGGATACGTTACCTTTTCGTGAAGGCCGAATAAAGCGTGCCGCAGACCTGCGGACACACTGGGGAAGAGGGGAAGACGGCGTCCCAGGCGGGCCGGGGCAGGCGCTTTCCCACAGGCGCCGCCGTGGGAGCCGCTCCCAGCCAACGATGACCGAGGCCGGGCCGGGAAGGGCGAAGATGGCGGAGAGGGTGGGATTTGAACCCACGGTACCCCGAAGGGTACAACGGATTTCGAGTCCGTCCCGTTCGGCCGCTCCGGCACCTCTCCGGGAAGGGAGGGAGTTTAGCGCACAGCTCCCGTCCCTGTCAGCCCGGGGATCCCGGCCAATGGATGGCCGCCGTCCCCGGCCTTCCGCTCACACCGCGGCCTCGCGCGGCAATTCGATATCGTTGCCCAGGCGCGCCCAGGCGATGATGCCGCCGCGCAGGTTGAGGGCGTTGCTGAAGCCCTGCTGGAGCAGGAAGGCGCAGGCATGGTAGGAACGGGCGCCACTGCGGCAGTAGAGGACCACGTCACGATCCCGGGGGAGTTCGTTCAGGCGCAGGGGGATCAGGTGCATGGGGATGTGCAGGGCGTCGGGAAGCATGCCCTGGGCCACCTCGGCCTGGGTACGGATGTCCACGAGCAAGGGCGCATCCTGGGCGAACAGACGCCGTTGCAGGGTCTGGGGGTCGATCTCCTTGATCACTGTGAAACCACCGTTGAATAGCCTAGTAAATTACTATATTAAGGATACCTTCCCTTGAACACAAGCCCCAAACCCGCTTTGATGGGGCCTTCGCATTCCTCTGCAGAGTCATACCCCCATGGATTATCTCCCCATTTTTCTCGATGTGGCGGCCAAGCCCTGCCTGGTGGTGGGCGGCGGCCCCATCGCCCTGCGCAAGCTCAACGCCCTGCTCCGCGCCGGCGCCTCCGTACGGCTGGTGGCGCCCGAGGTGGCCGCGCCCTTGGCGCCCCTCATCGCCAAGGGGCAGGTGCAACACGTGGCGCGGGCCTTCTCGCCGGAGGATCTCGCGGGGGTCCGCCTGGTGGTGGCGGCCACCGACGACCCACAAGTGAACCTGGAGGTGGCGCAGGCCGCGGAGGCGCGGGGGATACCGGTCAACGTGGTGGACCAGGCACACGCCGGGAGCTTCATCATGCCCTCGGTGATCGATCGCTCACCGGTGGTGGTGGCGGTGTCCACGGAGGGTGCCTCGCCGGTGTTGGCGCGGCTGATCCGGACCCGCCTGGAATCCCTGGTCCCGGCCGGTTTCGGGCGCCTGGCGAGCCTCTGCGCGCGCTACCGGGAGGCGGTGAAGCAACGCTTCACGATACCCGCGGACCGGCGCCGGTTCTGGGAGCGGGTGCTCCAGGGCGGTGTCGCGGAGCGGATGTTCGCCGGCCTCGACGAGGAGGCCGACGCCCTCATGCAGAGTGAACTGGCCGCGGGCGTGGAGTCGCCGGGCATGGGTGAGGTCTACCTGGTGGGTGCCGGGCCGGGCGATCCCGATCTGCTCACCTTCCGTGCCCTGCGCCTGATGCAGCAGGCCGACGTGGTGGTCTACGACCGCCTGGTGGCACGGCCGATCCTGGAGATGACCCGGCAGGACGCGGAACGCATCTATGTGGGCAAGGAGCGCAACAATCACGCCATGCGCCAGGAGGAGATCAACGCCCTGCTCGCCGCCAAGGCCAGGGAGGGCCACCGGGTCCTGCGCCTGAAGGGGGGCGATCCCTTCATCTTCGGCCGAGGGGGGGAGGAGATCGACACCCTGGCAGCGCAGGGGGTGCCGTTCCAGGTGGTGCCGGGGATCACCGCCGCGGCGGGCTGCGCGGCCTACGCGGGCATTCCCCTGACCCATCGGGACTATGCCCAGTCCGTCACCTTCGTCACGGGGCACCTCAAAGACGGCACCATCGACCTGAACTGGGAGCAGCTCGCCCATCCCCACCAGACGGTGGTGTTCTACATGGGGCTGAGCGGACTGCCGGTGATCCGCGCGCAACTGCTCGCCCACGGGGTGCCGGCCGACATGCCGGTGGCCCTGGTGCAGCAAGGCACCACCCACATGCAGCGGGTGTTCACCGGGACCCTGGAGGACATCCTGGAGGTGGTGGAGCGGGAGCGTCCCAAGCCGCCCACGCTGATCATCCTGGGCCGGGTGGTGGAATTGCGGGAGAAGCTGTCATGGTTCCGTACGCCCAGTCACCCGGCGCAGGGGGCGACCACGCCGATTCTGCCGGCGGGCTAGACGGATCAAGTCGTCTTGGGTTTGGGGCGCATCTGCTCCGGGCGGACCTTGGCGGTGAAGTAGTCGTCGGCCTCCTCGATGGGCACCGGGCGGCCGTTCCGGTCCACCAAAGGTTGTTCGTAGTCGTTCCAGCCGCGCAGTCCGGTCTGGAGGGAGACCACGTCGTTGTAGCCGAGGACCTGCATGGAATGGGCGGCGAGCACACTGCGGTAGCCGGACCGGCACACCACCACCACCTCGCGGTCACGCGCCCGCACCAGTTCGGGGATGGTCTCTTCGTAGTCCCACTCACAGGCGGATTCGAGGATGCCGCGGGGGGCGTTCAGAGAGCCCTCGATGTGCATGGCATCGAATTCGGAGGGTTCGCGCACGTCCACCACCAGGAGGTCGGGATTGGCCGCCAGGCGTTCCTCCAGGTCCCAGGGCATGATCTCGCGCACGTCGGTGAGACAGTCGCGGATGAGGTCGAGGAATCTTCTCATGAGCTGTTCCTGATGTTCATGGCGGCGATCCGCCATGGTCCCGCCACGCGGCGGCCGGCGACGAGCGGATCTGTGGCACAAGGATAGGGGAAGGCGCGGGGAGACGTCCTTGACATCCCTCAGTCGGCCCCGAGATCGGCGCCGTGGCGCCTGCACAGCTCCCGCTGCACGGCGATCACCGCGGCCTCCACCCGCGAGTGTACGTCGAGCTTGCGCAGGATGGCCTTGACGTGGAGCTTCACCGTGCCGTCGGAGATGCCCAGGTTGCGGGCGATGACCTTGTTGCTCTGGCCTTCGGCCAGCAGGCACAGGATCTCCCGCTCCCGCGGGGTGAGGTCGGCGAAGGCGTCGGCCACGGGGGCGGCCTCGGCCTGGCCCGTGACCATGCGCGCGAGGACCCCGGTGAGTTCGGGCGCGACCACGGTCTCGCCCTTGACGATACGGTCCAGGGCGGCGATGAGGTCGTCGGGCTCCATGTCCTTGAGCAGGTAGCCCTGGGCCCCTTGTTGCAGGGAGGCGATCAGGTCGCGTTCCTCGCGGCTGGTGGTGAGCATGGCCACCGGCATGTCCTGGTGGGCGGCGCGCAGGCGTTCGAGCACCTCAAGCCCGCTCATCTCGGGCATTCGCATGTCCAGCAGGACCACGTCGGGGGTGGTCTCGGAGACGCGCTGGATGCCTTCCTCGCAGCCGGCCACCGCATCGATCACCTCGATGCCACGGCGTTCCAGGAGTTCCGAGAGGCCGATCCGGAACAGGGCATGGTCGTCGATGAGGAGGATACGCATCAGGCCAGCCCCGCACCGGAGAGGCGCCCACCGGGGCGGAACACCACCTCCACCCGGGTGCCTTCGCCCGGCTCGCTCTCCAGGCGCAGGCGGGCGCCGATGTTGCGGGCCCGCTCCTCCATGATGGACAGGCCGATGTGTTCCCCGGGACGGCCGCCGTCACGCGGGGCGACGAAGCCGCGCCCGTCATCCTCCACCAGCAGCAGGTAGGCACCGGGACGGCGGCAGCGCAAGAGGATGCGCACGGTGTGGGCCGCGGCGTGCTTGCGGATGTTGGTGAGGGCCTCCTGGACGATACGGAGCATCTGCATTTCCTCCTGGGCGCTGAGATCGGGTTGGCGGCAGTCGCGTTGAAAGAAGGTGGCGATACCGGTCTCCTGACGAAAACCCTGGGCGAGCTTTTCCAGGGCCGGCACCAGCCCGCGCCGGTCCAGGGGGGCGCGGAAGTTGTCGAGCAGTTCGCGCAGTTCGGTGTGGGCCTCGTCGAGGCCGTTGCGCAGGCGCTCCACCTCGGCGGCGGCCGGACCATTCTCACCGGCCAGGGTATCTTGCAACATCCGTACCTGGAAGCGCAGGCTAGCGAGGGTCTGTGCCAGGGAGTCGTGCAGCTCGTGGGCGAGGTGGTTGCGCTCCTCGATGATGGAGAGGCGCCGGGCCTCGGCATCGGAGCGCTGCTTGGCCACGGCCATGCCCAGGTGACTGCCGATGGTGGAGAGGAGGTCGAGCACGTCCTCGCGCCCGGCGATCCCCGGGCTCTGCACATAGATCCAATAGGCCCCCAGGCGCGTGCCGTGATAGGCCAAAGGTACCTCGATGCGCTCCACCCGGTCGGGGCCGTACATGGGACGGCCATTGCGTTCGCTGCACTGGCGGGCGTCCTTCTGACAGAGGATATCGCCGGGGACGAGGAGGCTGCCGCAGCGGCACAGGGCCAGGGGCAGCATCTCCTGTTCGCGCATCAGACGTCCGTCCAGGTCGATGCTGCCGACGATGCGCAGGCGGCCGTCGGCATCACGCAGGCGCACGCTGGCGGCGAGGCCACCCACCATCTCCTTGAGGTTGCGCAGATAACGCAGCAGGAGACCGTCCAGGTCGTCGGCGTGGTTCACGCTGGCGGCCACTTCATAGAGGATCTTGAGAGAGGCGGTCTTCTGGGCGAGGCGGCGGGTCTGCCGCTCCACCCGGTCGTCCATGTCGTCGTAGAGTTCCGACAGCTCCTCGGACAGGGCCTCCACATCGGCCACCAAATCGGCGATGGCCCCGCCACCGGACTGGATCCGGGCCTGGGGTTCGCCCTGACAGACCCGGGCGAGGGAGTTCTGGAGTTCGGCCAGGGGATACAACAGGCTGCGATAGAGGGCATAGGCCGCCCAACCCAGAGTGGCGATTGCGCAGGCGCCGGCGGTCGCGGCGAGGATCGCCTGTTCGCGCCAGGCGAAGGCCAGGACGGCGAGCAGGGCGAGCCCGGTGAGCACGCCGGGCCAGACCAGACCCGAGGCCAGGACCAGGTCGCGCACCCGCCGGCCCAAGGGGAGTGGGACCTTGGCCGGATTCATGCCGCCACCTTCAGACTCCGCCGGATCGCCGCCAGACGCCGTTCGCGCAGGGCCCGGCCGAGCGCGGGACCGCGCAGTCCGGTGCCCGCGAGGTCCTGCGCGCGGACCCCATGGAAGGCCGCCAAGGCCGCCTGGAGACGCGCTACCGCGTCGCTGTCCGGGGCCTCGGCGGACCACAGCCGCCCGAGGGCGGCGACCCGCTCGGGTGCCCGCGTGAGGCGGAGCCCCTCGATCAGGGCCAGCAGCTCGCCCCCGTCCGCCGCGGCCACCCGCGCCGCGGGCCAGAGGCGCAGCCAGGTGGCCAGTTCATGGGCCTTGCGATCCGGGGCCAGGGCCGCGCGTACGGGCTCGTCGGCATCCCGCATCACCAGGGCGAAACGCTCGGCCGACCCGCCACCGGCCGCCAGCAGACGGCGCAGGGCTTGCATATCCCGATCCCCCCCCTGGCGCCAGGCCGCGGCCAGCGAGGGAAGCAGAGGCTCCAGGGCGCCGCAGCGGTGCAGGGCCTCGAAGAACCGCCAGGGCTGGTCGGTGTCCAGGGCCTTGGCCAGTTCGAGGCGCAGGCGCTCGGGATAGACGCTGCCCAGTTCTTCGGCCCTGGCCATGTCCTTCATCAGGTCGAGGGTGGAGTCGGCGATACGGAATCCCCAGGGGCCCAATTTGGCGCTGAAGCGGGCGGCACGGAGCAGGCGCACTGGGTCCTCCGTGAAGGCCGGAGTGATGTGCCGGAGCAGGCGCCTGTCCAGGTCGTCCAGGCCCCCATAGGGATCGATGAGGCGGCCCGCGCGGTCCCGGGCGATGGCGTTGACGCGCAGGTCACGGCGCGCCAGATCCTCCTCCAGGGTCACCCCGGGGCCGGTCTCCACCACGAAGCCCTTGTAGCCGGGGCCCACCTTGCGCTCACGCCGGGCCAGGGCGTATTCGTCGCCGGTCTGCGGATGCAGGAACACGGGAAAGGCCAGATCCAGGCGGCGGAAGCCGCGGGCGAGCATCTCCTCCTCGGTGGCCCCCACCACCACCCAGTCGCGTTCCCTGGGCTCCAGGCCGAGGAGTTCGTCGCGCACCGCGCCGCCCACCAGATAGCACTTCATCCCGGGCCCTCCAGACGCTCGCGCCGCTGCAACTCCCACAGATGGTGATAGTGGCCGCCGCGGGCCAGGAGTTCGGCATGGGTGCCGCGCTCCACCACCCGGCCCTGGTCCAGGACCAGGATCTGGTCGGCGTCCACCACGGTGGACAGACGGTGGGCGATGGTGAGGGTGGTATGGCGCTCGGAGATCTCCGCCAGGGTCTGGAGGATGGCCCGCTCGGTGTGGCTGTCCAGAGAGGACGTGGCCTCGTCGAACACCAGGATGCGCGGCCGCTTGAGGATCGCCCGGGCGATGGCCACCCGCTGTTTCTCGCCCCCGGAGAGCTTGAGGCCGCGTTCGCCCACGCGCGTCTCCCAGCCCTGGGGCAGGCCCTCGACGAAGGCCCGCAGATGGGCCATCTCCGCGGCCCCGATCACCTCCTCGCGGGTGGCCCCGGGGCGGCCGTAGGCGATGTTGTAATAGATGCTCTCGTTGAACAGCACCGCGTCCTGGGGGACGATGCCGATGGCCCGGTGGAGGCTCTCCAGGGTCACCTCACGGATGTCCTGGCCATCGATACGGATGGCCCCCGCGCTCACATCGTAGAAGCGGAAGAGGAGCCGCGCCAGGGTGGACTTGCCCGCCCCGCTCGGCCCCACCACCGCCAGCTTGTGCCCGGCGGGGATGCGCAGGCTCAGGTCGTGGAGGATGGCGCGGTCGGAGCGGTAACGGAAGTCCACGTGCGCGAATTCCACCTCCCCGCCGCGCACCCGCAGCGGCCGCGCCTCCGGGCGGTCCGCCACCTCGGGCACCCGCTCCAGGAGCTTGAACACCAGGTCCATGTCGGCGAGGGCGTATTTGATCTGCCGGTAGACGATGCCGAGGAAGTTCAGGGGGATGAACAGCTGCAACATCAGGGCGTTCACCATCACCAGGTCGCCCACCGTCATCTCCCCGCGGCTGACCCCATGGGCGGCCAGGAACATGATCCCGGTGACCCCCAGGGCGACGATGGCCCCCTGGCCGAAATTGAGCAGGGACATGGAGGTCTGGCTCTTGACCGCGTAGTCCTCCCATTCCCGCAAGGTACGGTCGTAGCGTTCCAGCTCCAGGCCCTCGTTGCCGAAGTATTTCACCGTCTCGTAGTTGATGAGGCTGTCCATGGCGATGGAGTTGGCCTGCGAGTCCAGGCGGTTCATCTGGTGGCGGTAGTCCATGCGCCACTCCGTGATGGCCAGGGTGAAGACGGCGTACAGGACCACGGTGCCGAAGGTCAGGGCGGTGAAGGTCCAGGCGTAGTGGCTGAGGAGGATGGCCGCCACCAGGGTGAACTCCACCAGGATGGGCAGGACCGAGAACACCATGTAGTTGAGGATGGTGCTCACCGAGCGGGTGCCGCGTTCCAGATCGCGGCTGATGGCGCCGGTTCGGCGCTCCAGGTGGAAGCCCAGGGACAGCCGGTGGAGATGTTCCAGGACCCGGGTGGAGAGGGCGCGCATGGCCCCGTAACGCACCCGGGCGAAGATCACGTCGCGCAGCTCGTTGAACAGGCTGGCCGAGAGCTTGAGGACCCCGTAACCCAGCAGCAGGGCCAGGGGCAGCACGGCCTGTTCCGCCGCGCCGCCGTTGAAGGCGTCCACCAGGCCCTTGAGCATCAAGGGCACCCCCACGTTGGCCACCTTGGCCAGCACCAGGGCCGTCAGGGCCAGGAAGACCCGTCCCCGCCAGGCCCACAGGAAAGGCAGCATCGCCCGCAGGTTGTGCCAGTCGCGACGATTGGTATGGACCCGCTCCTGGGCGATGATGTGGCTCATGCGATGAGATGGATAACCGACGGAAACACTCAGTATAACGGATCCGGACCCAAGCATGAGATCCATGGAGACTGCCAGGGATAGGGACAGAAACAGACGATGCGCCTCGTTGTTTGGCACGAACACCTTGTCCGGGCATCTTCCTCTGGGCGCGGCTTCAGCCGCAATGAATCCCATACCGGGCTGGCCCGGTGCGAATGGCATCGCGGGCCTCGTTGCATGGCGTGGCGTAATTGACGGGTTACGGCTGTTGTACTTGAGTATTTCCGCCCTTCGGTCCGCAGAGGAGACTTCTCCTAGGCCATTCCTTGCAACTGCAGCCGTCCCCCGCGCCCCTGGGCGGTGTAGCGATTGCTCGGAGTAGTCCCCGCTATGCCCCGCTCCTACCTTGCCTGCCGCAGGTAGGGCCTTTCCGAGGGGCGCGAGGAACCTCCTCGAAAAACGAACTGTTCACGGGAGACGCGTATAGAGCCCAGTATCGGCGGGCGACGGAACCCCGAGTGAAAGACCAGGCCAGGAGGCAGGTGTTCTGGGATTGCCCGGCGGCGCGCCGGATGCACACCGTCGGCAGCCGTGATCTGCGCTTGGCTATAAGGGGGGGGAGGGGAGGACCGGCCCCAGGCGTCGGCTGCGCCTGGGTGGCCGGCACCACAGGCCTGGGACAGGATCAGTCGACGGAGCCGATGCTCAGGTCCTGCTTGTTCAGCAACCCGCTCTGCTTCTGCTGG
>JALSSC010000049.1 GCA_026984455.1 Chromatiaceae bacterium
AGAAGGAACAGCAACAGAAGCAGGGACAGCAGAAGAAGGAGCAGCAACAGAAGCAGGGACAGCAGAAGAAGGAGCAGCAACAGAAGCAGGGTCAGCAGAAGAAGGAACAGCAACAGAAGCAGGGGCAGCAGAAGAAGGAGCAGCAACAGAAACAGGGGCAAAAAGAAGGGCAACAGAAGAAGGAGCAGAAACAGGGCCAGAAGCAAGGACAGCAACAATCGGGCGGCAAGTCCTCCGAAGAAAAAGAGGGGAAGGGCGGTCAGTCTGCAAAGGAGGGAAAGGGCAAGGAGAAGTCGGAACAGAAACAGGGAGGAGAGAAGACCACCGAGGAAAAACGACAGGGCGCGTCCAAACAGGCGTCCGAGGAACAGGCCCGGACGGGCGAAAAGAAGAACGAAAAGGAAAGTGAGGGGGGCAAGGAAGGCGAACGCAAGAAGGAGGCCCAGACCGGCAAGGAGAAGCGGTCGGCCGAAGAAAAGGGCCAGGGCAAGAAGGAAGAGCAGCGCCAGAAAGAAGGCGCAGGCAAGAAGAAAGAGGAGAAGCGCAACGAACAAGGCGAGGGCGAAAAGAAGAAACCTCGCAAAGAGAGCGAACAAGGCGGAAGAGAGGGCGACAAGGAACGCAAGGAGGGTGAAGAAGGGGGTGAACGCAAGCCTGAAAAGAAACAGGCCAAGGGCAAACAGGAATCCGAGGAACAACCCGGCGAGTCCGAGGGCCGGCCGCGTGAACAAGAACAAGAGGCCGGCAGCAAGGGCGAGCAAAAGCCCGAGGAGGAATCGGGCAGACGTGCGGGTCAACACCCATCCGAAGGCGCCGAGGTGCCGCCTGAACTCCCACCCGAGGCGGCCGACCTGCGCGCGGTGGAGCGCTTCGACCAGATGGGCAACATGGCTGAACAGGACAAGACCGGCGAAGAAGGCGCCTCGGCCTTGGGCGGCATCCCCATGATGGGCCCGGGCGGCGGCATCCTCGATCAATGGCTCGATCAGGTAGAGGGCGATCCCTCCCTGCTCATGCGCAACCAGTTCCTTATCGAGGAGGCCAAATACATGCGCAGCCGCGGGGGGCCGGTGCGGGAGACGCGGCCGTGGTGATATGCAACCTCTTTGCTACCGCGGCTGCCCCACGCACCCCGGGGCGGTGTGGCGATTGCTCGCCATGGTCCCCGCGTCGTTTTGGCAAAAAGGAAGAAGAGCAAGGCACTGTGCGGGAGTGCGTTACCTGTCGCCGCGTCACGACCCAGGACGGGCCGTGCCCATCGTCCACCGAACCGAACACCTGACATGAATCCCATCCTGCCCCCATTCCGTATCGGATCCCTGGTCTTCATCCTCTTGAGCCTCGCCCCCCTCTGCGCCGGGGCCTATGGCCCCTGGCCGCCCCAGGGCCAACAACCCTATCCGGGGATGCCCTACCAGCCCCAGGCCCAGGGGTTCGACTTCCGGCCGATGCCACCCAGCAATGCCCGGGGGGTCCCGCCCCAGGAACCGCAAGCGGCGGCACCCGCACTCCCCCAACAGGGCTACGGCTATCCAGGTCAGGGTTATCCTCCGGGACAACCCCGGGGGATGGGCCCCTACGGAAGGATGCCCGGCTGGCCCCAGGGGTATGGCCAGATGCCGGGCTACCCGGGTCAGGGCTATGCTCCGGGATACGAACGCGGCTACGGCCAGGCCCCGGGCTATGCCGCCGCCGCACCCGCCCGACCGCCCCGCCTGGAGGTCGTGGTGGACAACCCGCGGCCTTTCGTGCAACAGACCGTGCTCATGACCCTGCGGGTGGTGAGCAGCGGGAACCTCGAATCGCTCGACCCGACCCTGCCTCAGAACCAAGGGGTCTCTTTCCAGAAGCTCACCGAGCCCAAGGCGCGCTCGCGCATCGGCACCGACGGACACCGCGAGATCATCAACGAGATGATCTTCGCGGTGACCCCCATGCGCGCGGGGGGGATCGAATTGTCCGACATCCGCGCCGAAGTCACCTTGGAGGACGGTGCCACGAGCTATAGCATCGAGGCCAAGACCCCGCTCGAACTCCAGGTCAAGCCCCCCATGCCGGAGCCCCGTCCCTGGCTCCCCCTGGAACAACTGAGCCTGGAATCCAATCTCGACGCACCCATGGACGTGGAACCGGGCAAGCCCGTATCCCTCGTGCTCACCCTGAACGCCATGGGCGCCGGCGGCAACCAGTTGCCCACCCTTCAGTCCTATCTCAAGTCCAGGGATTTCCGCATCTACCGGGAACGCACCGAGGTGAAACAGGGCCTCACCCGTGACCGCCGCCACCTGATCGGCAAGCGGGTGGAGCACTATGTGCTGGTGGCCCAACACAGCGGCACCCTGAAGCTGCCGGCGGTGCGTATCCCCTGGTTCAATGTGAACAGCGGCACGGTGGAATACGCCTCCCTGCCCCTCAAGACCCTGAACGCCGGCGGCAGTCTCTCCCGCTGGTTCCAGAGCGAGCCCGGCAGCAGGCTGTTTCCAGGTGGTTCCTCCGCGGTCTTCTGGATGCCCCTGGCGGCCATCGCCCTGATGCTGTCCGGTTACTGGTTCGGGGTCTGGTACCGGGGACGCCGATCGACCGAAGGCGTTTCCGCCGGCAGACGCCGCCTGTTGCCGGCACTGCGCGCCGGCGCCTGGATCAGGTCCCTGCTCCAGCGCCTCGGTGCCTGGTTTCCCGCCCCCCTGCGGCTCTGGTTCTGGATCCGCGAGGTGGACCGTGAACGCGACCCGGCGGTCTGGTGCCGCTCCCTCCAGTTCCTGGCCTGCCCACCCCTGGGGATGTCGCCCAACGCCTCCCTGTCGGAGATGGCCGGGCGCATCGCAGAGATCCAACCCTACGCTGACCCCAAGGCCCTCGGTGAACTCTTCCATGAATTGGACGCCGCCATCTACGGCCACCGCAACCTCGATTTCGCCGCCTGGAAGCGCGCCTTCAAGCGCCAGGTCCGTCCACGCCTCGGCAATCTGTGGCACCGTCGCGGCGCTCGCCCCTGGTTCATACGCGGCCGCCTGCCGGCGTTGAACCCGGAGCCGGCCTCGGGATCGGGCTAGAGTCGCCTACGCCTTCATGGCCCCCTGTCTCCATACCGATCCATGTCCTCCGGCCGGTCCAGATCGGCCAGGGCCGGCAGCTCCCACCAGGCCAGCCCCTCCTCTCTGAGCCGCCGGCGGGTCGTCTGCAACACCTCCGGCCCGCCCCAAGGTATCCGTTCGAACACAGCGTGCCGGGGGCGATCCAGGCCGATCGCCCAGTAGCCCCCGTCCAGGGCCGGTCCCAGCACCACCGGATGGGTGCGCAGACGCTCCAGGCCCTCGCCCAACAGGCCCGGGGTCACCCCTGGGCAGTCCCCACCGATCAGCAGGACCCGAGAGACCTCCCGCAGATTCCGCGTCAGGGCATGGTGCATCCGCGCGCCGAGATCCTCACCCTGCTGGGCGTACAGGTCGATGCCGAACTCCGCCGCCAGGCCGGTCAGACTGGGATGGGCGGTATCCGTGGCCCACAGCTGCACCTCGGACTCCACCAGGGCGGTGGCCGCGGCAAGGGTATGACGCAACAGCCGGGCATAGAGGGCGCAGGCCCCCTCGGCGCCCAGGGCGGGGATCAGGCGGGTCTTCACCTCGCCCGCGATGAGCGGTTTGCTGAAGATCAGGAGACGGGGGCGGCTCAGAACGCCCTCCGCAGGCCCGCGGACCAGGCCGACCGGAGAGGCGCGAACCAACCGTCCCGGGGCCAGAATCGGTCGGAGACCGGGCTCGCCCGGCCGACCGCATCCAGGCGCTCCAGGAGTGGCCGCGGACTGGGCACGAACAACAGGCTCGCCAGGAGCACCAGATAGAGGACGACGCTGGCCCCGGGGCTGGTCCCCGACCACAGCTTGAGGGCCGTACCCAGAGACCTCTTGGCGCGGGCACCGAACAGGTTGAGGCTGTAGACCTCGTCCAGAAGGAGGTGTACCAGGTAACCGAGACCGACGCAGATCCCGGCCAGCCAGGCCCGCAGCCCCGACTGCCCAAGGGAGGTGGCGGTGATCACCGTGAGCAGGCCGAAGACCGCCGCGGCCGGGACCGAATGGAAGACCCCGCGGTGGTGGGTCAGGCGGGTGATCAAGGCGAACACCGCCCAACGCAGGCCCAGAAAGCCTGCCACCCAGAGCAGCGTCAATTCGGCCACGGTGGGGAACAGGGGGGCGAAGCGGAACAGCAACGCGAAGGCCGCGGCAATGGACAGGGTGGTGAACACCACCCGCACCGGGGCCGAGTTGTCCGCATCCAGGTCTGGGGCGAGGCTTCCCGCGGTACCCAGGGTCAGATAGGCCAGCATCTCTCCGGGCGAGGCGAGGCCGGTCACCAGCAGGCCGGTGGCCACCACTCCCGAGGCGAGGGCCCCGACCGAAAGATGAACGCCGAATGCGGCCAGCGGAAAGTCCTCCGAGCGAAAACGACTCACGGCCCGTTGAAAAACAGCGTCTTTCTAGGGGCACCGACACACTACATATAGTAGCTTAGCACCCGAGGAAACCCTATGCCTGCATCGTGCCGGCGACGGGCGAGATGCGGGAACACCGGACCGGTTGGCAGCCCGTAAGACGTCCAGGGAACGAATTTCTCAGTATCGTGCGGGTACGGTCGGGAAAGGTCGCACATTCCTGCGGCTTGGGGGCTGCTTCGCCGAGGTGGCTGGCCCGCCACCGGATAGAGAGACCAGGACCGGGAAGTCATGGCAGCCGAGGCCGTTCCGGGGCGCACTGGCGGTGGGGAGAAATGCGGTGAGATAGAATAGAATGAGCGATTCAGCCCTCGTCGTCACGGTCGCCCCGATGCTCAAGATCTACAACAGCCTCACCCGCCGCAAGGAGCCCTTCCAGCCCATCGAGCCGGGCAGGGTCGGCATGTACGTCTGCGGCATGACCGTCTACGACCTCTGCCACCTCGGCCATGCGCGGGTGCTGGTGGTGTTCGACGTGGTCTACCGCTACCTGCGCCACCTGGGGTACGAGGTCACCTATGTGCGCAACGTCACCGACATCGACGACAAGATCATCGACCGCGCCAACGCCCGCCACGAACCCATCGCCGCGCTGACCGAACGCTATATCGAGGCCATGCACGAGGATGCCGCCGCCCTCGGTGTCCTCCCCCCCACCGAGGAACCGCGCGCCACCACCCACATCGGCGAGATCACCGCCATGATCCAGCGCCTGATCGAACGCGGCCATGCCTACCTGGCCGCCAACGGCGATGTCTATTACGCGGTCGCCAGCTTCCCCGGCTACGGCCGGCTCAGCGGCAAGGACCCCGAGGACCTGCGCGCCGGCGCCCGGGTGGAGGTGGGGGAGGCCAAACGCGATCCCCTCGATTTCGCCCTGTGGAAGGCGGCCAAGCCCAGCGAGCCCGCGTGGGACTCCCCCTGGGGCCCCGGCCGCCCAGGCTGGCACATCGAATGCTCGGCCATGTCCACCCACTGCCTGGGCAACCACTTCGACATCCACGGCGGCGGCGCCGATCTCCAGTTCCCCCACCACGAAAACGAGATCGCCCAGTCCGAGGGCGCCACCGGCGAGCACTTCGTGAACTACTGGATGCACAACGGCTTCGTGCGCATCCAGGAGGAGAAGATGTCCAAATCCCTGGGCAACTTCTTCACCGTGCGCCAGATCCTGGAGCGCTACCGGCCGGAGGAGGTGCGCTATTTCATCCTCACCAGTCACTACCGCAGCCCCCTGAACTACGACGAAGACCACCTGCGCCAGGCGCGCGCCGCCCTGACCCGTCTGTATACCGCCCTGCGTGGCCTGCCCCCGGCCGAAGCGGCCTCGGGAGAGGCCTTCGTGGAGAGATTCCACGCCGCCATGGACGACGACTTCAACACCCCCGAGGCCCTCGCGGTGCTGTTCGACCTGGCCCGCGAGATCAACCGCCTGCGTGATGCCGAGCCGCAACGGGCGGCCGCCCTGGGTGCCCGGCTGCGGGCGCTGGGCGGGGTGCTCGGCCTGCTCCAGGACGACCCCGAAAACTGGCTCCGGGGAACGCCGGGCGGAGGTCTGGAGGATACCCGGATCCAGGCCCTGATCGAGCGCCGCGCCGCCGCCCGCAAGGCCCGTGACTGGGCCGAGGCGGACCGCATCCGGGATGAACTCCAGGCCGCCGGGGTGGTGTTGGAGGACGGTCCGGAGGGGACCACCTGGCGCCGCGCGCAGGCCTGAGGGCACACGCCGGCGCCCGGCCACACGATCCTGTTCCTGTTCCTGTTGCGGAGAGATGACATGAAACACCTGAGCCTCCTGCTGACCGTCCTCCTCGTCACCGCCTGCGCCGGCAACACCGAGGACCTGACCCTGTGGAGCGGCGAGAAGATCACCTTCCCCAACGGCACTGTCTTCGGTGGCGCCTCCAGCGAGCAGATGAGCCGCCTTGCGAAGATATTCGTGCAGGCCCACAACGCCACCATGCAGGAGTTGAGGGACCTGCGCGAGGAAAACCGGCGCACCGCCGAACAGGCCCTGGGGATGTTGGAAGACATCTCCAAACGCCAAGGCAGTGGAGAGATCACGATATTCTTCAAGACGGGTTCCGCGGCCCTGCCGAAGGGCTCCATGGAATACCGGCGGCTGGTGCGTTTCCTCGATTATCTGGCCCGGGAAAGCCACGGGCGCAAGATCCTGCTGGTCTCCATCGGCAGCGCCTCGGCCTTCGGCAACCCCCGGGTCAACGCCCGCCTGGCCCGGCGGCGGGCGAAGGCCCCCGTCGCCGCCATCGAACGCTACCTGGTCAATACCCCACACGAGTTCTACCAGGTCTACTCGGTGGGTGATCGGTACAGCCCCAGGGATGTCCCCATGCAGGTGCAGAAGAACTACCAACACACCCGTATCATCGCCGTGTTCGAGGCCGACCAGTTGCCCGGCCTGCCCGCTTCGAACGACTGACCTCCGAGGCCCCGTCATGAAACAGCGACCCTTCGCCCTCCTCGTCGTCGCCTGCCTGCTCGCCCCCGTGCCCGGCCTCGCCTCCGCGGACGGCCTGGCGGAGGCCCAACGCCTGGCCCGGGAGGTCCGGGCCCGCGCCCCGAAGATCGACGCAGACACCCTCAAGGGCATGGTGGACCGGAATGAGGACTTCATCCTCCTGGACGTGCGCACGCCCAGCGAGATCGAGCGGATGGGGCGCATCGCCGCCCCCCAGCAGACCGAGATCCCGCGCGGTTGGTTGGAGATGCGCATCTTCCAGGTGGCGCCCGGCAAGGACATCCCCATCGTGGTCTATTGCGGTGGCGGGACGCAGCGCCTTCGCCACCGAGACCTTGAAGGGGATGGGCTTCAGCGACGTGCGCAATCTCGACGAGGGCTATTTCGGTTGGAAACGGAAGGGCTATCCGGTGCGGCAGTGAGCGACCGGGGCCGAGGTCCGGTCACCGGTGGATCCGCGGCGGTTCAGATCTCCCGCGCCGGCCGACGGGTATAGAACCACAACATGGCGAGTCCTGCGGGGAGGGCCAGGACATAGAAATCCATCCGCGCACCGCCGATGAAGAAGAGCAAGAACCCCAGTACCACCACGCCGTCCGCGCAGGCATAGGCCGCGATCTCCCAGGGCCAAGTGCGGGCCAGGGCCTGCGGGTCGTCTGGCGCGGGCCCGCGCGCCCCCGCCCTGCCGTGCAGAAAAAGGCCCGTCATCAGGATCAAGGCCGCGCCGGCCATGAGCCCGTAGCGGATGGGTGCCAGGGAATCTCCGGCCATGAATCCGACCTGCTCCGGGGCGGCCAGGGCGAGCCCTTCCACCAGGCCCCACAACAACAGGCCCGAGGCCATGAACGCCAGGGGCAGTATCCGGCGCATACGGGCGATGGCGGCGGGGTCCGGGGAGTTCATGGGGGTGAACATGGGCACGGCCTCTCTTGATGACTGGATTGCGACGGGAGTGTAGCGCAGACAGCCCGGCGGCGTCAGCGCTTCCGGACGGGCCGCCGTCCACGCCTCAACCGGCCACGTTCATGGGCCGCCGCCTTCCACGCCCCTCGGACAGGGGCCGAGGCCGGCGTGGATGCGGGGGCGGCCGTCTCCGCATCCTCCCTCGGCGGTAGCGGCAGCGGCGGCGGTGAAGGTGGCGCCTCGGGCGCCAGGATGCCCTTCAGGATCCGCTCCAGGGCGGCCAACACCCAAGGGGCGTCGGCCTCGGCGCGCACCTGCCTGAAGCCGGCCGGGGCGGGATGGGCGGCATCCACCAGGGCCACGCCCCGCGCGCCTTCCGGAAGGCCGTCGGTCGTTGCCTTGCGTACCCGGGGCCAACGCCGCAACAGGTCGTCGAGACCCGGGGGCTCCAGTCCCTGGGTGTAGAGCCAGAGGCCCTCGCCGGGGGGACAATCAGAAAAATCCATGGCTGCATCCAAGTTTTGGATTAGCGGCCTACCGAGGCCTTCTGTAAGCTACGGCGATCTTCCCCGCCAAGTCAATATGCGCGCCGGAGCCCCCATGACCGAGATCCCGGACGTCACCGAAACCGAGCTGTGGGTGATCGACACCACCCTCAGGGAGCGTTACGGACGGAAGGTGGAGGTGCAGAGGGCGGACGCCGACATCCGCCTCGACCCGGGCGACCGCGAACTCACCTCCTGTCCGGTCGTCTATTGGCAGGACGACAAGGGTTGCAACTTCGTCATCTTCAAGACCGGCGAGCGCAACTACCGCTGTCAGTTCTTCTACAAGCCCTACAAGCAATTCGGTACCGGCGTGCACGAGTACGACGACATCACCGAGTGCGCCGTGTCCCTGCTTCAGGCCCAGGCCGACCATGAGGCCCGGGAGCGCGGCGACCTGCCTGCGTCTGGCGGCTGAGGCCGGCCGCGGCGGGGACCGAACCCCCTATCCCACCGAACCCAAGGAGTGATCATGACCGCGAAAAACGCCTTCTACGCCCAATCGGGCGGCGTCACCGCCGTAATCAACGCCTCCGCCTGCGGGGTCATCGAGACCGCCCGCCAGCATCCGGATCGGATCGCCAACGTCTATGCCGGCCGCAACGGCATCATCGGTGCCCTCACCGAGGACCTGATCGACACCTCCAAGGAGTCCGCCGAGGCCATCGCCGCCCTCCGCCACACGCCCTCCGGGGGCTTCGGCTCCTGCCGCTACAAGCTCAAGAGCCTGGAGCAGAACCGGCGCGAATACGAGCGCCTGATCGAGGTCTTCAAGGCCCACGACATCGGCTATTTCTTCTACAACGGCGGCGGTGACTCCGCCGATACCTGCCACAAGGTCTCCCAGCTCTCCGAGACCCTGGGCTTTCCCATCCAGGCCATCCACGTACCCAAGACCGTGGACAACGACCTGCCCATCACCGACAACTGTCCCGGCTTCGGTTCGGTGGCCAAGTACATCGCCGTCTCCACCCTAGAGGCCAGCTTCGACGTACGCTCCATGGCCAAGACCTCCACCAAGATCTTCGTCCTGGAGGTGATGGGCCGTCACGCCGGCTGGATCGCCGCCGCCGGCGGCCTGGTGGCGGACCACGACATCCCGGTGGTGGTCCTGTTCCCGGAGGTGGAGTTCGACCAGGACAAGTTCCTGGCCGCGGTCAAGGCCAAGGTGGAGAAGTACGACTTCTGCAGCGTCGTGGTCTCCGAGGGCTGTCATTGGCCCGACGGTCGCTTCCTGGCCGAACAGGGCACTCGGGACGCCTTCGGTCACGCCCAGCTCGGTGGCGCCGCCCCGGTGGTGGCCAACATGATCAAGGACGCCCTGGGCTACAAGTTCCATTGGGCGGTGGCCGACTACCTCCAGCGCGCCGCCCGCCACCTGGCCTCCAAGACCGACGTGGAACAGGCCTACGCCATGGGCAAGGCCGCGGTGGAGTTCGCCCTGGCCGGTGACAACGCCATCATGCCCACCATCGTCCGGACCGCCAACGATCCCTATCGCTGGGAGGTGGGCAAGGCGCCTCTGTCGGAGGTGGCCAACGTGGAGAAGATGATGCCCATGGAGTTCATCTCCGAGGACGGCCTGGGCATCACCGATGCCTGCCGTGAATACCTCTACCCCCTGATCCAGGGCGAGGACTACCCGCCCTACGACAAGGGCATGCCCAGGTACGTCACCCTCCGCAACGAGCCGGTGGCGAAGAAATCGGGCCGGGACTTCGAAGTCTGAGAAATCGATGGCGGGGGAGGCGGCGGATGCCCTTCCCCCTTTTTTGCGGAGGACACTCATGGAGCTGGAACGCGCCCGCGAGCTGATCGCCACCCAACTCCAGTTCGGAGGCGGCTACAACCGCAACGCCGTGCGTCTGATCCTCGGGGAGATCCAGCGCGGACACGGGCAGGCGGCAAGCGACGCCCTGATCCGCGAACTCGGCCTGGAGACGGCCTTCGGCCTGAGACCAGGGACCGATTTCAGCCGGGTGGGCCGGTGAGGCCCGGGCTTGACCTGAGGCAAAGCGCCCTCCTCGAAGCACCGGTATCTGTTGCGGGTTGGTTCCTCCATCCATCGCACGCCATTCATCCATAGTCATTTAGGAGAGAAGTATGTCTGCTGGTCTCATTTTCGCGCTGCTGTGCGCCATACTGGCGCTGGTCTACGGGTTCTGGTCCGTGGGCTGGATCCTCAAACAGCCGGAAGGCGGCGAGCGCATGCGCGAGATCGCCGCCGCGGTACAGGAAGGTGCCCAGGCCTACCTCAACCGCCAATACACCACCATCGCCATCGTGGGTGTCGCCCTGCTCCTGGTGATCGGTTTCTTCCTGAGCTGGATCACCGCCATCGGCTTCGGCATCGGTGCCACCCTTTCGGGGGCGACCGGCTATATCGGCATGAACATCTCGGTACGGGCCAATCTGCGCACCGCCCAGGCTGCTCATGAGGGCCTCAACGCGGCCTTGCAGATCGCCTTCCGCGGCGGTGCCATCACCGGTCTGTTGGTGGTGGGACTGGCCCTCCTCGGCGTCAGCGGCTACTACGCCGTACTCACCCTCATGGGACTGCCCATGGACGAGGTGCTCCATGCCCTGGTGGGCCTCGGCTTCGGTGGATCCCTCATCTCCATCTTCGCCCGCCTCGGCGGCGGCATCTTCACCAAAGGCGCCGACGTGGGCGCCGATCTCGTGGGCAAGGTGGAGGCCGGTATCCCCGAAGACGATCCCCGCAATCCGGCGGTGATCGCCGACAACGTGGGCGACAACGTGGGCGATTGCGCCGGCATGGCCGCGGATCTCTTCGAGACCTACGCGGTGACCGTGGTGGCCACCATGCTCCTCGGCTTCATCCTGTTGCAGAGCGCAGATGCTGTGATCTACCCCCTGATCCTCGGTGGCGTCTCCATCGTCGCCTCCATCATCGGCACCTTCTTCGTCAAGGCCCGCGAGGGCGACACCAAGATCATGAGCGCCCTCTACAAGGGCCTGGTCGTCTCCGGGGTGCTCGCCGCCATCGCCTTCTGGTTCGTCACCGATCAGTTCATGGGGGGGAACGGTCACTACGGTACCACGCAGTTGTTCGGTGCCGCCCTCATCGGCCTGGTCCTCACCGGCGCCCTGGTGGTCCTCACCGAATACTACACCGCCACGGAGTTCTCGCCCGTGCGCCATATCGCCAACGCCTCCACCACCGGTCACGCCACCAACATCATCGCCGGGCTGGGCGTGGCCATGAAGTCCACCTCCCTGCCCGTGCTGGTGATCTGCGCCGCCATCTGGGGCGCCTATGACTTGGCGGGCCTCTACGGCATCGCCATCGCCGCCACCGCCATGCTCTCCATGACTGGGATCATCGTCGCCCTGGACGCCTACGGGCCCATCACCGACAACGCCGGCGGTATCGCCGAGATGGCCGAACTCGACGAGCGTATCCGCAACATCACCGACCCTCTGGACGCCGTGGGCAACACCACCAAGGCGGTCACCAAGGGCTATGCCATCGGCTCCGCGGGCCTGGCCGCCCTGGTCCTGTTCGCCGACTACACCCATGGGCTCTCCAAGGCCGGCTTCTCCCTGAGCTTCGATCTGTCCGACCACATGGTCATCATCGGCCTGTTCATCGGTGGCCTGGTGCCTTTCCTGTTCGGGGCCATGGCCATGGAGGCGGTGGGCCGCGCCGCCGGCGGTATCGTCGAGGAGGTCCGTCGTCAGTTCCGGGAGATGCCCGGAATCATGAAGCATGAGCAGAAGCCAGACTACTCGAAGGCCGTGGACATGCTCACCAAGGCGGCCATCAAGGAGATGATCCTGCCCTCCCTGCTGCCGGTACTGGTGCCGGTGGTGGTGGGCTTGGTCCTCGGGCCCAAGGCCCTCGGTGGCCTGCTCATGGGGACCATCATCACTGGGTTGTTCGTGGCCATCTCCATGACCACCGGCGGCGGCGCCTGGGACAACGCCAAGAAATACATCGAGGACGGCAACCTCGGTGGCAAGGGTTCCGAGGCGCACAAGGCAGCGGTCACCGGCGACACCGTGGGCGACCCCTACAAGGATACCGCCGGGCCCGCGGTCAACCCGCTCATCAAGATCATCAACATCGTCGCCCTGTTGATCGTGCCCCTGCTCCCGCATGCCTCTTGATGGCTTGAAGCCGCCCGCTGCAAGCGGGTATCCTTGATCGAAAGGAGGCCGGTTCGCCGGCCTCTTTTTTGCGAGAAGATCAGCAACGAACGGGGGATGGCGTGTCAGGTCCGTCACGCGTGCGATGGGCATACCCGCGATGGCTCTCCCACCGGATACCCACCGTGCCGGGTCATCACGATCGCAGGCCATTTTCGTGAGCGGCGCAGACCACTCGCTTGCAGATTCCCCTACTCGACCAGCTTTTCGTCCAAACCTGAAACAACGACCACCAGCGGAGACCGCCATGAACCTCGACCGCGTCAGTCCGGGCCAGGATTGCCCCAATGAGATCAACGTCATCATCGAGATCCCGGCCCATTCGGACCCGGTGAAATACGAGCTGGACAAGGCCACTGGGGCCATGTTCGTGGACCGCTTCATGACCTCGGCCATGCACTACCCCTGCAACTACGGCTACGTGCCCCATACCCTCTCCACCGATGGCGATCCGGTGGACGTGCTGGTGGTCACCCCTTATCCCCTGATCCCCGGTTCGGTGATCCGCGCCCGCCCTGTGGGGGTGCTCAAGATGACCGACGAATCCGGCGACGACGCCAAAGTTCTCGCGGTGCCGGTCGATAATCTCTGCAAGGGCTATCGCCAGGTGCAGGACTTCCGTGACATGCCCCAGGATCTGCTCGACCGCATCGCCCACTTCTTCGAGCACTACAAGGACCTGGACGAGGGCAAGTGGGTGCGGGTGGACGGCTGGGGCGGCCTGGATCAGGCCAAGCAGGAGATCGTCAGCAGCATCGACATGTACCGCAGCGCCCCGGAGAAGCCGCACTTCTGACCGGAGGTCATGAACCCGCATGAAGGTCTGTATTCTCTCCGACAGTCACGACCACATTCCGCTGCTCGATGCCGCGGTGGCGGAGGCCCGTTCCCTGGGCGCCGAGGCGGTGCTGCACTGTGGCGACGTGGTCGCCCCCAGCACCCTGGGCTGCCTGGAGCAGTACGACCTGCCGGTGCACATCATCCATGGCAACAACACCGGCGACCTCTATACCCTGGGGCGCATGGCGGCGCGCAAGGACAGCCGGATCCACTATCATGGCATGGATGCCGCGCTGGAACTGGGCCGACGACGCATCTTTCTGGTCCACTATCCCCATTACGCGCGCGCCCTGGCCTGCACCGGCGACTGGGATCTGGTCTGTTGTGGGCACAGCCACAAGGCGCTTACCGAGGCCGTCCCCAACCACACGGGCGGCCATACCTGGCTGCTCAATCCCGGCACCGTGGGCGGCGTCGGCCGGGCCCCCGCGACCTGGGTCCTCGCCGATCTAGAAGACCTGACCTTCGAACTGCACGAAGTGCCCAAGTCCATCGAACACCCAGACCTGTTTACGGCAGTCACCCCATGAGCAAACTCACCCATTTCAATTCCAAAGGCCAGGCCCACATGGTGGACGTGGGGGGCAAGGACAGCACCCATCGCGCGGCCATCGCCGAGGGGCGCATCCACATGCAGCCCGCCACCCTGTCGTTGATCCGCTCCGGCGGGCATCGCAAGGGTGACGTCCTGGGTATCGCCCGGGTCGCCGGCATCATGGCGGCAAAGCGTACCGCCGACCTCATCCCCCTGTGCCACCCGCTGCCTCTCACCAAGGTGGAGATCGACCTGGATGCCGAGACCGATCCTCCGAGCGTGCACTGCCTCGCCCGGGCGGAGACCGAAGGTCGCACCGGGGTGGAGATGGAGGCCCTGTGCGCGGTGCAGGTAGCCCTGCTCACGGTGTATGACATGTGCAAGGCGGTGGACCGGGGGATGAGCCTGGACCAAGTGCGCCTGCTCGAAAAGGCCGGTGGAAAATCCGGACATTGGCGGCGGCCTTCCGCCGATTGAGCCATAATGGGTAGGCTCCTCTCTTCGGAGAACATAGATGGCCAAATTCGTCGAATGGTCGGATGAACTCAGTGTCGGCATCGAGGAGATCGATGCCCAACACAAGGTCCTGGTGGATCTCGTCAACGAGATGCACGAGGCCATTGCCCAGCGCCACGGCAGTGACGTCGTCAAGGACATCCTGGACAAGCTGGTGGACTACACCCGCACCCACTTCGTGGTGGAGGAGAGCCTCATGCGCATCCTAAATTATCCGGACTACGAGCCCCACAAGGAACAGCAC
The DNA here is from genome assembly GCA_026984455.1 of Chromatiaceae bacterium. Classification (GTDB taxonomy): domain Bacteria; phylum Pseudomonadota; class Gammaproteobacteria; order Chromatiales; family Chromatiaceae; genus JALSSC01. Next base: position 14,724 of record JALSSC010000049.1, read on the forward strand.
GAGGAGTTGATGCAGCACGTCCACGACCTCCAGGACAAGGTCGCCAGCGGCAAGACCGCCATCGGCTTCGAACTCTTGCATTTCCTCAAGGTCTGGCTCACCAAGCACATCATGGAGACGGACAGGCAGTACAGCGCCTTCTTCCTGGCCGCGGGGGCCCAGCCGAAACTGAGCAAGAAGGGCTGGATCTCCCGCCTCTGGGGGCATAAGGCCTGAACGACCTCTACCGCCGCGCGCGCTTCCTGAAGAGCGCCGCCCAACTGCACCAGGCGCCGCCCGATACGGGCCACGAAGTGGCCTTCGCCGGGCGCTCCAACGCCGGCAAGTCCAGCGCCATCAACACCCTGTGCGCGCAAAAGGCCCTGGCGCGCACCAGTAAGACCCCGGGCCGCACCCAGTTGCTCAACTTCTTCGAACTCGATCGCGAACGGCGTCTGGTGGATCTGCCCGGCTACGGCTTTGCGCGTGTCTCCGAGGCCACCAAGGGGCGCTGGCAGGAACTCCTCGATACCTACCTCACCCACCGGCACTCCCTGCGTGGCATCGTCCTCCTCGCCGACGTCCGTCATCCCCTGAAGGACTACGACCGCCACATGCTGGGGTGGTGTGCCGGAGCCGGTCTGCCTGCCCTTGTCCTGCTCACCAAGGCGGACAAACTCAAACGCGGTCCCGCCCTGGCCCGGCGGGCGGAAGTCCGGCGGGAACTCGCAGACTTGGGCGCGGGATTCAGTGCACAGCTCTTTTCATCGCTCAGGCCCCAGGGGGTCGACGAGTTGCGGGAAGTATTGAATCTGTGGCTCCAGGTCCCAGAACCTCTGTCGTTCTGAAAATCGCAACCGGGACCGGCGCCGGGCGACACATCCCCGTGGCCTCCTCCCTGGTTCGCCGACCATCCTGGGGTCAGGCGGGCAGAATGCGGCTCAATCCACGAAGAACTGCTGCTTCATCAGGATCTTATGGGTCCGTTGGGATCCTTCGGGCCGTACCTCGATGGTGAAATTCAGATGCTCCTGGTTGTGTACATGGAATTCACCGATGTAATAGATGGCGTCCTGCTCGTCGATCTCACGCATCGGGATCTCGATGGTTTGACCGCGGAAATTGACCGCACGTGCGTGGACCTCGGCCGGCACAGGCTTGCCCGTGGTACCGGGTACGTCACGAATCACGCTCACATTGAGCATGCCCTTGCTCTTGCTGCGCTGGATGCCGTAGGTATGCGCCACCTTCGGGTCCAGCATATCCGTGGTGAGGGCACTGTGGTAGATGGTGTAGCCCGGGATTCGGGTGGAGTTCTCGGCCTGGGCGACTGCCATCAGCAACAACAGGGGAAGGGCAAAGGCGAGTCTGGGATAAGGGATCATGGGACCTCCTGGTGGATCGTTTGCTTATGGTTATGTCTCTCCCGTGAGGCATCCACGGGAACAAGGGGACAAATCGGTATCCGAAGAGCGATACCCGTCGCGCACGCGTCTCAGGTCTTCCGCGGGACGCCTCCTGGCCAGAGGCCAGCATCCCTTGCACGCGTGGGATGAGCGGCCGATTGCAGTGTGTCCACCGCACCGAGTCGCCGCAACACAACCCGCAGGCAGGAAGGCGCAAGGCCCGAATCCATGCGCAACAGGCCAAGCATAGCCGCATTCACGATGGGCTTGCCAGTCCTTTGACGCCCTCTTGAACAGGAGACCGGCCAGGGCACCCCAGCCTGTCACAGAGGCCGGGGTCCTTCGCCTCTTTTTCAAGCGCGGCACCTGCGTCGGCCTTCATCCTCCCTGAGAGGCCACCAACCGGGGACGTGGATGCTCCGTCTTGTCCACGGGTATCGGGTGCTGGAGTTGGTTGTGCATGTTGCGAAGGGCCGTGAGCTGGCGCGCCAGTTCGGCGTACTGATCCTCCAGATCCTCTATGCGCACCTGCAGGGTACTCTTGGATTGGCCGATCTTCTGCAGATTGTCCAGGCGCTTCGCCATCATCTCCTTGTGTTCGTGTATCTGTTCCACGAGGGGATTGAGGGCGGCACCCAACCAGACGTCCAGGCCGCGGTCGAGGCGCACGAAGATATCACGTCCACGCCCCGCCAGTACGTGGAAGAAACGTCTGGCTACGCTGCTCTGCTCGCTGAAGGCCATGCGCGGACTCTTACGGAAGGCCTCTGCCTCTTGATGGAGAAGCTCCAGCTCCACTCGAAACCGGACCGTAGAGAAGGTCTGGGGCTGGACCGAGGAGAATCCAAACTCGTTTTGAAACTGCTGGTAGATCCGCCGTACCCGCTTGCGGGTCTTTTCCGTCTGGACGGTGGTGGCATTCATGGCCCGCCGGAACTCGTCGAACAGGAATCTCATCACCTGTCTCATGCCGTGGGTCGTCCAGCTCTTAAGCATCTCCCGATGGCTGGTCCCGATCAGGGCATCTATCCTGTCGATAGAGGTCAATTCCCGAAGGCTCTGGATCTCACTTTGAAAGTCGTGTCGTGCGCTCTGGAACCGGCCGATACTGGCCAGATACTGGGCCTGCTCGGCGCGGGTCTTCTCCAGCAGGCGATTGATGACGTCCTCGCTCTTGTCACGCAGTTGCTCCAACTCATGCAACTGGCGTTTGACGTTGTTGAGCTGTTGTGCAACGAGGCCACGCTGACTCTCCATCAACTGGCCTACCTCGGCCTCGATACGCCTCATCACGATAGCCTGGCGATTGCGCAGCATGTGGCTGGACAGAAACTCCTCCAGCGCGGGCAGGGCGCTGCGTTGCAGCAGATCCGGATCGTTGCAGACCTTGCCCACCAGCCCCTTTGCGGCCGATACGGGAAACACGACGTCTTCCTTGACCCCGAGGATGCGCGCGGTGGAACTGCGTTGCTCAGCTATGGCAGCTTCTACCTCCCCGGGCCCGCGCAGATCGTCCCAGAGTACGTCGATCTTGTTCAGCACCACCATCAGGCCCTGCCTCCGGCTGGCCTGAAAACCCTGGATGTGATGTTGCCACATCTCCAGGTCGCTGCGGGTGACTCCGGCATCGGCCGCCAGCACAAACAGGATGGCCTGGGCCGCAGGCAGGGTGCTGAGGGTAAGCTCCGGCTCGCTGCCCAAGGCGTTCAGGCCCGGGGTGTCGAGGATGACCAGGCCTTGTTTGAGCAACGGATGGGGGAAGCTGATGATCGCATGGCGCCAGCGTGGGATCTCCACCTCCCCCTCCACCAGGGCGTCTCCGTCCGCCTTGGCGTCATATAGACCGAGGTGGGCGGCCTCATCCGGGGGGACGCGCTTGACCATCACGAGTTCCTGCAGGGCCGACTGCATCTGCTCCGGGGATTGGAGGTTCAGCGGATAGTGGACCCATTGTTTCGGATCGGCCTTGAGTTCGGACACCGAGGTTTCTTGGTTGCGGGTCTCGATGGGCAGGAGGCGAATATAGGCCTCGTTGCGCTGATCGTCCCAGAGCATCTCCGTGGGACACATGGTGGTACGCCCGGCGGCGGAAGGCAGCAGGCGGCGCCCATAGTCGGCGAAGAACACGGCATTGATGAGTTCGGTCTTGCCGCGGGAGAACTCCGCCACGAAGGCGATGGTGAGCCGGTCTCTGGCGAGGGTATCGCGCGTGATGCGGATTCGTTGCCTGGTCTCATCGGTGGCCAGGCCGTGCTGATCGAGCCAGGCCGAGAAGGCATCCACGGTCCGCGAAACCTGGGTCTTCCATTTGCCATAGGCCTGGAAGCCCTGCTGAAACCCGTTGTTGGCCATGCCTTGCCGCCTATTCGTTCTTGATTTTTCGAGTATAAAAAGAGATCAGATGACAAAGCGTGACGAAAGCCCCAGTTCCCATCCACGGTGCCCGCTCCGTGTCGCCGTAGGAGATGCCAGGAAGGGCCGTGATCAGGGGGGCTCCTGAAGGCTTCGTCAGGCCCGGATCTTTCACCGGGGGCGGGCAGCGGCGCTGCGCAACCGGCCATGCCGGAATTCAGGTGCGCAGGGCATACTTCTTCATCCGATAGATGAGGGTGTCCCGGCTCAGGCCGAGCAGGCGGGCGGCACGGGTCTGGTTGCCTCCGGTACGCTTCAGGGCCTGTCGGATGAGATCGCGTTCCACCGCGGCCAGGTCGAGGCCATCGGCAGGGAGAGCGAAAGATGCGGCACTGCCATGGGGGCGGAGTTCCAACGGCAGGTTGTCCGGTCCCACCTCACGCCCAGGCAGGAAGATGGCCAGGCGCTCGCACAGGTTGCGCAGCTCACGCAGATTGCCCGGCCAGGAATGCTGCGCCAGCCGCGCCAGGGCGCGCCGGCCGAGGCGTGCCGGTGCCAGTTCATGACGCCTGGCCATATCGGCGAGGAAGTGGGCGGCCAGCTCGGGCAGGTCCTCCAGACGCCGTCGCAACGGTGGCATCTCCAGGGGAACCACGGCGAGGCGGTAGTAGAGGTCCTCGCGGAAGCGCCCGGCCGTCACCTCGGCGGACAGATCCCGGTTGGTGGCAGCGAGGATGCGGGTCCCGCTGTGCCGCGTGCGGCCACAGCCCAGGGGCTGGTACTCGCCCGATTCGAGAAAGCGTAGCAGCTTGGCCTGGACATCGAGGGGTAGTTCACCCACCTCGTCCAGGAACAGGGTGCCACCCTCGGCACGCGCGACGAAGCCCTCGTGGTCGCGGTTGGCGTCGGTGAAGGCCCCCCGGCAATGGCCGAACATCTGCGACTCGGCCAGGGGTGCCGAGAGGCTGGCACAATTGAGGGAGACGAAGGGGCCTTCGGCACGGGGACCGGAGTCATGGATCAGGCGCCCCAACAGTTCCTTGCCAGTGCCCGTTTCGCCGCTGATGAGGACGTTGACATCCGCCGTCGCCACTAAGCGGGCGGCATTGACCACTTCAGTGAGGGCGGAGGAGTGTCCGATCAAGTGGGTGGGCGATGACATCGTCGAATTCCCCAGCGACATTGGACAAAAACGAGAAGAGACCTGTCAACAGCAGCAGCGCAGCCGCAACCGATCTGACGTAAGGCCTTGAGCGCAAACGAATCAACAGGGTTCCGAGGATACCACCGGAGAGTACCCCCGGCAAGGTGCCCAGGCCGAAGGCGAGGAGGGTGAGTCCGCCCCGCCAGGGAGCCGCGGAGAGGGCCGCCAGGACCACTACCGAATACACCAGGCCGCAGGGCAGCCATCCCCAGACCAGACCGAAGGCCAGTGCCTGCCAGGGCCGACGTACCGGTAACAGGCGCTGTCCCACGGGTTGCAGGTGCCGCCACAGGGGTTGGCCGAGGCGTTCCAGGACCGCCATCCCAGGCAACCAGCCGCCCACATAGAGGGCGATGAGCACGGTCAACGCCCCCCCGGCCCCGCGCAGCCAGGTGCCCAGTCCCAGGGTGGTAGAGACCAGTGCCCCGGCCCCACCGGCCAGCGACCCCACCAGACAGTAGCTGCTGATACGCCCCAGGCTGTACATGAGGTTGTATAGCAACAGTGCCCTGCGGTCGGCGCGGATGGACGGGGCCAGGCTCATGGAGAGGGCGCCGATGATCCCCCCGCACATGGCGGCGCAATGGAGGAGGCTGAGCAGGCCGATGAGAAAGGCGGCGGTGAGGTCCATGGGCGCCAGTATACGCCGCGCAACGGCGGGCCATTTGCCACAGCGTTTCGGTGATCTGCCCTCGGTGCGGCCCGGAGGGGGCGGATCTCAGCGCGTGTTCGTGCAAATTCCGACCGCCACACAAAGGCTTGGGTATCCATTCGGACTCTGGCACGAGATCTGCATTCAGCGTCGGGTCCAAAACTGACTTGTGCAGGTTCCTTCATGACCAAGACCCTTATGCTCGCGCCCCTCACCCTCGGTATCCTACTTGCCCCCCTCGGTACCCTGGCCGAGAGGCTGGAAGAGGTGGATGTGGAGGCCACCGCCCCTGTGAACCCGACTCGCACGCAGGCCCCTGCGGAGGCCAGGGAACAGGCCCTGCCCGCGGACGCCGCCGATGCCCTGCGTGAACTCACCGGTGTGAGCGGCGCACGCATGGGCGGCCGCGCCCTGGAGCCCGTCATACGCGGCCAGTCCCAGAACCGCCTGAACGTGATCCTGGACGGGGCCTACGTGCATGGCGGGTGCCCGAACCGCATGGATCCGCCCACCAGCTATGCCCCCATGGACAGCTATGACGATGTGGAGGTCATCAAGGGATTCCAGAGCGTCCTCTACGGAGGCGGCGGGAGTGGCGGTACCGTCCTCGTCAAGCGGCGGCTGCGCCCGCTGCCGGCGGACAAACCCTGGGACGGGCACATCCGTGCCGGTTTCAAGGGCAATTCCGATACCCGCAACCTGAGCGCCGACCTGAGCCTGGGCAGTGGCCGGGTCTATGGGCGCGGCAGCCTGTCCTATCAGGATGCGGGCAACTACGACGACGGCGACGGGCACCGGGTACGCTCCGCCTATGAGACCCGGGCCGGGGCCCTGATGTTGGGTCTGAGCCCGTGGGATGGGGGGCGCCTGGAGGCCAGCGTGGACCTGCAGCGGGATCGGGACACCCTCTATGCCGGGGCCGGCATGGACTCGCCCGCGAGCGACCTGGACAGCTACCGCCTCAAGTTCTCGCAGGATCTCGGGGCGGGGCCGTTCGACCGCATCGAGGCTGAGGCCTACCGCAACCAGGTGGATCACGAGATGAACAACTACTCGTTACGGCCCGTCACCGCCCCCATGAAGATGCGTACCCTGAGCGCCTCCGACACCAGCGGCGGCCGTTTCCAGACGACCCTCGGGCTGGCCGGCGACGGCAACCTGGATCTGGGCGCGGACTATCAGTACAACCGGCGCAACGCCAACCTCTTCAGCGGCCCCAAGACCCTCGGCGGCGACCCCGCAAGGCTCGATTCCATCCTGTGGCCGGACGTGGCCTTGAAACAACTCGGCCTGTTCGCCCAGGGCGACCTCCCGCTCGGCGAGGACCTGGATCTGTTCGCCGGTCTCCGCTACGACCGGGTGACCAGCGAGGCACGGCGGGCCGCCGAGAAGGGCAAGGGGCTCACCAGTCCCGACGACCTCTACCGGACCTACTACGGCACGAGGGCGAAAAAGGCCGAGGAAGACAACCTGAGCGGCTTCCTGCGCCTGGAACAGGCCCTGGGGACGGGTGACGATACCGCCTACCTGGCCCTGTCCCGGGCGGTGCGCACCGCGGATGCCAGCGAACGTTTCCTGGCCAAGAACGCCATGAAGCCTGCTCTGCGTTGGATCGGCAACCCCGGACTCGCCCCCGAGAAGCACCTCCAGATCGAGGCGGGCGTCGAATGGGCGGGGGCGGCCTGGCGGGCCGGCGGATCGGTCTACTACGACCATGTGGACGACTACATCCTGCGTGACAAGGCGGCGGGTCAGGCGGGCATCCGTCGCAGCGACGGCGCCTCCATCTATCGCAATATCGGCGCCCGCCTCTGGGGGGTGGAGGTGGACGCCCACGTGCGCCCGCTGTCCCATTGGCAGGCCAGTCTGGGGCTGGCCTACGTGAATGCCCGCAATACCGACGATGGGCGCTGGCTGCCCCAGACCCCGCCCCTGGAGGGCCATCTGGGACTGGACTATGGCCGGGGGCGTTGGTCGGCGGGTGGGGTGCTCCGCTTCGCCGCCACCCAACACGATGTGGACGTGGCGAGCGGCCAGGACGTGGGCGAGACCCCCGGTTGGGGCGCCCTGGACCTCTACGGCCGCTACCGGGTGAGCCGGATCCTGGACCTGCGTCTGGGCGTGGACAACGTCTTCGACCAGACCTATGCCTATCACGTCAATCGCGCCAACAGTGACCCCTTCAACCCCGAGGCGATCCAGGTCAACGAGCCCGGCCGGTCCTTCTGGGCCGATCTCAGTGCGCATTTCTGAGGGTATACCCGTCGCACGTGAATATGTCGTGTTTCGAGGGTGTTCCTCGTGCCCCTGGGCAAGGCGCGGAAGCGAGTCATAGTGGGGGATTGTGGCGAGCAATCGCCACGCCGCCCGGGGATGCGAGGGGCAGCCGCAGTAGCGAGAAGCGGCACAGGGAGGTGCCGTCTACGGACCGAAGGACGGAAATATTCGCGCGCGACGGGTATATAGTGGGGGGCTCCCGGACATCCCGATGACTTACGGAGCCCTCGTGAAACGCACCGCCCCCCTCTGGATCCTGACCGGCCTCTTCGCCGCCGCCGCGTGCGGCCTCGCCCTGTACAAGGCCTGGCCGCTGCTCTTCCCGCAGGCGCAGTTCCTGGGCACGGCGGAGCCCGGCTGCGATCTCACCAAAGGGCCGTGCAGCGGCCGTCTGCCCGGCGGGGGCCGCGTCCGTCTCTCCATCACCCCACGGCCGATCCCGGTGGTGAAACCGCTGGCCATCGAGGTGGACCTGGAGGGCATTCAGGCCGATACGGTGGAGGTGGACTTCGTGGGGGTCAACATGAACATGGGCTTCAACCGCCCGCGCCTGAAACCCGCTGGACCCGGCCGTTTCCGCGGCCGCGGCGTGCTGCCGGTGTGCGTGCGCAGGCATATGGTCTGGGAGGCGCGGGTGCTGGCCCACACCCCGGACGGCCTGGCCGTGGTGCCCTTCCGCTTCGATACCTACAAGCGCCGATGAAGAAATATCTCCCCTATCTCCTGATCCCGGCCCTGGCCGGCCTCGTGGCCGTCCTGTGGCAGTGGCACCCCGGCGACCCCCTGAGACTGGCCGGCAAGCCCCGCGGCGGTGACTTCACCCTGCAATCCGCCCGGGGCCCGGTCTCCCTCCACGACCTGCGTGGCCGGGTGGCGCTGATCTACTTCGGCTACACCTCCTGCCCCGACATCTGCCCCACCAATCTCGCCCAGATCGGCGCCGCCTTGAAACGCCTGACCCCGCAGGAGCGGCGGAACGTGGCGGTGCTCTTCGTCAGCGTGGACCCCGAGCGCGATACACCGCAGAAACTGGCCCGCTATACCGCCTTCTTCGATCCGGCCATGATTGGCCTGACCGGCACCCCGGCACAGGTCGCCGAAGTGGCTCATCGCTATGGCGCCAGCTATCGCAAGGTGAAGAGCGACAGTGCCCTCGGCTACCTGGTGGACCATTCCGCCTTCACCTATGTGGTGGACGGGCGAGGCCGCTTGTGCGAAACCCTGCCCCACGCCGCCCCCATCGACCAGATCCTTGGCGCCATCCGGCGCTGTCATTGACCCAGGAGACCGACCCATGTTCCCTACGAGATCCCTCATCCTGACCCTGGCTGCCACCCTGACCTGTACTCAGGCGCTGGCCGATGCCGCCGGCGATGTACAGGTGACGACCCCCTACGCCCGCCAAGTCCCGCCGGGGGCAGTGGCGAGTGCCGCCTTCATGGAACTGAACAACCGGGGACACGAGGATCATGCCCTGGTGGCCGCCGCCAGCCCGGCCGCCGAGGTCGTGGAACTGCACGAACACGTGATGAAGGACGGTATGATGCAGATGCGTCCGGTGCCACGAATCGGGATTCCCGCGGGCGCTACCACCCGCCTGCAGCCGGGCGGCTACCACGTCATGCTCATCCATCTGCGTCAGGACCTCGCATCCGGGCAGACGGTCCCCCTGACCCTGACCTTCGAGGACGGGAGCAAGAAGGCCGTCGAGGCCCCGGTGAGGCGTATCGGGGCGATGACGAAGAAGATGCACTGAGAGGGATCTCCCTGTTCCGCACGGGCATCTCGTTTTTTTCGAGATGCCCTGCGGTTCACGGCGCCCCTGTCTGCGGACAGCGCGCAGGCAGAGATCGGGACACCGGCCTTCCGGCGGCGGTTCTTCGCCGTCCCGGCCGGCCCCACGGGGGCCGAGTGCGACTCCGCGGTCCCGGGCCGGCTATTCGTCCGCCCCGCGACCCTCCGCCCGGGGCCCCGGCGCCCGTACCGCGAAGGCCAGCCGCCTCACCCCCATCTCCTCGAGCCGTGAGAGGACCTCCGCCAGGCGTTGGTAGGGGGTCGCTCGGTCCGCCCCCAGGCGCAGCACCAGCCGCGGCTCGGCGGCCATGCGCCGCCCCAGCTCGGCCGCCAGCGCCCCGGCGGCGAGGGGCTCGCCGTCCAGACGCAGGCCGCCGTCGGCCGTCACCACCAGGTCCACCACTGTGGGTTCCGTCAACGGCGGCGCCCCCGTGCGCGGCAGATCCACCCGCAGGGCCTGGGCGAACAGGGGCGCGAGGAGGATGAAGATCACCAGGAGCACCAGCATCACGTCCACCAGGGGGGTGACGTTGATCTCCGACAAGGGGCGTTCGTGGTCGCCGGAATCCAGACCCAGGGCCATTCAGTCCTCCGCACCACCGTGATCGTCGGGTGTCTCCGGTGCAGCTGCCGGGGCGGCTGGGGCGTTCAGCTCCCGCAGACGCAGGCCATTGGCCGCCATCGCCAGACCGAGGCGGCGCAGCCCCCGCACCAGGAGATTGTAGGCCACCACCGCGGGGATGGCGGTGAACAGCCCTAGGGCGGTGGCCACCAGGGCCTCGCCCACGGGACCCGCCACCGTGTCCAGAGAGAGACCCCGGCTGCCGTCGAGGCCGACCAGGGCGTGCATGATGCCCCATACGGTACCCAGCAGGCCGATGAACGGTGCGGCGCTGCCGATCGAGGCCAATACGGTGAGCCCCCCCTCCAGACGCACGCGCACCCTCGCCAGGGCGGCCTCCAGGCGCTCCTCCAGGGGCAGGGACGATGCCGTGGAGGCGAGCCGGCGGAGGTCCTCCGCCACAGAGCCGCGCGGCAGGACACCGCCCTCCACGGGCAGCGTGGCCGCCGCCAGGAGCCGCGCCGCGCCACGCTCCTTGCGTCCAAGCCAATAGAACTGAAAGGTCTTCAACAGGATCAGGCTCCAGGACAACAATGACATGCCGAGCAGGCACAGGGCCACGCCCCGCACCACCCAGTCGCCGGCCTGCCACCACTGAACCCATTCAAGACTCATAGGGGTTCAACCCTTCTTCAGGCGGAAACGAATGGGGACCTCCACCTCGGCGGTCACCGCCTCACCGTCACGGCGGGCCGGACGGAAGCGCCAGGCCTTCACCGCCCTCAAGGCCGCCCGGTCGAGGCTGGCGTGGCCGCTGGAGCGGGCCAGGTCCACCCTCAGGGGGCGCCCGTCCGTGCCGACCTGCACCCGCAACAACACCAGGCCCTGCCAATGGTGGCGGCGCGCCCGCCGGGGATAGGCGGGCTTGGGGTTGTGCAGATAGGCGGCAAAGGCATCGGGGGGCTGGAATCCGGCCGGCCGCGTCCCGGATGGGGGTGGAGAGGCCGTCCGCGCCGCTGTGACCGTCCGCGGCCGGCGGACAGAGCGCAGCGGAGGCGTGGCCACCGAGGGCATCTTGGCTTGTGGATGTGGCCTGGCCCTGGGCCTGACCTTGGGTGGTGGTGCCGGCTTGCGCCTGGAAATGGGAACCGGCGCTGGGCGAACCGCCGGACTGGCCTCAGGTGGCCGCCCGGGCGGAGTCAGAGGCGTCTGCCGGGGTGCAGGCGCCTCATGCACGGGCTCCGGGGGCGGCGCTTCGGGCGCCACTGGTGGGGCCAGGGACACCAGTTCGAAAGGCGGTGAAACCCGGACCGGAGACGCTCGCCCGATCCGCCCCTGCACCAGGACGGTGACCCACAGCGCATGGAGCCCGAGGGCGGACAGAAAGGCGAGGGGACCCATCCAGGGGCGTACTACGGGACTCATGGCAGGGGTGTATAGCAAGGACTATGCCATTAATAACCCGTTGATTCAGTGATGGCGCCTGCGTCCCATCTCACTCGGGGAAGCGGCAAATAACGCAGGTCGGCGGGATTTGCCTCAGCACCCCTCAGCCGGGGGCCTTTGCCGTCTTGCTGTCGTGGGCCTTGGCTTTGTGTTTGGTATCGTCCTTGCCTCCCGGCTTGGGCTCCGTACTCGAATGCAGATTCTTCTTCTTTCCGTCCTTGAAATCCGTTTCGTACCAACCGCTCCCCTTGAGCCGGAAGGCCGGTGCCGAAAGTAGCCGCTTGAGGTCCGGCCGCCCACATTGCGGACATTCCTCCAAGGGTTTCTCGCTCATCTTTTGCATCGCCTCCAGGCGATGGCCACAATGCTCGCACTGATACTCGTAGATGGGCATGGCGACGATACCTCCACGGACACTAAAATGCTGAGGAATATGGTGACGAGATGAGCGTTTTCAACCCCCATCGGACCACTGCCGGGGTGGACGAGGCCGGCCGTGGCCCGCTGGCAGGCCCGGTGGTGGCGGCGGCGGTGATCCTGGATCCGGCACGCCCGATCGCTGGCCTGGCCGATTCGAAACGTCTGTCGGCCAGACGCAGGGAACGCCTGGCTGTGGAGATCGAGGCCCACGCCCTGGCCTGGGCCCTCGGTCGGGCGGAGGTGGCCGAGATCGACCGGATCAACATCCTCCAGGCCAGTCTTAGGGCCATGGAAAGGGCGGTGGCGGGCCTTGGGGTGGTACCCGATCTGGCCTTGGTGGACGGTGATCAGGCCCCGGGGCTGGCGTGTGAGGTGCGTACCCTGATCCGTGGAGATGCACTGGAACCCGTTATCGGGGCGGCCTCCATCCTCGCCAAGGTGGCCCGTGACCGGGAGTTGGCGGCTCTCGACGCCCGTTATCCGGGCTATGGTTTCGCCCGGCACAAGGGGTATCCCACCCCTCAGCATCTCCAGGCCCTGCAGTGCCTGGGTCCCTGCCCGGAGCATCGCAGCAGCTTTGCGCCGGTCAGGCGGGTGATCGCCACCCGCCGGAAGTAGGATGCGATAATCCCTGAGTCATTCGGTGCCACACCCCGCGAGGAGGGGGCGCTGGATACGCATCAGGCCTCGCCGATACGGTGGCTGTGCCCTGAATAACGGGTCTGTCCCCCCTTGCCGTAGGTCTTCGCATGGTCGGGCCGACCGCGCAGGACCTCCAGGGAGTGGCGTACCCGGACCTCGGCCAGACTCAGCAGGCCGCCGTTGACGGCATTCATTTCACGGCAGCGGTGAGCGGCCTCGCTCAGGGAGTGCCAGAGCCCGATGGCGGCTTCACCGGCCATGCGGGCAAGGCATTCGCTGCCCCGTCGTCCCTGTGGTAACCCCAGACGGCGCAGGATCTGCGCGTGCCGATCCACACGGTCGTCGAGTGCCTTGAGCAGGGCCTCCTTGGCCGGGACGATCCTTTCCAGGGCCGCGGCATCCCTCGCGCGCAAGGCGCTGTTCTCCTGGTCGAGCAGATCGAGCAGGCGGCGGGTCGCCTCCAACTCCTGTTCGAGCAGGCGTTCGGCCTCCTGCCGTCCTTCGGGTGACAGGGCGTTCATGGCAATTGACGCTCAAGGTCCAACACCTTGTCGGCGGTGCGAACCGGGTCCACTGCAAAAGTGCCGGTGGCGAGTTCCATGCGTACCGCTTCCACGCGCTGACCGTCCACCACCGGGAGATTGGCGAGCCGCCCTTCGAGGTCCTGCAGGCGACTGGCTGAATCCGTCAGTCTCACCGAGTCCGCGTTTGCATCACCTGGGCCGCCTGCAGCGGCGGGGGCACCCGCGGCATCGGCCGCCCCCGCCCTGCCGCTATCACCGGTGTTTTGCACCAGGCCACCGGGAAGCCCCTGAATTTCGATGTTCATACAGGCACCTGTGTTGCTCTGAAGAGAGGCCGGACAAGATCGCTCTTAGTCCTTTCCGACCGGGAAAGCGCGCCATGTGATTCATGCTTTCCCTGATATTCAATCGCCCGAAAAATGCTGCGACGATCGACGTCTTCCTTACCCGCGATACCTGTGTCGGTAAGGCCTGAAATTACTTTAACGATCGGGAACAGGCTGTGAAGCAAAGGATTGATAGGCCCCGTGCATGCTTCGGGGATAGCGGGCGCCGCAGCCCGAGAATGCGACCTTCACGGTCATCTCTCAAGGCAAAAAAAGCCCCAGCGGCTCGGGGAAAGCCGCTGGGGCGAGAGTGCAGACCTCGGATCGGGGCGATCCGAGGTCCGGGCCGTCAAGGGAGGGGGAAATCCGGCCCGGCGTATACAACGCTCAAAACATGAGACCCGCCGATACCGGAAAAGTTGCCGAACACGGAAAAATTTTTTTCGTCATTCCCGGAAGGCCTTGTGGCAGGACTTGCACGCCTTCGCCGTGTCCTGCAAGGCGTGTTTCATGGCCGCCCGGTCGCCTCCGGCCGCCGCGGTCTCGAGGGCCCCGGCCGCCTTGACCAGGCCCCGGTACTTCCCCACGAACGTTTCCCAATCCAGCCAGATATCCGGGCGGGCATCGGTGTCGTCACCTTCGTCCGAATCCTCGGGGAAACCGGCCAGGAGATCGAGCCGGGTGGCCCTGTGGAGGTCTCTGGCGTGGCGTCGGAAGCGTTCGCTGTCGAAGGGGCGTTTGCCTTTGGCCATGGCCATCATGGACTTGAGGTTCCAGGCGAAGACATCCATCAACGCGGTACGGTATTCGATGGCCTTGCCATGGTCGTCGTGCGCCTCATGGGCGAAGGCCATCGGGACGAGGCCCAGGGCCAGGATGATCGCGAGGGTACGCGGATACGGGGACATGAACGGACTCCTCTGTTGCGCTGGGATCGGTGGCGGTGGCTTGTGGGCTCCATCCCCGTGCGGCCGCGGGACGGCCTCTGGCCATCATCTCAGAAGGTGGCCGAGTTCCATCCCCACAGGTGTCTCTCGGGGCCGCTGAACTCGATGTACACCCGTTCCGCCGGGATCTCAAGGTGTGCCTCCAGGAACTCGCACAGGGTCGCCGACAGGCCCGGGGTGCGCGGCTCCGGCAGGCCCAGGCTCTTGAGTTCCACGTAGGCCAGGGGTGCCGAACTCCCGGCGAAGGACATGTGGGGATTGTGGGTCAGGCTCACCATCACATAGCTCTCGGGCTTGCCGAGCATCCCGGCCACCGCGGCTGAGGCCTGACGCAACAGGGCCGCGGTGTCCTCCGGCAGGGCCTGATTGGTCTCGATCTTGATCAGGGGCATGGGGGATCTCCGAGGTCATTTACAGTACTTTTTGATCTGGGTCCGCGCCTCAGTCATGCGCGCTTGGCGGTCCTCCTCGGTGAGGCGCACGAAACTGCCGTCCGGCATCTGCACCAGGCGGTTGCCCAGGCCCTCCAGTTTGCTCAGATTGGCCCGCGCGGTATCGCAACTTGCCTGCCGCCGGGCCTGCTTGGCCACGGCGGCGGCGTGTTTCGAGCGCGCCTCGTCCCGCGCCTTCAGATATTCCTCCACCCCCCGGCGGTGGTCTTCCTCGATGGCCTTCATGGCGGCCTTGGGGTCCACTTTGGGCGGGGGCGGCAGGCGTACCCGTTCGGCCTCCACTCTCGCTGGCAGATGGTCGCCGAAATGCACCTCACCGCCGGCATCCACCCAACGGTAGACCCGGGCATCGGCGGCGACCGCCCAGAGGGTGGCGAGAACGAGTGTCCATTTGCGCATGATGAGGTCTCTTGTCCTGAATCGCGGGACCGAGTATGCCTTGGTGAAGGCGTTCGAGTGAAGCCCTTCAACCCTCCAACAACAGATCTTTGGCCCGGTTCACCTGGGATGCGAGCCAGGTGGAGCCGCCACGGTCCGGGTGCAGGCGCTGCATCAGGCGGCGATGGGCGGCGACGATCTGATCGCGGTCCGCGCCTGGTTCCAGGCCGAGGATCTGGTAGGCCTGCTCCCGGGTCATGGGACCCTGGCCCGTTGCCTCGCCGGTGGCCTCGGACCCATCGTTTCGCCATCCCGGTCCCTGGGTACGGTCCAGATAGGCTACCAACAACGGCACCGAAGAAGGGTCGTGTTGACGAAAGTGAGCGAGGAGTCCACGTAACTGGTCGAGGGTCAGTTCACTCAGGGCACGGCCCGCATGGGGACCCTGCAGGACCTGCCCGTCCATACGTCCGCTCACCGGGTCGATGCGCAGTTCGAGAGAGGCCGTGCGCATACGCGACGCGCCTCCCAGGCCCTCCCCGTGCCGCCCGAAGCTGCGCCAGAGGTCGTGCAACTGGGGCAGGGCCCACAACACCCGGCTCAGACGCTGGAGCGCGGGGATCAGGGCCGCCACGAGGGCGAACAGCCAGTTGAGGCGGCCCGTGGCCGCCAGGATCAGCAGTACGACGATCAGCAGGACGGGCAGGACCTTGCGCAAGAGACTGGCCACGCGCTCGGGCGGGGTGCGCAGGAACCAGTGCCATCCCTGGTAGAGCATCAGGGCGATCCCCAGGAGAAGCAGAAGACGGGCCATGGGTCACCGGAGGAATGGAGTCGCCCGATTTTATACCCGTCGCACGTGAATATTTCGTTTTTCGAGGGTGTTTCTCGTGCTCCTGGGCAAGGCGCGGAAGCGAGTCATAGCGGGGGCTATGGCGAGCTTTCGCAACACAGCCCAGGGGTGCGAGGGGCGACCGCAGTAGCGAAATATTCACGTGCGACGGGTATAGCAGGTGGTGGTGGCACGGGTGGCCAAGAATGCCTGGGTGCTCTGGGGGCTGACGACCAACGGCGGGGAGTATTGCGCGGGGAGGGCTTGAACAGAGATTCCGGGAACGCAACGCAGGACGTGAACTGACTTCACCTGACACTTGCCGCAGGCTGTTGATGGTATGGCCGGTCGGGCCGGCGCCGGAAGCTCCTGACCGCAGGCACGGCCTTCCACGGCCGAATTTCAAATGAGGAGCCGGTGCGCGGACCCCATCAGGGCCGGGGTTCAACATGCACCCGTACACAGGCCGGATATAAGCATGCAATCTGACGCCCTGCCTCAAGCGCATGGGTTGCACGGTCGGGGGGAGTCCATATGGGCCTGTTTGCCCGATACCACGTAGGTCGCCTCCGCTTGGTTGCCACCGTCCTGAAATGCCAGCGAGGCACAGAGTCCTCGTACCAAGGCGAGACCCCGGCCATGCAACTGCCCGGGATCGGCGGCCGATTCCAGATGTGCGGGGTCGAAGCCGGGCCCGCTGTCCTTCACGCGGATACGTAACCGCCAGCCACTGGGATGGGGTTCCCGCTGGAGGCGGATACGCACGGAGCCGTCTTTCAGTCTCTCAAGGCGCCGGCTGCGTGCCTCGAAGTAGTCGCTGAATCCTTGGGGATCGGCCTTCTGCCTGGAGTCCAGGCCGAGCACCCCGTGCTCCAAGGCATTGACGAAGAGTTCACTGAGCACGGTGAACAAAGGGGCGTGATCGAAGTCCTCCCCTTCGAGTTCGCGTATCTGGCTGAGCAGCATCGGCACGGGATCGGCGCGGGCCAGGCGTGCGCCTTCGAGACAAAGTTCAATCGCCCAGCGATCGGTACCCGATGATTCTTCCGGGGTATCGGTATCCACGACTTCGGCCACATCCTCCCTCGCCCCTGCTGCACGGAACAGGCCGGGGACGCAGGGTATTTCCACCAGGCTGATATCGTCGACCTGGGGGGTACCATCGCAAAAGTCCCGCAACACACCGACCAGCTGCTTCAGCCGTGGGTTTGGTCCCGCCGTGGCGATGACCGCCTCCAGCCGCTCGCACCCGAATGGCTCAGCAGATGCATTCGTGGCCTCGACGACGCCGTCGGTGGTGAGTAACAGACGATCGCCGGCTGCGACCGGAATGGATTGCGCCAGGCCCGCGAAGTCCACTTCCGTAAGGATCCCTAGGGGCAACCCCGTAGAGGGGATGCGCGCCTTTACCGTCCTCCCCGAAGCGGCCACCAGCAGACCTTCAGGCAGGCCGCAGTTGACTGCACGGAGCCGCTTGAGATCGCTGGGGATCTGTACGAACTCGGCGGCCAGGTACATGCAGGTGGGCAGCAGTCCATGCAATTTGCGATTGATGGCAGCGAGGATGCGTTCGGGCGGAAAGCCCTTGGCGGTCATGGCCCGGAACACCTCAGCGGTGGGCAGGGCGCCCAGGGCAGTGGACAGGCCGTGGCCGCTGAAGTCGCCGAGCAGCAGATGGAGATCACCGCTCGGCGCATAGGCACTGAGGAACAGGTCTCCACGGAAGAGGTCTGCGGGTTGGAGGTGGGTGTGTAGGGTGTCGAGGGCGACGTTCCCCGCCACCACCGCAGTCTCGAATACCCTGCGGGCGATCTCCTCATCCTGGCGCATGCGGTCGTACAGGCCCTCGATCTCCTGCCGCAGGGTACGGATATGTGCCCGGGCCTGGATCCCGGCGGCCGGGACCGGTGGACCGATCGGTTTGCTGGGAGGATCGATACCACTTGAGGCCATGGCCTCGCCTTCGGGTGGGCCGGTAAGAAAGATCACCGAGATGTGGCGTCCGCCAGAGAGGCGCTCGATCTCCCGCGCGACCTCGTGGCCATCCATCTGCGGCATCTTCACATCCATGAAGACCAGGTCAGGATGCCTCTCGGCGCAGAGATTCAAGGCCTCACGGTCATTCCCGGCCTTCAGAGTGGTGAAACCGAGACGGCGCAACATGTCTGTGAGGACACGCCGGTTCGGTGAGCCGTCACCCACCACCAGGGCCGTGCCCCGGAGCGGCGGGCCATCAGGTCCGTGTTGTTCGGGATGGGACAGTGGGATGTTCCGGTAAGGCATTCCGCACCCGTATCGACGGGGACCTTCAAGTCCTGAATCGACCGGCCAGGTCGTCGAGTTCCCGCGCCAGGCGAACGAGTTCGGTGGCACTGCCGCCAAGCGCCCTACCGCCCGCGGCGGTGTCGGCGGCCATTCGGCGCACGTCCTCCACCATGGCCCGTGCCTCGCCCGCATTCCGACTCTGCTCGGCCGCGGCGGAAGCGATCTCATCATTTAGGCGGTCGATCGCGATCACCGCCTGATGGATGGACTGAAGTGTGGTCTGGGTGTGATTGGCCTGCTCCAGGGCCGAGCGGGCTGCATCCCGGGAGCTACGCATCGCTTCCATCGCTTCCCGTGCGCCCTTCTGCAGGTGGTCGATCATGCTCTGGATCTCATTGGTAGAGGCGTGGGTACGCGCCGCCAGGTTGCGCACTTCGTCTGCCACCACCGCGAAGCCTCGACCGTGCTCGCCCGCCCGGGCGGCCTCGATGGCTGCGTTCAAGGCCAGCAGGTTGGTCTGTTCGGAGATCTCCCGAATCACGTCCAGCACCCCGCCGATCTGTTCGCTGCCGGCCCCAAGACGCTGCACTATCTCGGCCGCCTGCTCCACCTCTTGCGTCAGGTGTTCGGCCAGGTCGCGGCTCTCCCTGACGATCGCCTCGCCTTGCCCCGTGGAGGCCGAGGCCTCGGCGGCCTGGGCCACCGCCGAGCGCGTATGCTCGGCCACCGCATCCGCGCCGCCGGCCAGGGCCACCATGGATTCGAGGATGCGTTCGATGTCCGCCTCCTCGCGGGCGACGGCCTCACCGGTATGTTTGGCCACTCCGGCGATATGGTCGCTGGTCTCGCCGAGGCGCTCGATGGCGCCTTTCAATTGGGTGACGATGGTCCGCACCCGCTGCACGAAGCGATTGAATCCCGCCGACAGCCGCGCCGTCTCGTCACGGCCGCGCACCTCCAGCTCGACCCGCAGATCACCGTCCCCGGCGGCCACCCGTTCCAATTGCAGGGCGACGCGGCGCACCGGCAGGGCGACCAGCCGGTGAGTCGTCCAAGAGATCAGGAGCGCAGCTAACATACCGACGACGACGGTCCCTGCCAGAGTCCAACGCGCGGTCTCGGCAAAGTCCTGCGCCAGGCTCACCTCTCTGTTCACTCGGCCATGGGTAGCGGTCTCGATCTCGGTTCCCAGGCGGGAGAGACGGGCGGCGGCCTCACGATAGTCGAGGCGCGCCGTGCGTTCCTCACGGTCGCCGGCGAAGACCCGCTGCACGGCCTCCCGGTGGGCCTCGCTCAGGGCCCGCAGGGCAGTGCCGAAGCCCTGCCCGGCAAAGGGGCCGTGGGCGACCTTGCCGGTAGCGAACAGCGGCGCCTCCAACAGGCTCCCGGCGGCGAATTCCAGGTCTTCCCAGGCCTGTTGCATGGCCTGGCGAAGATCCGTGTCGTCGGGCTCTGCCAGGGCCCGGCCCAAGAGATACTGGCGCGTGAGCAGGGCCAGGCGGACATCACCGATGGCGGAGATGGCCGCCTGGGTGCGCGTGGCCTCGTCGCCGGCCGGGGTGTCGGCCGCCTCGGAATCATCCTCCGAGGCCGCGCCCTGGCCGGCCAGAACAGGGCCTTCGGCCCTGGGAGACGTCGGTATCAAGGGACCAGGCCATTCTTGCTCCGCCACCTCCCCGCCGGCACCCGACTCGACCCCTCCGTCACCCGCGTTCAGATCCAGATTGAGCAGCCGCTGACTGGCCAGGCGCTCGAGCAGGGTAAGGAAGTCCTGAAAGCGGGCGACGTTCTCGCGCATCCGTTGCCCGGCCGTGCGAAACTGTGCGTGGGCCGCCAACAAGGCCTCGCGGGCCCGGCGAAAGGACTCCAGATCGGCACGCAGGCGATCCCGCATAGAAGGGTTCAGGTAGCGGTTCCCGAGGATCGCGCCATAGCTCCGCCCGGTCTCGTCCTCGGCCCGCTGCAAGTCCGCTTTGGCCTTCATGTCGCCAGACAACATCCGGTCCACCGCCAGCTGTTGCCGCTGCACACCCTGGATACCCGCACTGATGGTCTTCAGGGCACGCCATCCTGGACCGGTGATGTCGGACAGGGAAGTGCCCAAGCGGTCCTCCACCCAGCCGCCGATGGTACCGCTCAGTACCAGGAGCAGACCGAGAAAAAGAAAACCGGCACCCATCTTGGCGCCCAAGGAGAGATTTGTCATCTTCGCACCTCCACTGCTGCAAAGGGGGCATTCCTGCGGCCCGGGCAGGGTCCCGTCCTCCATGGGCCGCAGCCCGGGCAGGATCCCGTCCACGGGTGCCTCCAAGGTCATAGCGACGCCTCGCGTGGAAACTTCAGGGAGGAATGTTCACGAATGGTCGCGTCTTACGGAGCCGCCGCACGTGGGGTTTCAGGCGCGCTGCTTGTCGCCGGCGCCCCGGGCCGTCCTATAGGGGGGCAATGCTCGTCGTCATGCCTGTCCCCAGGACGCCAGGCGCTCGCTCGAAGAAGCAAGAACTCACGTGCACCGGGCCTATCCGGGACTGGGAAGGGCCCGCGGCGGCACCGGTGCCGGATCCCGCTGCCTATCTTCGTGGGCCTTGCGCTGTTACACCCGTCGCACGCGGATGTCTCGCTGTGGCGGTCGCCCCTCGCACCCGTGGGCGGTGTGGCGATTGCTCGCCATAGTTCCCGCTATGACCGGCCTCCGCGCCTTGCCCAGGGGCACGGGGAACATCCTCGAAACACGCCATATTCAGGTCCGACGGGGGGAGGCCAGCATCCAGCACGTTGAAAAGGTTCGTCCCTGAACCGGAAAGGCCGATCTCCCGGCTGCTTCATTTTCAGCAGTTCCCAACCATTGAAAAGGCGGGTACCGAATGCGGTCCACCGAAAAACTCCGTTTTCGACGGCCTCCTGGAGGTGGGGGTTGTAGTCCTCCCCGCAGGCCGCATCTGCCTCCTCATCCCCACCGTTCTATCGGTGTATTGGGGGTCCGTATTGGCATGTGTTTGCTTCCACGCCGTTGAGATGCTATCAGTAGCCTGGGCATATTCATCATGCGCTCTTTTTCTCCTTCAACGCAGAGGACTCAATCATGGACCCAGTCACACATATTGCTATAGCCGCGAAAGCCGCGAAAGCCGCAGCGGCCGCGGCTAAAGGGGCGGCGGCAAAGTCGGCCGCCCTGGCCAAAGGGAGTGCTGCAAAATCGGCCGCGATGGCCAAGGAGGCGGCCGCGAAATCGGCCGTTGCGGCCAAGGGAGCGGCGGGCAGAGCCGGGGCTGGGGGTACAAAAGCCGGGGCCGCCACAAAGGGGGCGGTGGGCAAGTCGGGCGCGACCGCCAAAACGGCAGTCGCCAAAGGGGGGAGGCTTTCTGCGGAAGGCGCAGCCGCTAAGGCGGGCTGAATCCATAAAAGGGCGTGGTGCGGCATCTCCCAACTGGGGCTGACACGTCCTTGTGCTGCCGCATTGGCCCTGTCATTCAGGAAGCCGTCGTCTCTTCGGTCTCCTGAGTTACGCTCTCGTCTTCGGTGTCGAGACCGGGCTCGTGATGCAAGAGCCGGTAACCGAGTACCCCCACGATGATCCCTGCGACCCCGGCCAGACCGACGGGGTTGGCCAGCACAAAGGCCTTGATCGCCGCGCCGGCGGTGGCAAAGGTTCCGCTGCCAGCGGACCCCCGTACGATTTGTACGGCGTTTGGTTCGGTAACCATGGAAGATCTCCTCTTGGGTTGGTTGTGCGGTCCTAGGTTTCTGCCCGGCCGCCCGCCTGTGCCATGGCGAACATCGAGTCATTCTCTTCCCAGCGCCTTACGGAAGCGGCCTGGGGACAGTATATACCCGTCGCAGGTGAATATGTCGTGTTTCGAGGGTGTTCTCCGTGCCCCTGGGCAGGGCGCGGAAGCGAGTCATAGCGGGGACGATGGCGACCGTTCGCAACACAGCCCAGGGGTGCGAGGGGCGGCCGCAGTGGCGAAGCATTTGCGTGCGACGGGTATAGTATGTTTTCAGCGCTGCCCGATACCCTGTTGTGGACAAATCATACCCCGGGGTATGGCCTGGCGGGCCAGGGCCTCGGTTCTATTTGTCACCATCGGGAGAAGGGGTGGGTGAATAGAGGCGAAGGCGCACCCAGAGCGTAACGACGATGAGGGCGGCGACCAACAGCCAGAGGAGTATCCATAGACCGTGGATGCCGCCGTGTTCTTGCGCAGGCTTTATGATCAGATCCGCGTATCGGTGCATTAGCGGCTCAACGGGATAATACTCCAATCCGGAGGGGGTGCCGAGGTAGAGTTCCGCGCTACCGGGGTCGAAGGCCAGTACCTGATAGGTGGTGGGCGCAAAGATCGCATCGCGTGAACCGACCCGGTCGAGCATGATGCGTACGATATCCCTGAGCGTGAAAGGCGTCCTCTGGACATCGAGATCGGCCAGGGTACGAAAGCGTTGCCAACGGTACTGATCCCGCAGACTGATGCACCCGCTTGGCATCGAATTCAAGGCAAAACACCCGACCACGGCGATCTTTTGCGGTTGCCTCCACGACATCGCGGGTTGTGGAATGCTGGAGGGATCCCTCAGCCGTCCCCTCTTGCCTACGGCGTGCTCCAGAACCGCCACGCGCTCACGATCGGCCATCAGAATGCTGTAGTTGCTGTCATCGACGGCCCAGCTCAGCGCTTGGAAGGCGGTATCAAGGTCCTCGTGGGTCTCCAGCACCCTCCGAATACTGAAGGCGACCGGTTCGCTCGATCCTTCGGTAACGGCCCGGTTGCCCCTGTCCGATATGGGTAGATAGGCCAGGAACAGGCCGCTTTGATTGAATCCTGTGGTGACGCCGAGTTTTCCGGCAAAGCCTATGTTGACCAACGACCGGTCTTCACCACGGTATACCGTGATGGCCGCCAGGGCGCGTTCCATGGGCCCCGGCCATGGTCGGCCGTCGAGGTTTCGTCCCACCAGGGCGGTGCCCGTATCGCTACGGCTTGCATAGACGCCGAAGCCGGAGCCTCCGTCACAGGCCCCCAGGTCGGGGAGCCGTTGTACGAGAAACAATTCATCCCGGGACAGGAAACCATCGCCCAGACGATTACGGCTTACCAGATGCAACCTGCTCATCAGGCCTTCCAACTCTTTGCGGTGCTTGTCTGTGAGGCCATCCGGAGGCCCGAGGTCGGGAGGGACAGTGGGGTTGTCTGGGGAGGATCCGCCGGGGAAGGACATCCCCTGGAGCCGATGCTTTAACAGGGCATCGAGCTTGGACTCCAGTTGAGGAAAGCGTTTTTTCCACTGGCGCCCGAGTTCGGCCCCGATCTCGTAGGGCGTACGCCCCTGTGTGTCGATCTGGAACACGGGCAGGCGCGGCTGATCGATTTGAGCGGGTGATGCGGCACAGGCCGCGATCACCCAGGCGCAGGTCCAGCTGTGCCGTATATATCGGATAAAGGCGCGCACAACGAGGAACGGCAGTCTTGGGAAGGGGTGCGAAGGTATCGCCCGGGACTATGTCTGCACACCCGGGCGCAAGTGTTCAGCAGTATCCTGACCCCGGCGGAATTCCAGTCGGAACCGGTCCCTGAAGGTCTTTGCACGGAAGTTGAGCATCGTGCCTCCGCGCTCAAAATGGTCCATGAAGATCGTTCCGGTCGCGTATGTGAATGCCGCTCCGAAATTGGACAGGGCCAGGGTCCCCGCGACTTGGCCAAAGCCCGGGATCAGCTTGAGCAGGCTACTGCCGACGCCGGCCACGAGAACAGGCAGGCTGCCGGCCACTGCCGAGACCAATATGGCCTTGTAGGCCTGCCGGATCGGTACGCCGTAATGATCGGCGAGCCGGCAGATGAGGTTCCATTGGATATCGATCAGGACCACGCCATCGACCATCGGCAGGGGGATCAGCCCCACTGACATGGCCCCGATCATATGCCCCTTGATGATGCTCTGGGCCTGCATCCGGGTTTGAGTCGCTTGCGCCAAGGCCAACCGGACCGTAGGCGAGAAGGGTTGTCTTGGGGTGATGCCACCGGGGGTTTCGTCGTTCATCCTGGAATCCGTGGTTGGATGGGTCGAAGCATGAAGTCGCGGGCCTGGTCCGGGCAGTTATCGTGCTGCTATGCACCACCGCAGAGTGAATATACCCGTCGCAGGTGAATATGTCGTGTTTCGAGGGTGTTCCTCGTGCCCCTGGGCAACGCACGGAAACGGGTCACGGCAGGGAGACGATGAGCAATCGCCACACCACCCATGGGTGCGAGGGGCGGCCGCAGTAGCGAGGAGTGGCGCACGGACGTGGCGTCTATGGACGTAAGGGCGGAAACCTTCACGCGCGACAGATAGATACAAGGGGTTACCAGCCACGGGATCGTTTGATGGCATCGAAAGACTTGCGAATGCGATCTGCCTGCCGTGCAGCCCGCGCCAACTCCGCTTCGCTCGGGTGAGTGTGCATCAACTTGTCCGGATGATGGCGACTCATCTGGGTGCGATAGGCGCGGCGAACCTCGGCCTCCGTCGCACTGGCCTGTATCCCGAGTGTGGCATAGGCCGTCGCCAGATCCAGCGATGCCGAGCGCACCGTCGATGTCTGTCGGCGATACTCGACTGCCGAGCGTTCGAGCAAGGCGAAGTCTTCCGTATCCAAGGCGAAGCGGGCCGCGATATCGGCAAGGGTGCTGCGCAGGGTCGGGGACGGCGCGCGTTCGAAGCTGTAGAAGTAGATCAAGGTGACGAAGAGGTTCTCCACGAGATCCTGGCGCCGGTGAACCTCACGGCGAAGTTGGTTGATAAAGGGCGTCAGTGGAAAATCTTCACGTTGACCTTCCTCGAACAAGGCGCGGGCGCGGATCTGATCGGACCCCATGACGGCGCGGCGTCTGGCGAGGGCATCGAAACAGGCATCGGCCTCGCCCGGGGTCATGCGTCCCTTGAAAGCGAGGTGTCCCGCAAGCAGAAACTCGGCCCCGAACAGCACCTTGTCCCAGTGTGACCGCCATGCCTCTGAGCGTTGGCGCCGAAAGGCACGGGCATAGCCTTCGACCTCCCGATCGATGGTGCGGCCCATGCCAGCGGCCAGGAGGCCAGTGGTTGGCCCCCCGATCATGTAGCCGAGGGCTCCGAACAGCAGTGTGCCGTTCCACATCATGCCGATATCCTCAGAAAGCGCGTGGAACGGATGGTCCAGGCCAGTGCCCGCCCCGCGAAAAGGCCAAGCAACAGGGCCACCCCCATCGCTTCGATCTGCGGCATCAGAAGAGTGACCGCGTGGACGGACAGAAATCCGGTCGCGCCGAACAGCGCGGGTGCCAGGGTGCCGAAGGTTCCACCCACCAGGAGTGCCGAGGCGGGCCCAATGTCCGCCATCGACCGGGGGGCGAAGAGGCGCATCAACAGGCTGGCGGACACGCTGGTCAGCGCACCGAGCACGGCAAGTTCGGACAGGGTCGCGCCGTGGGCGCCTACGGGCGCCGCGGCGATCCCGGCGAGCACCGCAAAGGGGGCCCGGCTCTGCCATTGAGAAGAAGGCGCAGTCGCTGCATCTGCCAGCAGGACACCCAGGGCGGCCCCGCCGGCGACCGCCCCCAGCGTGAGCGGCAGTACCGCCAGTGGCAGGCAATCCGCATTGGATATGAGTATCACCCCGATCCACGCAAACCAAAGCAGCATCGCGCCTGCTGTTGTCATGCCGGCAGGGACGGCCGGTGAGGTCTCGTCATCGGGTGGGGCACGGCGGATGAGCCCCAGGCCACTCGCCAGCGAGAGGGCCAGGATACCCCCGAGCAGGGCTACATGGGTGGTTGCGGTGGAGCACGCAGACAGGGTCAGCCACCCCGGTTGCGGTGAGAGGTCGCTGGGCGTTGCGATCCAGTGTCCGAACAACGGATAGACGAGGGTTCCCGCCACTATGGCCACCAGAAAGTAGCCCCGATTCGTGAGACGGCCCCGTGATACGCTGGAACAGGCCACGACGGCGAAGATACTCGCCAGGACAAGATGACTGATCAAGCGATCCGGCAAGGCCGCTGGAAACTTTGCCGGAGCGGACAGCAACAGCGTGCCCAGGAAATGGAGGGGATTGCCCATGACGCCGCCCAGCCCCGGTCCGTACAGGATACCGATACCAAAGAGGAAAAAGCCGGCGCCGCCAGTGAACCAGCCCACCAGGATTCCGGCTACCGACCTGTCTTCGCTCAGGGTGGGGCTTGCCGCTGCCTGGAGGCCTCCCTGATTGATGACCACGGCCAGCGGCGCCAGAAGGCATAGGACAAGGGGTAGCAGTCGGCCGGGCAGAGCCCGATCGCCTTCCCCGGTGGTCACACGGGCGCGCATTTCAGCGTGTGTGGATTTCATCTGCGCGTAAGCATGGCGCAAGCGCGCCACCTCCTTCTTCATGGCGTCGATGTCGATCAGGGTCTCGTAGAGTTTGACGGAGTTGTCTTCGAGCCGTGACTTCTGCGCTTTCAGCGCGTGCGCGTTCCGTTGAAGTTCGGTGCCGAGGGCGTCGAGGCGCAACGTCAGGGTTTCCCACTTTTCGAGTTCGCGATCCAGGCGATGGCGGAGATCGGCAAAGGCCTGGCGGTCGCCCTCCATCTCTTCATGGGCCTTCTTCAGCTGCCGTTCGAAGGTCGCCAAGGCGGTCTTGATCGCCTCCAGCCGCTCCTGGGCCTCCGTGAGCCCGGCCGCCACAGCCTTGTGTATACCCGTCGCACGCGAATATTTCCTTACTGCGGCCGCCCCTCGCACCCCTGGGCTGTGTGGCGATTGCTCGCCATAGTCCCTGCGATGGCTCGCTTCCGCGCCTTGCCCAGGGGCACGAGGAACACCCTCGAAAAACGACATATTCACGTGCGACGGGTATATCACGTCCTGTTGCGCTTCCTGGGTCACAACACCATCGCCCGACCTGGCTTCCCTTACGCCCTTGCGCCAGCGACTGCGCATAGCAGGGGGTGGCGGAGTGGCCCGACCGTCAGACGCCGGCCTGTCGTGGTTCGAGACCTTGGGGAAGGGCGGGGTGAATGCCGTGGGTGCCGGGCTGTCCGCAGGCGTGGAGGGTGGCAGCCCGGTGCCCGAGGCCGGGGTGCAGGTGACCACGCCCAAGAGGACAGTGAAGACGATGCCCGCGAAGCGTCGTTGCGGGTGCAGAAGGGTGCGCAAGGGCACGGCCTCACGCCTTGGCGGAAGGCGCGCCGGGGGCGCGCCTGCGCTGCGCTGGTGGATCTGCAGCGAGGACAAACAGGAGGCCGAGAACCGGCGTGAAAAGCACGGACGCCCACAGATAGCCCCAGTAACCCCATTTCCGCCTGCGCCCGATCATGGCAACGACCACGCAGAGCAGGATATAGGCTGCGCCAAAGGCTATGTAATAAAGCATCAGTTGGTCTCCCCGCCCAATGATAGAGCCGGCTGTGTAGATGATGAGTCGAGAACGCCCGAGATCGGGCTCAGCTCGCGAGGGTCGGTGAAGAGTCCGAGCGACCGCGCGGCCTCCAGATCCACCGCAATCCACGGCAGGTGCGATAGCTTTTGATTCAGCTCATGGACCCTGATGCCGTTGAGCAATCCATCGAAGCGCAGCGCCACGGCCGGATCCCCCAGCCCGAGCGACGGGCCGACCAGCGCCAAGGTCAGCCCATAATCGGGGCCGGGATGCTCTTGGAATGTAAAGGTCGAGACACCGAAATGCAACAGGGCCCGATCGAGCCGTTGCAGATAGCTTGCCGGCAAGCCCACGTCCGTGACTACGAACAGGCTGTCGACGGCTGGAGCGAGACGGCTGTAACAGCGCAGGGCTGCGCTCTCCAGGCTGCTGCGTACACGTCCCGAGGCCGTTCCGCCCCGGGTTGCGGCACTGGGTGCTTCCCGTCCTTCATCCGCGGATGATCGTGCCGGGAGTGCGCATTCCAACACCTCGAAACCCCGCTTTCGTCCCACCGATCGGGCGAGTTCGAGCAGCGCGGTATCGTGAGGCCGTGCCGGTGAGACGACGAGACCAAGCCGTTTGAAACCGAGCATCTCATGCGCGAGCGCGAGCCACGCCTGGTCGCGTTCATCGAGGCCCGGGTAGCCCCGCGTCAAGGCCGCCAGGGTCTCACCGTCGGCATGCACCGACGTACCATCCAGGGCCGCCTGCCGCCTGTCGGCTCGCAGGGTGCGTCGCTTGGAGCCGTCGGGCGCGGCGCTGGGCATTGGGTCGGATTCAGGGGGGGGGAGCGCGGTGCCGGTGTCGGGCCGGGGGGAGGCGGCATGTGGGGGGGGCTGTTGCGCGGGCCTCTTGATGGGCGCGAGCACGTCCCGAAAAGCGGCCAGGTGATAGGGGAGGGTGACCCCAGGCAGTGGCCACCGGCGCCCGAAACGCAACACCTCGAAGCGATAGCTCTTGCCATAGAGGTTGCCCGCCGGGTCGTAGGCATAGATCCCGGTGATTCCCGCCAGTGGCCCGGAGAAATGCGCCGTGGTCGCCAACGCGCGTGGCGTGGTGGAGTCGCTGCGTTTGACGAGCGCGGCGAGTATGTTGATGCTGTCGAACCCCTGGGCTGCGGCTTGATCCGGTGCTTTTCCGTAGGTGTCCCGATAGGCCCGGATGAAACGTCGTTGTCTGTCGCCTTTCGCCTCTGGGCTGAACACGGTCGGTACGATGGTCCTGTCGCCCGCAACGCCTGCCAGCTTGATCAAGGGGCCCGCGCCGAGGGCGTGGGAGCCCAGCACCGGTTTGTCGATCCCCTGGCCACGGAGTTGGCGCAGCATCCGCGCTCCAGCCCGGGTGTCGGTGGAAAGGAAGATGGCGTCGAATTCCACTCCCTTGAGTCGGCTGATGAGTTTGTGATAGTCGTCGTTCCGGGTGAAGAAGGATCCTTGAAACGCAATATCGACATCGAAGCGCCGCGCAGCGTCCTCGAACAGGAAGGCCACGGCCCGGCTGGACTCCGACCGGTCATGGAGCACGGCAATGCGCTGATAACCGAAGAGCCCCGCGACGCTTGCGATCTGGGCCGTCATGACCTTGTCGCTGGGCAACATACGCAGCACGAAATCGAAGCCATGCAGGGTGAGCCGTTCGGATGTGGCGAACGGCGGCATGAATAGGACGTGCGCCTTTTCATAGGTGATGGAGGCCGGCACCGCCACCGCGGACGTGCGATGTCCGAGGATTGCAGTGACCCTGGGGTCTGCGGCAATGCTTCGGATCGTCGAAAGCATCGCGCCGAAGTCGTCACGGCCCTGCCGCTCCAGCAACTGGAGGGGACGCCCCAACAACCGGCCCTCCGATGCGTTGATCTGCGCGGCCCCCAGGCGCACGCCATCGAGATAGCCCCCGTCCGGCCGGTCATCCACCACGGCAACCACGACCGGACCGTCTCCGGCTTCGGCGTAGGCCGTTCGCCCCTCTGCCATGTCGTCGAAGTGCGGCCCGCAGCCGCTCAGCAGGGCACAGAATCCCGCAACCGGCGCCCAGTGGAATAGGGTTGGAGAGATCACTGGCCCCCCGGGATCATCGGCAGGCCACTCTTGCCCGAGCCGATCAGAACGACGCTCGCATTCGGGGAACCGGCCATCTCACGCGTGACGCGAATCCCGGTGTGCTGCAACAGGCGGTCGGTCAGTGTGGAATCGACCTCTGCCTGGTAGTCGCGGATACCGCGCCCCTCCTCGCGCAGCCGTTCGGCCTCCTGTGCTGCGGTCTGCAGACGGAAGTCGTAGGATTTCAGCAACTCCCGTTGGGCCAGCTTGTCCTCGATGGCCTCTTTGACGAGCGCGGGAAGTGTGACCGTGCGGATGATGATGTCCTCTGCGACCACGTAGTTCCGACCGACCTCCTGGCGCGCCCGATCGACGGCTTGGTTGAGCAGGCCCCCTGCATTGGTGTAGATGTCCGCAGCCGTGCGACGACCCAACTCCCGGCGCAGCACCGATTCCGTCTGAGGCACCACGACGCGGCGCGCATAGTCCGGGCCGATCCGCTGATGAAGGAGGCCCAGCTGGTCGATCTTCGGCCGGTAACGAATCGCCAATTCGAGTTGGACCATCAGACCGCGGGTTGTCAGTATATGAAAATCGTGCAATATCACCTGATTGCGGATCTCATAGAAAATCATGGTGTTCCAAGGGGCGATGACGTGTAGTCCGGAACGGTATACGTAATCCGTTTGGGTGCCAGTGAACAAACGGAACAGGACGCCGGCCTGGCCCGCTGGAATCGACACCAGGATACGTGGCCACAGTAATATGCCCAGGGCAAGCGCGAGGATGAATAAGGAGGCGAATACCGCGGTGAGCTTGAAGAGGCGGGACTTGAGCAGAGACTTGATATCTTTTCGAGGAAGATCCTGTGCCACACTATAGTTCACTGCATGTCTTCTCTATAGACTCTACGTAGGTACGATGTCTCGTGGGACGGACATAATGAAGGGCCGTTACGGCATCCGCGTGCGCGTGTTTTCCGGTCATGGGCATCGCTACTTCGTTTTCGACCGGACGTGGGTACCTCAGGCCGTGCCGGGCTGTGCGCCGCGCGCCTTCTTCCAGAGATCGAAGACAAACCCTCGCCCCCTCTCCATCTCCTTCCTGATCTGCTCACGTGCGGCCTGCTTGTCCACACGCAGATAGACGCCACCGGATTCGAAGTGTTTGACGAAGACGCGACCGACGGCATAGGTCAAGAGGCCTCCACCGACGGCTACGGTCCCACTCCCCACCAGAGAGCCGATACCCGGCATGATCTTGAGGCCGGAACTCAGGCCCCGGACGCTCAGCACGGGCACGGCCCCGCCGAGTAAAGCAAGGACCAGGGCCTTGAGCCGGATGTCGCGGAACGCTTCCCCGCCATAGATCCCGGCCAGGGTGTGCACCATCTTCATCTGGTTGGCGGCCAAGGCCACGAAGTCGAAGAGGGGAATGGGAATCAAACCCAGGGAGAAGGCCGCCAACACATGATTCTTGATCGCATTGTCAGTCGCCGCCGAACGCGCAGCCAAAGATATCCGGGCGATCAGCTCTTCTTCGGTACCTGTGGGGGGGCTGTCCATGTCATTGACCTTGCTGTTGGGGCTGCGGTGATACGCGGTGGCTGAATCTCGGGAAGTGCTCATCTATGGTCTACCTCTCCAGGCAACGGGGAGCATTGCTGCGAACCCTTAAAAGGCCATGGAATGACAGGGTCTCTCGGTGGCCTGTGTGCGATACGGGAACATGCCATCCGTTTCGAGGCCCGTGGGCCATCGAGCATGGGGGAGACCGGCGACGGCGTGTTTTCCGCCTGCGCAACGCGGACGGCCCTCGGAGGGATTTTTCCGACATCCCGCCAAAACTAAACGGTTCCTGGCGTGAATGCAACCGAACGGCGGGCTTTCAGCGCCGCCGACCGGAGTGCCGGTATGCTGCCTCGGAAGGGTCCGTTCGAGTATGTTGCAAAGGTAAGGCGGTTTTGTCCCTCCGATTGCACCCATTGTGTTATGGCGTTCGGAAGAACCCCTCTCTCTGGGTGTTTCTGCCGTCGGAAGGGAAAGACAGGGCCCCCTTCCTCCCATCCTTCAACCACTGGTGGCGGTGGAAAAATGCCGGGCCTTCCCGACTCGGTCCCTGGTCTGACGGAAAACGAGGTCTTCGTTCAGATACTATATACTCTCGTCGTCGGGGTTTTTGCGCTTTCGCCGGCGACCCTGGTGGTCCGGGGCAAGGTCCGGCCTGCGGCAGGCCGGGTGGAAGCGCGTCGTGACGGGATCTGTGGCGGGCTCGCTGCACGCTGCCGGCCACCGCTTATTCCCCCTCTGTGGTTCATGGTCCCCCGTAGCACCCATGCAAGTTCGCAACGGGGGGCCGTCCGTATGCATTCCGATGGCAGGCCATGGGTGCGGGAGCGCGGTTGCCGGGGAGCCGTGCGCGGTGGGTATACACCCATTTGAGACGGGTATAATGGCGGCGGGCCGATCGAAACCCGCAATACGGGGGGTCGGTGTGGCGTCTGGCAGGATGTTGAAAAACCCCTTCCCTGGGCTTTTTCAGTTGCGGAACCGGGAACATGATTTCCTGGGTCCTTCAATGTCAACGGCTCATGGCCGTGGAACATGGCGGTACATCCATGTGCCGCACGCAGGCCATCGCAAAGCGCCGTTTTCCAAATGGGATGGACTCCCCCGCCCGATCCGGCATCGGATGTGCCAGATTGGCAGTGTTATCAGCCAATCACACGAGGGGAGGAGTTCGAGAGGACAGTAAAGCGTATCGGTATCGATTTGGCAAAGCAGGTATTCG
>JALSSC010000050.1 GCA_026984455.1 Chromatiaceae bacterium
CGCCGATACGGGGCAGATGCACGACTGTTGCGCCGAGGCCCCGGCCTCCCCCTGCCCCCGGCACCACCAGGGGGGCTGTGCCCACTGCCCGTGCAGCGCCTCCACGGCCATGCTGCCCAGCCATCCACAGCCGTTACGGCCGGCCCGGACCGGCGAACCGCCCTTCCCTTCCCTGCGTGACGTCGCCATCGTCCCGCCCCCGGCATCCGCCCCCTTCCGCCCTCCCCGCGTCTGACTCCCCGCCCCTGTGGGGCGCATCGGCCCCGGTCCCTCCGATGGGGACCGGGATCCTCCCTCGATGTCTCTGTTTCCATGGAGTCCGTGGTATGAACCTTCGCCTTTCCGCGGCGGGGCGCATCGCCCTGTCCCCACTGCTTTGGGCATCGCTCGCCCTCTTTCTGCCACCGCACACCGGCCGCGCCGACGAACGGATCACCCTGGCCGAGGCGGAACGCCTCGCCCTGGAGCACGACCCCGCGGTGCGGACCCACGAGGCCCGTGCCGCGGCCCTGGACGAGGCGGCGGTGGCCGACGGGCAACTGCCCGATCCCAGGCTGCGCACCGGCCTCTACAACCTGCCCCTCGATGACTTCAGTCTGGCCAGCCAGCCCACCACCCAGTGGCGTCTGGGCATACAGCAGGCCTTTCCCCGGGGCGACAGCCTCAAGTACAAGGCCGGCCGTACCCGCGCCCGGGCCGAGGCCGAACGCGCCCAGGCGGCCCTGAGCGCGGCCCAGGCCCGGCGTGGGGTGCGCGAGGCCTTCCTGGAGATCCTCTACCAGCAGGGTGCCCACCGGATCGTGGTGGAGAACCGGGCCTTGTTCGCCGCCCTGGTGAACATCACCCAGGCCCATTACGGGGCCGGGCGCTCCGATCAACAGGACGTGCTCCGTGCCGAATTGGAGCTGTCCCGGCTGGACGACCGCCTGGACCGCATCCGCAACGCCGAAGAGTCCGCCCGCGCCGATCTGCAACGCTGGATCGGCGCGGCGGCCTCACGCCCGCTGGCGCCGGGGCTGCCCGGGCTGCCGGCCCCGCCGGCCGAGACCGAACTGCGGCGGGCCCTGGAACGGCACCCGGAGATCACCCGGCGTTCGGCCGTCATCCAGGCCCGGCAACAGGCGGTGGACCTGGCCCGCGAGCAGTACAAGCCCGGCTGGGGCCTGGGCGTGGAGTATCGCAAGCGCTTCGGTCACGACCCGGGCGGCGACGCACGCACCGACATGGCGGCGGTGATGCTCACCCTGGACCTGCCCCTGTTCACCGAGAAGCGCCAGGACCGGCGCCTGGCCGCCAGCCAGAAGGAGGCCGACGCCGCCTTCCTGGAGCGCGCCGACACCTACCGGCGGATGCGGCGCCTGCTGGCCCGGGAATACGCCAACTGGCGGCGTCTGGGCGATCGCGCGGCGCGTTATGACAGCGAACTGGTGGATGCCGCCCATCAGAACGCCGAGGCCGCCCTCAACGCCTACCAGAGCGGCACCCTGGAGTTCACCAATCTCATGCGCGCCCGCATCACCGAGCTGGACGTCCAGCTCCAGGCCCTGCGGGTCGGGGTGGACCGGCTCAAGGCCCAGGCCCGGCTCCTCTATCTCGCCGCGGGCGCGAGGGAGGACGGCAGATGAAGACTCTCCTCTATGTCCTGATCCTGCTCGCCGTCAGCGTCCCCCCGCCCCTCCGGGCCGCCGCCGACGGCGACAAGAAGATCCTCTACTGGGTCGCCCCCATGGACCCCAACTACCGCCGCGACAAGCCCGGCAAGTCGCCCATGGGCATGGACCTGATCCCGGTGTACGCCGAGGACCAGGACGCCGGGGGCGCCGATGTCACCATTCCCCCGGAGATGGTCCAGAGCCTGGGCGTGCGTAGCGCCCCGGTGACCCGCGGCCGCCTGTCGCGGGAGATCGACACCATCGGCTACGTGGACTACGACGAATCCCGGGTGAGCCACATCCACCTGCGGGTGTCGGGCTGGATCGAGCGCCTGGCGGTGGCCTCCGAGGGCGAACGGGTCAAGCGTGGGCAACGCCTGTTCAACCTGTATTCACCCGAACTGGTGAACGCCCAGGAGGAATACATTCAGGCCCTGCAGGCCAAGCACGAGCGTCTGATCCAGGCCTCCCGCGACCGCCTGCGTGCCCTCGGCCTCACCAAGGGTCAGATCAAGGCCCTGGGCAGGCGCATGCGCGCCCTCCAGACCCTGTCCATCTACGCCCCCCAGGACGGGGTGGTGTCGGACCTGCCGGTACGCGAGGGGATGTACGTGCGGCCGGCCATGCGGGTCATGGCCCTGGCCGACCTCTCCAGCATCTGGCTCCTGGCCGAGGTCTTCGAGCGCCAGTCGGAATGGGTGCACACCGGTGACCGCGCCGAGGTGCGCCTGCCCTTCTTGCCCGGACGCCGCTGGCGGGGGCGGGTGGAGTACATCTACCCGGCCCTGGACCCAAAGACCCGGACCCTGCGGGTGCGCCTGCGCTTTGCCAATCCCGACGAGGCCCTCAAGCCCAACATGTACGCCAAGGTCCGCCTCTATGCCGAGCCGCGCGAAGACGTCCTGAGCGTCCCCCTGGAGGCCCTGATCCGCACCGGCCGGGCGGAGCGGGTGATCCTCGCCCTGGGCAAGGGCCGCTTCGCCGTCCGCGAGGTGGTCTCCGGGATCGAGAGCGGCGACCGGGTGGAGATCCGCAAGGGGCTGAAGGAGGGCGACGAGGTGGTGGTCTCCGGCCAGTTCCTGATCGACTCCGAGGCCAGCATGAGGGGCGCCCTGCAGCGCATGGCCCCGGCCCCGGAAGAGACCGCGACGGAGAAGGAGGACACCGCCGAAGAGGCCACGGCCCCCATTCATGGGCGGGGGCGGGTGGTGGCCCTGAAGCCCGCCGCGGGCAAGATCAATCTCAGGCACGACCCCATCCCCGCCCTGGGCTGGCCGGCGATGACCATGGACTTCGAACTGGGCGAGGGCGTCTCCCTGGAGGCCCTGAAGCCCGGTGACCCGGTGCGCTTCACCCTGAGGAAGGGTGACACCGGGATCGTCATCACCGCCATCGCCGTGGAGAAGAGACCATGATCGCCCGCGTCATCGAATGGTCGGTGGGCAACCGCTTCATGGTGATCCTGTTGACCCTCGTCCTGGTGGGCTGGGGGGTCTATGCGGTCCAGAGAACCCCCCTGGACGCCATCCCCGATCTCTCCGACGTCCAGGTCATCATCAAGACCAGCTATCCCGGACAGGCCCCCCAGGTGGTGGAGGATCAGGTCACCTATCCCTTGACCACGGCCATGCTCTCGGTGCCCAAGGCGGTGAACGTGCGGGGCTACTCCTTCTTCGGGGACTCCTACGTCTATGTGATCTTCGAGGATGGCACCGATCCCTACTGGGCGCGCTCGCGGGTCCTGGAATACCTCAGCCAGGTGACCGGCAAGCTGCCCGCCGAGGCCCGCCCCGAGCTGGGCCCGGACGCCACCGGGGTGGGCTGGGTCTACGAATACGCCCTGGTGGACCGCAGCGGCACCCATGACCTGGCCCAGTTGCGCTCCCTTCAGGACTGGTTCCTGAAGTTCGAGTTGCAGACCGTGCCCGGGGTCTCCGAAGTGGCCACCATCGGCGGCATGGTGAAGCAGTACCAAGTGGTCCTGGACCCGGACCGGATGCGCGCCTACGGCCTCACCCTGCCCCGGGTCAAGGCCGCCATCCGCCGCGGCAACCAGGAGACCGGCGGCTCGGTGGTGGAGATGGCCGAGGCCGAGTACATGGTCCGCGCCACCGGCTACATCCAAGGCCTGAAGGACCTGCGCGCCATCCCCCTGGGGATGAGCGACCACGGGATCCCCATCCTCCTCCAGGACGTGGCCGACATCCGCCTGGGACCACAGATGCGCCGCGGCATCGCCGAGCTGGACGGCGAGGGCGAGGTGGTGGGCGGGGTCATCGTCATGCGCTTCGGCGAGAACGCCCTGACCACCATCGAGGGGGTCAAGGCGCGCCTCGAGGAACTGGCCAAGGGCCTCCCCAAGGGGGTGGAGATCGTCCCCACCTACGACCGCTCCGGGCTCATCGAACGCGCCGTGGAGACCCTGCGCGGCAAGCTCATCGAGGAATTCGTGGTGGTCGCCCTGGTGTGCGGGGTCTTCCTGTTCCACCTGCGCTCGGCCCTGGTGATCGTGCTGTCCCTGCCGGTGGGCATCCTCACCGCCTTCATCGTCATGGAGCGGCTCGGCATCAACGCCAACATCATGTCCCTGGGGGGCATCGCCATCGCCATCGGGGCCATGGTGGACGCCGCCATCGTGATGATCGAGAACGTCCACAAACACCTGGAGAAGACCCGGATCACCGCGGCCAACCGCTGGGCGGTGATCTCCCAGGCCGCGCGCGAGGTGGGCCCGCCGCTGTTCTTCTCCCTGCTCATCATCACCCTCAGCTTCCTACCGGTGTTCACCCTGGAGGCCCAGGAGGGCCGTCTGTTCGCCCCCCTGGCCTTCACCAAGACCTTGGCCATGGCCGCCGCGGCCGGGCTCTCGGTGACCCTGGTGCCGGTGCTCATGGGCTGGTTCATCCGCGGCCACATCACACCCGAACACAGGAACCCCATCAACCGCCTGCTCATCGCCCTCTACCAGCCCTTCATCCGCCTCACCCTGCGCTTCCCACGGACCCTCCTGGTGCTGGTGGCGGCGGGCATGGTGCTGGGCTTCTGGCCCTTGCAGCACATCGGCTCCGAGTTCATGCCCGACTTGGACGAGGGCGACCTGCTGTACATGCCGAGCACCTTCCCCGCGGTCTCCGCCGGCAAGGCGGCGCAGATCCTGCAACAGACCGACCGCATGATCCGCACGCTGCCCGAGGTGAAGCGGGTCTTCGGCAAGGTGGGCCGCGCCGAGACCGCCACCGACCCCGCGCCGCTGACCATGATCGAGACCACCATCCAGCTCAAGCCCCGGGAGCGGTGGCGACCGGGCATGACCATGGCCAGGCTCAAGCAGGAACTGGACCACCTGGTGAAGGTCCCCGGCCTCACCAACGCCTGGGTGATGCCCATCAAGAACCGTATCGACATGCTCGCCACCGGCATCAAGACCCCGGTGGGGATCAAGGTGGCCGGGCCCGACCTGGAGGTGATCGAGCGCGTGGGCAAGCGCATCGAGGAGGTGGTGAAAAAGGTCCCGGGGACGGTCTCGGTCTATTCCGAACGGGTGGCCGGCGGCCGTTACGTCACCGTGGACGTGGACCGCCAGGCCGCCGCCCGCCTCGGCCTCAACGTGGCCGACGTCCAGGAGGTGGTGCGCACCGCCCTGGGTGGAATGCGCGTGACCCAGACCGTGGAGGGCCTGGAACGCTATCCGGTGAACATCCGCTACCCCCGCGAACTGCGCGACTCCCTGGAACGCCTGCGCCAGGTCCCCCTGGTCACCCCCCAGGGCGCCCAGGTGCCCCTGAGCGAGGTGGCCGAGATCCGCATCGACCCGGGTCCCGGGATGATCAAGACCGAGAACGCCCGCCTCAACGGCTGGATCTACATCGACCTGGAGGGCCGTGACATCGGCAGCTACGTGCGGGACGCCCAGCGCGCCGTGCGCGAACGGGTGGAACTCCCGCCCGGCTACTCCATCGCCTGGTCCGGCCAGTACGAATACATGATGCGGGCCAAGGAGAAGCTCACCACCGTGGTCCCCGCCACCCTGGCGGTGATCCTGTTGCTCCTCTACATCAACTTCCGCAACCTCGCCGAGGTGGCCATCATCCTCGGCACCCTGCCCCTGGCCCTGGTGGGGGGGATCTGGCTGCTCTACCTGTTGCAGTACAACCTCTCGGTGGCGGTGGGGGTGGGCTTCATCGCCCTGGCCGGGGTGGCGGTGGAGATCGGCGTCGTGATGCTGGTCTATCTGGACCAGGCCCTGCGCCACCACCGTGAGCAGGCCGCCCAGGACGGTCGCCCCCTGACCCGCGCCGACCTGCGCCAGGCGGTGATCGACGGCGCCCTGCTGCGGGTGCGGCCCATCACGATGACCGTGGCGACCATCATCGCCGGCCTGCTGCCCATCATGTTGGGCGGCGGCACCGGCTCCGAGGTCATGCGCCGCATCGCCGCCCCCATGGTGGGCGGCATGGTCACCGCCACCATCCTCACCCTGGTGGTGATCCCCGCCGTCTATCTCTTGTGGAAGCAGCGCGGCCTGCCCAGAAACCGGGAGCAGCAGTCATGAAATTCGCTCAAGTCGTGGCCATCGTCCGTCCCGAACGCCTGCCCGAGATCGAGGAGCGCCTCAAGGACCTCAACGTCCCCGGCCTCAGCGTCAGCCGGGCCAAGGGCTTCGGCGACTACGCCGACTTCTACAAGCGCGACTGGATGGTGGGCCACGTGCGCATCGAGGTCTTCATCGGCGCCGACCGCGCCGAGGCCATCGCCGAGGCCATCGTCGAGGCCGCCCATACCGGCCTCGACGGCGACGGCCTGGTGGCCATCAGTCCCGTATCCCACGTCTGGCACATCCGCACCCGGCGGAAATGCGGGGGCGATGCCTGTTGATCCATGGCGCAATTCAGCGCCTTCTTGTGCATGGACGCAGGCATAGGAACGACTTCAGCCGCGACCCGGCGTGGCCACTCCGCGCGGGAGTCATCGCGGCTGAAGCCGCGCCTATGAAGGGCGGCCCCAAGCGGAAGCCTGGATCTCGCCCCGAAAACGCTCGATCTCGTCCCGCAGGCCGATGATCACCAGCAGATCCCCCGTCTCCAGACGGTGGGAGCGCCCCGCATTGACATAGATCATGCTGTCTCCCTCCGAATCGGGCTCCCGGGTGACCACCCCGAGCAAGATCAGGTTGTAGCTCTCGCGCAGATGGAGTTCCTGGAGTTCACGCCCCATCAGGCCCGAACCCTCCACCACCGGCACCTCGGCCAGGTCGAGGCTCTCCCGGCCGAACAGGGTGCTCTCCAGGGTATCCAGTATCCATGGACGGCGGATGAGTTCGTGGATCTTCATGGCGCTCAGGGCATAGGGGTCGATGACCTTGCTCGCCCCCGCGGCCTTGAGCTTGGCCTCCGAGCCCTCGGACTCGGCCACGCACAGGATATCGACGCTGGGGGCCAGGGCACGTGCCGAGAGGGCCAGAAAGAGATTCTGTGCCTCGTCCTCCAACAGACAGAAGACCACCCGCACGCGGTCACCCAGGCCGAGACGGCGCAGGGCCTCGTCGTCGGTGACGTCCACCACCACGGCGTCGAAGTCCTTGGCCCGGGCATAACCCACCTGCGAGTAATCGGCGGCGGCGAGACGCACCGCGTAACCACTGGCACGCAGCTGCTCGGCCACCTCCAGACCCAGGTTGCCGCAACCGAAGATGAGAATGTCCTTGGGGACGTCCATCTCAGATGGAACCCGAGTCCAGGCGATCCTTGAAGTGGACCACGCTGAAGCCATGACCGAATACCAGAATCCGGTCTCCGGCCTGGAGCCGGAAGTCCGCCGGTGGATTGAAATGGAAGGCGGCCCCGGTCCTGAGGGGGTAGACCCAGGGCGGGCGCTCGGCGGGCCAGTCACGCTGACTGACCACGCCGAAGAGGATCAAACGATAACGGGAGAAATCGAGGCTCCCCAAGGGCCGCCCATCCAAACGCCCCCCCGGATGCACCCGGACCGCATCCAGACGCACCCGTTCATCGCCGGTGAACATACCGTAGACCACCTCGAAGGCCACCGGCTGACCCACGTATTCCGCGGCCACCAGACTGATGGACTGATAGGGGGCAACGGTATGGTCGGCCCCCGCCAAGTTCAGCTTGCCGATGTTCTCTTTGTGGTTGGCGCGGGCGATGATCTCCACCCCGGGATTGAGCTGGCGCGCGCTCAGGGCGATGGAGACGTTCACCACGTCGTTCCCCGCCAGACAGAGCACCCGGACGGCCTGGGCGATATTGAGGCGCTCCAGGAGATCGTCGCTGGTGGCGTCTCCCTGGATCGCCAGAAAGCCTTCGAGACGGGCCAGGCGGACGCGTTCCTCGTCCGCATCCACCACCACGAAACGTGCCTTGTCCCTGGCCAGGCGCCGGGCCACATCCTGCCCCACCCGCCCGAAGCCGCACACCAGGGTGTGGCGGGCACGCCGTTGAACGGCGTCACACGCCTGCTGACGCCGGATCTCGGGCAACTTCTCGTTGAATGCGGAGACGATGATGGAGGTGAAGAAGGAGATCACCCCCAGACCGGCGACGATCAGGAACATGGTGACCAGACGGCCCTCGGTGGTCTGGGGCGTGATGTCGCCATAACCCACGGTGGACAGGGTCACCAGGGCCCAGTAGAGGGCATCGAAAAAGTCTTCGAGGTGCTCGCCCGGATAATCCGCCTCGAAATAATACAGGGCCGAGGCCGAGACCAGGAGCATGAAGGCCATGAAGACCCCCAGGACGGAGAGTTCCACCCGTTTCTCCGCCAACACCTGACTGAAGCTGGTGACGCTGCGCGCGTAACGGAACAGCTTGAACAGGCGGAACAACAGAAACACCCGCAGGATCCGCAGGGAACGGTAAGAAGGCAGGATGGCGAGCAGGTCGATGATGGCCAAGGGCGTGGTCATGAACTCCCACTTGGTGCGCAGGATCGCCCGCAGAGGGGGGCCAAAGCGGAAGGGGATGCCGAGGAAATCGGCCCGTTCGTAGTGCTCCAGCAGGATCTCGTGAGCATCGCTGTAGATCCACAGGCGGAGCAGATACTCCAGCACGAACAGGGTGACGATGAAGGCCTCGAAACTCGTCCCAAAGGCGCCCAGATCGTTGCGCACCTCGTAGACGAGGAGCCCCACGGAGAACAGCACCAGCACCACCATACTGAGGTCGAAGGCCCGCCGCATAGGGGACTTCGGGTCTTCCAGCACGGCGCGAAAGAAGTCCTTGATCCGCCGATAGCGCACAGAGGCACGCAGGGCGTAACAGGCCTTGACGACGGTGGCGGCGAATCTTTGCGGGGGAGGCGTGGTCACGCCCTCAACATACCCCTAAACGGGCCGGACGTCATGACCTCCGCTCAAAGCAGCGAATAGGTGAACTGCACGAAGGTGCCCGTGGCCTCCAGGCGCCTGCCGAGGCGGATCGCCCGGCCTTCCCGCCCCTGGAGCAAGGTCAGGTGCTGACCTTCACGGAAATGGGACAAAGGCAGGATCAGGCTCTCGGGACGCCGGCCGGACTTGAGTTCCGGGATCAGGATGGCCGGTCTCTGCACCGGCCGGGGTGAGGTTTCGTCCTTCACCTCGGCCCCCACCGGATTCACCGAGATCAATTGGATACCTGTCTCGATCCCCTCCCCGGGAGGATTGCACAACCAGCGGATCACACCCACCGCCCACCGGCTGGTGGCGGTGGTGGCCTGGATGCCGACCAGGTAGCCGACCCCAAGCTCTGGAACCTCATTCCCTTCCCAGCGGACACAGTAGCCACCCGCACCCTCATTGACCGTACGCTGACGGAGGATCTGTGACTGGGGCACAGATCGCTTGGGCCTCTCGTCCCAGATCCGCGGTGGAGGCTCCTCCGACATCCACGACGAAGGACCGAAGCTGACATCGGCCGGGGTCAGGAAGATGCTGTCCTGCTCG
This sequence comes from Chromatiaceae bacterium, assembly GCA_026984455.1. Taxonomy (GTDB): domain Bacteria; phylum Pseudomonadota; class Gammaproteobacteria; order Chromatiales; family Chromatiaceae; genus JALSSC01. The sequence goes on from JALSSC010000050.1 coordinate 9,592, forward strand.
TCCGTGGGCACCAGGCTGAGCCCACTGTCCCCTTCGAGGGAAAGAGCCGAGTCCCCACCCAGGTCCACCACCTCGATGCCGCGGAGCGCAAAATCGCCATCGTAATGGGGGTCGTCCCGGCTCATGGCCTGGTGCACGGCAGCGAATCCCACCGCCAACTTCAGATCGAAGTGGAGTTCGGTACGCTCATACCGGCGCTCCCCTGCCCTCCCCCAGGATGCGGCCAGCCGTTCGGCGGTACCGCGGGTGATCCCAGGGCCCTCTTTCATTGGCTGAACACTGCCTAGATCCGTGGAGAACAGGTCCCACGCCTCCTTGAGCCAAGCCACCAGCGGGGCGGTATCGAGAATGGCTGCCGGCGGCGAGGGACGGCCAACCACCAAACTCGGCCTCGGCGGCAGATCCTTGTCGAAAGAGATCACGAATCTCGTGGGGCCCGGACTGTAGGGCGTGGCCGACCGAATATGGGGCAGCACCTCCAGGCCTTCGAGGAGGCGCTGTACCTGCTGTTGCTCCAGCTGGCGCAGGTGATAGGGATTGGCCATTGAGAACGCGAGCATACACAGATACTCACCACCGATGGTACCGCGCCGGGTACGATCGTCTTGGAGGAATCTGACCCCTACGTCCGTCCACTTGTTACCCACCGCAAACACATAGAGGGCATGCAGGTCACGCCACAGATGAGTGGGGTAGGGACGATACACCAGGGCCGCCAGGCGCAAGGTAAAGGCGGTCCGGCGTACCGCCTTGAACAACGCCACCACCAAGGCCTTGCGCTCCGACATCCCGGGATGTCCCATCCCCAGCTCGTGGGCACAGACCTTATACCCGGTGGCCAGTTCGGCGTAGAGCTTGAGGGCCAGAGAGGCGCCGACGCGGGCCTTGTCCGACAAGGGCAGCGTGGTATCCATGAAGCGCCGGCACAAGAATCCGACCGCAGTATCGACTGGCGTCAGCAACAGATCCAACAGGGCGAGACGGGTCAGAGGGGCGATCTCGACACGGTTGAGGCGGCTCAATTGTTTGAGCAGCATCTGCCCGGCCCGCCCCCCACTTACCAAAGGCACCTCGTCGAGCCATTGGCGCAGCTCGCGCACACGCACGGGCAGCCCCGGAGGTGGAAGCTCACGATGGGGGATGCGGATGCCCAGGGGGCTGGTCTCGGACATTCACGGCTCCACGATGTTCTGATCCAAATCTACCGCGAATCGCAATCCTCGGTCCACCGATCCGGCCGCCATCTGGACCCCGGCGTGAGGATGCCTCGGATATCCTGTCGGTCGATTGCGGGAAGACTTTACCCGACCGGGGCCTTGGACCGCGCGGCCGCGATCTCCTCCACCAGCCTCGGTACCAGATAGCCCGGCAACCGCGCCCGGAGCCCCTCCATCAGGATGAGGGCGCGTTCCCGCGGCACCTCGAAGTGCGCCGCCCCGCGCACCCGGTCCAGGGCGTGCAGGTAGTAGGGCAGCACCCCGGCCGCGAACAGGTCCAGACTCAAGCCTTCGAGGACATCCACGCCGTCGTTGACCCCGGCCAGGAGGACACTCTGATTGAGCAGGGTGGCCACGGTCCCCAAGGCCTCCAGGGCGGCGCGCACCTCGGCGTCGATCTCACGGGGATGATTGCAGTGGATCACCACCACACAGCGCAGGCGTGAACCGGAGAGGATCTCCAGGAGTTCCGGGGTGACCCGCTCCGGCACCGCCACCGGCAGGCGGGTGTGCAGGCGCAAGGTGGTCAGGTGCGGCACAGGGTCCAGGGCCTCCACCAGCCCGGCCAGGGCGGTATCGTCCAGACTCAGCGGATCGCCGCCACTCAGGATCACCTCGCGCACCCCCGGGAGTCCGGCCAGGGCCGCCACCGCCGCGCCGCGCGCGGCCCGGCCCGCCCCCTGCGCGGCATAGGGGAATTCACGCCGGAAACAGTAGCGGCAATGCAGGGCACAGGCCGGAGAGGTCAGGAGCAGGGCCCGCCCCTCGTATTTCACGAGCAGTCCGGGCGCCTGCGCCGCGTCGAGATCGCCCACCGGATCGGCGCCGAAGCCGGCCACCTCCCGGCATTCCTCCCCCAGGGGGAGGACTTGCCGCAACAGGGGATCCGCCGGATCCCCCGGGCGGATGCGCGCCAGATAGGCGGGCGGCACCCGCAACCCGAACCGGCGCGCCGCGGCGCGCGCCCCGGGCAGGAGGCCCGCCGGCAGATCGAGCCGCGCCAGGAGTTCCGCCGGATCGGTCACCGCCGCGGCCAAGGCCCTGCGCCAGGCCGGCATCTGACAGGAATCGGCCATTGGCGGTATGATTGAGGTCTTTTTCAGCATCTACTGTTTCGGGGACGCAATGGCCAGTTACAACACCAACGAGTTTCGCGGCGGGCTCAAGATCATGCTGGATGGTGACCCCTGTGTCATCATCGAGAACGAATTCGTCAAGCCGGGCAAGGGGCAGGCCTTCAACCGGGTCAAGATCCGCAACCTCAAGACCGGCCGGGTGGTGGAAAAGACCTTCAAATCCGGCGAATCGGTGGAGGCCGCCGATGTCGTGGAACGTGAACTCCAGTATCTCTACAGCGACGGCAGCGAATGGCACTTCATGGACCCGGAGAGCTTCGAGCAATACGCCGCCGACGCCAAGGCCATGGGCGACGCCGCCAAGTGGCTGAAGGATCAGGACCTGTGCACCGTGACCCTGTGGAACGGCAGCCCCTTGATCGTGGAGCCGCCCAACTTCACGGTCCTGGAGATCACCGACACCGACCCGGGCCTCAAGGGCGACACCTCGGGCGGCGGGGGCAAGCCCGCCACCCTGGAGACCGGGGCCGTGGTGCGTGTGCCCCTGTTCGTGCAGACCGGCGAGCGCATCAAGGTGGATACCCGCAGCGGGGAATATGTCTCCCGCGTCAAGGACTGAGCCGGCGGCCTGGCGGCCCAGCGCGTCCCTGGATGCCCTACGCGCCCGGGCCGCCGCACTCGGCCGTATCCGCGCCTTCTTCGCGCGCGCCGGGGTCCTGGAGGTGGAGACCCCGGCCCTGTCGCGACATGCCACCACCGATCCCAGCCTGACCCCCTTCGCCACCCGCTACCGGGGCCCCGGCCACGCCCGGGGCCTGACCCTCTATCTGCACACCTCTCCCGAATTTCCCATGAAGCGGCTCCTGGCCGCCGGCAGCGGCCCCGTCTATCAGATCTGCCGGGTCTTCCGCAACGCCGAACGGGGACCGCGCCACAGCCCCGAGTTCAGCCTGCTCGAATGGTACCGGCCGGGCTTCCGCCTCGAAGACCTGATGGACGAGGTGGCGGCCCTGGTGCAGACCCTGGCCGGACGCCCCCTGGCGGTGGAGCATCACCGCTACGGGGCCCTGTTCCGGGAGCACCTCGGCCTGGACCCCCACCGGGCCGACAGCGCGGCCCTGGCCGCCGCCGCCCGTGCCCAGGGCCTGGAGATCCGCCTGGAGGCCCGCGACGCCTGGCTCGACCTGCTCATGAGCCATTGCATCGAACCCCGCCTGCCCGCCGACCGCCTGTGCTTCGTCCGCGACTACCCCGCGAGCCAGGCCGCCCTGGCCCGCATCCGCGCCGGCGACCCACCCGTGGCCGAGCGCTTCGAACTCTTCCTCGGCGGCATGGAGCTGGCCAACGGCTTCCACGAGCTGGCCGATCCCCGGGAACAACGCCGTCGCTTCGAGGAGGAAAACCGCCGCCGGCGGCAGGCCCTGCCCTTGGACACCCACCTCCTGGCGGCCCTCGACGCCGGGCTGCCCGACTGCTCCGGGGTGGCCCTGGGTCTGGACCGTCTGCTCATGTGGCTCCTGGGCGAGGACCGCATCGAGCGGGTTCAGGCCTTCGCCTTCGAGGACGCCTGAATCCAGCCCAGGGCCTCACCCATGCGCAGGCGCCGCCCAGGACGCAGGTCCGGGTCCCAGCGCACCCGCCCCGGCGGGAACAGCAGGATCACCGTGGAGCCCATGTTGAACCGTCCCAGCTCCGCGCCCCGCTCCAGGGTCACCGCGGGCAGGGGTTCGGCATAGTTCCAACGGCTCACCCGGCGGCCGGCGGGGGCCACGCAACCGGCCCATACGGTATCGATACCACCCACGAAGACCGCCCCCACCAGGATCACCGCCATGGGACCGACCGCGGTCTCGAACAGACACACCACCCGTTCGTTACGGGTGAACAGGCCGGGCACCAGCGCGGTGGTGAGGGGGCTGACGCTGAACAGACGCCCGGGGACGTGGAGCATGCGCTTGAGCCGTCCCTCCATGGGCATGTGCACCCGGTGATAGTCGCGGGGGGAGAGATAGACGGTGGCAAACAGCCCACCCTCGAAACGCCGCGCCCACTGGCGCTCACCCCCGAGGAGGTCCGTCAGATCGTAGTTCACGCCCTTCGCCTGGAGCAGACGGCCGGCATCCAGCGATCCCGCCTGACTCAGAACGCCGTCGGCAGGGCCCAGCACCGCCGTGGGCTCCGTCGCCAATGGCCGGGCATCCGCCCGCAGGCGGCGGGTGAAGAAGGCGTTGAAATGGGGGTAGGCGCGGGTATCGGACTCCGCCGCCTCGCCCATGTCCACCCCATACAGGCGGACGAAGCGGCGGATCAGGAAATCCTTGAAGGGCCGCCAACGCACCCGGGTCAGGGCATACATGCCGGCCGACAGCAGGTGATGGGGCAACAGCCATTGCAGGGCCACGAAGGGCCGCGCATACCAGGGCAGAGGAGGGGCACTCATGGCGCGGAGGGGGCCTGGAGCAGGCGTTCCATATCGGCGGCCAGGGTCGCCGGGTCGCCGGCGGGGGTGAACAGGGCGCGCAAGCGGACCTGGGGATCGAGCAGATAAAACAGGGGGGGATCATCCGTGCCCGCCCCCAGGGCCTGGCGCAGGGGGGGATCCGCCAGCGCCGCCCACATCCGCGGATTGGTGCGCAGGACCAGGGTCCGGAGCGCCGCCCGGGTATCCGCCGGGTGTTCCTGACCTTCACTTTCACGGCTGGCCCGAGCGCCGCGCACATAGCCCAGATAGAGCACCCGCAGGCCGGCGCGCACCTTGGGCCAGGCCGCCAGGCGGTTGAGCACCCGGTTGCCGAAGGCCAGGGCGGCCTGGGTGGCACGGTCTCCCAGGGGGGCGAGCAGGACCAGGGTCCAGTGGCCCTGGAGGCGGGCGCCATTCAAGGGCTGACCGAGGAAGTCCCGCACCTCGAAGGGGGGCAGGGGCCGCTTCGAGGGCACCAGGATCAGGGCGTCGTAACGGGCGGATGGAGGGCGTTGCAGGATCCGGCCCAGGTACAGGCCCAGGGCGACCAGAATCAGCGTGAAAAAGACATAGAACAGACGGCGGCGGGCGGGACGGACGGCCATCGGTGAAGGATTCCTTGCGTGAAGCGGGAGAGTCTATCACTATTGCGGCCACCTTCTCTGGCAAGGCTGGAACGACGATGGATATGGAATGGAACCTGACCGAGGCCGAGTGGCGCCGGCGCCTGGATCCCGAACGCTTCCGGGTCTGCCGCCAGGGCGGCACGGAACCCGCGTTCAGCGGCGCCTGGTACCGCCACAAGGCCCCCGGCATCTATACCTGTGTCTGCTGCGGCGCCCCCCTGTTCGGCTCCGATGCCAAGTATGATTCCGGCAGCGGCTGGCCGAGCTTCTGGCATGAACTCGACGGCAGGCCCCTGGAGCGGTTCGAAGACCACAGTCACGGAATGCACCGAACGGAGGTCCGCTGTCGCCGCTGTGGGGCCCACCTGGGCCACCTGTTCCCGGACGGTCCACCGCCGACGGGCCTGCGCTACTGCATCAATTCCATCTGCCTGGACTTCGAATCACGCGGCCGGGACGGTGGCTGAGCGCGGTCTCCGGCTGCTCTGCGGACTTCTCCTGGGACTGTTCTCCCTGAATGCCGGCGCGGCCGAGGTCTACCGTTGCGAGGTGCAGGGCCGTATCGAGTTCCGCCAGACCCCCTGCCCCGCCGATGCCCGGCAGTCCAAACGGGACATCGAAGGCCCCAGGCCCCTGGGCTGGGTGGTGGTGAAGGGACCACCGGAGAGCGCGCCCAGGCCCCCTGAGGCGCCTGCCCGGGGCCGGGGCAACAGACACAAGGACGCCGCCGAGGCCCGTCGCGAACGACGCTGCTTCGGCAAACGCCAGGCCCTGGAACGCCTGGAATGGCAGATGCGTCACGGTTACAAGGCGGGACAGAGTGCCTCCCTGCACCAGCGGCAGAGGGCCTATGAGGCCTGGTTGAGCCGCTATTGCCGAGAGTGACCTCCCACCGGGTCAGGGACGGCTCATTCCTCCCGCAGCAACTCCCACACCTTGCGCAGATCGTCCCAGGACTTCGCCTTCTGCGCGGGCGAACGCAGCAGATAGGCGGGATGGTAGGTCACCACCAAGGGCAGCGCCAGGCCCGCGATCTCCACCCGGTGGACCTGGCCGCGCAGGCGTCCCACCGGGGCCTGGGTACGCAACAGGTGCTGGGCGGAGATGCGGCCCAGGGACAGCAGCAGACGCGGCGCCAGCAGCTGAATCTGACGCTCCAGGAAGGGCAGACAGTGGGCCGCCTCTTCAGGCCGCGGGTCGCGGTTTCCCGGCGGCCGGCATTTGAGGATGTTGGCGATGAAGACCTGCCCGCGGGACAGGCCGATGGCCCGCAACATGGCATCGAGCAGCTTGCCGGCGCGCCCCACGAAGGGTTCTCCCAGACGGTCTTCGTCCGCCCCCGGGGCCTCGCCCACCAGCATCAGGCGGGCCTGTCGGTCGCCCACCCCGAACACGGTGCGGCTACGGTTGGCCACCAGCTCGGGGCAGGCCGTGCAGGCCGCCACCCGGGCCTCCAGCCCGGCCCAGTCCAGGGTGTCGACGGCCGCTTCCGAGGACCGCTCCGATGTGGCCTCCACGGCGGGCGACGCCTCCATGGCCTCTGGTGGAGATTCCGCCGGCGTCGGCGGCGGCGCCTCCCGACTGCGCCACAGGGGGATCTCCATGGCCGCCAGGTAACGCCGCCGCCGCTCCTCGTCCATGACCTCAGACATCGCCCTGCTGCGGATGGGCCCTGGCCTCCGGCTCCAGGATCTTGTTGAGGCCGTTCACATAGGCCTTGGCCGAGGCGATGACGATGTCGGTATCGGCCCCCTGGCCGTTGACGATGCGCGCCCCCTTCTGCAACCGCACCGTGACCTCGCCCTGGGCGTCGGTGCCGCCGGTGATGGCGTTCACCGAGTAGAGCTTGAGTTCGGAGCCGCTGCCCACCAGCCCCTCGATGGCCTTGAAGGTGGCGTCCACCGGCCCCCCGCCCTCGGCCTCCCCGCTGCACTCCCGGCCGTCGATGCTGAGCACCACCTGCGCCGAAGGGGTCTCACCGGTCTCGGAACAGACCCGCAGGGAGAGCAGCTTGATGCGTTCCTGCTCGCTCTCGAACAGGGTGTCCGAGATCAGGGCCTGGAGGTCCTCGTCGAAGATCTCGTGCTTCTTGTCCGCGAGCACCTTGAAACGGGCGAAGGCGGCGTTGAGTTCCTCTTCGGATTCGAACGCGATCCCCAGTTCCCTGAGCCGGGCGCGGAAGGCGTTGCGCCCGGAGTGCTTGCCCAGGACCATGCGGTTGTGGGTCCAGCCCACGTCCTCGGCGCGCATGATCTCATAGGTCTCGCGGTGCTTGAGGACCCCGTCCTGATGGATACCGGCCTCGTGGGCGAAGGCGTTGGCACCGACGATGGCCTTGTTGGGTTGGACCGCAAAGCCGGTGATGTTGGACACCAGGCGCGAACAGTTCACGATCTGGCGGGTGTCGATACCGGTATCGCAGGGAAACAGGTCCTGACGCACCCGCACCGCCATCACCACCTCCTCCAGGGAGGCGTTGCCGGCCCGCTCACCGAGGCCGTTGATGGTGCACTCCACCTGGCGTGCGCCGTTGAGCACCGCCGCCAGGGAGTTGGCCGTGGCCAGACCGAGGTCATTGTGGCAATGCACCGAGAAGACCGCCTTGTGGGCGTTGGGCACCCGCTCGACCAGCCGGCGGATGAGTTCGCCGAACTGCTGCGGGATGTTATAGCCCACGGTGTCCGGAATATTGACCGTGGTCGCCCCAGCGTCGATCACCGCCTCGATCACCCGGCACAGGAAGTCCGGCTCGGACCGACCGGCGTCCTCGGGCGAGAACTCCACGTCGTCGGTGTAGCGGCGGGCGCGTTTGACCGCATGGACCGCCTGCGCCAGCACCTGGTCCGGTGTCATCCGCAGCTTCCGCTGCATATGGATGGGCGAGGTGGCGATGAAGGTGTGGATGCGCCCCGAGGCGGCCTCCGCCAGGGCCTCGCCGGCGCGGTCGATGTCCTTGTCGAGGGCCCGCGCCAGACCGCATACGGTGGATTCGCGCACGCTCTGGGCGACCGCCTGCACCGCCTCGAAATCGCCCGGGCTGGCGATGGGGAAACCGGCCTCGATCACGTCCACCCGCAGGCGTTCGAGCGTGCCGGCGATGCGCAGCTTCTCCTCCTTGGTCATGGAGGCGCCGGGACTCTGCTCGCCGTCACGCAGGGTCGTATCGAAGATGATCAAACGGTCTTTGTCGCTCATGCTGGGACTCCGCTCCCGGCCGCGGGCCGGAAATGCTCTCTGGATTCGGGGGGTTGGCGCGTGTTTTCGCCCCCGCCGGGGCCTTTGGTCCTGTTCTGCCCCTCAGGGCAGCAGTCGCAGCGACAGGCGCGGCAGGCCGGCGCCCAAGCGTTGGCGGGAGAGATGGCGAGCGGGAACGTGCATGAGAATCAATATAGCGTCAAAGGCCGGCCATGCCAAGGCCCGGCGCGCACAACGCGACTTTCACACTGAAACGAATTGCGCGGATTGCGCCGGACCCGGGTCTACACCTTGAATCGTCGCACCAGGCCTTCGAGGTCTTCGGCCGCCCGGGCCACCTCTCCGCTGACCTCCGCGTTCCGCTCCACGCCCTGGTTGGTCTGCTCGGCGGCCTCGTGGATGGCATTCACGCGCAGATCCACCTGTTGGGTGGTGGCGGACTGTCCGGCCAGCTTGTCGCGGATGGCCTCGATCTCGTGGTGGATGGCGGAGATGGCCTCGTCGATCTGTTGCAGGGCCGCGTCGGCATTCTGGGCCTGTTCGACGCTGTCATGGACCACCGTTCCCTGGCCGTGGATCTCCTGCACCACCTCCCGGGCCTTGTCCTGGAGGGATTCGATCATGCCCTGGATCTCGGTCACCGACTCGCGGGTGCGCCCGGCCAGGGCACGCACCTCGTCCGCCACCACGGCGAAGCCCCGGCCCTGCTCCCCCGCCCGCGCCGCCTCGATGGCGGCGTTCAGGGCCAGGAGATTGGTCTGATCGGCGATCCCCTGGATGACCTCGAGGATACCGCCGATGTTGTCCGTGTCCACGGCCAACCGCTGCACGGTGTCGGCGGCGCTGTCGATGCGCGAGGCCAGGCCCCGTACCCGTTCCACCACCTGGCCCATGAGGACGCGCCCCTGCTCCGCCTCGGCGTCGGCGGAGCGGGCCTCGTCGGCGGCCGTCGCCGTACTCTCCGAGGCCTCCCGGGCGTTGGCGGCGAGACGGCCCATCGCCTCCGCCACCTCCTGGATATCGTGGAGCTGACCGGCGGCCTGGGTCTGCACATCACCGCTGACAGAGGCGAGGGATTCCGAGGCCGTGGCGAGACGGTCGGCCGCCGTGGAGACCTCGCGCAGGGAACCCTGGAAGCGTCCCAGCATGGAGTCGAAGGCCCGGCCCACCTCACCCAGTTCGTTGTCTATACCGAGCCGGGTGCGCAGCGACAGGTCGCCGCTGCGTTCGATCTCGTGGATGGTGCCGACGAAGGAGTGCATGGGCCGCAGCAGGCCCCTGGCGATCCACCAGAGGGCCAGCAGGCTGAGGCTCAGGACCACCGACACCGGAGGCAGGATGCGGGCCAGGGTGGTCTTCCACAGACCGGCCAGGGCCGAGGCGTCCAGTTCGGCGAGGATATGGCCTCCCCCCGGGTTGGCGGTGGGCACGCGTAGATAGAGACGCCAGTGGTCCCGGTCCAGCAACCGGGCCGGGCCGTCTCCCGGAGGGAACGGGTCGGTATGGGCCTCCTGCAAGTGCCGGAGTTTGGCCCGGGCCTGGGTCATCCGCGCCAGTTCCCCGGCGATACGGGTGCGGATGCGCTCCAGCGCGCCGCGCCTGGGGTGATCTGCGGCAAGGCCCGCGAGCATCCGCTCGGCCTTGCGCAGACGTGCCCGCAGATCGCGCGCGTAATCCGGCGGGTAGTGGGCGCGGATGAGGCTTCCGGAAGCGGGGTCGAAGACGAGGCCGAAGGGTTCGCCCTTGCGGTCCGTACGGCCGCTCACCGCGAAGAAGCGGGCACGCCGGTTGGCCTTGAACAGGGCGAGCGCCTCCTCGTCCTGGGCGATGGCGTAATTGCCGCCCCCGATGGCCTTGGTCATCAGATTGATCAGGGGTTGGGCACCCACCCGGGCGAGTTCCAGCTCATGGTCGATGTGGGCCTGGAGAAGGAGACGATAGGCGGTGAACCCCAGCACCAGATTCACCGCCAGGAGGATGAGCAGGGGCGCGAGCAGGACCTGGAAACGGATCGAAGAAAGCAACGGGCGTAGCTTCATGGGATTCACCGACCAGGGTTCAGTCCGCCGATCCATTGGATTGCCCGCGGGACCGGCCGGATACACGGGTCAGCCGTCAGTGATTGCAGATCCCTTTGACGCAGGCCTCTCCATAGCCGGAATGACAGGCGGCACAGACCTTGGGGGCCAGACTCGGATGGGCCTCGGCGAGGTCCTTGCCGTCGGAGGACCAGGCGCCATACAGGGGTTCGCCGAGCAGATGCTCGGTGACCAGGAGGGCCTTGATGTCGGTGAGTTCCAAGACCGCGGCGGGGCCGTCCGCCCCGTCCTTGTGGGCCGGATTCATACGGATCTTGTAGGCGCTGCCCTTGCCGTCATTGACCCAGTTGTAGGTCTTGAAGGTCTCCTTGACGATGGTGGGCAGATCCCCGGGGATGGGTTCGGCCTTGGGTGGGATGGCCCCTTCCTTCAATACGGGCCAACCCTCCCAGCCCTTGGGGAAGCCCGCGTCGGACGCGGCCTGGGCAATGGAGAAGCAAAGGGTGGCGGCGAGGGCCAGGGAAGTGGCGAGATGGATGCGTTTCATTGCGGTGGCCTCCACGCTGGGAAAAGGAGGATCGTCACCCCCTGTAGCGGTCGAGGGTGGAGAGACTTTATACCCTGCAAGTCACGCTGTACGCACCTCGAACCCCCCTCGGACAGGAGGGGAAACACTCGCGGCCCTCCCCCTTCCATCTTCCGAGGCGGCGCGCCTGTCTCTATGTTGCCGGCAAGCAGGCGCGCCATGGACGTCACCCGGTGTCTCGTCCCTGTACCGACGAGGTACCGATTTCCTGTTCGCGCAGCCAGCGGCGCACACCGGCGAGATGCCGGCGACTGATCTCCAGGGTCTCCTCGCAACCACGCAGACGCAGTCGCCATCTGTCGTCCGCGGCCTTCTCCAGGCCGGCGATCCAGCGCCTGGCGGCCAGGGCGTTGCGGTGGACACGCAGGAACCGGTCCCCGTGCGCCTTGTCGAGGGCGGCGAGGGAGGCATCCACCACCAGGCGTCCACGGGTATGACGGGCGACCACGTATTTCTGCTCGGCGCGCAGATAGATCACCTCGGCCAGGGGTACACATTCGACGCCACCGCGATAATGGGCGCAGAGCTGTTCCCCCGGCTCCTCCAGAGGCCGTTCCCGGAGGGCGTCGAGTTGCGCCCGGGTGAGCCGACGGGCGCGTTGCAGGGCCTCGGAGAGGCGTTCCAGACGCACCGGCTTCAGCACATAGTCCAGCGCCTGGGCATTGAAGGCGTCCAGGGCGTAATCCCCATAGGCGGTGACGAAGACCACGGCCGGCGGCCGCTCCAACAGGGCCAGGCGCTGGGCGACCTGGAGACCATCCAGACCGGGCATACGGATATCCAGCAGGGCCAGATCCACCGGCCATCGATGACAGGCCGCCAGGGCCTCCGCCCCGTCGCCGGCCTCGGCCACCACCCGATGATCTCCAGGTAGGCGCGCCAGCAGGGCCACCAGACGCTGCCGGGCGAGGGGTTCGTCATCGGCCACGAGGATGTTCATGGAGCACCTTCCTGGGTTGTACGGCATGGCCACGGGAAGGCGAGACGGACCTGAAAGTCCCCCTCCACCCGCCCCTGGACCAGGCGCGCATGGTCACCATAGAGGGCCGCCAGGCGCTGGGCCACATTGTCCAGGGCCATGCGATTGCCTTCACGGTGGCCACCCTTGCCCCGGGGAAACGGATTGCGCACGCTGAGGTTCACCAGATCGCGCCGGTAACGGCCCACCACCTGGATGCTCCCCCTGCCGGGGCTGGGCTCGATGCCATGATACACCGCGTTCTCCAGCAACGGTTGCAGGGACAGGAGGGGCATGGGGGCGTCCAGGGGCAGCTCCGGATCCAGGTCCCAGGCCACTTCCAGGCGCTTGCCCAGGCGCAACTTCTCTACTCCGAGGTAGAGGCGTCCCAGTTCCAGTTCCCGCCCCAGGGTCGAATGCCCCGAGGCGCCGCCCAGGGCGGCGCGGAACAGGTCGGCGAGGTCCAGGATCAGGGCCTCGGCACGCACCGGGTCGCTGATGGCCAGGCTGGCGGCCGTGTTGAGGCTGTTGAAAAGGAAATGCGGACGGATGCGTGCGGCCAGGGCCTGATAGCGGGCCTCGGCGCGAGCGCGCATCTGACGCTGCCATTGTCCGTACAGATACGAGTATCTGAGGGCCGCGGCCCCCACCAGGGCCGCGACACCCAGGCTGCGCCCCATGAAGGTCAACCGCTCGCCCGCGGCCAGGGCGAACCCACCGAAGACGGCGACCCCTTCGGCCACCGCGGCGGTCACCGTCAGCAGCAGGACCCAGAGCGCCATTCCGGCCCAGCGATCGGGCAGGCGCCACAGCCAGGGCCGCAGCAGGCAGGCCAGAGCCGTGGTGGTGAGCCCGATCCATTGTATGTACAGGGAGACGAGACTGAAACGCTCCCAGAATCCGCCCCCAGGCCAACCCGCGCCCAACACCAGCAACAGGGCCAACATCTCTCCAGCCAGGACCAGGCCGAACACCATGGGGATGGCACAGAAGTCGGGGAGGAAGGCGCGGCGCGGCATAGGGGATGAAAGACGGGAGGTGGAAGACCCCGGCAGGATGTCGAAAAAGTCCTTCCCAGGACTCGTTCAACCGTGCAACCGGAAGCGGACAAAAACGCCCGCATGATTACGGGCCAAATTGGTGGGCCGTGAAGGATTCGAACCTTCGACCAAGGGATTATGAGTCCCCTGCTCTAACCGCTGAGCTAACGGCCCGAAAAGGACAGGATTCCCCTGTCCAGGCGTGCCCGCTTGCGGACCTCATTCCTCCAGGAAGCTGCGCAAGCGCTCGGAACGCGACGGATGCCTCAGCTTGCGCAAGGCCTTGGCCTCGATCTGGCGGATACGCTCACGGGTCACGTCGAACTGTTTACCCACCTCCTCGAGGGTGTGATCGGTGTTCATGTCGATGCCGAAGCGCATTCGCAGGACCTTGGCCTCGCGCGAGGTGAGGCCGGCGAGAATGTTCTGGGTGGCCTCCCTGAGGCCCTCCACGGTGGCCGCCTCCACCGGGGTGACCACACCCGAATCCTCGATGAAGTCACCCAGGTGGGAGTCTTCGTCGTCACCGATGGGGGTCTCCATGGAGATGGGCTCCTTGGCGATCTTGAGTACCTTGCGCACCTTCTCTTCAGGCATCTCCATGCGCTCGGCGAGTTCCTCGGGGGTGGCATCGCGGCCCTTCTCCTGGACGATCTGGCGCGAGATCCGGTTGAGCTTGTTGATGGTCTCGATCATGTGCACCGGGATGCGGATGGTACGTGCCTGATCGGCGATGGAACGGGTGATGGCCTGCCGGATCCACCAGGTGGCATAGGTGGAGAACTTGTAGCCACGGCGGTATTCGAACTTGTCCACCGCCTTCATCAGGCCGATGTTACCCTCCTGAATCAGGTCGAGGAACTGCAATCCACGGTTGGTGTACTTCTTGGCGATAGAGATCACCAGGCGCAGATTGGCCTCCACCATCTCCTTCTTGGCACGGCGCGCCTTGGCCTCGCCGATGGACATGCGCCGGTTGATCTCCTTGATCTCGGCGATGCTGAGCAGGTTCTCCGTTTCCACCTGTACCAGCTTGCGCTGGGCGCGTAAGACCTCGGTACGAACGGCTTGCAAGCCATCAGAATAGGACTGGCCCTGGGCGACGAGGGTATCGAGCCACTCCAGATTGGTCTCGTTGCTGGGGAACGAGGTCACGAAATCCCTGCGCGGCATGCCCCCCTGGTTGACGCACAGATCCATGATCATCCGCTCCTGAGTACGAATGCGCTGAACGGTCTGACGCAGGTTCGCCACCATCTGCTGAAACACCGCGGGGACCCACTTGAAACCCAGCATGGCCTCGGCGGCCTTGGCCGCGGAGGCCCGCGTCCGCTCGTCCTGACTGCCGTATCTCTTGAGATTGGCGACCAGCGCCTTGTGATGCTTGCGCAGGGCGGCCACCAGACGCGCCACCTCCTTCGGATCCGGGCCCATGTCCACCGGCTCGGCGTCTTCGCCGGAGGCCTTTTCCTTGGCCTTGTCGGCGGCCGTCTTCGGAACGGGCGTGGCGACGGTCTGATCCACCTCGGCGAAACCGCTGATGACGTCGGTCTGGCGGATGTCCTCCGCCGCCACTTGGTCGAAACGTTCCACCAGCAGGCCGAGGGTGGAAGGATAGGAGGCGAGCGCCGCCAACACCTCGTTGAGGCCCTCTTCGATACGCTTGGCGATGCGCAGCTCACCCTCGCGGGTGAGCAGTTCCACGGTCCCCATCTCGCGCATGTACATGCGCACGGGATCGGTGGTACGGCCCAGTTCGCTCTCCACGCTGCTGGTGAGCTGGGCCACGGCCTCTTCCGCCACCTCCTCGTCAGCGGAAGCGACATCGGCCACCGGACGCTCGTCCATGTCCGGGGCGACCTCATGCACCTGGATGCCCATCTCGTTGATCATGCGGATGATCTCTTCGATCTGCTCCGCCTC
Organism: Chromatiaceae bacterium; assembly: GCA_026984455.1. Taxonomy (GTDB): domain Bacteria; phylum Pseudomonadota; class Gammaproteobacteria; order Chromatiales; family Chromatiaceae; genus JALSSC01. The sequence continues at coordinate 24,713 of JALSSC010000050.1, forward strand.
CACGATGCCGGGCGGCAGATGATCGTTGACTTCCGCATAGGTCAGGAAGCCTTGCTCCTTGCCCTTGGCGATGAGTTGCTTGAGCTGGGATTTCTGCTGTTCTTTATCCATGGAGGCCGTTTTCAGGTCTGAGATTGTGAAAGGACAAATGATCGCCCGAACGAAACCGCAGTCTTCGTCCAGGCAGGATCCACGGCAGGGATGCCCCAGCATCTCCGTACCGCGGCAAGCGGTTTAAAGGGTCAACCCGGAAGGGGGACGGCGTGTTCTCCCTTCCTGTGGCAGGAAACCCCCGGGCAGGGTTTCACTCCAGACACAAGTCAATCTCCCAGTATAGCATTCTTTGGAGAAGAATTCCGCCACACGGGATGGACCACCTGTTGTCATCCCCTTCCTCCACGAACCCATTCACCGCGGAGTAGACCGTACGGACAGTGGCGGGGGATCCTTCAAAGACCCTTCCTCGTGCCCAAGAGTTCCCCAAACCGCTCCCGCTCTTCGGGGGTGAGCCCACTCGGTCCGCTACTGCGCTGCAACAGCGAGGCCAGCTCGGTCTCCCGCGCCTCCCTGGCGAGCCCTTCGAGGACGTCCCGCCACTCGCGCCCGGGGGCCTCGCCGGCACCCTCCAGATCACAGGCCGCCAGGCGCGCGAGGATGCGGTAACGGCGCGGGTCCTCGCGCCAATGCTCCACCAACCCCGCGGTGGTCATCTCCGGTTCACGCGCCAGGAGTTCCAACAGGTCCGCGAGGATCACCACCCCCTCCCCCGTGGCGTGCCGCCACCCCGGGTCCGCCCCACGCACCTCGGCGGCCAGATGGGGGTATTGCAGCAACAGGGCGATGGCACGGCGCATCAGGGTCATGCGCTCGCGCGCCGGCGGTCGCCGCACCGCCCTGGGCCGATCCCCGCCCACGCCCAGCCGTCCCGGGGCAAGCCCGGTGATCCGGGCGAGACGCGCCACCAGCATTTCCTTCAGCACCCCCTGGGGCAAGCGCTCCAGGAGCGGGCGCAGACGCCCGGCGAAGGCGGCCTTGCCATCCAGGCTCTCCAGGTCCGCTTCCCCGGCCAGGTGATCGAACAAGAACTCGGACAGCGGACGGGCCTCCTGCATGCGCCGGCGAAAGCCATCGCCCCCCTCACGGCGCACCAGGCTGTCGGGATCCTCACCCTCGGGAAGAAACAGGAAATGAAACTCGCGCCCGTCACGGGCCTCGGGCAGGGCGGTCTCCAGGGCCTTCCAGGCCGCGGCGCGCCCGGCGCGGTCGCCGTCGAAGCAGAACACCAGACGCGGCGTGTAACGCAGCATACGCCTGAGATGTTCAGGGGTCATGGCGGTACCCAGCGTGGCCACCGCCTGGGTGATACCCTGCCCGGCCAGGGCGATCACGTCCATATAGCCCTCCACCACCAGTAACTCGGTCAGGCTGCCACGACGGTTCAGGGCCTGATGGAGGCCATAGAGTTCCCGGCCCTTGTGGAACACCGGGGTCTCGGGCGAGTTCAGGTACTTGGGCTTGGCCTCACCCAGCACCCGCCCGCCGAAGCCCACCACCCGTCCGCGGCGGTCATGGATGGGAAACAGGATGCGGTCGCGGAAGCGGTCGTAGAGGGTGCCGGGGCGCTCCACCAACAGCCCGGTCTCGATCAGGCGCCGGCGCGTCTCCTCTTCACCGCCCAGGTCCCGCAGCAGGCGGTCCCAGGCATCGGGGGCGAAGCCCAGAGCATAGGTCTCGGCCACGGCCTCGCTCACCCCGCGTTGGCGCAGGTAGGCGCGCGCCCGCCCGGCCCCCGGGCCGGGATCGGCGAGGCGTTCACGATAGTAGGCTGCGACCCGGTCGAGCAGATCCAGCCAGGGCCGCGGATCGGGGCCGGCGGGACGGCCCCTCCCTTCGTGAGGGACCTCCATCCCCACCTGCGTGGCGAGCACCTCGATCGCCTCGGGGTATTCGAGGTGCTCGTACTGCATGAGGAAGCCCACGGCGCTGCCATGGGCACCGCAACCGAAGCAGTGATAGAACTGCTTCTGAGGGCTGACGGTGAAGGACGGGGTCTTCTCGTTGTGAAAGGGACAGAGGGCCTGGTATTCGCGTCCGGCCTTGCGCAACGGCACCCGCGCCTGAATCACATCGACGATGTCGATCCGGGCCAGGAGTTGGTGGATGAATTCCCTGGGGATCAAGGCTCACCACTGATCTGCTTGGATGGGTCGAACGGCCTGGGCGGCGGGGACGGCCCCCGGCCCCACCCCGGACCGCTCGCCGGGTGGCGGTCCAGACCTGGACCGCCGTCTCCGGTGGGCCGGAGAAAACGAGGGGGCCGGGTCGTCGCCTCGCCGGCTCCGCGGTCGAAGAGGCCCGGGGAAGGACCTTTTCGATATTCCGGCTCGATATCCGGCTAGTTTCCGCCCCCCAGACGTCCGCGCACGCGGGCGCCGACCGCGCCCATGTCGGCACGGCCCTGGAGACGCGGTTTGAGCCAACCCATTAGCCTGCCCATGTCACGCATGGAGGCCGCCCCGGTCTCGGCGATGGCCGAGTCGATCAGGGCGTCGATCGCGGCCTCGGTCAGGGGTTCGGGCATATAGGACCTGCAGACCTCCATCTCGTAGCGCTCCTGGGCGGCCAGGTCTTCACGTCCGGCCTGCTCGTACTGGGCGATGGAGTCGCGCCGCTGCTTGACCATCCGGTCGAGCACCGCCAGCACCCCGGCGTCGTCCAACGCCGCACGTTCGTCGATTTCCTTCTGCTGGACCGCTGCCAGGATCAGGCGCACGACCGCGAGACGGCGCTTGTCTCCCTCCTTGAGAGCGGCCTTCATGTCGCTCTGAATGCGTTGCTTCAACATGGCCCGGTCAGTATTGGCGCTCCCAGCGGCGGGACTCGCGCTGCAATTTCTTCTGGTGGCGCTTCACCGCCGCCGCCTTCTTGCGCTTGCGCTCGGCGGTGGGCTTCTCGTAGAACTCGCGCCGCCGTACCTCGGCGAGGACACCGGCCTTTTCGCAAGCGCGCTTGAAGCGCCGCAGAGCGACTTCGAAGGGTTCGTTTTCTTTGACACGTACCTGGGGCATGCTGGAGATCACCTCTAAGTTTCTGGACCAGTCTTGGGTTAGGATGAGGAAACGTCCGCTTCGCCAAGCACTGGTGAAAACGAATGCCCCCCGAAGCGAACATAAGCCGGCAAGTTTATACCAGTGACAGGATGGGAGACAATGCCCGATGCGCGTCCTCGGCATCGAGACCTCGTGTGACGAGACCGGCGTGGCCCTCTATTGCAGCGAGAAGGGCCTGCTGGCCCACGCCCTGCACAGCCAGATCGCGCTCCACGCGGCCTTCGGCGGGGTGGTGCCGGAACTGGCCTCACGCGACCACGTGCGCAAGCTCCTGCCCCTGATCCGGCGCCTGTTGGATGACGCGGGCCTGGGCCGGGGCCAGGTGGACGGAGTCGCCTACACCGCCGGCCCGGGCCTGATCGGCGCCCTCCTGGTAGGGGCGGGGCTGGGACGCAGCCTGGCCTGGGCCTGGGGGATACCCGCCGTGGCGGTACACCACATGGAGGGCCACCTGCTGGCCCCCATGCTGGAGCCGGGCCCGCCCGCCTTCCCTTTCGTCGCCCTGCTGGTCTCGGGCGGACATACCCAACTGGTGGCGGTGGCGGGGGTCGGCGCCTACCGCCTCCTCGGCGACACCCTGGACGACGCCGCCGGCGAGGCCTTCGACAAGACCGCCAAGATCCTCGGCCTGCCCTACCCCGGTGGCCCGGAATTGGCGCGCTTGGCGGAACGGGGGGATCCGGACCGCTTCCGCTTTCCCCGGCCCATGACCGACCGGCCCGGGCTGGATTTCAGCTTCAGCGGGCTCAAGACCTTTGCCCGCAACTGCGTCCTCGAGCACAGCCCCCTGGACGAGGCGACCCGCGCCGCCATCGCCCGTGCCTTCGAAGACGCCGTGCTGGACACCCTGGTCATCAAGTGCCGCCGGGCCCTCCGGGAGACGGGCCTGAAGCGCCTCGTCCTGGCCGGCGGGGTGAGCGCCAACCGGCGCCTGCGGGAACGCATGGGCCTGATGGCCACGGCGGAGGGGGCCGAGGTGCGCTGGCCACGACCGGAGTTCTGTACCGACAACGGCGCAATGATCGCCTACGCGGGTTGCCAGAGGCTGTTGAGAGGGGCACGGGAACCCTTGGAGATCGATGCCCGGGCACGTTGGCCGCTGACCACCCTGGCCCCTCCCCAGGAGGCCCTCAACCCTTGATCCTTCCTTCCTTCCCGATCACCAGATTATGGATGTTGCTGCGGTGGCGCCAGAACAGGATCAGGGTGATGAGCACCTGCGTGCCGAGCAACCAGGGATCGGGCCAGAACCACCACACCAGCAGGGGCGCCAGGGCCATGGAGACCAGGGCCGAGAGAGAGGAGATGCGCACCACCAAGGCCATGGCCAACCAGATCAGGGCCACGCCGAGGCCGATCTGCCAGGCCCAGCCGAACTGCACGCCGAGGGCCGTGGCCACCCCCTTGCCCCCCTGGAAACCGAAGAACAGCGGGTAGAGATGGCCGAGGAAGGCCGCCAGGCCGGTGGCCGCGAAGACCCAGGCCGGCACACCGCCGAGGGCATGGGCGGCCAGCAGGGGCAGCAGGCCCTTGAGGCTGTCGCCGAGCAGGGCCAGGGCGGCAGGAAACCGGCCGCCGATGCGCAGGACGTTGGTAGCCCCCGGGTTGCCCGAGCCCTGGCCACGGGGATCGGGCAGGCCCATGGCCCGGCACACCAGGATGGCGCTGGAGATGGAGCCAAGCAGATAGGCGCCGACGATCAAAACGAGCCAGGAGATCATGCCCGCCATTGGACGGCAAAGGGTATCCGCGGGTCAAGCGGGACGCGGCGGCGCCGTCCATTCCGAGGTTGGACCAGGCAACCCCGGACACCCCGGCGGGCGGATGGGCGAGGCCCCGCCGTTGGCCCGCCCGGACTTCAGGGGGAATCCAAGGCCGCCACGCCACGTTCGTGATCGACCCCACCCAGGGCGGCCAGGGCGCTCTGCAATGCCTCCTCCAACAAGGACCGATAGTCCTCGCTGCCGTTGAATCCCACGATGGGGTCGTGCAGCAGGCGGCCCTGCGCATCCACCAGGATCAGAGTGGGCGTGGCGAACACCCCATAGCGGTTGAGAAACAGGCGGGTCCGCACCCGTTCGCCATCGAAGTCCAATACCTTGCCGCCGGCATCCAGGGACAGCTCGGCGCCCACCAGACGCCCGTCGAAGGCCCCGGCCCGCTGCATGGGCCCCAGCAGCCGTTGCTTCAACAACTCACAATAGGCACAGTCTTCGGCGGTCACCAGGATCGCCACGGGCACGCCCTCGGCCGCGGCCTCTCTGCCCAGCGCCGCCCAATCCCGGGTGCTCGCACCGAGGTGGAGACCACCGGCAACCAAGTCACCCAGCGGCAGGGCAAGAAAGAGACACGGCATCAGGATGCGCAGCAGAGGAGACATGTGGAAGCCCCGAGTAGAAAGACAAATGAAGTATATTAGTATGTTCCAATATTGTCAATATCTATCTTTCCAGGGCGAGTGTTTCCTCCACATCCCGATACCATTACCATCGGCTCAACCCGAGAGGAGGCCCCATGGACATCATCTTTCTCCGCGACCTGCGCATCGACACCATCATCGGCATCTACGACTGGGAGCGGGAGACGCCCCAGACCGTGGTCCTGGACCTGGAGATGGGGGCCGACATCCGCCGCGCCGCCCACAGCGACCGCATCGAAGACACCCTCAACTACAAGGCCGTGGCCAAACGCCTGATGGCCTTCGTGGGCGAGAGCCGCTACCAACTGGTGGAGACCCTGGCCGAGCGCTGCGCGGCCCTGCTCCTGGAGGAATTCGACCTGACCTGGGTACGCCTGACGGTGAACAAGCAGGGCGCGGTCAGCGGCGCGCGCGACGTGGGGGTGATCATCGAGCGCCACCGGGATTGATCCAATGCCGGCGGTCTGGTTCAGTCTCGGCAGCAACCGCGATCGGGAACGTTGCATCCGCGGTGGGCTGGCGGCCCTGGAGGAGAGTTTCGGCCCCCTGCGTCTGTCCTCCCTGTATGAGACCCCGGCCCAGGGCTTCGCGGGGGAACCCTTCTACAACCTGGTGGCGGGCGGTGATACCGGACAGCCGGTGGGCCGGGTGCAGACCCGCCTGCGTGAGATCGAGGACCGTTTTCAACGCGACCGCACGGGACCCCGCTTCGGTCCGCGTACCCTGGACATCGACCTGCTCCTCTATGGCGACCTGACCGGCGAGATCGACGGCGTGCATCTGCCGCGCGCGGAGATCTACCGCTATGCCTTCGTCCTCGGCCCCCTGGCCGAGGTGGCCGGCGATCTGATCCTCCCGGGCGACGGCCGCCGCGTGGCCGAACTCTGGGCGGCCTTCCCCCCCCATGACCGGCTCCTGCGACGCATCGCACCGGGCGTAACCGTTCAGCCCCCGCCTACAAAAATCCCCTCTCCCAGCGGGAGAGGGGCAGGGTGAGGGCAAAAAGGCGGGGGGACTGAACGGTTACCACCGGGCGAATCACTGCTGTAGGCTGCGCCCCCCGTCCACGACGAGGATCTGGCCCGTGATGTAGTGGGCGTCGCGCACCAGGAAGAGCACGGTGCGGGCGATATCCTCCGGCCGTCCGGTGCGTTTCAGGGCGGTACGTTCCAGGATCTCGGCCCTGGCCTCCTCGGACAACAGTCCGTCGGGCCAGAGGATCGCGCCGGGGGCGACCCCGTTGACCCGCACCTCGGGTCCCAGCTCGCGCGCCAGGGCCTTCACCATCATGGCATTGCCGGCCTTGGCGATGGAATAGACGGGATGGCCCTCGAGGGGACGCTGGGCGTGGATGTCCACCAGGTTGACGATACTCCCCCGGGACGCCTTCAGCCAGCGCCCGGCATGGCGCGCGAGGAAGAAGGGGGCCTTGAGATTGACGGCCAGGAGGTCGTCCCACTGGGCCTCGGTCGCCTGCTCCAGGGGGGTCGGATAGAACACGGAGGCGTTGTTCACCAGCAGGTCGAGGCGCCCGCGCCAGGCCCCCGCCCGCTCCACCAGGTCCCCCAGGCCCCCGGTGTGGTGCAGATCCGCCTGGATCCGCCTCACCGAATCCGGGCGCCGCGCCTCCAGTTCCTGCATGATACGGATGGCCGGCCCCTCCGAGCGCCCGTAGTGGATCACCAGGTCCATCCCCGCCGCATGCAGGGCGCGGACGATCTCGGCGCCGATGCGCCGGGCACCGCCGGTGACCAGGCCGACACGGCCCTCGAGACCCGGCCGGCAATTCGATTCAGGCATTCCCAATCCCTCCACGCAAAGACTTCCATTATGGCAGGACCCGGCAGCTTTGCCGTCCCGGGATCTGGATCGGGCCGCCTACTCGCGCCATACTCCGGGCCTTCCGATTCCCATCCCCAGAGGAGGCCCCCCCATGCCCAGACACGCCATCCATACCGACCAGGCCCCGGCGGCCATAGGCACCTACTCCCAGGCCGTGCGCGCCGGCGACACCATCTGGCTGTCGGGGCAGATCCCGCTGGACCCGGAGACCATGGAACTGGTGGCGGGCGGCATGGAGCAGCAGGTTCGGCAGGTATTCGACAACCTGCGCGCGGTGGCCCGGGCTGCCGGGGGCGACCTGGAGGACCTGGTCAAGATCAACGTCTATCTCACCGACCTCTCCCACTTCCCCCTGGTCAATCAGGTGATGGCGGGTTATTTTCAGGAGCCCTACCCCGCGCGCGCGGCGCTGGGGGTGGCCGCCCTGCCCAAGGGGGCGGCGGTGGAGATGGATGCAGTCATGCTGGCCAGATGACAGGGAACGACAGACAGGGGACGGCGGTACCCGCCAGGGGCGGCGACACCAGAGGACTCATCTCGAACTTGGAGGCCGTGCGGAGCCACGTGAGGCCTCCGGAAACCGATCTCAAACCCCTTGCCCCCTGGGGTGGGCAGGCCGGCTCGTCCGCATTACGCCGTCCGCCGTCGACGCCCGGTCCGGCACCCCAGAGGGAAAGGCCGGCACGGGGCACTTGAAACCCGCACACCGGGCCACCATGTGGTAGGCTCCGCCTTTTCTTTGGATCCGTCATGGAAACCTTCAGAGGCACCACTATCCTATCCGTACGCCGTGACGGTCAGGTCGTCGTCGGTGGCGACGGCCAGGTCTCCATGGGCAACACCGTGATGAAGGGCAATGCGCGCAAGGTGCGCCGCCTGTACAAGGAACAGGTCCTGGCCGGGTTCGCCGGCGCCACTGCCGATGCCTTCACCCTGTTCGAGCGCTTCGAGGGCAAGCTGGAGAAACACCATGGCCACCTCGCCCGCGCCGCGGTGGAACTGGCCAAGGACTGGCGCACGGACCGCATGTTGCGCCGTCTGGAGGCCCTGCTGTGCGTGGCCGACCGGCGGGACTCCCTGATCATCTCCGGCACCGGTGACGTGATCGAGCCCGAACACGACCTCATGGCCATTGGCTCCGGTGGTCCTTTCGCCCAGGCCGCGGCCCGCGCCCTCCTGGAGAATACCGAACTGTCGGCGCGGGAGGTCGTGGAGCGCGCCCTCGGGATCGCCGCCGATATCTGCATCTACACCAACCACAACCTGGTCCTGGAATCCCTGGAAAACTGATCCGATGTCAGAGATCACCCCTGCCGCCATCGTCCGCGAACTGGACAAACACATCATCGGCCAGGCCGAGGCCAAGCGCGCGGTGGCCATCGCCCTGCGCAACCGTTGGCGCCGGGCGCAGATCTCCGAGCCCCTACGCTCGGAGATCACGCCCAAGAACATCCTCATGATCGGCCCCACCGGGGTCGGCAAGACCGAGATCGCCCGCCGTCTGGCACGTCTGGCCAACGCCCCCTTCATCAAGGTGGAGGCCACCAAGTTCACCGAGGTGGGCTATGTGGGCCGGGACGTGGAATCCATCATCCGTGACCTGACCGAGTCGGCGGTCAAGATGCTGCGCGAGCAGGAGACCCGGAAGGTCGAGCTGGACGCCGCCCTGGCCGCCGAGGAGCGCGTCCTCGACGTGCTCCTGCCCGCCCCCGCCAGCTTCGAGCAGGAGGCCCGTACGGACACGACGGGCACCACCCGTGAGCGCTTCCGCGAAAGGCTGCGTAACGGCGAACTCGACGACGCCGAGATAGAGATCGAGGTGAGCGGCGCGGCGGTGGGGGTCGAGATCATGGCCCCGCCAGGCATGGAGGAGATGACCAGCCAGCTCCAGGGCCTGTTCCAAAACATCGGCAGTGGCCGTACCCGGCGGCGCAAGCTGCGCGTGCGCGATGCCTTCAAGGTGCTGCAGGACGAGGAGGCCCAGAAACGCATAAACGAAGAAGATGTCAAGCTGCGCGCCATCGAGGCCGTGGAGCAACACGGTATCGTGTTCCTGGACGAGCTGGACAAGGTCGCCCAACGCTCCGAATACGGTGGCCCCGACGTCTCCCGCGAGGGCGTACAGCGCGATCTTCTGCCCCTGGTGGAAGGCTGTACCGTGGCCACCAAATACGGCCAGGTGCGCACCGACCATATCCTGTTCATCGCCTCGGGGGCCTTCCACCTGGCCAAGCCCTCGGACCTGATCCCGGAACTCCAGGGCCGCCTGCCCATCCGGGTGGAGCTGGACGCCCTCTCCAGCGAGGACTTCGTGCGCATCCTGACCGAGCCGGACGCCTCCCTCACCGAGCAATACCAGGCCCTCCTGGCTACCGAGGGGGTCACCATCGGATTCTCCGCCGACGGCCTCGAACGCATCGCCGAGATCGCCTGGCAGGTCAACGAGAGCACCGAGAACATCGGTGCCCGGCGCCTGCATACGGTCATGGAGCGGCTCATCGAGGAGATCTCCTACAGTGCGCCCGAGCACGCCGGAGAGTCCCTGCAGATCGACGCCGCCTACGTGGACGAACGCCTGGCCGACCTTTCGCGCGACCAGGATCTCACCCGCTACATCCTCTGATCCCTGCCCCGGACAGAGGTCCCCACCCAGGTTTCCCTATGAGCCACAGTCACCCTGCACCCACCGAACTCCACCTGCACCAGCTCTCGCGCGTGCTGGAGATCCGCTTCGACGATGGCAGCCACTTCAACCTGCCCTGCGAGTACCTGCGCGTCTATTCGCCTTCGGCCGAGGTCCAGGGCCATGGGCCAGGCCAGGAAGTCCTCCAGGTCGGGAAGGAGGAGGTCAACATCGAACGCATCGAACCCGTGGGCAACTACGCGGTTCTGCTGCGCTTCGACGACGGCCACGACACCGGCATCTACTCCTGGGAATATCTCTACCGTCTGGGCCGGAACCAGGAGGCCAACTGGAAGCGCTACCTCGAACGCCTGCGGGCGGAAGGACACGAACGCAAAGAGCGGGCGTCCTGAACGTATGGCGGAGGGTAGCGGAGAACAGCCGAGATTTGCGTCTCGGCAGCTGCGGTGGGAATATCGCGATCTGAGCCGTTTCCCTGAACCGATATCCGTTTTGCCATGTCCACCCCCGCTTCCAAAGTCCGTCCCTCCGGCCTTGCCAACCGCCTGATCCGGGACGGGATCCTCAGCCATGAGGATGCCGTGAAGGCCCAGGCCGAGGCCACGAGAGAAAAGGTTCCCTTCGTCCAGTATCTGGTCCAGCAGGGGATGGCCGATGCCAACCAGGTCGCGGTGGCCGCCTCCCAGGAATTCGGTGTGCCCCTGCTGGATCTCTCCGCAGTAGACATGGAAGCCATCCCCAAGGGCCTGGTGGAAGACCGCCTGATCCAGAAGCACCGTGTATTGCCTCTATCGCGGCGAGGCAACCGCCTGTTCCTCGCCGTTTCCGACCCCACCCAACACCAGGGCCTGGATGAGATCCGTTTCGCCAGCGGCCTCGCCACCGAGGCCGTACTGGTGCCGGAGGACCAGTTACGCCAAGCCTTGGATCGGCAGGTGGAGCGCGAAGAAGAGGCCATGGTCGACTTCGGCGACACCGATCTCGACAATCTGGATATGGCCAGCGAGGACCAGGCCGAACCCGACGACTCCGACCTCAACGTAGACGAGGCGCCCATCGTCCGCTACGTAAACAAGATGCTGGTGGATGCCATCAAGGAGGGGGCCTCTGACATCCATTTCGAGCCCTACGAGAAGCAGTTCCGGATCCGCTTCCGCCAGGACGGCATCCTGCGCGAGGTGGCCACCCCCCCGGTGAACCTGGCCAGCCGGCTCACCGCCCGCCTCAAGGTGATGTCGCGCATGAACATCGCCGAAAGGCGCGTGCCCCAGGATGGGCGTATCAAACTCAAGCTGAGCCGGAACCGCAGCATCGACTTCCGTGTCAACACCCTGCCCACCCTGTACGGCGAAAAGGTGGTATTGCGTATTCTCGATTCCTCCAGCGCCCAGGTGGGAGTGGATAAGCTGGGGATGGAAGAGGAGCAGAAGAAGGCCTTCCTGGAGGCCATCGCCAAGCCCTACGGCATGATCCTGGTCACTGGCCCCACCGGCTCCGGCAAGACCGTGAGCCTGTACACCGCGCTCAACCTCCTCAACTCACCCGAAGTCAACATCTCCACGGTAGAGGATCCGGTGGAGATCCAGGTACCCGGAATCAATCAGGTCAACATGAATCCGGGCACCGGCCTGACGTTTGCCGCCGCCCTGCGCGCCTTTCTGCGCCAGGATCCGGATACCATCATGGTCGGCGAGATCCGTGACCTGGAGACCGCCGAGATCGCGGTAAAGGCCGCCCAGACCGGCCACCTGGTGCTCTCCACCCTGCACACCAACGATGCCCCGCAGACCCTCACCCGACTCGCCAACATGGGGGTACCTGCCTTCAACATCGCCTCTTCGGTACTGATCATCATGGCCCAACGCCTCGCCCGGCGTCTGTGTGAACACTGCAAACGGGAAGAGGGCGTCCCCCAGGAAGTCCTCCTCGCCGAGGGCTTCAGTGAGGAAGACATCCGCAGTGGCTTCAAACTCTACGGGCCCGTGGGCTGCCCCCGATGTACGAAGGGATACAAGGGACGGGTGGGCATCTTCCAGGTGATGCCCGTGAGCGAGGACATGCAACGCATGATCCTGGAGGGGGCCAACGCCATGGAGCTGGCCCGCCAAGCCGCGAAGGAAGGCATCTCCGACCTGCGTCAGTCAGGGCTGCGCAAGGTCAAGGCCGGAATCACCAGCCTGGAAGAGATCAACCGGGTGACCCGGGACTGAACGAGCCGATCTCAGATCTCGCTCATCATCCGTCCCCCCAGGCCACCACCGTCAAGAGATCGGGTCCGGCGCCCCTTAAGAGCATGCGTGGGGGCGTCTCTCAGGCCCAAAAAGGCAGCCCATCGGGTCGCCGAAGAGCGGATCGCTCTCCTTCAGGGCCCGAAACAGACACGGAAGGCGTTCGCCCACGGACGATGTACCCTGCCGCACCCGCTTCCAGACCACGCGTGGCCCTGGCGTGGGCTATCTGTCGTCTGTGACGCGGGATCGATCGGCAGCGGCAGGAAGGGATCCCGCCGTCTGTCCGGAACGGCCGCCAGCATGTACCTTGGCCAGCATGAGCTGCCTGGCGTCTATGTACTCGCCCAGCTTGCGGGCATTGGCGAGTTTCGGGTCCAGCTCCAGGGCGCGCTCCACCATGGCCTGGGCCATGGAGTAGGACCGGCGGTGCAGATAGGCGATGGCCAGGCCCACGAAGAGCTTGGCGTTTTCCGGGTCATGGGTGATGGCCTCCTGAAACTCGGCGATCGCGTCGTCGGTGCGTTCCCGGGTCAGGTAGAAGACGGCCAGGCGGGCGTGGGCCAGGGAAGAACCCGGATCGGCGGCGATGGCCTGTTCGAGGGTGGCCTCGGTCTGGGCGGATCGTTCCGCCTTTTGCCCTGGGCCGGCCTGCCTCGCCGGGCCTGTCTGACCCGCTGGTATACCCGTCGCACGTGAATATTTCGTTTTTCGAGGGTGTTCCTCGTGCGCCTGGGCAAGGCGCGGAAGCGAGTCATAGCGGGGACTATGGCGAGCTTTCGCAACACAGCCCAGGGGTGCGAGGGGCGGCCGCAGTAGCGAAATATTTGCGTGCGACGGGTATAACGCTTCTTTCCCTTCACCCTGGCCCCCCGCCTGCCGCTGACGCGGCACAGGGCGATCTCCCGCTGGGAGAGGGGATGTCTGCAGGGAGGGGGGCTGGACGGTTACGTCCGCCGAGGCATACAGGACAGGGAGCGAGAACGAGGCACACACCAACAACGATGAGATTCTGAAGGACATGGAGACACCTGAGCGCTGGGCGGGGGTGGCCGTGGCGCCACCCCCGGGGGTTCAATGGGAGGCAGGGAAGACGTTCTGCACCAGGGGCGTCTTGTCCATCTGCGGGGCATGGCACTGGGTGCAGAAGTAGTAACGGGTGGAGACATGGCCCAGGCGCTCGCCCTTGCGGTTGACGAAGTGGGTCTTGCTCACCATGGGGGCGTCGATCTCCTGGTGCTCCAGGTCGCCGTGACACTTCAGACACTGGTTCTGCTTGAGGCTGATCCGGGTCTTCTCCACCTTGTGCGGGATCATGGGCGGATGGGTCTCGTAGGACTTCTCGAACTTGCCCGCGTCGGGCAGGATCACCTCGGCCCGGGCGGGGCGCCGGGAGCCCACGTCCAGGGGCCGGTCGCCCCGCAGGGAACGCAGGTCCACGGCGCCGGCGGAGAAGGCGGTGACGAGCCCCGCCAGGACGGCGACGATGCCGATGCTTCGCTTGTTCATGGTGCCCCCTATGCCTTCACGACCTTGACCGCGCACTTCTTGTAGTCCGTCTCCTTCGAGAGGGGATCGGTGGCGTCCAGGGTCAGTTTGTTGACGATACGGCCGGCGTCGAACCAGGGGATGAAGACCAGCCCGTGCGGCGGACGGTTGCGCCCCCGGGTCTCCACCCGCGCCAGGATCTCCCCGCGGCGGCTGATCACCCGGGCGAGCTTGCCCCGCCGCAGACGCCGGCGCAGGGCGTCCTCGTGGTTCATGTAGATCACCGCGTCGGGATAGGCGCGGTAGAGTTCCGGCACCCTGCGGGTCATGGAACCGGAATGCCAGTGCTCCAGCACCCGCCCGGTGCACAGCCACAGGTCGTACTCGGCGTCCGGGGACTCCGCCGGCGGCTCGTAGGGGGCGGTGATGATGTTGGCGCGGCCGTTGGGCTTGCCATAGAAATAGACATCCCCCTTGGCCACTTCCGGGTGGGCCCGGGTGACGAAGGGGTCGTAGCCCTCGCGGTAGCGCCACAGGGTCTCCTTGCCGTCCACCACCGGCCAACGCAGGCCGCGGGCCTTGTGGTAGGCCTCGAAGGGGGCCTGCTGATGGCCCTGCTTGGGGCCCTCCTTCTGGAAACGGCGGTATTCCTCGAACAGGCCCTTCTGGACGTAGTAGCCGAAATGGGCCGACTCGTGATTGTCGTATTCGTTGCCGCGTTCGTCCCGGATCTTCCCCTCGAAGGGGAAGCCATTCACCTGGCCGTTCTCGAACAGGATCTCGTACAGGGTCTTGCCCTTGTACTCGGGCCTCTTGGCCAGGAGTTCCCTGGGCCAGACCTCCTCCACCTTGAAGCGCTTGGCGAATTCCATGATCTGCCACAGGTCCGACTTGGCCTCTCCGGGCGGGGCCTTCTGCTGGCGCCAGAACTGGGTGCGGCGCTCGGCGTTGCCGTAGGCGCCCTCCTTCTCCACCCACATGGCGGTGGGCAGGATCAGGTCCGCGGCCTGGGCGGTGATGGTGGGATAGGGATCGGAGACGACGATGAAATTGGCCGGATTGCGGTACCCCGGGAAGGTCTCCTGGTTCATGTTGGCGGCGGCCTGCATGTTGTTGTTGCACATCACCCAGTAGGCGTTGAGCTTGCCGTCGTGCAACATGCGGTTCTGCAATACCGCGTGGTACCCCACCTTGCCGGGGATGGTCCCCTCGGGCAGCTTCCAGATCCGCTCGGCCAGGTCGCGGTGGGCCTTCTTCTTGACCACGTAGTCCGCCGGCAGGCGGTGGGCGAAGGTGCCCACCTCGCGCGCCGTGCCGCAGGCCGAGGGTTGTCCGGTGAGGGAGAACGGGCCGTTGCCGGGCTCGGAGATCTTGCCGGTGAGCAGATGGACGTTGTAGATGAGCCCGTTCACCCACACCCCGCGGGTGTGCTGGTTGAAGCCCATGGTCCAATAGGAGGTGATGCGTTTCTCTGGATCGGCATAGAGCCGGGCCAGGCGCTCCAGGCGTTCCGCGGGCACCCCCGAGAGTCTGGACACGTACTCCAGGGTATAGGGCTCCAGGGATTTGGCGTACTCCTCGAAGCCGATCTTGGTGAGTTTGCCCTTGGCGCGGTTCTTGGCCTTCTTTTCGCGCGGATCCTCGGGACGCAGGCCGTAGCCGATGTCGGTGGGGGTCTTGGTGAAATTGACGTGCTTGCCGATGAACTCCTCGTCATAGGCCTTGTGCTGGATGATGTAGTTGGCGATGTAGTTGAGGATCGCCAGGTCGGTCTGGGGCACGAACACCATGCCGTTGTCGGCCAGCTCGAAACAGCGGTGCTCGTAGGTGGAGAGGACGTGCACCTCGCAGCCGGGATGGGTGAGGCGCCGGTCGGTGAGGCGCGACCAGAGGATGGGGTGCATCTCGGCCATGTTGGAGCCCCAGAGGACGAAGGCGTCGGCCTGCTCCAGATCGTCGTAGCAGCCCATGGGCTCGTCGATGCCGAAGGCGCGCATGAACCCCCCCACCGCCGAGGCCATGCAGTGGCGGGCGTTGGGGTCGAGGTTGTTGGAGCGGAAACCGGCCTTGAGCAGCTTGGCGGCCGCATAGCCCTCCCACACGGTCCACTGTCCCGAACCGAACATCCCCACCCGCGAGGTGATCTTGTCCACCGGCTTGCCGGCGTTCTCCCTCATGCTGCGGCGAATGGCCTTCTTGAACTGCCTGGCCATGACGTCGAAGGCCTCGTCCCAGCTCACCGGCTCGAAATTGCCGAACTTGTCGTAGCGGCCGTTCTTCTTGCGCAACAGGGGCCGGGTGAGGCGGTCCTTGCCGTACATGATCTTGGCCAGGAAATAGCCCTTGATGCAGTTGAGGCCCCGGTTCACGGGGGCGTCGGGGTCGCCCTGGGTGGCCACCACCTGCCCGTCTCGGGTCCCCACCAGGACCCCGCAGCCGGTCCCGCAGAAGCGGCAGGGGGCCTTGTCCCAGCGCACGCCGCTGTCCTTGTCCGCGTCGCCGGCCGCGGTGGCGATCGCCGGCAGGGTCACCCCCGCCGCCGAGGCCGCGGCGGCGGCGGCCTGGGCCTTGATGAATTCGCGCCTTGTCAGGCTCATAGCTCTATCCTCCTCGGCAAAAAAGAGCGGCGCGCCCCCGGGACACCCCGGAGACGCGCCCTTCGGATCAGGTCACTTTCCGTAACGCTTCTTGAAATCGGCCGCGGCCTTCTTGCGCCGGGCCTTTTCCTTGGGATCCATCTTGTCGAGGTACCATTTGTGATTGCCGCTGTTGAGGACCTCGTCCAGCTTCGCCTGGAGGGCCATGGCGGCCTTCTTCTTCCGGGCGTCGTCCGAGGCCTTGCCCTGCTCGATCAGGTGTTCGAGTTCGGGCACCATCTTGATGTAGAAGTGCTGGGCCACCTCGTACATGCCATGCCAATGGGTGTAGTCCGGCCCCATCATGGCGGCGCCGTGGCGGGCGCGGCGGCCCTCGTGATGCCAGAGTTCGAACCAGATCCAGTCCAGCTTGTTGCTGAACTTGGCCGGCTTCAGGAGAGGCTTGGCGGCCTTGTACAGGGCCAGTCCCGGTTTGCCGAACTTCTCGTTGTACAGCTTCACCAGGCCGTCGTACTGGGTATAGAAGTTGTCCACCCAGTCGTCGTTGTGACAGGCCGTGCAGACGTCCTTCATATTGTCGCGGCGCTCCTCCCAGTTCACATTGGCCCCGGGCAGGCCCATCTTGGCGTCCGCCTTCTCCGGCCGCACCGACACCGGCGGCCGGTTGTTCCAGGAGATACGCATCCCCACGTCGTGGGTCACGCCCTGGGTACGGGTCGCCCCCATGTGGCAGGTGGAGCAGGTGGGGCCGGTGAAGAAGTCCTCGCCGGGGATCCACTTGGGGCTGGTCAGGTCCATCTGCGCGCGATGAGTGGCAAACTGGATGCCGTGCTTGGACTCCTCGTAGATCTCCTTCTGCGGATGGTCCGGCCCCAGGTGACACTTGCCGCAGGTCTCGGGCTGCCGCGCCTGGGCCACCGAGAACTCGTGGCGGGCATGACAAGCGGTACAGGAACCGTTGGAACCGTCGGGATTGAGGCGTCCGATGCCGGAATTCGGCCAGGTGGCGGGGTCCAGATCACCCCCCTCCAGGACCTTCACCGGGGAGCCATGGCACTGCCAGCAGCCGTTCACCGCCGACGCGGAATTGCCCAAGGGAAAGCCGTCGGTCAGGAATTGGTTGTTGCCCTCGATCACCTCGGCGAGGAGGTTGTCGAGCGACCCCAGGATCTTGCCGGCGGCGGCGTGATGGGATTCGCTGTTCTGTTTCGCCTCCTTTTCGTGACAGTTGGCGCAATCCTTGGGCGAGACGATGATGGAGATGAGTTTCTTGACCTTCTTGTCGTCATGGATGAAGGCGTCGGGATCGCCCTTGTCCGCCTTGTGGCATTCGTAGCAGCCCACCTTGGCCCGGTAATGCTTGCTGTGCCCCCATTGCTGCACGATGCCGGGATTGTTCTTCTTGTGACACTTGACACACTCCTTAGTCTCTTTCGACCAGTCCTTGGGCGGTGCCTTGACCGACGCCCACACGTTCTGGGCCAGCATCAGGGCGGCGCCCAGCCCCAATGCGATCCCCCACTTGGATCTCATAATCGTCACTCCTCGGAATGGATGAAAACCACGAAAATCCCATATCAATCCATGGGAATCCCTTGCATAATTGTGTTATTGGCCATGCAGGGATGCTCTGAGAAATAACCCAGCCCGCCCCCCCATACCTTGACGGCCGTCAAGAAAACGCCCAGGACAGGGCAGGGCGTGCCCGGCAGGATGCCCTCGACCTCCGCCCTGCACCCCACGCCTGGATGTGCGAAAATCCCCCTTTTCCCTCGCCGTCCCACCCATGCCCGGTTCCCCCCCGCCTTCGATTCTGCGCCCGCCCCGCCCCGCCCGACCGGGGGAACGCCTGCAATGGGGACGCCTCCACGGGGCCGCGGCGGCCCTGGCCACGGCCTCGGCGGCCCGCGCCTTCCCCGGCCTGACCCTGGTGGTGGTGGAATCGGTGCATCAGGCCCAGGCCCTGATGGAGGAGATCGGTTTCTTTCTCCGCAGCAGCGGCCTCGACGTCCTCGGCTTCCCCGACTGGGAGACCCTGCCCTACGACCTGTTCTCGCCCCTCCCCGAGCTGATCTCCGCGCGCCTGCTCGCCCTCCACCGCCTGCCCCGGCTCACCCAGGGCGTCCTGGTGGTCCCCGTCCCCACCCTGATGCAATACCTGCCCCCCCAGACCTTCGTGGACGCCCACAGCTTCCACCTGGAACCGGGTCAACGCCTGGACCGCGAAGACTTCCGCCGGCGTCTGGAGCACGCCGGTTACCGCGCCGTCTCCCAGGTCCTGGAGCACGGCGAGTTCGCGGTGCGCGGCTCCCTCTTCGACCTCTTCCCCATGGGCAACCCCCTGCCCTTCCGCATCGACCTGTTCGACGACGAGATCGAGAGCCTCCGCACCTTCGATCCCGAGACCCAACGCTCCCTGGCGCGGGTGGAGCGCATCCATTCCCTGCCGGCCCGCGAGTTTCCCCTGGACGAGGACGGCATCGCCCGTTTCCGCCGCGCCTTCCGCAACCGCTTCGCGGCGGACCCCCAGGGCTGCGGGGTCTACCGGGAGGTCTCCGCCGGCAACGCCCCGGGCGGCATCGAGTATTACCTGCCGCTGTTCTTCGAGGGCATGGCCACCCTCTTCGACTACCTGCCCCGGGACACCCTCGCCATCCAGTGGCAGGGGACGCGCGAGGCCGCCGCCGACTTCTTCGCCCAGGTGGGCGGGCGTTACGAGCAACGCCGCCACGACCCCGAGCGGCCCCTGCTCCCGCCCGCGGAACTCTACCTCGCCCCCGAGGCCCTCCAGGCACGCATCGCCGCCCTCCCCGGGATCGAGGTGCAGGTCCCCGGGATCCCCAAGCGGCGCAAGGGCTTCGCCGCCTGCCACAACTTCCCCACCGCCACCCTGCCGCCCCTGGGCATCCAGGCGCGCAGCCAGCGGCCCGCGGCGGCCCTCCAGGCGTTCCTCGCCGAAGCGGGGCGGCGCGTCCTGTTCCTGGCCGAGAGCGCCGGACGCCGGGAACAGCTCCTGGAGACCCTGAAGGGATTCGGTCTCTCCCCCCGCCCGGTGGACGGCTGGGCGGAGTTTCTCGACCACGAGGCCCGGCTCTGCCTCGCCGTCGCCCCCCTGGAGGAGGGCCTGTGTCTGGAGGACCCGCGCCTCGCCCTGGTGACCGAGACCCAGCTCTACGGCGAGCGGGTGATCCAGACCCGCCGCGGCCGCGCGCGCCAGGACCCGGACCTGGTGGTGCGTAACCTCACCGAACTCCACGAAGGCGCCCCGGTGGTCCACGAGGAGCACGGGGTGGGCCGCTACCTGGGCCTCCAGACCCTGGAGGTGGGGGGTGGGCGGACCGAGTTCCTGACCCTGGAATACGCCAAGGGCGACCGCCTCTACGTGCCCGTCTCCAGCCTCCACCTCATCTCCCGCTATACCGGGGTCTCGCCCGAGAACGCCCCCCTCCACCGCCTGGGCGGCGAACAGTGGCAGCGCATCCGCCGCAAGGCCGCGGAGAAGGTCCACGACGTGGCCGCCGAACTCCTGGATGTCCATGCCCGCCGGGCGGCGCGCAAGGGCCACGCCTTTCCGCCGGTGGGCGAGGCCTACGCCCAGTTCGCCGCCGCCTTCGAATTCGAGGAGACCCCCGACCAGCGCCAGGCCATCGAGGCCGTGATCGCCGACCTCTGCGCGCCCACCCCCATGGACCGGGTGGTGTGCGGCGACGTGGGCTTCGGCAAGACCGAGGTGGCCATGCGCGCCGCCTTCGTCGCCACCGACGCCGGCAGGCAGGTGGCGGTGCTGGTGCCCACCACCCTGCTCGCCCAGCAGCACTACCGCAACTTCGCCGACCGCTTCGCCGACTGGCCCGTGCGCGTGGAGAGCCTCTCCCGCTTCGGCACCGCCAAGGCCCAGAAAAAGATCCTGGACGACCTCGCCGCCGGCCGGGTGGACATCCTGGTGGGCACCCACAAGCTCCTCCAGGCCAACGTCCGCTTCAAGGACCTGGGGCTGGTGATCGTGGACGAAGAGCACCGCTTCGGGGTGCGCCACAAGGAACGCCTCAAGTCCCTGCGCGCCGAGGTGGACCTGCTCACCCTCACCGCCACCCCCATTCCGCGCACCCTCAACATGGCCATGGCCGGGCTGCGCGACCTGTCCATCATCGCCACCCCCCCGGCCCAGCGCCACCCCATCAAGACCTTCGTCTCAGAATGGAACGACGCCCTGGTGAGCGAGGCCTGTCAGCGCGAGATCAAGCGCGGCGGCCAGGTCTATTTCCTCCACAACCAGGTGCAGACCATCGACAACACCGCCGACCGGCTGCGCCGCCTGCTGCCCGGCATCCGTCTGGAGGTGGCCCACGGGCAGATGCCGGAACGCGAACTCGAACGGGTGATGCGGGACTTCTACCACCAGCGTTTCCACGTCCTGGTGTGCACCACCATCATCGAGAGCGGCATCGACATCCCCAGCGCCAACACCATCGTCATCGACCGCGCCGACAAGCTGGGCCTGGCCCAGTTGCACCAATTGCGCGGCCGCGTGGGCCGCTCCCACCACCGCGCCTACGCCTACCTCATCACCCCCCCCTGGCGCACCCTCAAGGGGGACGCCCGCAAGCGCCTGGAGGCCATCGAATCCCTGGAGGAACTGGGCGCCGGCTTCACCCTCGCCACCCACGACATGGAGATCCGCGGCGCCGGCGAACTCCTGGGCGAGGACCAGAGCGGGCAGATCCAGGAGGTGGGCTTCAGCCTCTACATGGAACTCCTGGAGCGGGCGGTGGAGGCCCTCAAGAGCGGCCGCCGGCCGGAACTGGAACGCCCCCTGCACGAGGGCACCGAGGTGGAACTGGCCCTGCCCGCCCTGCTCCCCGAGGACTACCTGCCCGACGTGCACGAACGCCTGGTCCTGTACAAGCGCATCGCCAACGCCCCCGACGAGGCCGCCCTGCGCGAGTTGCAGGTGGAGATGATCGACCGTTTCGGCCTCCTGCCCGAGCCCGCCCGCAACCTCTTCGAGGTCACCCGTCTGCGCCTCCGGGCGGCCGCCCTGGGGATTCGCAAGCTGGAGGCCGGACCGGCCGGCGGCCGCATCCTGTTCGGCCCCGAGCCCGCCCTGGACCCGGCCCACCTGATCCGCCTGATCCAGGCCCGGCCGCAGAGCTACCGCCTCGACGGCGGCGAGCGCCTGCGCTTCTTCCTGGACATGGCCGACCCCCGGCAGCGCCCGGCCCAGGTCGCCCGGGTCCTCACCGAGATCGCTGGAGCAGAGACATGAAGCGCATCCTCCTCACCCTCCTCGTCGCCCTGCTGTGGCAGGGCCCGGCCCAGGCGGACCGTCTCTACCGGGTGGAGATGCTGGTGTTCGCGAACCTCGACCCCCAGGCCTTCGCGGGGGAATACTGGCCTGTGGACCCGGGCGAACCCGACTTGACGGACGCCCCGCCGCTGAGCGAGCTGAATACCGCGCCCACCCGGCTCGACGGCATCGCCCACCGCCTGGACGCCTCGGGGCGCTACCGCACCCTCTTCCACCGCGCCTGGATCCAGTCCCCCGGCGCCCACTCGCTGCGCCTCGACGGAGACGATGGGGGGCTCATGGGGAGGGTCCGCATCTCCCGCGGGCGTTTTCTGCACGTGGATCTGGACCTGCGCCTGACGGGCCCACGGCCCGAGGGCTGGATCATCGGCGCCGACCGGGCGCCGGCCGGGGAAGG